>MHFR01000016.1 GCA_001804285.1 Candidatus Danuiimicrobium aquiferis
TCGATTTTACAGGCACTTACAGCATTTCAAGGAACAACTAACAACTATGAAAACGATAACCAATTGATGCTATTCAACTTATAATGGGACAGTAATGATTAAAAATATTTCCATAATTGACATAACCCGTTTTAAATAAAAGACTTAAAGATTATTCGCCCGCTTGCAATTCTCCTTATATGTGATATACTTTATCAAGATATTTAAAAAGTTGTTTTATTAGCCCTTCCAAAGAGATAAAAATAGAATTCATAAAAGGGGATAGTTTTTCTCTTTAAAGATTAGCCCGGATTTCTCATCGATAATGAGAAATTCCGCTCGCAAGAGCTGCGGTGCAAGGATGGTTTTCATCTTTGCGACGAAGGGCTTATCTTTTGCGCCCTGATTTAACAAGGGCGCAAAACTTTGGTCGCAACTGATTGCGCCCAAAGCGACTTTCTCGTCGATTCACAAAATCGATGAGAAAGTCGGGTTAGGTTTTAAAAAGAAACGAAAGCGGGGTTTACCATCTTTTGAAACGTGCTGTTGCAGTGCTTGTGCTGGTAGCTTATTTCGTTACCAATCACCTTAGCTTTTCTGCGTATGGTTCGACTGAAATAAGCAGGCAAATTCCTCCCGTTAATTCTCCGTCTTCAGAAACCAACAAAAACCTTTCTCAAATTCAGATCCCCGCGGAATTTGGTGAAGTTAAAGATATTTACGAGTCTAATTCAGAGCAAGTTGTCTTCTTGATTCAAGATGCTCACGCCATTAATGATGCTCAGAAAAACATTCAGAAATTAGTCGGTTTTTTTGAGAAGCAGTACGGCGCCGGATTGGTGACGGTAGAAGGCGCTTCCAAGGAATTAGATCCCCAGATTTTCAGAAGTTTCCCTGATAAAAAAGTTTTGCAAGCCGTTTTCGAGAAATATTTTAAACGGGGAGAAATTACCGGTGCTACAGCCGCCGCGATTTTTGGCGACAATCATACGAAGTATTCCGGAATCGAAAACTGGAAACTCTACGAAGAGGGTTTTTCTTACTACCTTGAAGCATTAAAGAAAGAACCGGAACTCCTTGCCCAAGTTGTTCGGTTAAAAAAAGATCTTATCGCCCGGAAAAAAAACATTTATTCCGCAAAACTGTTTGAGGTCGATCAGGCTTTAAGCGCTTTTTATCAGAACAGTGAAAGTTTGGCAATGCTTCTCGGAAAATTAGCTGAGGTTAAAGCGCCAAAAGCCGGATCTGAGCTATCTGTGCTGGTTGAATCGATAAAGAAGAAACGTGAAAATCAAATTGGACTCGAAACAGAAGTCAGGGCATTGGCGGAAGCGGTTCGTTTGCAGTTGGCGGTAGGGGCGATTCATGAATCGCCCCTGCAGGAGATTCAGAAACCTGTCCCCGGGAAAACCGGTACCGCGTATTCGATCGCTGAATTCAATCAGCACTTTCAATCCTTTCAAACCTCCCAAATATCCGCGCAGGCATTTGCACTATACTTGTTAGAGTTGATTGAGAAGAGGGGACAGGCACGAGTTGATGTGCCTGTCCCCTCTTCTGTATTGCAGGCAGTCAAAAACGAAAAACAGTTGCGTGATATAGAAGGAACAAAATTTTTCAGTGAATTTGAAGCCTATATCAAAGATGTTAAGGAAAGTTTATATCGCATCGACGAAGAACGGCAACTTGATGCCGAAAGCCGTAAGCTTGATTTACTTGAAAAATTGACTCGGCTGGAGCTGTCGAGGGAGGAATGGGAAGAGGTGAAAGCGGTAGGGGCGAACCCGGGTGTTCGCCCTACTAACGACAACAATGGCGAAAACACAGGGCAGACACATGGGTCTGCCCCTACGTTTATGAATGAAGAAAAAAGGACAAGCAATCGGTCACTTTTATGGCATATGCCCGTCCCCTTTTCTTCGGTGGTATCGCATCTCAATTTCTACGCCAACGCCGAGCAGCGGGATACGGCGATGTTTCGGAATTTGATAAAAGTAGGGGCAGGTTTCAAACCTGCCCCTACAATCCTCATTGCCGGCGGTTTTCATACAGCAGGAATTATCCAGCAGCTGAAACAAAATAGAATTTCTTACGTTCTTGTTTCTCCGAAAATCGAATCCATGCCGCAAAACAATCCATACCGCGAACAAATGCAGGGTCATGTGTCGTGGGAGAAATATTTCCGTGTTGAAAACGGAAAGATAAATTTGCGGGATGCGTTTATCCGCGGGGTGAGGGACGAATTGTTAGCGTTTAGCGCCCGCCTGCCGGACGGGCAGGTAGAGCGTAGAGTGGATGGGGAGCAAACAGAAAAGGGGACAGGTTCTGACTCTGGTGAAGCAGAACCTGTCCCCTTTTCTGCAAATGAAAAACTAAACGCTACACGCTACACGCTCGCCTCTGCGAAGCCACAGTTTCGCTATGGCGGAGCAGGGCTATCCGCTAATTTTTATGCCAAACCTTGGCGTGACCAAATCATCCGTGACCTGGTGGCAAAAGGGAAAACCGCAGACGTCGGCCAATATACACGGTTCATTGACGAAATTTTATATCAAAACTCGGAACTCGGAACTCAGAACTCGAAACTTGAAAATATCCGAGCTCAATGGCTTGCCAATGCGGATCAATTTATTCAAGGCTTGAAACAATTAAAATCTTCCGGCCGACTTAATGAGCAGAATCTTCTTAAACTCTTTCAACCAGCAACCATGCAGAGTGCCTATGTCGGCGCTGCGTTATCCGGGGATTTGCTAACGGTAGAATTGTTAAATTCGAAGAGATATCCATCAGAACACAAAAGCGCAGGAACGGAAAGTTCGCTATCGCACAAGCTTGGTTTCAAGGCAAGATCCGAAGTTCGAGAGGGTGCGCAAGAAGAAGTTTTGAAATTCCCGGGAAATTATATCGAGAAAGTATTTCAGATTCATTATGAAAAACACCATGAAGGGCCGCTGGAGATTTCATCCGAAACCATTGCTGCCATTAATGAAATTCTGACGCATCGATATGCGGCCGGAGAAAAGGCCAATAAAAAAGCGAAAATCGAAGCTCTCAAAAATGTGCTTGGCGGTTTGGGGATTAAACAGAAATTGGAATTGTCGGCGTTTTTCTTGAGCGCCTATGGACAGTATATCGGGATGTATGAAATGCTCAAATCCACGATTCCTCAAAAAGGTTCAAGCAAACTCTATCCCAATGTTTTACCTGAGGACCTTAACGAGTTGATGGATCACTACCGTTTGGGCATTCGGGCGATTATGATTCTTCACCACACGAGGGATTTGCATCATAAGACAGAGAAACTTCTCCGGGAAGTTCCTCAAATCGTTGAAAATCCGGAAAAACTCGGATTGTCGGTAAATGAATTTCAAGATTTGATGAGAAGTTATTATAAGAATTTTACAGAATCGCTGGATTTTAAAACATTCCTTGCTTGGGGTGATCCGGATGCTCAAGACGCACAAATCATCAATACGACCCTTGCTTATATCAAGTCGCTTGACCCAACAGGCACTCGATTACTCGGGGAAACTCCCCTTGAGTTGCCGCGGGAAGAGTTTGTCGCAACACTAAAGGAAGTCAACGCGTATCTTGGTCACGTAGAAACGGAACAATTTAAGCGCATTGTTGGGGAGCTCAGCGCACATGCTCTCGCGCTTGAAAAAATCCTTAGCGATCCGACTGGCTCGATTGCGCCGGCTCTGAATCCACAAGTCCTAAAGGAAACGATGATGATTGATACGAGCGTTGGAAGTCAGCCGGTCCGAGGGCTGTCATTTTCGAAAGTTCTTGAAAATATCGAGCGCACTTCCAAGACCGATCCTGTTTTATCTATGTGGATGACGTTTAATGCCGCACATGATTTCGTTCTCGCCAAGTTGAGTCGCATGTTGGAGAGTACGGGATTATATAAAGACGCTCTGACGAATTTGGAGGAACAGATAGAAGCTGCATTTGGTGAGCGGGATACGCCGGTCATATTGGAATCGTATTACGAAGCGACCGGAATTGCGCTTCTCATGTGGTGGGCGGCGATTGAGGCAGCAAAAGTTGAAAACCAACTGCTTTTTTATGGCAAAGGGCCGTTGTTTTCGGCTTTGTCAGATAAAGTTCTGGATCATTGGTTGCTTGCGGGTCAGCGCATGGATCATGTGAAATGGATTCTTCACGATGAAGAGACTACGGAAAACGTTTTTCAAGAGGCGGAAAGTTCGGAAAAGATTAACGGTTTCGTTCGCGAAACACTCGACCATTCAAAATTCGGTGCAGTATTTGATATTGATGACGAAAGCAAACGGAGTTCCGCCGTTTCCAATTTTGTGCAAGCGGATTATGAGCCGCTGGCTAACTTGAGCGAAGGACAAATGGGGGCCTTTCACATTTCCGAAACTTCAGATCCGTCGATTGCGCCTTTCCTTGTTCAAAGGGCACATGCCTTAATCGAACATTTTCCTGTCGAGCGGATTGATCGTTTATTGGGAAAAGTTGAAGAAGCGGCGATTGTTCAATTTATGGATGAGTACACCCGGACCTATGACGATTTACTTTCGGGAGCTGTAAGAAGTTTTTGGACAATTATTGATTTCTTTAACGGTAGAATCTATCCTCACCGCGAGAGTATCCGCAATGCCGGCAGAAAATTATTTTTGAACGGTAACTTTTCGGAATTAAACAGTTCTGAGCTCGACCAAGTCAAAAGTGTTCCATTTTTCGCCGAGACATGGTTTGCGAAACGCATGAACCGCTTAAGACGCGCCGCCGAGATGGTGAGTGACAACAAAGTTCCTCGTCGCACAAAAGAACTTCTTGAGCAATATGAACGAATTACCAATAAAATCAAAACGCTTGTGGGGGGCAGCGAAGGCGCTCGGTCTGAGCAGCGCGGGGCAGAGTCATCAGACGTTGAAGGCATTACACCATTAAATTCATCATTTTTTTCATTCGCAGCAAATTTCATTCAAAGCCATAAAGTTTCGACGTGGCTTTCAGCGCTCGCTGTTGTTGAGGATCGTGAAATCGGAATTTTTGTCGCCGGAATTCCTTTGGTGATCGGTTTGTTGATTGCTTACGATTTAAGGAGTGAGAATTCCATCGCTTCGGAAGCGCGGTCGGAAATGCGGAGCAGGGAAGAAGGATTGATCGAGGCGCTTCGCGGAATTCATGAGACATTTCCCAACCAACTACGCAAACGCCTTGCAGAGAGAGCTATTTCACAAGAACGGATTGTTTCGGATTCTGCGCTTGATGAGGAAGTTCTCCTCCATTTCCCGCCGGCCGTGCGGCAAATTGTAGAAAATCATCGGCATCTTAGCCGGGAGATTGAAAGAGAGACGACCGGTGCTGCTCGAAGAATGAGACGAGACATGTTAAATTTTCATTTTATTGCCGCACATGACTTGAAGATGGAGCTTGTGGCGAAATATGTTCTGGCTGAACTTGAGAGAATGATGTTTGAAAAGGAGAATGACACGATACCGGATTGGTTGAATGAACTTGAGAAACGGCTTTATTTGGATATTCCGGCCGAAATCAACCGAGAATTTCAAAAACGGTATGCGGATCTTTCTATTGCTCCCGCTGCTTTGGATAAAGTTGAAGCGCTTCTGTTAACTTATTTTTCTCAGAGTATCAAAAGAATTGCTGAGGCGCCAGTGAGAAAGCGTGAATTAATGTTCGCGATATTTCAAACAAGGCTTGAAATTGTCCGTGATTATGTGCATGAACGAAATCTCGTTCTTTTTGCACCCGGAATAGTTGAACATGGATTAAGCGCCCCGGTGAACGCAATCCGGAAATTTGACGACGAAATCGCACCCATATCAGGCCGGAATGTGCCACCAAGCAGGAGCGAAGCGCGGAAGGAAAGTGCACAAGCGCACAAGCGCACAAGAACACAAGGGCACAACGAGCCTTATGCGCCTGTGACTTATGCTCCTGTGCCCTCGGCGGCGAAGCCGTCCGTCCGCTCCGAAGCGCGTTCAGGCCTAAAGAAGTTTGTGACTTATACCGCTTATGGCAGCTTTATTTTTACCGGAATGGTGCTGCTTTCTTATTTCCTTCAATGGTATATTTCGGCCGGCTGGCCGTATCCGCTCCTCAACGCTTTCCTGAGCATGGCACTTTCATTTTTGATCAGTGATTTTATTTCGCAAAAACTCGCGCAAGCCAAAGCCGGGCCCGCCAAAGAAAAAATTAAGTTCAGCCGGCTGGCGTATATGTCTACCATCATTGGCGCCTATGATGCCGTGCTTTATCATTATTGGTTTCGATTTTTTGATCTTTTCGGTGAAAGTATCGAAGCTAAAATAACGAAAGTCCTTCTTCAAGAAACGGTTTTTACCCTTCCTTACTATTTCGGTTTTTTTCTGGGGGTTTTTGTTTGTTCCCGTTTTACCGAAAAAGGCCGGGCTCACGGACGTTTTCGGGAAGAGTTTGTAAAATATATCAATTCAAAATTCGGACCTGTTTATATTAAAGATCTGATTTTCTGGGGGATTATTCATTCCTTCAGTTTCTTTGCGCTTCCGTCTTTGCTGGGATACATTGGGATCAGGCCATCTTTAACAAACGATATCCGGATCAGTATGGTTGGTTTCTTTTCGCTTGTCTGGCTGACCTATCTTTCGTGGATCAGTCATAGCGGAAATGAAAATGATGAAAAGAAACGTGCCGAAGTTCGAGAAGCCGTTACCGGGAAGACATTAATTCATGAACAACCGGTTTACTATAAAAAACGCCCGGCTTTTTTCAGACGGGGAGGGTTCCTTTACCAGAAGCTTGGCCTTCAATATTTTGAACGGCACGCGCCGACCGGTCACATGAGCCAAGAACACCCGGAATGGCAGCGAATCATGTCGGACTATCTTTTTAATGATCGCAGGACATATGAGAAAAAAATAAAATTTGCGAAATTTATTCTAAGTGTAGCCTCATTTTCATTTTTGTATCACGGTATTCTTATCGTGTATTTCTGGATGGCGGAACGATGGTTTGGGGTGATATTAAATGCGTTATTCTTTGTTTTGATCGGGTTTTATCCGGTGCTTCTTTCCTTAACGTATTTGGTCCGTTTGCATAACGTGAAAGCCATCAGAGAAGATGCCGGAAAGTTTTTAGTTCAGGCATTAAAATGGAAAGATTTTAAATTATTGGTTTTTGATTTAGATGGGTCCTTGGCGGAGAGTAATGTCGCTGTCCGCGAAGATATTTTGCGCCTGATTGCATTTCTTCTCCAACAGGACATCCACATCACCATCGCATCAGCCAAACATACGGAAGAAATTTTGTCTAGACTCGGGATCGAGGCAATTCCCGTGAAATGGCGTAAAAATATTCATATCATCGCTGAAAACGGAGCGGTGATCTCTGATTTTAATGAGGCAGGAGATCTCGTTTCATCCCGGATTAAGACCATGGAGGAGAAAGAGAAAAAGGAAATATCAGAAGTGATCCGGCAAGTAGGAAAGAAGTTTGGTTTAAATGAAATTCCGGATTCGTCAAACGATAAAGGTTTTAGCGTTGTTGAGCGGGAAGCGTCTATTGTAATGGGGAAGTTGAACCACCTTACGTCATCCGCACGCAATGAGTTAGCGGGCCGTATCGAAGCTGCCCTGAAGAAACGATCGCTTGCGGGACGGTTTCATGTTGAGGTCACTGAAGGGACTGTCGGCGTAAGTCCTTCCAATAAAGCGGATGCGGTTCAATATTTACGCGATAAATTAAAGATTCCATTCTCATCCATTGCGGTTGCCGGCGACAGCCTTAATCAGCGCGGGAATGACCGCGCCATGCTTTTGCTTCCTGACGTGACACCGGTTTACCTTGGGCCTGAACGAATCAGGCTCGCCTCGGATCGGCGCCGTGTTTTAAAAACAGAAAAACCAAGAGCTGAAGGCGCAAAGCAATTTTTGAAAATGGTGGTAGAAAATATTGTCGTGCAGCAGATTGACTACTACAGCCACATGTTGATGAAACGGATGCATGGATTGTCTCTTCAGGCTCAACAGGGAAATATTGTCGCGGAAGGGCATCACGCAGTTGCGAACGAGGCCAAACAATTTGGTGAAACGATTACACTCTTTGAGGCGTTGGAAGGGCTTTCGTTGCGCCGGCGTGGGGAGATCAATCACTTCAAAGACCGGTTGAAAGAATTGCTCATTTTTTCTTCCTACCTTCGAAAAAAATCACCGTTTAATCGCGCGAAAATTGATGCCGGCGAAAATTTTATTCTTCCCTATCAGGAAGTGGTCAAGTATGCGCCGATTTTGGGTGTTGTGTTTCAACAAATTCCTTTACATGCCTTTAGCTATGTTCCTCAGGGTGTCGCCGTTTCTTACGCCATTAATTTTCCCGGTACAAAACAGGATTTTCATTCGCACCCTTCGCTTGAGAGAACCATTGTATTGTCTAAACAAAGTACGTTGGAATATGTTTCAGGCGGGGAGACAATCCACCGGGAGGTCGAACACGGAGGTTTGATGCAAATTCCGGAGGGAACGGTTCATCGGATTGTCAATCCTCAAACGGAATCCATTAGTCCGGATTTGACCGTCAAAGGGCCGGAACTTCAGCTTGTGAAAAGCGCAGCGACTCCGTCGGCAGAAGCGAAACCGGTTGTCAAAACAATTTTGCCTGCGAGCCATCAATCAGAAGCGGGAGTGACTGAATTAAAACATCCGCAGTTTGGGCCTCTCAGCCAGTATCTGGTTGTTGATGAAAAGGAACTTCCGTTTTTGAAAGATGGCGATATTGTGACCGAAGGACGGGTTTTTGTTGACTTCAAAGAAATGACATTAAAACCGGGAGTGACATCACCGGTTCATCCATTTTCATCCCTTTACGAAGATATCCAAGTTATTACCGTTTATCCGTGGATTCCGGATGCGGAAAATAATTGGCATTCCCAACCGGACACTGATATTAAAAAATTGATTGAAGAAAAAGGGAAACAAATTGAAATCGCAGTTGACATTACTTTCGAAGATGGATCGAATGAAATTCTGAAAGTCCATGGCGGGGACCTGATCGTTCTCAACAACAAGCGGAAAAAAATAAAATCGTTTGCCGTCCAAAACACCGGCTCCACCGCGGCTTCCTACCTTTTGTTTGAACCGGCAAAGGCGTTACAACCTCGGTCCGAAGTTCGAAGTTTTGCGCGGACTCCGGAGGAAATGGGAATATACATTAAGCGCCGCCGCCGTGCGCTGGCTATGTCCCAAGACCAATTGGGAGGCGCGATTTACGTGGACCAAGCGCAGATTTCGCAGATGGAGCACGGAAAACGGATGCCGAGCGAGAAAGAATTGGTTGCGCTGGCCCGCGTTTTACGCGTTTCGCCTTCCACCCTTTATTGCGGGAAACCATTCCGGATTGCGATGCGCGACGCCGGTTCCTTGTGGGAGCGGATTGTCCTGCTGATGCATATCAAGGGAGTGAGCCTGGAGGAATTTATGCACGGGTCCGGGATCAAACGGCACACGATCAATCAAATCAAACTCGGAAACGAATTGATTCCCTCTTCAACGGCGAAGATTTTTAAATATTTCGGTGACATCGAGCCGTCGTTAATTTTGGAAGGCAGGCCATTACGGCAGGTCCTGCGGAAGAAAAAAACTTATGGAGAACGGCTCGGTTACCTGCGGTTGACGATGGGGTTAAATGTGGTGCAGCTCGCCAAAATTCTTAACGTATCCGATCAATACATTTATGATTTGGAAAATAATAAATATCTGCCACGGCAAGAAAAGTTGATCATAAAAATTTCCGCATTTTTCGGCGCGGATGAAGATTTGAAAGTCCTTGGGCATACTAAAAGAATGCGCAAGCTTCGGGCCCGTTCTGAAGCACGGAGCGCATCAGGGATTGTGCTCGATTATTATAGTAATTATCGCATTATGTTTTATCCTGACGCGGTTTCATATGTGAAAATTACAGTGGTGCTGAAAGGCGGACCTAATCAGTTTGAGTATTGGACGAATTTTGCGCCAGTTCTTGTGAAAGAAGCTAAAGGAGTGAATGGACAAGTAACGATTACGCTGGAAGGTCCGGCAATTCAATCACCGAATGAAAGATGGGTGATTGATCTTGGTTATGACGAGGAAAAGCCGACGGGTGATGAAATAAGCAGGACAAGGATTGCATACAAAGGAACGTTTCTCCGGTTTGATCCGGCGCGCATTCAGGTTCATAAATATCAGATCGACCGCTCCGAAGCGCGTTTTTCTTCGCTCCTGCGGAGCTTCGAAGGAATTGATCGAGAAGGGCTTGCCCCTGCGAAGTTCTTCTCTGCTTCTTTGAAGCTCCGAAGGAGCGAAAAAGAGCCTTGGCGAAGCAGGGCCGAAGTGCGGGCGGTCTCAGATGGTGCGTCCGACATAGATGGAGAAGGTGGTTTTGCGGGTATTCTCTTGCGTCCGGGGATTGCGGTTACGGATAAGGAAAGTGTTACTTCTACTGCCCGAAAAATTAGCGAGTTAATTGAATGGAAGCATGCGGCAATGTACTTTGGAGATCTCCTTGCTTCCCCTGCAACGCCGGATACCAGCATAGACCGTTTAACTCGCGCTATCCAACAGCTGGCCATAAAAGAATTTGAAGGAAAGTCGTTGGCACAGATGATACAGATGTTTGTAGAAAATAATTTTGTGCATGAAATGACTCATGGAATAGATTTTATTTTCGGAAGAAACATGCGGAAAAAAGAGTTATCAGCATATTTAAGCGGACTTTCTGCTGGCAAGGCACTGTATTTCGAATTAGCAAGAATTGCGGGGGCAGCTTCGGCAGCAAATCCGTATGGCGATGATGCGGCCGAAGTGATGGCGTTACTTTATGCTGCGGCCATTCGCCAAGGTCGCATAAGTGGGACACCTTTGTCGGTTCAAGGGATGAATGTTCCGAAACCGGGGACAGCGGAAATAAACAAAGATGAACATGATAGCTTGAGCTCAAATCCACTCGTTCTGGTCACGTCAATTCAGAGGCCTTCTATTCCGCCGGAAGAAGTTCGAGATTTGATTCTTGCGGTTTCGCGCTTGAACATATCGGATGATTCGCTGCTTGAATTGTCACAGGTTCCGTCTTTACGCGAGGGCCTTTCGGAAATGAGCGCCGGCTTATTTAAGGTGATGGCAAAAAATAGAATTTCAAAAGGACAAGCTATTAAACAACTCAATGGAACGGCAGAACAAGTTAGTTTATTTCTCCTACGGACATTTGCGAGAAGTTTTTACGCCGAAATGTCCGAATTAAAAGTAGAAAAAGAAGATGAATTGAGGACTTTTTTGATCGCCGCGAAGGCTATTTCTCCCGAGCTTTCCCGGCTCGTTCAAGAATTTGCGACTGTCAATACGCCCGGCGCCAGCGTCAAATCCAAAGAAAAAATCGTTGATCAAATGAATGCCCGTTTTTTTGCAGCGGCCGGAATGGCGATTTTCATCGGTGATGTCAGTTATGGAATGCGGAAAACCATGTCAGAGCCGGTTCTTTATTGGGCGGACGATTCTTCTGATATGAAGGTTGTTCGTGTGGGGGATAAATCGTTGGTTTTCTTATTGGCCGAACGTTCCAGCACGACCGGCGGAGTCGGATTAAAACCGCTCGTGCCAGATTTGGATCGGGCGGAAATTCTTACGAAACAGTTAGAATCTCTTGGAGCCCTTGATCGCGACATGCTCATGAATTTGGCTAGAGACGTGTTTCAAGCCACCTTTGGCTATCTTCCTGATAAGTTATCAGAAAATGTGCAACTGCCGCTAGTCGAGATTGAGTCAATCAAAGGGCCTGCGTTCATGTCGTCTGGGAAGGTTGATGAGTCTGCCCGTTCCGAAGTGCGGAGCGGCATGCCTGCGGGATGGCAGTCATGGAAATTGTCGTATAGCCCTCAGTTTACGGATGAAATCAAGCTTAGTCCCGATGGTTCTCAGATAGCCATGATTGCGTATTCGGGAAGCGACATTTCTGTTTGGGATACAACTCGCGGCGAGCGCTTACGGACGTTTGATGAAGAAGGCCACAACGTACGGCATGCGATCAATATTCAATTCAATCCTGTCGATCCCGCATGGCTTCATTTTTCTTCTCGGGAAGAGAATACATATCGTTGGAATATTCGGACGGATGAATTTCTGGAAATGAAGGGGGTGAATAATTTTACGATTAAGCCGGATGGGGAAGTGGCGTGGACAAGTGCTGAGGAAACATTGGATGAAGATTGGATCGAACATATTTGGACTGCGAAAAACGGAAAAATCGAGAGAATGGCTACCGTCAGCAGCCCCCGGTTTATCAACGATGTTGCTTTTGTCAGGTCCGGCGAAGGCGGGGAAGACCTTCTTGCGTTGGCAGGAGAAGATAACTCGTTTAGTTTTATCGAGGGCTATGATTCTGCTGTGAGCTTTTGGCGCGTTGACGGGAAGAAACCGTTTTATCCGACCATGGTTCGGATCTTTGCCACACGGAAAATATTAAAAATCCTTCCGAATCCTGCGGGAACACAGCTGGCCGTGATGTTTAGTGACGGCCGCACCCGGTTGTTGGACATTGCGACGCAGATATATGGACATACGTTTTTCCAGACTAAGAGGGACGGGTTTTTGGGAACAGCGCTGGCCTGGAGTGCGGATGGAAAATATCTTGCGACGGACTATCACGAAGGGCGGACGGTCAGATTGTGGGACGTTAAAACGGGAAAACCGTTTTACACGTTTCCGGACGAATTTCACGGAGAGCGGATTTCCAGCATTGCGTTTAGTGCAGCGGGGCAGATGGCGTTTCTTTCCGGTGGAGATATGTGGATGGGGACAGTTTCTTCCCTGGCCAACCATTCTGTGCCGCAAATTCCGGATTGGCTCGAGCAAATTTATCGTGAGATTGAGCAGAAAATTGACCAGCTTGACGGATTGATCTACAGCACAGCGGCCTTAATTAAGCAGGAAACGGGATTAACTCATCCGTACGATCTATCTTCCGCAATTAGCCCGCACGTTGAGGGATATTTTAAAGCAATCAAGGAGCTTGAGAGATGGAACCTTGATCTTCATCGTCTGGGCGACCTGATGATCGTGGGCAGTGATGAAGCATACAGAGCCTGGGCCGAACGAACGATTCGTCAGGACGCGGAAGGTTTCCGCCAAGCCGGTTTGCTTGGCGAATCCCGGTCGGAAGCACGGAACAGCAGCAGTAATTTCAATCAGTTATTAATCAAAACGCGCGAGAGTACTTTTAAACTTCCGGAGGGAAGTTTAAAACGTGCCAAAGCGCACTCGCAGCCGCGTATTGAAAAAAATGATGCTGCGAGTACAGCTTGGCTCTTAACGCCTCGGGCTTCGCCTTCGGCAAGAGCCGAAACGCGTTCCGATGACGCGTTTGATCTGGCGCAGACGCTTCGCGAATTTACTGCGCTGATAAGGGATGCCCGTAATCAAACCCCTGAATTATTTCAGGAAAATAATAAAAAGTTGTTTCAGGAAATTGTTCGCGCATTGCCCGAAGACATTCGGGATAGCTTTCCGGAGAATTTAACATTTTATGGGATTACCGGAGATTCTCCTAAAGCGGTCCTGCTTTCTCTGGCGATCATGATGCTGACGCGGCGTGATGTGGGTAAAGAAGATTGGGATCTTCTATATAATAGTGTCTTGGCGGCTTATGCCCGTTATGAAGGGCTCAGTGAAAAGCGATCGGTTCCAATGCTGCTTGTGGGTGCGGCAATGTTATTCCGGCGGAATCCTGCCATTTATCCCGATTTGGTGTGCGGATTACAGAATCTTTCGGGGACTTTGAAATACCGCAGCGTTGCGCTTTATTTACTGATCAGTTCGTTTTTTGCGAAAGGGAATCCTTCACAATTGACTGCCGGTGACCTGGAGGCGAGTTATGCAAGCCTTGCCGCTGCGATCGATTTTCTGGAAAAAGGAATCACCGCGCCCGATTTTTTGAAAGAGGAACTGGAAGACCTTTCGCAAGCGTTGAAACAGGGAATTGTCCAAAATCTGCTCGGAGTTTTCCACGAATTTGTCGGCGAACGTGCGCGCGCCTTTTTGAAAGAACGGATTGACTGGGACATGAATATCGCGGAGCCGCTCGCCGCGCAGGATTGGGTCAGCCGCATGAGCGTGTTAGTCGCCCGGCATAAGGATTTGATTGTGTCTTCGATTAAGGATATTGCTGATCTTGATGACACGCACAAAGTCACTTTGTCTCAGCTTGGCACGGAATGGGAAAGCGAGAAACTGTATCCCGTCTTCGACTGGGGCAGTAGTCCGAATCCTTACCGGAGAGACCTCATTCCGTTTCTTGACGTGTTCGGAAAAGAAAAATTAAGGTTTCGATTTTGGCGGCATGCGTTGCGCGCTTTGGATGCCGCGAAGGAATCGTATCAATTGTTAGGTGATGTGATTTGGGAAAAGTGGGCAGAAAATTTAATCAGGGAAGCGACCGATGCCGGTGAGAAAACCAAAATCATCGAACGGATCATTCGCGAAGCAGAACCGCTTGAGGTGTTGAAAACATCGATAGAGACAAGGGAGATGCGCGAAGAAATTAAAAAGTTAAGTATTTTTCAATGGCCGAGCGAAATCTTGTCAACGATCGTCAAACATCGTAAGGGACAGTTTGATTTTTACGGCATGTCGGAGAAGAGCCGCTGGACGCGAATGGTTGAGACCTATAGTTTGAGAGCAACATTAATGAGTTTAGGGCTTGGAGTTTTCTTTTTGTTAATAAATTATTTGCTAACGCTAAGTAATTTCGGCGGCAGTTTAGTGTTTCGAATGATTGGCGAGTGGAGCGGCCTCGTCACACTCGTTTTCGCGTTTATCTTTGTCATGACGGGGGGGATTGTGCGTTTCGTTTTTTCGACAATCCTTCAACGGGATTGGAAAAGTTTGATGGGGTGGGATTTTATTATTTTGATACAGCGCCAGGCCAAAGATGCCCAGGCGCTTCTTGACGGGTTGTATCTTTCGGGCGACATGGACCGCGCGCATGATGACTTGTTTCTTGCAAAAAAGGAATTTTGGACTGAAACAGCGAGGTTTTTGACCCTTTTAGGGTTTGTTGGGATATGGATCGTTCCGGTGTTTGCAATGCAATTAGGTCTCTATCCATCGATGATGGTATTCGGGCCGGTAGCGCTTGTTCTGCCATTTATTATTATTGGGCTTCAGTATGGTAAGTTTTCGGCGATGCGGAAAGCGAGTCAAAAACTTGAAGCGATTCGCCGTGCCGACGAAGAGGCATCCGTCAATACCTTTAACGATACGCATCGCTCCGAAGTTCGCTTCAATACGCCCAAAACGGGGACAGGTTCTGGATCAACGAAATCAGAACCTGTCCCCGTTTTGGGTAGCCTTTATCAAAGCGCGCAAGTGTCCTCGCAGTTTTTTGCGAGGGCCGAAGCGCGCCAGCTTGTGCGGTCACCAGTTACGAATCAGCAGAGAACGCAAAGCCTGTCATTCCCGCATGCCTTAAGCGGGAATCTACAGCCTTGGATCCCCGCTTCCGCGGGGATGACACAAAAACTACGTGCCGAAGTTCGGGCGGCGAGGAAACCGAAAATTGATTCGCAGGAAAAAGTCATGACGGCGATCGATCCGAATACGCACACCATTTTTATCGAAGCGCGGAAGGAAATACTGGATCAATTCGTAGTGAATTTGGCCAAGCTGTTATCGATTTCGGTAGAGGCGTTGCCGGTTGACATTCAAAATTTCTTGGCTGGTTCATCCAAGTCACTTGAATTGGGAAACCATTACTTTTTGCGCCGGCTTTCTTCCCCGGCGGACGGTGAACTTGCACGGTTTGTTTTCACTTACCACATGAACAATCTGGCGTACGGCCAACAGGAAATATTTGATCAAAATAAGATTTGGGAAACTACGCAGACTACTTTTAAGTCGGTTATCCGTGGGACGATCGGGAAAACTCGAAAACTGGTTGAGACGGTTGAAAAGCCTATTTCCGAAAGGCAATTTTCAAGGTGGCTGACGGGAAAAACTTCCGGTGAAGCGGAGACGGTTCGAAGAATTCGGGAGATGACTGAAAAAGCGGGCGTTCTGAGCGCACGCGGCGATTTTGATCAGGCGGAACGTTATTTTTATAAGGCTTTGCAATTGATCGAGCGGCATTCAACCGTCGAGGATTTAATTTATAAGTTGCAAGCGGGTGACGACACTATTCCGGTGTTACTTTCGGGCGAAGACGGCCTTGTCCGTGGCTATCTTCGGCAATTTATGAAAGCTCCGGAAGAAGCGATTGAGGATTTGGATCGTGTTGTGGAGATCTTGGATATTGTGGAAACCGAGTTTGTCCGAAATCCCGTAATGGACGCGAGCGTTTGGGTGCCATCACTGATTGCTGCATATGTCGAACTCGCAAAGGCCTGCATTCATGATGACAGGGTTCCTCCGGGATTGAACGCCGTACGCCGTGCGTTCGAGTTGGTGGAGCAATTTTTGGAAATTACGGAAGCATCGCCGGAAATTGCGACTCTTTTTCAGGTTTTGCTCGATGGGATCGAATCCATGTGGACCGTGCCGGCTTTTGAGAACAATGCGCTTTCACGGGATGAATTTATTGATGAACCGGTTGAAGCGATTCGTATCGGAAATCAGATTTTATCCGAAGAGAAATTCCAGGCCCAAGTTCATCCTGAGGCGGTGAAAAAATTCCGCCAGCTCGAAAAAGACGTCAATGACCGGTTGAAACAGCTACAAATGCAGTACGAGGCGAATTCGTTTGATTGGCGCAATTGGCTTACGGGGCCGGATTTTAATTTAAATCAAGCGGTGACGTTGCTTGCCAGCGGTCCGGAAGCGCAATACGGGCTTTTTCACTATATGGTGCATCCGCAGTTCCGGCAGGTATCTGTTGTCGGACAACAGCATGCATTTCGCGCGATGGAGAGCTTGGTCCGGTCAGAGAGGATCCTTTTGAGCAACGATTATATGTGGGAGCGTTTAGAGGCGCTTGAATATGTGACAGACCGTTATGCCATGAAAGAGTTCAGTGAATTTGCAGACGCTGTGAGAGAGTGGCGGCGTCCGCGAGCAAGCCATCCAGCCGGAATTGTGTCTCAGCAAGCAGCCAAACGTTCTGAGGATGTGTTGCCAATTCCTATCAAGAGGTCTGCTGCTTTGGTGCGGCAGACAATAGCGCTTTTAGAGCGAAAGGACGTGGATGTGTTGGCCCAGTCAATCGCGCATGCAGCTTCCTTGATTCCGGTGCGTACGCGTGCGGTCAATCAGGAGGATGTCAGAAAATGGACTCATCAGCTCGAATATCCAAAATTCAGAAATCAAGCGGAGGCCTTGCTTGTCGCGCGCGCAAAAGAAGGAGACTCAATCAAACAGATAGCATACGAAGCTACATCGGCTTTGGGTAGCGATGGAATTGCTGCATCTATCGCTGCGATTTTTCTTGAGCTTGCGAAAGTGAACCAACGAATCACTATCCGTGCGCTGGTAAGTGTGAGCCAAAACCGGCAGCTGGGTCAAGCATCTTTAAGGCTGCTTCGATGGTTTTTTGAAGATGACGAAGATCGTGTCCTTGCGATTTTGCGAGATTTTGCTTCTCCAAGCGAAGAAAATCCGCTGCTTCGCGAAAAAGCAGGTCTAGTGTTGGCTCAGTTCGTGCGTTCCGAAGCGCGAAATACCGATTTGTCGAAGGGTGATGCGGGAGCGGGTAAGGAAGGGGCTGATGAATTGGTCGTTCAAATTGCTCGGCTCGCACAAGAAATCCGTAATAGGATAGAGATATTTATAGTAGAGGATACGAATTTTGCATTTCAGGAGCAAGAGCTGGAGGCCATTCGCAATGCGATGATTCTACTTGAAAAACTTGAAAGACAATCTGGATGGAAATTAAAAAAATTGCCGCCGAAAACGGAAGTAGTGACAAGAAAATTTAATGAATTAACAGAACAAGTTAAGAAATACCGGATAGCACTTTTGGGAAGCACAGCGGATGAACAAGTAGCTATGGCTTTGCCCGGAAGCAAGTTGAGCATAGAGCAGCTGCCATGGGGGAATGGGTTTATTGCGCAAAGGTTAGAAGCGTTTAAGGGAACGCTACAAAAAAGAATGAACACAATTCGCGAAGCGACTCGGATTATCGGGGTTGGCTATTCCAGCCTTTATGGGTTTGTGAGAGACCATCCCGATGCGGCGGAGTTTTATCATATCCGACAACCAGTCCTCTCTCCTCGGAGGGGAAAGCCTTCCAACCGGGCCGAAGCGCGCCACTCTGAAAATAGTTCCAAGGAATTATTAACCAAAGCGCGCAAGAGTCCTCGCGATGCACAAGAGGATGGAGCGAGGGCCGAAGTTCGCTTCGAAAAAGATAGTACAAAAGAGATGCTTTATCAAGGCGAACGAGTGTCTTCGATACGGTCCAATATGGATGTATCGAGGGCCGAAGTGCGCGCGAAGGGGAAAAGCGGGCAGCTTTTAGGAATCGTGGTCCGAGGCGAAGACTCACCTCTTTGGGGGCAGTTTCAAGCCGCTGTTATCGGGGCGCTTCAAGTGAAGAGAGTTCTTGAAATCACACCGGCCAATCTTGAAATTTTTCATTATTCGCCACTTGATGGTGAAATCGGGGTTCTGTCAGTGACGAACAACCACAAACAACACAACGATTCTGGCAGTGTTGCGTTGGTGACATATAGTCTGAGAGTTGAGCGGGCGAAGCATGCCTCTGCAAAAGGCGGAAGCCGTAAAATTCTTAAAATCTCAGGACAAGACACCGGTTCGAATTATCAGAGCCTCGGTATGATGCGCCTCTTTTACGCTTATTTAAGCGCGTTCCATGGCATCAATCGTTTTGTCATTGACGTTAATACCGCACCCCGATTTCTCAAACGGTTAAAAGCGCAAGGTTTCATCCTTTCAATCCGCCAAAAAGGTTTATTCACCACCGTTGATTTGAATCATGAAAAATTAGCCGCCGTACTCCGTGTGTCTAGAGCTGAAGCCCGAGATAAGGGTGTTAAAACAGCCAAAAAGAGAATGAATGAAGAGGCCAAACTTCGCCGTCGCGCGGGGCGTTTGCGCAGGAATATTTGGAACTGGATTGCGGAAAATCCGGTTGTGTTTAAACGGACACGACAGAAATATGTTACCAATGCACTCGGCCGGTTCAGGAAATACATCGACGAAACGCACGTAAGATTTGAACGGAAATGGCTCGATTATTTAATCAAAAAAGAGGCAGAGGTGACTCGTGTTTCATTGCCGGATCAACGGATACTCAGAATGATTTTTATTCCTCTTCAATCATTTATTCCGTTTTTCGAAACGCATCAATATCCGGACGGTGATACCAGAGGTTTCGGTTTTTTGGAGGTTAATAAACGCAGCATTGGTTCTGGATTTTATTCTTATTCCCGGACTACCGGGGATATGATTATCGGATTTCGGATCTTTCAGGAATTCCGCGAAAAAAATAACAAAGAAGTTTTTAAGGCGTTTTTGAATGCGCTTCTTCGTAAATTTCATCCGAAAAGATTTGTTGTGCCGAACCAGCAAATACATAATGCTGACACATCGCCGGCAGCCACTCTTTTTTATCTTAAGAGTGGTTTTATCCCTTACGGCGTTTCCCATAAAATACAAGCATCGGTAGACATGCGTTTTGTGCAACTGATGGAAGGACAGCGCTTGAGTTTGAAAACGATCCGTTCTTTGCACGATCGAATAGAAAGACATATTACCTTCACCGAAAACCCTTGGCTTTATGAAGGCGTTTGGGTTTCTCCGTTGATAAAACCCAAGAACGGACGATCGGAAGTTCACTCGCAGCCTCTTATTGATCAGAATGATGCTGCGAGTACAGCTTGGCCCTTAACGGCGTCGACTGTGTCTCCGCCAAGGGCTGAAGCGCGGATTTTTCATTCCGGTATTTTAGACCGTGGATTTCAAACAGAACTTAACGGGAACCAAGTCTATATGAAGGGACTCGACCGCGTCGCGTCACATCTCCTTTTGCCGAAGCGGTCCGAAGCGCGGGCGGACCGGTATGGGATCGATTGGGATGCAGTCGCGCGCGGGCTGTCGACGCAGCTTAGGAACATTGAAACGTTTGTTGTTGAGGCGACCACGCGTAAAGAATGGGCCGAAGTCACGCGTGAAGTGGAAAAACTGATCAACACGTTCAAAAAAGGCGTGCAGTTTGCGCCAACGGAGGTATTAAAAGGCCCTTCCTATGAGCAACTTTTCTTTCGGCTAAACCGTGTGGTCAAAATAGTGGCCGAAGAAACGGCAAAGATGCTTGTATCCCGCATTAACTCGGATGTGCTTATCATTCTGGCGCAGCTTTCGCTTATAGTATTTCTTTTCGCCTTGGTAAGTCTTCCTGTCGCGATCGGTTTGTCTGCGCTGCTTTCCATTGGTTCGGTTTTGGCTCTGACCGGTATCTTGCGCGATCAAAATATGCGTAAGGTAACAGCCTCATGGCTTGCTCAAAAGCAGCGGGACATCGACGATCTGGCCGCGAACGGGCGGAAAGAAGACGCTTTCAGAACTGAACGTTCCGAAGCGCGGACGGAAACAAGCGGACAACCCCAAAAGTTTTGGGTGCCACACCGTGTGTTGATTGTCGAAGACGATGATGTTTCTGCGCGTTTTTATAAAGCACAAATAAGGGCGTTTTGGAATTTGAACGAAGATCAAATTGACATCGTCTCTTCTGGAGATGAGGCAGTTTTGCGTTTTTATCCTGAATATCCGGCGACCTATGATCTTCTCATACTAGATCATGATTTGCCGGGCGAAATCCATGGTAAGGATGTTTTAGCCCTGGCGCGGCTCAAATCTAAACAAACAATGATTGTCTTTAACTCAGCCAACAGTGTTGCGAGACAATCGGTAAGAGATTCCGGGCTGGCCGATCTGGTTGTGCCCGGAAAGATCGGCGTTGAAAAAGACTTGTCGGATCCAAAATCAGATATCAGCGTTTGGCTCCGTGAAACAAACAGCATTGCTTCCTCTCGGCGGTCCGAAGCACGAAGTGAATTCCCATTAAATCAAGAAGAAGAACGGATTTTGCGCGAATTGGGAATGTCTGTTGATGAAAAAACAGGAAAACTTTTTTATATCGATAGAACCGGTGAACCGAGAGTCGAACTCGAGGCAGATGTGTCAATTGTGCGGCACGGTGAAACTTTACTGATTGAACAAAGCAGAAAAGATGGGCTTCAGCGTTTTCAGGGAGCATTAGATGGCCCGGAGAATCAGCTCTCGGAAGAAGGAAAACGGCAGGCCGAAGAATCGGCATTGAAATTATATCAAGAGCTTATTGAAGAACGGAAGCTTGATCCCCGTGAACTTATTCTTGTTTCAAGTCCATTGACAAGAGTGTTGGATACGCTGCAGGCTTTTATTGATCTTGTTAAGGAAAGAACCGGATATGAACTAAAAATAACGCGTGATGAAGAGCTCGAGCGCCTTGCTATCGAAATCAGTTTTGGCGCCTATGAAAATTTAACCGAACCGGAAATTCGCGCCATGGGCGAAAAAGATTATCAACTTGCCCGGGCGTTTCGAAACGGCCATGCGCTGGTTCGATTTCCGGCGGGAGAGAAACCGGGCGAAAGTTTCGTCCAGGATTTAGTCAGAGCGTATTATTTAACGAAATATATCAATGAACATTACCGCGGGAAACATGTTGTTCTTGGAAGCCACGGGACGACTTCTGGCGCGATGCGAGTCATTCAAAAAGATCCGGCCATGTTTAATGCCGATGGATTTGTTGATTGGCGAACGAATATGCTAAAGCCGGCTCAGGTCTTCCATTTATCGAAAATGAGCCGCCGCGCTCCGTCTCAAAAAGGCTGGAGCGATAAAGAACTATTGGGATTAGCCAGAAGAGCGTGGAATCTCGGCTATCAGCCGGAAGAAAAATCCGAGCGGCCGGTTCCTGATGTTATGGGATTGATCGCGAAACAATTGGCCGTCGAAGATAATCAAAAAACCCGCCGACCGGAAGCACCTAACGAAATTGCCAGAGCCAATTCATCGGAGGGCATTCAACGACAGATTAAAGCAATTAATGATAGTCTGGTTAAGTTGAGGCGTATGGAACTTGACTTACTCACCCGGCTGCGTTATCCCACTGAACACACTTTTCCCTACTGGCGGAATATTTCGGAGAAAGAGTTGCGCGCAGAATTGGAAGCAGTCAGAGCACAAATTGCAAAATTAGACACAACAGCAAATGCTCTGAGGGATAAACTCGGTCGTTCCGAAGTTCGCAACATTAATAATAGTTCCGGGTTCCGAGTTTCTGGTTCCGAGTTAAATTCACAATTAGGAACTCGGGACTCGAAACTCAAAACTTCCGCCGAAGGCGGACGTGCCGAAGTGCGGCAGGTGAAACGGCTTGTCAATTTTAATCGCATTGTTGATTATCTTAAGAAACAAAAAATATCACAACAGGCGCTTCATTATTTAAACGAAATGCGTTTTGATTTTCAAATTCATATGACCGACGAAAGTAATGTTTTGAAACGCTTTGATTTCTCTGCATTGGATGAGGAGGATCGTCTGGTTTTACAGGAAGCTCTGAACAAATGGGTAGAAATATTTCAACAATGCAAAGCTTATATTAATGGAGAGGCGTGGGTTAGATATTCTCGAGTCCTCGAGTTTCTTTTGGCGGAATATGGTGGCTTAGAGAAACTGAGAGGAAAAAAAGTGGTTGAGCTCGGGCCATCTGACCGGGATGGGCTCTTGCGGTTTTTGAAAGATTCCGGGATTGATTCAATAGGATACGATGTGAATCCTGCGGTTCAAAATGATTTAGTGAAACCGGCGGATTTTTTTCGGGTGGCTGAGGATTATGCGCCAAACACGGTCGAAGTTGTATTTAGTGTTGATTCATTAACGGTGCCGTATATGATCCAAGCGAGCGGATATAGCCGCAATGAAGTTTATCGCACGGAAAACATGAATCGCTTGATGAAAGATTTGAACAGAATGATGACCTCAACAGGAACAGTGATTTTTGAGATGGAGCCGGTTCAAGATTTGGATACGTCGGGTTTTGCAATCATTGAACAACCATTAATGGACCTTCGTGGATTTTGGGTTTTCAAAATACAACGTGCCGAAGTTCGCAACCTTGCAGACCAAAAAGGGGACAGGCATATGACTCCTGTTGAGCAATTGCCTGTCCCCTTTTTGGCTAATCAAGGCGAACGAGTGTCCTCGCAGCCTTTTGCGAGGGCCGAAGCGCGCGCGGAGAGTCAGCCATTTTTTGTCGAACGGAAGATGCCGTTCGTTGAGATGGTGCAAGCGCTGCCGGAACTCTCTGAAGAATTGAAAGCCCAATTTGATTATGCGCGTGCAATTTATTTTGGGGATAAAAATCGTGCGGCTGATTTATGGAAATCGCTGGCTGAACATGGATATAAGCTCATCGGAGGGAAATGGTACGCCATGGTGTTTTCTGTCAAAATAACGCTGGCCGGGGCGAGTATTGAGCCACTTCAACCAGACAGCTTCTTCTCGCATCTTCAGGTGGTGTTGGGCCATGAACTCAAGCATCTGGATCCTGCTTTGGCCATGAAGCTGTATGAGCATCTCGGATACTTTTTTTCAAATATGAAAGTTGATCCGAGAATTCTCCCGACGGTATTTGATCTGGATTTGAGCCGCGCCTACTATTCCGAAGGCACACTTCCGGACGGAAAAGTTTTAACGCATGTTATATTCCCTAACACCATTAACAGAAGCGTGTCAACGTCCGATTATGTGAGCGAATTTTTCTTTGTGGATGGTGTGTTCTATGCGTATGGAGCCATGCATGACTTTTGGTCGAATGCTGAGTTGGAAGAAAGCTTTTCAGTGCTTGAAGCAGAAAATGGAAATGCGATTGGACGTGGCGTTCCTCACCTTGCCCGTGATGTATATGAAGCGCGTCTCAAAACCATTTTGAAAATTCTGCCGGGCCGGGTGGTGCGAGTTCCGTCGGCACAATTCTCTCTGAAAGCAGACGGGCACAGCGCGCTTATTTTTTATCTCAAACTCGGGTTTCGCCCGCGGCCTTTGCCGGAGGATATTGACTTGAGAAGCAAAGTTGATGACTGGATGGCAAAGCTTGATAGCGATCCAAAACTCCGTATTCCCGAGCGTGAAATCGAACGGTTTTTATTGCGCATGGGAGAAAAAAACCTGTATTACATTCCGCCGGAAATGTTGAGAAGGGCCGAAGCGCGCTTGAATTCGGTTAATTCAACCACTGCCCTATCGCAACTATTAAATAAAAAGGATTTATTGAATGAAGCGATAGGACTGTCATGGCTTCCGATAAATATGTTTTCACATAGTCAATGGAAAGCCATGGCTGCTTCGGGCGATGCATTGAGGCATCGCTCCGAGCTGCGAGCGGGGTTACCCGAATTGAATGGAGAAATTCCGGGCGAGTTTACGCCGAAACAAGTTGCGCGGAAAATCCGGCAATTTTCAAAACAAGCTTTTGAGGAGAAGGAGCGCGGTAAAAAGTTCAACCTTGTTTTGACACAAACGGAAGAACAGCTTCCGGAAGAAGTGACGGTGACGGCGAGAAATTTAGATGCGCGTATGAGACGAGTGAACCGATTTTTAGCAGGATTTCCGAAGGGATACAGGTTTAAACTTTACTTCGTCAACGCTCAAATTCCCGTATTGATAGTGTCTCAAGCTCAAGAAATTCCAGCTGGCGCTATTGTCAAAGCAGACGTTTTAATGAATAAGTTAAAACATGCGAATGATGCACTCGTCAATATCATGATGACATTAAATCAAAGTAAAAATCTAGTGACGAAAGGAAATTTAACGCATCTTCGAAGGCAACTCGCAATTGTGAGACAAATATATGATGACCAAGAAGGAATGTTAAAAAAAGAATTTCAGAAAGCCTATGCAAATGCAGATAAAACTGACTTTTTGCTTATGTTTATGTTGGCTGGTGCGCTCAAAGCTGTGGCGCACATTGTCGATCAAGGAAGCCCGAAATTACCCCAACCTGTGAATTTTACAAATTTGTTGCAGTCATTAATGCCCATGACGAAAGCATTCGATTATCCGATACAGGTTACGGATGACACCTCAATTTTAAATCGCTCCGAAGTACGACTTATGCAACCGATGATGGAAAATGCAGCTGAAATGAAAACCGCTCGACCGAGCGCGACTCAACCGAGCAGTGTGGAACAATTGGAAAATGCGAGGGATTATTTGAATCCGGCTTTAAGTTCGAGCCGGGTGACGCGTTTCGCTAAATCGGGAATTGAAGCGCCAACAACATCTTCGACGGCTACAAGGCGTGTTTCAACAGAAATTAATCGTTCTTCGACCCCACCAAGACGCTCTTTAACTTCATCCATATCTGTACGAAGCGCACCCAAGCCTTCAGCAACAACCCGAAAATCACTTTTGAGATCTTCAACTAATACACCAACTTCACGTGCGGTAAAATCTGACGTCATGGCAATAACACCTTCTCTTTCTGCGGGAGACCGAAATTTAGCAGACAAACCGGAAGTTGTCAATATAAATCAAGATCATAATAATATTGAGTTTAAATCAACGGTAGAGATTCCCACATTGCCTCGCAATGACGAACGATTGATCTCTGATTCCTCAATTAACCAAGCTGCCGATCATGTGGCGCTTGCGATTGCGCCGGAATCGGTTTCGTTGAATCCGGGAGACGAAATCCAGCCGGCGGACGTTCAGCGGGAACTGGTGATATTAAAGGAAGTTGATGTTGATGTGTTCAGTGAAAAACTTCGCGCTGCAGTCATTAAAAAATTGAAAGAACTCAATCCACAGGTTGACGTTGAAATTGTTGATCCTGAAATCGTGAAACAGTTAACGGGAAACTGGATCGACTTACTCGCGGAAAAATTGAGCGGCAAATTATCGATTGCATTTGAAATGAGCGGTCAGTTGACGGTGGATAAAATAGTTGAAGCGTTTCAAGCTGAAGGCTTTCGCGGACGGATCAAAAATTTGATTCTGACCGGTGAGCGCGTTAATTTGACTCCGGATCAGCGGAAAACGATTGGGCTGCCGGTGATGTTGAGAAATCAAGTGGATTTCAGAAGATTAAATCCGGAACGGGTGCTGAGTCAAAGCGTTCTTCCGGTTGTGAGTAAAAACCCCGAATTTCAATTAGGCCCGAACAATCCCGGCTTTTTGGAAGTTGGGGTCGACACCAACCGGGTTGATTCCGATCCGTATCTTGAGCTAACAGAATCAGTGCTTCAAATTGTAATCGGTTTATTAGCTGCAGAGAAAATTAAAAAAGTGAAAGATCTCACAATCGAGCAAATCAGAGCCGAGCTTTTGAAGGATTTATTTATCGGATACGGAAGCCGGGAAGATATTGTCCGCATTGATCAAGGGCGGCTGATTATTTCAAGGTTGGCGCTGAGGCTCTTTTTGGAACACGAAATGACGAAACGGGTGGAGATGTCGGCGTAATTGATTCTGTGAATTAATATGAAGAAAAAAGAATGCTCGCTGCTCGGCACTGACTTACATTGAAAATATTTAAAAGTTTTCTTATTTCGGTAGTCAGTACCGCCCTTGAGCTATTCAATAAAATCTTTCTTAAGGAAGCTCAATGGGCGGACATATCTGCGCTCCAGTGGGTGCTCGATAACTCGCTTCGAGCATTCTTTTTTCTTCATCTGTTCCGCCTCTCCGCCATCATAGAAGGTAAAATTTGTGAAAAAGGAAGCCGTACAACAAGTTATCTATCCACGAGTTCGGAAAAAGCGGAGGGAATTCACTCATTAGCTTTTTACGCTGTCTGAGTGGGAGATAACTTGTTGTACGGCTTTTAGATCTATTGTTTAAATATTCTAAACCATTTCATATCAACACTTTACGATTTATTTTAATTTTTTTGACATTTACTCTATAAGTTTGATATAATTCCCGCCTTTCTCGCATCCAATAAGGAGCGGGGGTTACACTTTAAAATCAGCAAAGGAAGTTCGGGTTAGACGTTATGCAAAAAACATTTATTCCAAAACGAAAAGATATTAAAGAAGAGTGCTATCTCATTGATGCACACAATAAAATTTTAGGCCGGCTTGCCACGCAAATTGCAAATCTCCTGATGGGAAAAGGGAAAGTTTGTTACGTGAAGCATGTTCAGTGCGGAGATCGTGTCGTGATCACCAATGCGAAGGGCGTGAAAGTAACGGGCCGAAAAGCGGATACAAAAACATACGCTCATTACACCGGATATCCGGGCGGCTACGAAGAGTTGCCATTCAAAGAAGTTTTGTCGAAACATCCCGAGCGGATTATTGAAGAAGCGGTGAAACGGATGCTTCCCAAAAACCGATTGCGGGCGAAATTATTAAAAAGACTTCATATATATGCTGGCGCTGAACACGAACAAGCAGCGCATAAGCCAGTCGTGTTGAATTAATTAAGGAGAGAGTGGGTACTCATGGAAGAAATCGTTCAAAATCAAGAATCAAAAAAAGTAACAAAAGTGCCGGGGTCTTATTATGCAACCGGCCGGCGCAAGAGATCAATCGCGCGTGTGTGGTTATTTGATGGGACCAAAGACATCAGTGTCAATGGAAGGACAATGGAAGACTTTTTCCCGCGAGAAACGCACCGCATGATTATTCGTCAACCCTTTGAGGCTACGAAGCTGACTGATCGGTTCGGGATTCGTGCAAGCGTCGAAGGTGGCGGCGGGAGCGGACAGGCAGGTGCGGTTCGGCTTGGGATTGCGCGTGCTCTTATTGTTTTCGATGAAAAATTAAAAACCGTTTTGAGAAAAGCGGGTTTGGTGACGCGGGATCCTCGCGAGCGTGAACGGAAAAAGTATGGAAAGAAAGGCGCCCGCAGAAGTTTCCAATATACGAAGCGATAATCAGTCGCTTATTTCCGTTATGGAGAAATTGAATTGGTGGTTGGTTGCGTTTTTGTTGTGTGTGGTGTTGATTGTCTCGAGCGGGTGCGCGGCCTTTCTTGAAGATTACAGCTATAATCCCATCGGAAGCGGTTACTCAAGTAATAACTAAGTCTTTTTCAAAGCAGTCCATTTCATGAAGGGACATTCAATGCGGCGCGGTCTCTTTGTTGTGATAACCGCGGTTTTTATTGTGGTTGTCATTTTTTTCTTTGCGCTTCCGTTTGTTGTTCGTCCTGCATTTTTACAAAATCTCATTCGAGAGCGGGTGGAAGCCCGTCTTGGGTTGACGCCTTCCTTTCAAACTTATCGGGTTTCTTTATGGCCGCTTCCCGTGTTGCATTTTAATGTATGTAAGCTAACCAATTCTCAAGAGCGCAATGCCCTGCCGGTTTTGGAAGCGGAACGCGTGAGTTTTCGGCCGAGCATTCTTCCGCTTTTTGGGGGACGCGTCGAATTTGCCCAAATTTCATTAGTTAATTCTAAAATCCGTTTTCCGCTCCGGATATTTGATAAGAAATTAGACAAGCAACTCGTTCTGGAAAATATTTCATTAAATTTATGGAATGTCCGCTCTCGTAACCGTGTCCGGTATAATTTGCAGGGAAAAATGTGGAGCGGCATTGATAATATTCGATCGAAAGGGGAGTTTCAATTTGACTTTGACAAATTCGATTTGAAAGACCTTTTCTTCGAAAGCGATTTTTCGATAGAAAAAATAAAGTGGCAGAAATGGGTTGAATGGTTTGGTGTGTTGCCGATAGACCTTCTCGATGGAGAATCTTCGTTGATGGGAAGGGTGAAGAAAAGTCCGGGGAGCAAAGCGTTTACGATCGACGGGCTTGGGCAAGTGAAGAATATGGTTTATCAATCCAAAGATAAACTCACCAAAAGTTATCCTACCGATTACGATATTCAAGCACAGGCCGAGTTTGATGTGGAAAAAGGTTTTGTAAGGCTAAAGGATGGCATCTTGAACGCGCCTTTTACAAAAAAAATTCAAGTAAGCGGAAAATTTATTTATGGCACCGGTGTGTTCGAGGAATTGTTATTAAAAGCCGAATCGCTCCGGTTTGATTTGCTCCCGCTCCACATTCTTTCTTTTGCGGATATATTTCCCGTGAACCTGGGGCTTTCCGGCGAAAGCGGATTGGATTGTTATGTGAAAGGGAATTTAGCGGAGCTATCCATTAATGCGCATCTTGATTTAACAAAAAACGTCGTGAATTATTCGACTTATTTTTCGAAACCGGCGGATACGCCTCTTATTTTGGGGTGGGATTTGAAATTGTTTTTAGGTCGCTTGCTCAGAGGAGATTTTTCTATTAATTTTGATAAAGCTTCGGCGAAAGGGTCCCTTGTTGATTTTGATTTGCGGAGTTCGACGGGCGAAATGACAGTAATGACGAATAATTTTATAGTTGATGGCTGGCAAAAATATTTTCCATCAATTCAAAATGTTGAATTTACAGGTGGGCTAAAAGTCTTTTCCAGTGCCAAAGGAAATTTTAAGGAAATCTCAAAACTAAAGTGCATGAACAATCTTACTTTTTCAGATGTGAACGTGAAGGCAGCCAATGGTGCATTGCTTGAAAAATTAAACGGCTTGATTGACTTCGGCCCTTTTGAAGCGGAAATGAAAGATGTGAAGTTTAACATGGGCGGGGCATCTTTTGCGATGCAGGGAAAAATGCTGCGGCAAGTTGACGCGACGTGGCTTTTTCAGATTGATTCGGAACAATTTCACATGATCAAGTTGATTGATCAAGCCGAGAAAATATCAAATGCGATTCAATTATTTGGCAAAACGAAATGGGATTCCGTACCGATTCAAAATTCGCTGCGCGAATGGCTTGCGGGCGGTGACATATTTGATCGCTTAAGCGTTCAGGTTGGATATCGGCCGGGACAGCTTGGGATTCCGGAAGCGCATTTTGATGCTTACGGAGGAACGGTTTCGGGAAAAGCGCTTTTTGAGCTTGCCGCGGAAAAACCATCTTCAAAATTTGAATTGCAGTTTGAAAAGCTTAATTTGGTACGGATGCAGGGTGAAAAAGAAAACCTGCTTGTCGAAGGAAATTTGTTTGGAGCGGCGCATTTTGCAAGTGATGGGCCGTTTGATGCCGGATGGCTTGACCGGTTAAAAGGAGAAGGAACGGTTGGCGTGACAAACGGGGAGTTCCGGACATTTGATCTTGTGGGCGAATTGGGGAAAATCGCGGAACTTGCGATGCTTCTAAATTACGGGACCAAAACAACAAAATTTAATGATGTACGTTGCGTTTTTTCGATCGGCGATAAAAAAGCTTCGTCCAAAGATATTTTTCTTGTTTCCGACGACCTTGAAATTAATGGAGAAGGGGATATCGATTTCAGCGGCAATTTAAATACGCGGCTTTCGATTTATTTAATGCCGTCGATGGGCGGGAAGGTGACGAATAAAATTAGCCAGGATGACCGTCTTGGGCCGATTCCTCTGTTGCTTACGGGGACGCTTAAGAAACCGATGATTCAAAAAGATGCCATCGCGCTTCAAACTTTTCTTGATCTATTTTCGCAAGGACAATTTTCGAAGATTGTTTCGGCCATTACGCGAAAGCGATTACCGAAAAAAGAATCCGCCGAAACAAAAGATGCATCAAATTCTTCAGGTAAGAAGAAAGAAAATCAACCCGCCGCTTCTGAGCTTACTCAACAAATCTTAGATACCGGATTTGGACTTCTCGATCAGTTTCTTGCGAAGCGGGGAACCGCTTCTTAATTTTTTTAGCAAGCCTGCAGCTGCTTTTGCTTCCGCTTCCTTTAATGTCCGACCTTTTCCTTTCGAACGCATTTTCCCGTGAATGCTGACCCACGCTGTAAATTGGTGTTTTTCTTTATGGCCGATTTCATAGCTTGGCAGGATGTGCAGTTCTTTTTGCACGTATTCCTGTAGCGTGCTTTTGGGGTTGGGGTCAATTCGAAACAATTTTTTCTGATCAAAATAAGTATTAAAGTGTTTTGCTAAAAATTCTTCGGTTTTTTTCAGGCCACGATCATAATAAATGGCCGCAACCAATGCTTCAAACGAATCGGCCAGAATTTTTTCTTTGAGGAGAGAAAATTGTTTTTTTTCATGCTTGCCGATGTCCAGAAATCTGTGAAGTTTTATCGTTTTTCCGATTTTGGCGAGTACCCTTCGTGAAACAAGGATGGAGCGCAACCGGCTGAGAAGGCCTTCGTCAGCATCGGGAAATAGCTTGTAAAGTCTTCTTGCGATAAAAAAATTTAAAACAGAATCGCCGAGGAACTCGAGACGCTGAAAACACGCTACGGGTTTTACGGAGACGCACTCATTCCGATAAGACGGATGTGTCAGCGCAGCTTCGATCAATTTCTTATTTCGAAAGGAGAAACCCACAGCTTTTCTTAGTTTTGCGATTGTTTGTTTTGCCATAGATTAAAATAAGGTGTTAAATTTTGAATGGATTATGCTCAAGTTGACATAACCTATTCATTTGACAAAAGATAAGCAATTTTTTATAATATCGACTCACATTTTTTTAACTTAAATGATTTGAACTCTGCAAATTTCTGTCATTCCCGTAAGCTTTAAGCGGGAATCCAGAAAAACATGGATCCCCGATAAAAACATTCGGGGATGACAAATTAGTAATTGTCAAAGAGTTGTGATTATTACGCCATAAAAAGTGCAGAACTCAAGTTAAATGATTAATCACTATTGGTAATAAAGATATCGGATTCCTCTGGTTTTTTTAATTTCATTTACAATAAAAAAGAGTATTTCTTTAGCGTTTTGAAGTTGACAGGACTCCAATACCCTTCCGCCAAACAGCGCGTCGGATCCGCCTCTGACGGAAACCCTCTCCCTCAGGGAGAGGGCAGGGGTGAGGGCGATTTCAGTCATTTGATATCTGATAATTTTGATACAGAAACAAATAATCCGTGAGGTTTTTATGATTTCTTGTTCGATTATTGGCGCAACGAGTTATACCGGGAATGAATTAATCCGGCTTTTGGCGAAACATCCGAATGTAAAGTTCGGATGCCTCACCACACGATCGGAAGACCCTGTTTTGGCGGCGGAAATGGTGCCTTCTCTCGGTAAAAATGACACGCTCTGGATCGAAAAGTTTGACGAGAAAAAAGTGCTTAAAGTATCCGATGTTATTTTTCTCACGTTACCGCACACGGCAGCGATGGAATATGGGGCGAAGTTTTTCAAAGCGGGCAAAGTGGTAATCGACCTTTCCGCGGATTTCCGGTTTCAAGAACCGAAAGTTTATGAAGAGTGGTATCGCGTAAAGCACAGTGCGACTGCGCTTCTTAAGAAAGCGGTTTACGGTCTTCCGGAAATTTATCGGGAACAAATTAAAAAGGCGAATTTAATTGCGAATCCCGGTTGTTATCCCACCGGCCCAAGTATTGCGCTTTATCCGCTTCTGAAAGGAAGTCTGATTCAAGCGGAGTCGATTGTGATTGATGCCAAGTCGGGCGTAAGCGGCGCGGGAAAAAAACTTTCTCAGGTCACGCAATATTGTGAAGTGGATGAAAATTTCAGCGCGTATAAAGTTAATTGCCACCAACATCAGCCGGAGATTGAGCAGACTTTGTCGGCAATTGCCGGTAAAAAGATTAAAATTACTTTCGTTCCGCATCTTTTACCGCTTCAGCGGGGAATTCTTTGCACGATCTATCTGAAACGGAAACGAAATGCAAGCAAACAGAAAATCGTAGAAACGTTTGAAAAGTTTGCCGGAAAACAGCCGTTCGTTCGTTTTCTCGGGCACGGAAAATTCCCGGGGTTGCATCAAGTTCAATATACAAATTTTTGCGATATCGGAATTGCCGTGGATGAAAATTCTGACGGGGTGATCGTGATTACGGCGATCGATAATTTACTCAAGGGCGCAAGTTCTCAGGCCATACAAAATATGAATATCAGAATGGGATTCGCCGAAACAGCGGGGTTGTTATAATGAAAGATTTGAAAGTGGTTCCAAACGGCAGTGTGACATCCCCTCAGGGTTTTAAAGCTTTTGGAATGTATGCGGGCATTAAAAAGAATGCGCGCAAATATGATGTTTCTTTGATTTGTTCGGATGTGCCGGCGGTTTCGGCCGGAACGTTTACGACGAGTAAAGTGAAAGCATGGCCGCTTCAATATAATTTAAAAATCATGAAAAATAAAACGCACCGCGCGATTTTTGGAAATAGCGGGAATGCCAATTGTTTTAACGGGATCGGCGGGAAAAAAGCGGTGGGTGTGGTTGCCGGCCTTCTGGCGCGGCGATTAAAAATCAAGCGTAATCAGATTTTCATGAATTCGACGGGGATTATCGGGCGTTCCTATCCCACTGAAGTGGTTGAGAATGCGCTCCCGCAGCTCGTGAGTGGTTTGTCTTACGAAGGCGGCCATGAAGCAGCGCGGGGAATTTTGACGACGGATACGCATCCAAAAGAAATTGCGGTCCGTTTTTCACTACACGGGAAACCCGTGACAGTCGCAGCGATGGCGAAAGGTGCCGGGATGATGTATCCGGATATGAATGTGCGAGGGGAAAGTCCGAATTCGATTAAGGGAAAGCATGCGACGATGCTTTGTTTCGTGACAACGGACGCGAATATTTCTAAACGATTGCTTGAGCGTGCACTTGAAAACGTGATCCGGAAAACCTTCAACAAGATTGCGATCGACAATGATCAAAGCACGAACGATACCGTCTTGATTCTGGCGAACGGCCTTGCAGGAAATCAAAAAATCGTCAAGCAAGATCAGGGTTTTCTCGCTTTTGAATCGGCGCTACTCTGCGTTTGCGAATATATTGCCAAACATCTGCTCAAAGACGGAGAAGGTGTGACTCACGTTTGCGAGATAATCGTGAAGGGCGCAAAAACGGGTGAAGAAGGAAACCAGCTTTGCCGCCAAATCGCGACGTCCATGCTTGTGAAAACGATGCTCGCGGGCGAAGATCCGAATTGGGGGCGTCTGATGGGATGCGTTGGGTCGAGTCAAGTGGCTTATTCGCCCGAACTTGATATTGCGTTTGACGGAGTTCCGATTATTAAAAATGGCTGTGAAGTAGCTAAAAACAAACTTCATCTTCGTCAGTGCCTGAAGAAGAAAGAGTACGTGCTCGAAATTGATTTAAAAAAAGGCCGCTATGAAGAGCGCTTTTGGACGACGGATTTAACCAAGTTTTACGTGTGGATTAATTCACAATATTCGACGTGAATGGTTAGAAACAGTTTCGTAAAGTCTGTCATCCCCGCGAAAGCGGGAATGACATGAGAAAAAAGTTAGGTTAAAACAATAGGAGTTAAAGAAACAGCATGATCGAAGAAATTATTGATAAAGCGGATATTTTAATCGAGTCGCTTCCGTATATTAGAGAATTTCGGGGAAAAGAAATTCTGATTAAGTATGGCGGAGCTGCGATGACGGATCCGGAAATCAGGGATCACGTTTTACATGATCTTGTATACATGAACTACGTCGGGATTCGGCCGATTTTGGTGCATGGCGGCGGGCCGGCCATTACGGAAAATTTGAAAAAAGCCGGAGTCGAATCCAAATTCGTGAACGGTCTTCGTGTGACGGATGAAGCGACGATCAAAGTGGTGGAAGCGACTTTGCGCGGGTTGAATCAAGAACTCGTCAGCGATTTAATTAAATTTGGTGCGCAAGCCATGGGGTTGTCGGGCCATGATGCCCGGATTTTAAAAGTGAAGAAACACACAGCGAATAATGTCGACATCGGTTTCGTTGGCGATGTGGTTGAAGTGAATACCAAGCCGATCAAGAAACTGACGGAAGCAAATATGATTCCGGTGGTTTTCCCGATCGGTTACGATGCGGCCGGTGCGATGTATAATGTGAATGCGGATGAAGCAGCGGCGCAAATTGCAATTGCGATGAATGTGAGCAAAGTGATGGTACTTACAAATGTGAGAGGGATTCTCCGTGATAAAGATGACGCCCGGACGCTCATATCGTCCCTTCATGTGAACGATGTCGAAATGCTGAAGGAAAAACAAGTGATTTCCGGAGGAATGATTCCGAAAGTAAATTCCTGTATGAAGGCAATCAATGGAAATGTTCCGAAAGCGCATATCATCGACGGAAGAATCAAACATGCGCTTTTGTTCGAAATTTTTACTGAAAAAGGAATCGGTACAGAGATTGTAAAATAACGCTATGGATTTAGGTCACTAGTCACCGGACACTGGTTACTATGTTCTGTTGACATTTAGTGTTCTCATTCCTTCTCCCTTTTGGGGAGAAGGTTAGGATGAGGGGGAATTTCAATCCCTCACCCTATCCCTCTCCCACAGGGAGAGGGGAAAGTATGTAAATATCAGCAGAACATAGTGAATAAATGAGAAACCAGTGACTGGTGTCAAGTGTCTATCGACGAGGAAGTTATGAAAACCAAAGAAGTTCAGGAACAATATAATCAATATGTGCTTCCGACTTACACGCGGGTTTCGATGTGTATTGTCAAGGCAAAGGGCCTTAAGGTTTGGGATATCGAAGGGAAAGAGTATCTCGATTTTTTTTCGGGTTGGGCGGTTTCCGGACTCGGGCACTGCCATCCGGCTGTTGTCAATGCGATTAAGAATCAGATCCGGAAAGTGATTCATATTCCAAACAATTTCTATGGTATCAAACAAGGTCAGCTTGCGGAGAAAATTATTCAGCATTCATTTCCGGGGCGTGTTTTCTTTTGCAACAGCGGAGCGGAAGCGAATGAGGGCGCGATTAAATTTGCGCGACGGTACGGATCTCTTTCCGGGCGTTATGAAATTGTGACGATGAAAAATTCGTTTCACGGAAGAACATTGGGTGCGCTTGCCGCGACGGCACAGGAAAAATATCAAAAAGGGTTTAATCCGCTGCTTGAGGGATTTAAATATGTTCAACTGAATGATTTCGAAGCGCTCCAAAAAGTGGTATCGGATAAGACTGTTGCGATTATTTTGGAGCCGATTCAGGGCGAAGGCGGAGTGAATATTGCCGATGTCGATTATATCAAACGCCTCCGGACATTTTGTGATGACCGGAAGATACTGCTTATTTTCGATGAAGTTCAAACCGGTATGGGGCGGACGGGATATTGGTTTGCCTTTCAGCATTATGGAATAGAACCAGACTTGATGACGCTTGCGAAATCGCTTGCAAATGGCGTTCCGATCGGCGCGTTGGTGGTGAACCGGAGGATTAAAGAGGAAGTTTTAGTCGCCGGGACGCATGCGTCGACATTCGGTGGAAATCCGTTGGCAACAGCAGCAGGACTTGCGGTTTTTAAGGCGATTGAGGAGGGTGGATTGCTCACTCGCGCGAAAGAAATGGGTGAATATTTGCGGGCGGGTCTTGAGAAAATAAAACAAAAGCATCCGGCTGTCATTAAAGAAATCCGGGGGATGGGGCTGATGCTTGGCGTTGAACTGCATGTACCGGGGTCCGATATTGTGAATCGCGCGCGGGAAGCGGGTCTCCTGATTAATTGTACGCAGGACAAGGTGCTTCGGATTATTCCGGCGATGACGATTACGAAACGGCAGGCTGATCAGGGACTCGACATCTTAGATCAAGTGTTAGCATCTGTTTAGCGCTTTGAAGTAGCGAATACGTCAAAGTTGTGTCATACCCGCATGCAGCGAAGCAGGCATGACAAAAAAGTTGAGGTCCTTTTACGGATAAGCACTTCAAAATGCTAAATAAATGCAAGCATTAGAGGAGTAAGTATGAATTACAAACGGTGTATTGACGTATACGATTTCAGCGTTTCGGAGATTTTTGAAATTTTTGATCTTGCGATGCGGGTGAAAAAAAATCCGCTTGCATATAAAAATCTTTTGAACGGGAAAGCGCTCGGCCTGATTTTTGAAAAGCCGTCAACACGGACCTGGGTGTCGTTTGACATCGGGTTTTCGACGCTCGGCGGACATGCGATTTATTTAGGCCCTCAGGATATCAAACTCGGCGTACGCGAAGAAATCCGGGATGTGGCGCGTGTGCTGGCGCGGTATTTGGATGCGATCGTGATGCGGACTTTTTCGCATAAAACGATTATTGAATTTGCGCGCTATTTTGCAAAGCCCGTGATTAACGGATTAAGCGACTTAGAACATCCGTGCCAGGCGTTAACGGATTATTTTACCATGTTGGAAATTTTTGGCGATTTCAAAGGACGAAAAATTGCCTATGTGGGTGACGGAAATAATGTTTTAAGTTCGCTTTTGTTACTTGCTGCGCGGCTGGGCGTGGATTTTTCGTTTGCGACCCCAGAAGAGTGCCTGGTCCGCCGTTCGACGTTGATGCGGGCCCGGCGGGAAGCCAAGCGGACCAAAGCAAAAATTTCAGAGTTTCACAATCCCGGCCAGGCGGTCCGGGGCGCAGACATCATTTATACGGATGTCTGGGTGAGTATGGGCGAAGAGCACAAGTCGAGTAAACGGAAATATTTTAAGCCGTTTCAGGTGAATCAAAAACTTTTAAGCAAAGCAAAAAAGGATGTGCGTTTCATGCACTGCCTTCCGGCACATCGCGGGGAGGAAGTGACAAACGACGTGATCGAAGGAAAACATTCGGTTGTGTTTGATCAGGCGGAAAACCGCATCCATGTTCAAAAGGCGATTTTAATTTATTTGTTGGGAATGAATGCATAAGTCAAATGAGCGCTCGACCTTACGGAACGTAAGTCGATGCGCGAATTTGATCCCCGCATGTTTTTAGCGGGGAACCATTGTTCTGGATTCCCGCCTCCCTGGAAATACAGGGCCGGCCCTCGCTTTACCGAGGGAAGGCATGCGGGAATGACAATGTTCGAAGTTGAGGAATTAACAGAGTTCAAACGTTGATTGTATGATGAAGGTGATTCATGAAAAAGATTGTATTGGCTTATTCGGGCGGACTTGATACATCATGCGCGGTGAGATGGCTCAAAGATACTTACGAAGCTGAAGTGGTTTGTTTTTCGGCGTTTATCGGTGAAGTCGGAGACCGGAAGCTTTTGATGCAAAAGGCAAAATCCGCCGGAGCTTCCAAAGTATACGTCGAGAATTTAAAAGAAGAATTTGCGGATGATTTTATTATGCCGGCGCTTTGGGCTCATGCGAAATACGAGGGGAAATATTTGCTGGCAACGGCGCTTGGCCGGCCGCTGATTGCAAAACATCTTGTGAAGATTGCGGCAATCGAAAAAGCCGATTGCGTGGCGCACGGCTGTACGGGAAAAGGAAACGATCAGGTCCGGATTGAAGTGGGTGTGAAAACGCTCAATCCCGATCTTCAGATCGTCGCTCCTTTAAGGGAATGGTCCTTCAAATCAAGAGAAGAAGAAATTGATTATGCCGAAAAGCACAATATTCTTGTATCTGCGACGAAAAAAAGCCCTTATTCCATCGATAAAAATATTTGGGGGATAGCGATTGAGGCCGGAATCCTTGAGGACCCGTGGACGGAGCCGCCGGCAGATGCTTATTTCATGACGCGGCCGCTTTCTGAGGTTCCGAAGAAACCCCTCTATGTCACGATTGGATTTGAGGAAGGGCGTCCCGTTTCTCTGAACGGCAAAAGCATTAAACTTGTGGCATTAATTGAAAAATTGAATGACATTGGCGGCCGGTATGGCGTGGGGCGGTCGGATTTAATTGAAAACCGTTTGGTCGGAATTAAATCGCGCGAAATTTATGAAGCGCCGGCGGCGACCATTCTTCAGCTTGCGCATGAAGAACTCGAAGGTCTTGTGATGGACCGTGATTTTCTGCATTACAAGCGGGTGTTATCGGAAAAATATGCGGAACAGGTTTATTACGGACTTTGGTTTACGCCGCTCAGAGAAGCACTCGATCAATTTTTTGCGACGCATCAATCCCGAGTAACCGGTTTCATCCGGATTAAATTAGACCAAGGGCAAGCGGTTGTCGTCGGACGGAAGTCGCCCTTTTCGCATTATTCGGAAGAGCTTGCGACTTATTCTGAAAAAGACAAATTTGACCGGAAAGCAGCCGAAGGGTTCATGAAAATTTGGGCGATGCCGTATCGAGGGCATAAAGGCAAATGACGAAACGCGAATGACAAATGTCGAATTTTGTAATTCGTTATTTAACATTGTAATTAAATGGTGAACGTATGAAAAAATTATGGGGCGGACGGTTTAAAACAGATCTCGATCCCGTGGCGAAGAAATTTTCTTATTCGCTTGCGGTAGACTGCGAATTGTTGGATGCGGAGCTTTATGTGACGGCTGCGCATGTGCTGATGCTTGCGAAGGTGGGTATCCTTTCAAAGAGAGAAGCAAAAGCGATTGTGGACGGCCTTTGGAAAACAAAAGAAACTCTCAACAAAACAGTGGTTCAGGACGTCGCTCAAACATGTGAAGATGTTCATACTTTGATTGAAATGACGCTAACCCAAAAGATCGGATCAATGGCAAAGAAAATCCATACCGCCCGGTCACGAAATGATTTGGTGGCCACATCGACGCGGCTGTATGTGAAAGAAAAAATCCATTCAATTTTGGAAGGGATTAATTCATTTCAATCAACGCTCGTTGCGCAGGCTGACCGGTATGCGGATGTGGTGATTCCGGGGTACACACATTTGCAGCGTGCGCAGGTTGTTCCACTCAGCCATCATTTGCTGGCGTATGTTGAAATGCTTGAGCGGGATAAGTCGAGGTTTTTGGATGCGCTGAAACGGCTCAATGAATGCCCGCTTGGCGCAGGAGCGATTGCAGGCAGCGGACTTCCGATTGACCGGACGTTTGTTTCGAAACTTTTGGGATTTGAAAGGCCGACGGCGAACAGCATTGATTCGGTGAGCGACAGGGATTTTGTCGTAGAAGTGACATCGTGTGTTGCGGTTGCGTATATGCATTTATCGAGATTTGCAGAGGATCTGATTTTATGGAATTCTCAGGAATTTGGTTTTATCGAATTGGATGACCGCTTTGCAACGGGATCGAGCTTGATGCCGCACAAGAAAAATCCGGACATGCTGGAACTGACCCGCGGGAAAACGGGCGAGGCTTACGGAAATTTGATTTCTGTTTTGGTGACCATGAAAGGGCTACCGCTTGCGTATAACCGGGATATGCAACAGGATAAAAAACCGCTTTTTGCTTCACTGAAAATGTTTACTGAAACGCTGGATGTTCTATCGGGAACCGTCAAGACATTTAAAGTGGACAAAAATAATTGCAAACGCGCGTGTAACGATAGTTTCCTGTTTGCGACGGATGTGCTCGAGTATCTCGTCAAAAAAGAAATTCCGTTCCGGGAGGCGCATGAACTTGTCGGGCGGCTTGTTCGTTATGCATCGGAAAGCAATACGACACTCGGCGCGCTGACGCTTGAAACATATAAAAAATATTCCGAAGCGTTTGAGAAAGATGTTTTTGATCTTTTCGATCCGCTCGTTTCGGTGAATTCAAAAGTGTCAACGGGCAGTGCGAACCCGGAGCTTGTAAAAGCGGAAATGGATCAGTGGAAAGTGCGTTTGAAATCAGAAAAAACAAATCTGAAGAAACAATATCACATCACCCAAGAGGCGTTTGTCCTGTAATGCATGATTTTCGATATGAAAATGGAGAGCTTTTCTGCGAATCCGTCCGTGTGCGCGATATCGCAAAAAAAGTCGGGACACCATTTTATGTTTACAGTTATAAAACGGTGATCGACCACTTCGAGAAACTCAAACAGGCTTTCCGCCCCGTGAAACCCATTATTTGTTTTTCAGTGAAGGCAAATTCAAACCTTTCGGTTTTGCGGTCGCTTGTCAAAGCCGGTTCCGGGCTTGACATTGTTTCCGGCGGCGAACTTTTCCGGGCCAAACAAGTGAAATGTCCGTCATCCAAAATCGTGTATGCCGGTGTCGGGAAGACGGTGGATGAAATCATGGCGGCGATCAGAGCGAAAATTTTGCTTTTTAACGTTGAGTCGGCCCCGGAACTTGCACGAATCCAGCGGATTGCCTATCTGATGGGAAAGAAAGTGAACGTGTCTCTCCGCATCAATCCCGCGATCGATCCGGAGACGCATGACCACATCGCAACCGGGAAAAAGGAATCGAAATTTGGCCTTGAAATGGAAGAAGCCGATCGCATTTTTGAAAATGCCGATCAATATCCGAATGTGTCTTTGTGCGGTGTGCACGTGCATATCGGCTCGCAGATTGTAAGCGGCGAACCGTTTGTCCGGGCACTCCGGAAAGTAATGATCTTCATTCTCAATTTGGAAAAGAAAGGGCATAAAATCAAATATCTCAATTTGGGCGGCGGAATGGGGATTGTTTATTCGGATGAACATCCGCAGACTGCCGACGAATATGCGAAAAAGATTTTACCGCTGATCCGGCGAGGCCGATATCAAGTAATTCTTGAACCCGGGCGTTTTATCGTCGGGAATGCGGGAATTTTTGTAACGCGCGTTGTGTATATCAAAAAAACGCAATCGAAAAATTTTGCGATTGTTGACGGCGGCATGAACGATCTCATCCGGCCGGCTTTTTACGGATCATTTCATGATGTGTGGCCGCTTGTAAAAGATGGCCGGGCGCAAAAAATTGTATACGATGTGGTCGGGCCAATTTGTGAAAGCTCCGATTTCCTTGCGAAGAACCGGCTGCTTCAGGAATTGGATGCCGGCGATGAAATCGCGCTGGCCAGTGCGGGTGCGTACGGTTTTTCGATGTCTTCGAATTATAATGCGCGACCGCGTGTATGCGAAGTGTTTGTTCACGGTTCGAAGTTTGAAATCGTGCGCCGGCGCGAAACGTATCAGGATTTGATCCGCGGCGAAAAAGTTCCAGCGTGGCTCAAGTGACAAAGGACGCTTTTTAAGTGTCATCCCCGCATGTTTTCCCTCGGTAAGGCGAGGGCCGGCCCTGTATTTCCAGGGAGGCGGGGATCTAAGGGGCAATAGATTCCCGACAAAAGCTTTCGGGAATGACAAATATCTGAAAATAATCAATATGACCAATACAAAAACGATTCCATTCTGTAAAGCAGTGGCTTCCGGAAACGACTTTGTTGTCGTCGATAACCGGAAAGGATTGATCAAAAACGAAAAAAAGTTTGCGCAAAAAGTTTGCCGTCCGCATCTTGACATCGGAGCCGATGGGGTTCTTTTAGTTGAAAAATCAAATAAAGCAGATTTTTTTATGAGAATAATCAATTCCGACGGTTCGGAAGCGGAAACCTGCGGAAATGGATTCCGTTGTATCACGCTGTATGCACACTGTGTATTGGGTTTCCCGAAAAAAATGAAATTTGAAACACTTGCCGGAATGATTGACGGTGAGATTCTTTCGTTTTCCCAAAATGAGCGTCCGGGCGATGCGGGAATTTGGGCCTGTATGCGGGCAAAAATGGTGAATCCGAAGGATTACAAGAAAGATATCTTTCTTGAGCTGGAGGGAATCAAAAAACTGCTCCACTGCTCATTTATCGATACCGGGGTTCCTCATGCGGTGATTTTTACGGAAGGACTTGAATCCGTGGCTGTTCACGAATTGGGGAGAAAGGTCCGTTACCACGACAGATTCATGCCTCGCGGCACGAATGTTAATTTTGTGGAGATAACGGGGAAAAGTGCTCTATCGATTCGAACATACGAGCGCGGAGTAGAGGCCGAAACGCTTGCGTGCGGAAGTGGTTCAACGGCGGCAGCTGTGATCGGATGTCTGACAGGGCATGTTCAATCGCCGGTGAAAGTGAAGACGAAAAGCGGTGAGATTTTAACCGTCCGGATGAAGATTGCGGGCGATAAAGTGCGAAATGTATTTTTAGAAGGCGATGCGAAAATTGTATTTGAAGGAAATATATTAGTTAAGGGAGACGTAAAATGAAATTAACAAGAAAAAATTTAAAAGGTTCAATGGTGGCGCTTGTGACTCCTCACAAAAAAGGGGAGATTGATTTTGATACGCTTAAAAAACTGATTGATTGGCAGATTGAAGAGGGCACGGACGTGCTCGTCCCGTGCGGGACGACCGGCGAGGCCGCGACCATGACACACGATGAGCATAAACGAATGATGTCATTTGTGATCGAATACGTAAATGGGCGTGTTCCCGTGATTTGCGGTGCCGGATCGAATTGCACGCAGGAAGCGGTTGGTCTGATTTCGCATGCAAAGAAAGCCGGGGCGTCTGCGGTTTTGCTTGTGACGCCCTACTATAATAAGCCAACGCAGGAAGGTCTTTATCGTCATTATGAATGTTTGGCGAAAACAGTCGATATACCTATTGTACTTTATAACGTGCCGGGAAGGACGGGTGTCTCTATTTCGCCCGAGACGGTTGCGCGTCTTTCGAAAATTTCGTCGGTTATCGGAATTAAAGAGGCGAGCGGTAATATTGACCAGTCGAGCGCGATACTGTCGCTCTGTGACCTTGCGGTGGTTTCCGGAGACGACAGCCTGACGCTTCCGCTTCTTTCGATCGGAGCGAAAGGCGTGATTTCGGTGGTGGCCAATGTGGCGCCCCGGAAAGTTCATGAAATGGTGACGGCTTTTCTTGCCGGAAAAACGGATGAAGCGCGAAAGCTTCATTATGAACTGCTGCCGCTTGCGAAAAACTTGTTTATTGAAACGAATCCGATTCCGGTGAAAACGTCGCTCGCGATGATGGGTTTGGTTCGCGAGGAATTCCGCCTTCCGCTGTGCGAAATGGGGGAAGGGAACCGGAAAAAACTGGAAGAGGTCCTGAAATCCTGCGGGCTCCTGAAAGCAGGACAAAAAAAGTTATCAATGACAACGAAGGCGTAATCGATGGAAAAACAACGTATCAAAATAGTGGTTGCCGGGGCTGCCGGCCGGATGGGAAAAGCGATTCTCGATCTTGCTCATCGGGACCGCGAAATTGAAATTGCCGGTGCGTTTGAAAAGGCCGATCATCCGATGACGGGAAAAACCGTCGGCGTATTGATAGGCGTGGATTCCATTCAGGTTCCGATCGATTCCGATATCGCAAAAACCATTGCGAAAGGCGATGTGGTGATTGATTTTACGCATTCTGATGTGACGCCGAAAATTTTTGAAACCGTATTATCGATGAGAAAAGCGGTTGTAATCGGGACGACGGGGTTACAGCAAAAATTTATCGAACAATTATCGCTTGCCTCCAAAACGATTCCAATTGTTCAAGCGCCCAATATGAGTATTGGTGTCAATTTACTTTTTCGGCTTGCGTCTATGGTCGGCGAAGTTTTGGATGACCGTTATGACGTTGAAATTGTGGAGGAACATCACCGCCATAAAAAAGATGCACCGAGCGGAACGGCCCTTGAGCTTGCCCGGCTCATCGCAAAGGCGCGAAAAATTAATTTGGACGAGAAAGCGATTTATGGCCGTCACGGAATGACGGGCGAGCGTTCACAAGGTACGATCGGAGTTCATGCGGTTCGCGGCGGAGATACCGTCGGATATCATCAAGTCTGTTTTCTGACGGAAGGCGAACGGGTCGAGCTGGTTCATCGGGCGACTTCGCGAAACGCTTTTGCAGCCGGAGCTTTGAAAGCTGCGAAGTTCCTTGCGGATAAAAAGAGCGGGTTTTTTAATATGCAGCAAGTGCTGGGCCTGTGATGTGAAGTGAGATCGTCGAAACCAAAATATCGAATTTTAAAAAACAATAGCCGGGAAATAACAATTATGATTTCAGGGCTAGTGAAGCGAAATAAATTTTTAGGTTTCTGTGCTTTGGTTTCTGTTTTTTTAATCTCGTTTTCTTTTCTGTCTAATGGTTTTGCCCAGACGGATCAAATTCCCAAAACTCCTCAGGCCTCTTCCGAGCAGCCGTCAGTTAACTATCTTTTTCGCGATTCTTTTTACGCCAATCCAAACCTCAAAGCCAAATATGACATCACGGAAGTCGAGGGGCTTCTGCTTGTTAAGAATCAGGATTTTTTGCGGCGGTCGAATTATTCGATTGTGACCGGCTTTGAAGGCTCAATCCTGGAGTCCCGTGTTTTGAAAAATGTCCGTTCCAAGGAAGAAGCTCAGGCCTATATTGAAAAGAATCTGAGAAAAATTCATTTCGAACGCATTCCTATCCGCGAGCTTCCGCTTGTTGAAAAAAACGGAACACCGACGTCCAGATTCTGGGTCGGGCAGCGCGCATTTTCGACATTAGAAGATGCAAAAACGAGTGTTGTCAACGCGAAAACCATGATTGAAACAGATGGCGGAAATTTCGACAAAGCGCTTGAACTTGTCGAAGAGTATTTTCCCGAAATGCCTGGTCCGACGGAAGAAGAAATTCGGGCGAATTACAAACGCGAAGAAGAACTTGCGGTTAAAATGATGGATTGGCTTGATATCGGCGAAAAACTTTACGGGCCAATGACGGGAACGCCGATCGGTGAGCGGCTCCTTTGGCAGTCATTCGGGGAAACTTCTTTTCGCGATACAAATTTATCAAATCATAGTTTTGACGGACAGACAGGCTATTGGACGAACCGGTTGGTATTTAAAGGACTCCGGTTTTTAGGAGAGCCGACACTTGATCCTTATGTTGAAGTGACTGCTGCAGCTGATACCGAAGGGCTTAACTATCCGAAGCATCTCGACTTGATCGGTGGTGTGGAATACCGCCCGCTTGGACGAGCGGCGTTTCTTGAGAATTTCAATCTCTATGGGTTAAATGTTCTCAAGTTTGCGCGAAGTTACCGGCTTTATGTTCAGTACATGGAGCGTAAAAATTTGACCGATGAAATCGAAGGGAGCAGAGATACCGATCTTTGGGCAGGCTTGGATATTTTCTATGAGTGGGGCATTGATCTTGAACAGCCGTGGGTAGGGCGCGACTCGAAAAGTATTTCCAATTTAATCCGGAATTATGTTTGGGGCGAGTATTACGGAAATTACCGGTGGGAAAAGACGGACTTTACTACCAATGAACATTTTCATTCCTGGATTTTAAATTCGACGGTGACGTTCGGCATTAAATGGCCGAGGATTGATCTTCCCAAGAACCCGATTAATGACGAATTCCTTCTCATGCCCTATCTGCGTTTCGAGCAAACAACAAATCCAAACCGGGAATTTTCATTTCAAAACCAAATGTATATGGCCGCCGGTGTCCGCTGGATGCCGTTTAGGAGTTATCAATTTATGAATAATGAGTGGCTGTTTAAAACAAAATTATTCGCCGAATATGCCGGAATCGGAGGCATTGGCCATCCCGGACCGGCCGGAAAATCACCCGATACGCCGGATTACGATTGGCGGTTCGGCGTGAACGTGTCGTTTAAACGGTATTAGGAGGAGTAGAGAGTGAAGAGGGCAGAGAAGAGAGTATCTTTTCGTGTCATCCCCGCATGTTTCCCTTGGGAAAGAAAGGGCCGGCCCCAGTTTTTCCGGGGTAGGCGGGGATCTACGATTCTGGATTCCCGACAAAAACATTCGGGAATGACACAGGTCTTGGGTATTTGCAAAATTTTTTTTAGTGTCCAGTGTCTATTGACTTTATTCTGCGCTTGTGTACTTACATTCTTTGCCCCATTGGCAGTGCACGCTATCGTCACCAACCAAACCAACGTTCTTGGTAATGAAAGTTTTGAGTTGGCGCTCGGTGGCTCCGGAAATTGGGATAATACGCCGGGGCGCGCAATTAGCAATCCCAGCATAACAGGTGCTGTTGATGGTGCGCATGTGCTTCGCTTAGGTGAAATTACCGGTGGAAGTTATACATTTCAAACTGTGACTGGAGTTAAGGCAGGTGATTATATTGGTTTAAGTATTTATGCTCGTCGCCTCAACTCTGATGGTACCAATTGCCAGTTTCTTATAGAATTTCAAACCAGTGCCGGAGCTCTTATTTCAAGCACCGTACCTGTCGAAGTTACTTCCTCATCTTTTATGCAACATACTACCGGAGACACTGCGCCTGCTGGTACCGGACAAATTGTGTATGTTTTGAGGCTAAATGGTGGCGTTGCGACAGGCGGTACAACTATCGGTGAATTTGATGCTGCCGTTGGAACGGTTTCGAGTTTGCCGATCATTATGGATTCTTCGGCTTCAAAGCCTAATCTTACCAAAGGAAGTGCTACATTTATCAGCAACCGGATGAAAAATATTTCTGGTAGTACGCTCAATAATGTTCAAATGGTGGTCACCGTACCGGAAGGATTTGTATTTATTGATTCTGCGTCACGGTTGGACGGAACACCGATTAATTCTACGAAAGGTTCAAGAATCTTTTCGATTGGTTCAATCGGCGGGTTTGAGTATAAGGACCTCGGATTTTTGTTGGTGGCTTCGCAGGCGGTTCAGATTGGGAAACGATATGAAGTTTCGTTTTATGCACGTGACAGCGTTGCCGGAACGGTTCTTTCTAATATTCAAAGAATGGAAATTGTCATTTCTGCCGACCCATTTTTCGACGAAGGAACGATTCTTGGGAAAGTGTTCGACGATAAAAACGAAAATGCGGTGCAGGACAAAGGTGAAGACGGTATCAGCGGCGTCAAAATCGCGACGGAAGAAGGAATTGTGGTGGTGACGGATCCTCGCGGCCGGTATCACATTCCTGCAATCAAGCCGGGCCGGCATGTGGTTAAAATAGACGGGCACACGCTTCCGAAGAATACAAAATTTGTTTCGGAAGAATCGGTGTTGATTAAAACCACAAACGGAATGATGAACGTCGTGAATTTCGCGGCGAAACTTCCCGAATCAAAAATCCCGGAGAGCCATCGCGATAAATTAAAAGTCATGGTGACGCAGGGAACGGATTTTGAAAAGCCGGAACTGGCCGTGACGATGCAGCCCGAAGTTCTGCGAATGGGCGTCGGAGTGTTTGAAGAAGATCCACGTTTTATTATTAATACGAATTACGGAGAGTTAATCGCGGGTTGGCGAATTGAAGTAACGGATCAATTTGGCGAAAAAGTATGGGCAGGATACGGCCTCGGAGTTCCGCCTGCGGAAGCGCCGTGGACGGGAAAGAAAGCCAACCGTGATCCGGTGGAGAAGGGTATCTATGCGTACCGCTTAGTTGTCCGCGATAAAGAAGGCCATGAAGATTGGACGCCGCTCAGGTATTTCCGCGTTGTAAGCAAGCTTGATTCCCACGTGCCCGATCATCCGGACATTCAGGTCCCGGCGGCGGGAAATATGGTGATCAATCGGGACGGCAAGCGCAGTATTCCGATTAATGCGAAACCGAAAGTTCTCATTCGCGGGACGACCCAACCGTGGAATACGGTGGCGGTGAATGGGGAACAGGCGACGGTTCATTTGGACGGAACGTTCAGCAAAGAAATATATGTTCCGCCCGGAAAACAATCTGTGACCGTAACGACTACAGATCAGAATGGGAATGCCGTTTCCTATCAGGAAGATGTGGATGTGAAAGATACGATGTTTTTTATGGTTGGGTTGGGCGAACAGGAAATGGGAGCCAATTTTCTTGACGGGAATCTTGAAGCTTTGGGCCGCGACGAAAAATTCCATCAGGGATTTTATCAGGACGGCCGGCTTGCGTATTATTTAAAAGCGAAAATAAAAGGGAAATTCCTCGTGACATCCCGTTATGATACCGACGATCCGCGAACTGCTTTCTTTACCAATTTAGACCCCGATCAGTATTATCCGGTTTACGGGGATGATTCACAGATTCAATATGACGGCGAGACCGCCAACCGTTTTTATATTTTAGCCGAAATGGACCGTTCGTATTTGAAATGGGGGAGTTTCAGTACGAATTTTACAGATACTGAACTTGCGTCGCACAACCGGACATTTTCCGGCCTCAAGATTCATTATGAGACGTTGGCCATGACGCGTTATGGCGACGCGAAACGGGGGTTTGCGGTTTACACGGCGAACGTCAAGCAATTGGGTGATCATAACGAATTTATCGGGACCGGAGGATCACTCTTTTATTTGCGGAATAAAAATGTGATTCAGGGAAGTGAAAAAGTCCGGGTGGAGGTTCGCGATTCCATTCAAAATATTCCGGTCTACAGCAAAGACCTTGTTTACGGCACCGATTATGAAATTGATTATCCTCAAGGGCGGATTATTTTGAGAAAACCGCTTTCGGCTGTGAGTTTCTCCGATTACATCATCTCGAATGATATTTTGAACGGCAGCGATACCTATTTGCTGGTTGATTATGAATTTGATCCGCAAGGAGAAATGAATAACGGCAATAACGGAATTCGCGGGTATACGCATCTCGGCGACCATTTCAGGGTTGGAGGAACAGCGATTGAAGACCGGCAGCCGGGGAAGGATTACGATTTGCGGGGCGTTGATTTGACCGGAAAATTCGGAAAAAATACGAAAATAATGGCTGAATATGCGCGTTCACAAGGCAGCACGAACCGGAATGCGATCTCTTATAACGGTGGAATCACATTTACGGATATGCCGACGGGCGAAAAGTTGCTTAAAAAACCGACGCGCTTGTTTGATGACGCTTATGCCGTGAAGGCTCAGACAAAATTGATCACGGGGACGGACGTTTCCGGTTATGTTCAGCGGATGGATCCGGGATTTTCAAATGCGGATTCCATCAGCCAGGCCGGGCTCCGGAAAGCGGGCCTTGAGATGCGCCATAGGGTGGGGGAAAATGTTGAGCTTCGCTATCGTTTTGATGATCAGAAGGCAACAGATCCGGGAAATAGCGCTGAAATTTTCACGGAAAGTCCGAGCAAAGGCCAGTTTCATACAGCACAGATGAAAGCCGATTACGATAACTATTTGGGTGCGGTGGAATACCGCTATCAAAACATCAGTACCTATGAATCGTATGACCGGTATCACACAAATGAATTTGATTCGTCGGCGTTTAAGAACGCACTCGGCGCAAAACTCGGATATAAATTAAGTGAAGGCGTGATGCCGTATGTGAAAGGACAGGGGACTTGGGACGGACAAAACGGCGCAAATAATCAATTCGGTGGCGGGCTTGAATCGGACGTGATGGGCGGTAAAGGACGGGTTCGTGTGGAAGAAATGGTGGGCAATGTCGGAGATGCGACAACGCTTGGTTTTAATATGAAAACCTCCGAAACGACCGATGCCTATACGACGATTCAAACAGGCCCCGATCCGGAACACTTGAATCGTAACTATAGCACAACCATCGGAAGTTCGACGCAACTTGACAGTAAAAGCCGGTTTTACAGCGAGCGGGAACTTTCTTCATACCGGGTTGGCGATCGGGAGGCCAACATTCTGGGCTATGACCGGCAGCTTTCGGAGCGTTGGAGTGTTGGCGCGAATGTAGAGCGCGGTCGGCTTCGCGAAATTTCCGATGTGGATACGGATCGTACGGCCGGCGCGGTCGAAGTGAGTTATTTAGATCGTGAGTTTCTTAAAATTATCAGCCGTTATGAATTGCGTTATGACCGCGGTGGGCCGACGGACCGGATACAATTTCTCTTTCGGGATACGGTTGATTGGAAAATCAATGAAGATTTCCGTTATTCCGCACAGCTCAACCGTGGCGATAGCATCGCTCTTACGAATGTGCATAAAGACGGGCTGTTTACGGAATTCAACACAGGGCTTGCTTACCGGCCGGTCGCGAATAACCGTTTGAATGTACTGACTCGGTATACATGGCTTGAAAATATCGGAGCGGACAGTCAATTTGATACACCGGACATTTTTGGAATCGGGGTTGATGAATCGGCGCATATTTTTGGCCTTGAGTTTGGGTATGATGCGTTGCCGCCTTATTTGAGCGTGACCGAAAAATTGGGCTATCGCCGTTCGCTCCTTACGGCGGAAGGCGATACGCATGAAATCAGTAATTATCTTTGGGCGACCCGGTTTAATTTTCATGTGATCCGGAAATGGGATTTGATTGCGGAATACCGGCTGTTTTGGGATTTCGAGATGATCCAGGCTTTGAAACACGGGCTCATTCTGGAAATAGACAGAGAACTGATGGACTATGTTCATTTTGGTATTGGTTATAATTTTTCCGACTTTACGGATGATTTACAGTCGCTCAATAATTATGACCATCATGGGTTATATACGCGATTAAGCGGTAAATTTTAATTGTTTCGAAGAAATGCATTGATTACAATTTCCCTTAAGGGAAAAGGAGGCTCGGGTGAAAAAATTTTTTAATGGTTTTATTTTCTTAATGATCGGAGTCATGTTGGTGATTGGCGGATGCGCCAGCGTAGAGGGGCCTAAATGTGATCAAGTGCTTGTTTATGAGCAACCCTATGATTTGACTTACCTGCGGGCGTTGGAAGCCATGAATGAATTTCAAGGTTGGCTTCTTGAAGCAACCGATAAAGGGACCGGCGCCATACGGCTTCGCAATACTGAATATGGGCATATGTTTGATCGTGATAAAGCGGTTGCCGATGTGGTGGTGAAACGGATCTCGAAGGATAAAACTTCTATCTCCTTAGCTCCTGATTCACAAATGGTTTTGAAGGGTAAAGAACTGCTTGAACATATTGATACCTGTTTGAAATCAAAACCTGCACATCGAAAGGTTGATGCACCGGTGACAGGGGATAAAAAAGCAGGTTAATTTAAACGTTCCATTTCTTTCTGAAGAGAACCGCGGGCAGAGGCTGATTCCTTCCGATTGTATTTTCATATGAGGCATTCTATTACTTCCGCAGTCAGTGACTTTTGAGCAGGAACATGAAAGAAGAAATTGTTTTAACGGGTGTCCGTACTCACAATTTAAAAAATATCGATGTTGCCATTCCGCACCGGAAGATAACCGTTATAACGGGATTAAGCGGTTCCGGAAAATCATCGCTCGCATTTGATACCCTTTATGCGGAAGGCCGCCGACGGTATGTTGAATCGCTTTCAACCTATGCACGCCAATTTCTGGAAAGAATCGAAAAACCCGACTTAGATAGTGTTGCTGGGATGCTTCCTGCAATTGCGATTCAAGCGAAAAATGTCGTGACGAATGCGCGTTCAACCGTCGGTACGCAAACGGAGCTTCATGATTATTTCAGGCTTCTATATGCCCGAATCGGGGTTACGTTATGTACGTCCTGCCATAAAAAAATAGAGGTGGATTCTGCTGAAAGTATTTACGAAAAGCTCGCCAAGTCTTTCGAGGAACAATTGGTAACGATTTCTTTTCCGTTTTCTGTTTCAAAAAAATCCATGAAGGTGACCGAAGGCGTGGTCCAGGAACTCGAGAAACAGGGCTTTTTATTTTTAATGCTCGGAGGGAAAAAGGTTGCGCTCGAAGAATTGCAAAAACAGCGCCTGAAACAAGTTAGAGATATGTTGATTGTGGCGGATGAAGTGGAGCTTAAACCGAGAAATCGCAATCGAATCATTGATTCTCTTGAAAGTGCTCTCAGATTGGGAAAAGGATTCGTTTCTATTTTTTCTGAGCAGGGTAGTGAGTTTGTTGGGCAGAAATTTTCCAGCCATTTCCGCTGTGCTCATTGCGATTTGGAATATCGCCTTGCGACACCAAATACATTTTCTTTTAATAATCCGCTCGGCGCTTGTCCGGAATGTCAGGGGTTTGGGAGAGTGATTACGATTGATTGGAATCTGGTTGTTCCCAATCCACAGCTTTCAATTTCGGAAGGCGTCATTGAGCCATGGACCAAGCCAAGTGCCGTCAGGGAATTCCGACAGCTTAAAAAATTTTGCGAACACCGCCAAATACCAAAAGACGTTCCGTTTTCTCAACTCGCCGAGGAACAACGTCAGTGGATTTTAAAAGGAGGAAGTGGGGACGCAGATTATTTCAGCGTAGTCGATTTTTTTAAATATCTTGAGAAGAAAACTTATAAAATGCACATCCGGATTTTCTTAAGCAAATACCGCGGATATATTCCATGCGCCACTTGTTTGGGAAAACGGCTCAAGCCCGAAGCGCTTGCGGTAAAAGTTGACGGCAAGGATATTTCGGAATTGAGCGCTTTTACGATCTCGAATCTAAAGTCTTTTTTCGAAACATTGAAATTTTCCGAATATGATGAGAAGGTGGCAGAGCCGATTCTCCTTGAAATTCGGAAACGGCTTAATTTTTTGTACCATATCGGGTTGGGATATCTTTCACTGGATCGCTTATCGCGGACTTTATCCGGCGGAGAAGCACAGCGGATACACCTGGCTTCTTCGCTCGGCTCTGCTCTGGTTGATACCCTTTATGTGTTGGACGAACCGAGTGTCGGGCTTCATGAACGCGATAACACCATGCTAATCAACCTCCTCAGGGAACTTCGCGATTTGGGAAACACCGTTGTGGTGGTTGAACACGATAAAATGATGATTGAGGCCGCGGATTATATGATTGATCTTGGGCCGCTCAGCGGCGGGAAAGGCGGCGAAATTACGTTTGCCGGGCCGTTTGAAAATCTCAAATATGCGAAAGATTCATATACCGCGCGTTATTTTTCAGGTGAATTTCAAATTAAACGCGGGAAGCCGTTTCTTGCCGAACCCGGCAGTGGAAGGACGATTTCAATTGACGGCGCGCGGCAGCATAATTTAAAAAATATTTCAGTTTCAATTCCTTTGCAACGGATGGTAGTGATTACCGGAGTTTCCGGTTCAGGGAAAAGCACGTTGATGTACGACATCCTTTACAATCATTATTTGCGTTACCGGGGGAGGAAAGTCCAGGATGTCGGTGAAGTGAGGGGGGGCAAGGGGTTCGAATGCATTAAAGATATTTTATTGATCGACCAGTCACCGATCGGAAGAACCCCTCGCTCAAATCCTGTCACGTACCTTAAAGCATTCGATTATATCCGGAAAGCATTCGCCGGTACGATTGATGCGAAGCGAAGGCATTTGACGGCCAGTGATTTCTCATTCAATGCAGGGAAAGGACGTTGCGAAGAGTGTGAAGGAGCTGGGGTGATGATGGTTGAAATGCATTTTTTGGCGGACATTTCAATGACGTGTGAAGCGTGTGGCGGAACACGGTATCAATCGCGGGTTCTTGATGTTCGATACAAAGGTAAAAATATTCACGAAGTTTTAAATATGACGGTTGATGAGGCGTATGATTTCTTCGGAGATCTGAGAGCTCTTGTAGAGCGACTCTCGATATTAAAACAAGTCGGCCTTGGATATCTCCGACTGGGCCAGTCTGCGACGACGCTTTCAGGCGGCGAGGCGCAAAGGCTCAAGCTTGCCTCTGAAATGGTAACGTCAAGCCAGGAAAATCTCCTCTATTTATTTGATGAGCCGACCACCGGACTTCATTATCACGATATTGCTTCGCTTTTATCCTCTTTTGAAGTGTTGCTCAAACGCGGACATTCGCTTTGCATTATCGAACACAATATGGAAGTGATTAAATGCGCCGATTATATTATTGATCTTGGCCCAGAGGGCGGTGATTCCGGGGGAGAGGTCATTTATGCCGGGCCGCTTGAAGGGATCCTGAATGTCCCTAAATCATATACGGGCAAGGCTTTACGGAAATATATGTGACAATCAGCACATTTGACTTTTCTCCGTTTAGCAGCTATGTTTTATTATGATTTAATATTGTCAGGAGTTTAACCGTTAATATGATGAAATATCAAATTGATTTAAAGCGGATCATTTACGGAGCTGTTTTTGTTGTTTTCGCAGCTGTTTTATTTTTCAGGATGCCGAATGGTTTTGGTGGTTTTCAGAGAGATTTGATCAAAGAAACCCAGACGGAACCGGTGCAGGTGACTGAAGAACTTTTGAAACGGGAATCCGAGACGGGGCCGGCTTCGCCGACGTTTAAAATGCCGGATGCAAATCAATTTTTGACGGATAAACCCTACGAGGAAAGTCAGGAAGAAGAAGTTGTTACCGAAAAGAGCGAAGAAAAGACGAAATGGTGGGATAAATGGTTTAACTGGAACGACGAAAAGAATGAATAATTCGTACTAACCTGTTATAAATCAATCATTTAAACAAAATTAACAAAATCTCGGGTGAACTTGACATTATTTGGGATAAACGCTATTCTTTAGGAAGTTAGGATGAATAAGAAGCATCCTGCCAAGAGATAAAATCTTTTAACCATCGAATGGATGTGAGGAAATGAGCAAATTCGGCAGACGTTTTAAAATGAATCTTATGAATCATTGGGTGAAGCTTGCGATCACTCTTTCGGTCGTGATTATGATAGGGCTCTCCATTTGGGGAATGGCTTCTCTGGAAAGCTATTACCGGAACATCACGCTTGCGACGATGCCGATTAATATGCTGATGATGGCGGTCAATGCCGTCGTTTTTGTCTTCTTATATACCATGGTGATGCAGGGCGGTTTTTCCAAGATAGATACGAAAAGTGTCAATGCCAAGGAAGTGAATATTAAATTCAGCGACGTTGTCGGCATGGACGAAGCAAAGGAAGAAGCATGGGAAGTTGTTCAGCTAATCAAAGATCATTCCAAGCTGAAAAAAATTGGGGGAAAGATTCTTCGGGGAATTCTAATGTTGGGGCCTCCGGGATGCGGGAAAACGTATCTTGCCAAAGCAATTGCGACCGAAGCGGGCCTGCCGTTTCTTTCAATGTCAGCCAGTGAATTTGTTGAGGTTTTTGTCGGAGTCGGCGCTTCCCGCGTGAGAAAATTATTTAAAAAAGCGCGCCAACTTGCTTATGGTTTCGGCGGCTGCATCATTTTCGTTGATGAATTGGATGCCGTTGGGCGTAATCGAGCGTTTAATCAATTTGGAGGATCCGAAACCAATACGACACTCAATCAATTGCTTGTGGGGATGGACGGACTCGACAGCCAGCAGGAAAATGTTATTGTGATTGGGGCGACAAACGCGCCTGAAGACTCGTTAGACGCGGCACTTCTCCGTCCCGGGCGATTTGACCGGAAGGTTTATGTGGTGAGGCCGAATTTAGAAGACCGCGCGAAAATGTTTGCGTATTACTTGGAGAAAGTAAAACACGATTCCTCGATTGATGTTGCCGTCTTAGCACGCAAAGCCATCGGGAAATCTCCGGCGGAAATTGAGAATATTGTGAAAGAATCCGCTTTGATTTCAGTCCGAAAAGGCCTAGATGTGATTACGTATAAAGAAATTACGGAAGCAGTCGAGCGGATCGAGCTTGGAATTAAGAATAAAATTAAAATGAATCCACGCGAGCGGGAAATGGTGGCATATCATGAAACCGGTCATTTGATGGTGACTTATTTGCTACATCCGCGCGACGATGTGTTCAAAGCGTCGATTATCCCAAGGCGAAGTTCTCTGGGGGTTGTTCACCCGACACCGCGCGAAGAATGGTTTGTGCATGATCGTGAGGCGATTTCAGCGGATATTAAGGTTTGTGTTGCGAGCTATGTCGCTGAAAGGCTTAAATTTAATACGACCACGAGCGGTGTTTCAGCAGATTTTCAACATGCGATGAGGATTGCGCACCAGATGGTTTGGAAGCTCGGGATGGGGCCATCCGGTTATATTGGGGATTATTCCTCTATTCCCGAAAACCAGCTTGCTGAAACGATCAAAACCAAACTAAACGATGACACCAATAAAATCCTGAAGGATTGTATGGATGAGTGCGAAGCGCTCCTGAAGAAAGAAAATGAGATTTTTGAAAGGTTCGCGCACGAGCTTTTAGTCAAAGATGAGCTTGAATATGATGAAATTGAAGCGATTTTTAATGAGTACGGCAAGTCAAATCCGAGAATTTTTGGCGGGAAAGGGACCAGTTTTGATAAGGGGCCCGGAACCGATTCTCAGCAAAAGACGTAGGGAATGAACGGAATTTAAAAAACGCGGAGCATGACCTGCTCCGCGTTTTTTTTAGAGAAAAAATTTAAAAATAAATCAAAATGATAAATCAAAAACTCAATATTGCATTTCTTTTGTTATTGCTTTCTTTTGCCACTTTTGTCGGTTGCGGGAAGGCGACCTATGATGAGCAAAATATCATCAAGGAAATGAAAAAAATCTGCTTGGAAGAGTATAAGGTTTCTGATGTTGAGGTGAAAATTGTCGGGAAAACAATAGGTGTTTTTCTTCCGTTAGAGCGCCTTTTTGAAAGTGATATTAAGAAGATGATTCTTTCCGGAAAAACCACTAATTTGGATTCTCTGTTTGTTCCGCTTCCGGACGCGATGGATAAATTAAATGATGTTCTTTTTACAACGGCACGCGTTGTGCTGAGTTCGGATATCGGGCTTGAATTTTATCAGCTCTATGTCTCGGATGTTGAATCGACAGGCCTCCAGATTGTGTTGACCGGTTATATTCCGGACCTTGACCGGATGCGAATGTGGGACATTCCCCATTCAGAGTATCGAAAACGTGTGCTGCATGATTTAAAGTTGAATCGGGCGTTGCTTTGGGAGAGACCCGTTCGGAACTTATTCCGTGACGCCGGAAAAATAAGTTCTTTTGAAGCGCTGAGTGTCTATTTTTCAGAACCGCCAAAGCCATTGACTGTGTCACCTTTATTTTATAATTTTTTAACGGAAATTCAGAACAAGAAAAATTTAAAGATTGATCTCCAAACAGTCAAGGGCCGAACTTACTTTGGGAATCAAGGATTGATTTACGTGAAGCTTGTCGAGACGTACGAACCGAAAGATGGAACGAATCCTTCGGGGATTTCTTACCCGTCCGGATCCGAGCTCGAATATATCTTTATTGTGGATATGATTGAAGAGACGTTTAAAATTACGCAAGTTATTCCGCTGTATTATTTGGATGAAAACCGGCAGCTTAAAAAAATTGCATTCCCAAAGGAGTTGGATTTATATCAGAATTTGGAATCGTGGCCGGATCATTTTGAAATTGAAGACATTAATATGGGAGAATTCATCGCGATACAACTCGCCCGTCGCATGCAGAATCTTCTGGCCGAGGATGAGCGGATTCGAAATACGATGACGATGGCTCAAGTGAATATTTCATATTTGCACCATCCGAAAGATATCGGGCCCATTCGGAAAGAACCGTATTTCAGCATTCAAATGGATTTTGAGCCAAAAAACAGCGGTGCGGGAAATGCGAAAGAATTGCCCTCGGGAACTTTTCTTGAAAACGAAGATACGCGTTACGCGGCTGCTTTAGTGATGAAAGAATTCGTAGATGTGATCAGAAGTTACCGTTTTTCCCAATACGGTTATGTTGAGATTTTGGGACTTCATCAGGAGTTATCAAAAAATTTTGGAATTTCTTTAGAAAATCTCGAGCTCTTCAGAAAAAAGCAGCTTAATATTAAAGAGCTTTTTGAGGCCGGTTTTAGTTTATAACCTCCTTCCTGTTTAATTCCGGATATTTCTTAAACCTCCGGTTTGTAATAGCTTACATTTTCTTGAAAACCGGTTTGAATTTGTGATATCATTTACCCTCATTAGCATTCAAATGGTTAGCCCGGATTTCTCATCGTTAATAAGAAATTCCTTTGGGCGTAACTGATACGGCCCAAAGCGGCTTTCTCGTCGATTCGCAAAATCGATGAGAAAGGCGGGTTAGAGTGCTAACTGGGTTGTGCCTGTTTAGCGTTTTGAAGTTGACGCGCCTCCCTCACCCTAACCCTCTCCCTGAGGGAGAGGGCAGGGGTGAGGGAGATTTGTTAATCACTTCAAAATGCTAAACTAATACACTGGGTTAGGGATGAGAAATCCGGGCTAATTTGATCAGGTTTTATTAGGAGAGGAAATGGAAGAGCTTTCAGAAAGGCAAAAACGAATTTTAGGATCTATTGTTGAAATGTATGTTTCAACCGTCAATCCTGTGGGCTCAAACTCGATTATTGGATTTTCCCGGGACCGGATTTCCTCCGCGACGATTCGAAATGAAATGCATGAGCTTGAGAAATTGGGTTACGTGACACATCCCCATACGTCTGCTGGGCGGATGCCGACTGATAAAGGATATCGCTACTACGTTGACTGTCTTCTTCGCGGAGTGAGATTGAATTCACGCGACGCCATGAAGATTGCGCAAGAATTTGAAGCCAATCTTTCGAGTGTTGAAAGTTTGATGGAACGAACAACAAAAATTCTTTCTACGATTTCAGAACAAGTGGGAATGGTGGTGTTTCCTTCTTTTGAAACGCTTGTCTTAAAGAAAATCGAATTAACGATACTGAGCCGTGGATATTTACTTGTTGTTTGGGTGACGCAGAACGGATTTATTCAGAATCGCGTTGTGGATATGAAAGAAGAAATTTTGGAAGCAGAATTAGCGCGCATCTGCCATTTTTTAAATGAAGAATTGCATGGGATGCCCTTAAGCGATATTGAGTTTTATTTAACTCGTAAACTTGAAGAAGTTCACGATTCCCTTCACAAGCTTTATGAAGAAGCACGGTCGATTATTCAAAATAGTTTTCCGCGCGAAATGCCGGGCCGGTTAAGGATTGAAGGATCTCATTATGTTTTAGAAAAGCCCGAATTCGAAAATTGGGAAAAATCGAAGCGGTTTCTTAAAATGGTTGAGGAGCGGGAATCTCTTTTAGATTTCATTCAGCAAAGCGTAAGGCCGGAACCGGGGGTTCAGGTTTATATCGGTGAAGAGCATAACTGTGAAGATATTCGAGATTGTTCGCTTGTCACGGCGCCTTATTTTGTCCGCCGCCGCGTGCTTGGCTCTGTCGCAGTTTTGGGGCCTCGTCGCATGGCCTATAACCGGATCATTTCGATTGTCGGTTGTGTGGCTGACCGGTTGAGCAGCGAATTGGAACATTGGTCCGTGTAAGCAATCGTTAAAGAGCAGCATTTTTTAAAGGTGATTCAAATGAAGCCGAAGGAAAAAAACGAATTTAATAAGGACGAAAAAAAGAAAAGCAGGGAGCCCATTCCACCCGAAAATTCCGGCCATGAAATTTGTGACGAGGCGGAAGAGAATAAAACGGACGGGAAGGAAGCTTCAAATGAAAAGGTTGAATTGAATCGTGAAGAATATGATCAGTTGCTGACAACCGTGAGCGAGGCGAGTCAATTGAAGGATCGCTTTTTGCGTTCAGCTGCTGATTTTGAGAATGCGAAAAAACGGCTCTTGAAGGAAAAAGAAGATTTTATTAAATACGCGCTCGAATCATTTATTTATGAATTGCTTCCGGTCCTTGATAATTTCGAAAGGGCGGTCAACCACACGGATGAAAACGATCCCAAAACGAAAGCGCTGTACGAAGGTTTCCGCTTAATTGAAAAGCAATTCATGATGGTGCTTGCGGTTCGCGGGCTTAAACGAATTGATGCGCTGAAAAAACCATTTGATCCCAATTTACACGAAGCTGTTGGACATGTGATTTCCGAAGCGGATCCTGAAGGGACTGTGATGGAGGAAATGGTTGCCGGTTACGAATTGAACGGACGATTGATTCGCCCGGCGAAAGTGAAAATTTCAAAAAAAGCTGAAGCGAGTTCCGGACAAACTCGGGAAAATGATCGAATTCATTTAGAAGAGGAAAAGAAAGAAGAGCTCACCTGATGGCTTCCGGAACGAATAAACGGGATTATTATGAGGTGCTTGGGGTGTCCCGCAGTGCTTCTCAAGACGAAATCAAAAAAGCATATCGGCAACTTGCTCTGAAATATCATCCGGATCGTAATCATGAGGATAAACATGCGGAAACGCTTTTCAAGGAAGCAGCCGAAGCCTATGCGGTTTTAAGTGATTCTGAGAAGCGGGCCCAGTATGATAAATATGGCCATTCACTCGGAGGTTCCGGATTTCACGGATTTCAAGGGTTTGAAAATTCGTTTACGGATTTCAGCGATGTTATTGGAGACTTGTTTGAAAATTTTTTTGGGGGGGGATCATCCCGTAGTCATGGCGGAAAGCGCGGACGACGCGGTTCGGACTTAGAATATCCCGTTGAAATTACGCTTGAGGAAGCGCAGAAAGGAAAAGAGTACCCGATTGAATTCGAACGGGCTGAAATTTGCGAGCGGTGTGCTGGATCGGGAGCGGATACGGATAGCAAAAAAATATCTTGCAAGACATGCGCGGGTTACGGGGAAGTTCGGATTTCTCAAGGTTTTTTTCAAGTCCAGCGAACATGTCCGGACTGTCACGGTGAAGGAGAAATTATTTCAAAGCCGTGCAAGGATTGTCATGGTGCCGGGCGGGCAAAAAAAACACGAAAATTAAGTTTGAAAATTCCCGCCGGAGTTGACGATGCTTCTTGTCTCAAACTCGGAGCTGAAGGAGAAGCCGGCCAAAAGGGGGGGGCTCGTGGCGACCTTTATGTTTATATTCATGTTAAGCCGCATGCCTTATTTGAGCGTTCCGGGAATGATATTTATTTACAAATGAAAATTGAAATGCATCAGGCCGCGCTCGGAACGGAAATCGAAGTGCCGGTGCTGGATGGCAAACAGATGCTCAAGATTCCGGCTGGAACACAACCGGAACAAACATTTTGTCTCAGAGGAAAAGGAATGCCGGACTTGCGCGGTCGTAGTCTTGGAGACCAGATTGTTCGGATTAAAGTTGAGACACCTGCTCGATTGTCCCGCGAAGAGTGTGAACTATTGGAACAATATGCAGCTTTGAGAGAAAAATCCGGAAATAAAGGGAAAAGTTTTTTTGAACGGTGGAAAAAATAGATTTGAATTTAGAACGTTGGTTTAGAACAAAGTAATATTTTTTCATTTTAAACTTTTGATAAGGAGTTAAGCTCTCCATGCCAACATATGAATACGAATGTCAGTCTTGTCAACATCGGTTCGATCGTTTCCAATCGATTAAAGAAGAGCCGGTCAAAAAATGTCCCAAGTGTAAAGGCAAGGTCCGGAGATTGATTAGTGCGGGGGCCGGGTTTCTTTTTAAAGGAAGCGGTTTTTATCAGACGGACTACCGTTCGGACTCGTACAAAAAGAAAGCGGCGGCTGAAAAAACGCCGTGTCCTTCAGCGAAGACAGATGGTTCGTGTGCTTCGTGCCCGAAAAATATAAAAAAGTAATGAGTCAATGAGTCGGGATGCAGGTTGATCCCACCACCTGTTTGTCGCGCGATTCCTAAATCGCGGTAAATTTTTCAATAAAGGCAAAAGTGACGACAGGTTGGATAAAAATCGCTTTTGCGCAAACAGGTGGTGGGATGAAAATTTTTGATTATCAAACCCGTGTTCGATATGCCGAAACCGACCAAATGCATGTGAGCTATTATGCCAATTACTTCGTTTGGTTTGAGGCGGCCCGAACAGAATACTTTCGCGCGATCGGGCTGGTGTATGCTGATTTTGAAAAACAGGGGCTATTCCTTCCGGTAGCCGAAGCACATTGCCGGTATCTTGGGCCGAGCTGCTATGACGATGCGCTTGTGGTTCGTACGGTTGTGAGTCAGATGCGCCAAAGGTCGCTCCGGTTCGAGTATCAAATCTTTAAAAATCTTCCTCAAGTCGCCAATCCTTTTGAAGGTGCAAAGCCGATTGCGGCAGGTTATACTGTCCACGTGTTTAGCGATGCCAACTTAAAGCCGGCTCGTATTCCGGATGCGCTTCGATCGAAGGTTGAGTTGGCCAGCTTGGATATGTCACAATCAGTCAGGCGATCAAATTTCCGATAGAGGCCGCATGAGGTTTAACTTTTGCATTTGCCGGTTTTTTTATATTCACGCTCTGCGACTGATCATCATTCCAGTTTTAGTTTTTGGTTATTCTCTTCAATCACCTCTTGTTTATGCCGTACCCTCACGAGAACTTCGCGTGGGTGTCGCTGTGACGCGGGAGTATCAATCAAACCGCGAGTGGAAACCCTTGTTTGAACGGCGGCTTGCCTATGCGTCAAAAATATTCCAGAATGAATTTCAAATCAAATTTAAACCTGCCAAATATTGGGATTGGAATCCTTCGAATGAAAATCGGGACATGACCTATTTATTGGAAGATCTGAAAAGCCAGTTTCCTCTCAATCGAATGGATGTCGATTTTGTGATCGGGCTCAGCCGGTTGTTTGAAGTCAAGACACCGGAGGAAATGAAAGATGTAGATGTGATCGGACGAACACAGATTTTTGCCGGCTATATTATTTTGCGAAATCCCAAAAAAACGCTTTATCAAATACAGGAAGAAACAGTGCTTGTGCATGAAATCGCCCACCTGTTTGGAGCCGTTCACACCAATGAATCAAATACGATTATGTATCCGATTGTTTACCGCCAGATTCCGACACGGTTTGACATGAAAAATCAGGATATTATCCGGCTGACGCGCGATATGAATTTTAAAGAAGGACAGAGGTCGCTTGATCAAAAGACTGCGAAATTATTGATCAACAATTATAAACAGCTCATGGGATATGATAAATCTTTTGGCTTTTTTTACGCGCTTGGGATTTTTTATTTGAAGCTTGGCTATTATGATGATGCGGCGAATGCGTGGAAAGCGGCGATTGAGGTTGAGCCGGACAATCCGCAGGTCCGTTATGACCTCGGTGTTTTATATTACAAGCGGGGGAATTCAAAACAGGCAATGAAAGAGCTTGCCCGGGCTGTCCAGAAATTTGATCATCCAAGCCAGCGTGGAAGTAAAATTTCAGCGCTGAAAATGCTCGGTGCCGCTTATTATGAAGTAGGAGATTCCAACGCCGCGTATCGTTCATGGACCCAGGTGTTAGTTCTCGATCCTGCAGACCAGGAAGCGAAATTGAATTTGACGACACTCAAATTAAAACAGGGGCAGGTGGACGACGCGATTCAGTCATTCCAAAAGGCGTCCGCGAATGAAAATTCTCCACAAGTCCTCAGTAATTTGGGGTCGGCTTACTTCCAAAAAGGGGATTACACAAAAGCGATTGAATATCTCAACCAAGCGCTCGAGCTTGCGCCGAAACAAAAAACACGCGATGGCCGCGTCAACGAACTTGAAAACTGGCAACCCTCAGAGATTTATAAACGCCTCGGATATTGTTATTTGAAGCTCAACCAAAATCAAAAGGCCCTTGAGTCTTTCGGGCAGGCTTGCAGTTTGAATCCTTCCGTTGAATGTCACGAGCGTCTTGGCGAAATCTATTTCCGGATGCGTGATTGGCAAAATACAATTCGTGAGCTGAGTGCGGTCGAAAGACAGGGTGAACAGTCCGCAGAACTTTATGGGATTTTAGGAACGGCGTTTACCCGGCTGGGACAAACAACCGAAGCGGTCAGTATGTTCCAAAAAGGGCTGCCGCTTGCAAAAGATTCGAAAGTGGCTGCGCAATTTCATAATAATTTGGGAACTTTATTTTTGCATTTGAACCGCCCGGATGATTCGGTTAAGGAATTTCAGATCGCTATTCAAAGAAATTGGAATAATGACGAAGCACACTTTGGGCTCGCCCGGGCATATGTTCTTCAGAACCGGTTTCCGGAAGCAAAGCAGTCTCTGGGATATGCGCTTCAATTGAATCCAAACCACAAAGAAGCGAAAAAGCTGTTGAAAGACGTGGAAAAGAGCTTGGGACGATAGAACACAAGAGCACAAGGTTACAGGCGCACAAGTGATTAAATAGGTTGATGAGTATTTATTCGTGTCCTTGAGAATTTGGATTGAACGGTTTGTTCTACCTGTGATCCTGTGCGCTTATGCTCTTGCGGCCTAATTTTGCCAAGTAGGACTTAATCACATTTACGGGAATAGCAAAACTACGTGCTGTTTTTTGATTTGATTTCGCGTTCATAATTCCCAGGAGACTGCCATCTTCATCAAAAACCGGACTACCACTGTCACCCTCATAAATATCGAAGTTAATTTGAATCGCGTCAACAGCATGAGCTTCTTTCGAGGGCGTATTTGATCGCTTTGCAATCGCTTTGACTTTTCCTTCACTGATTGAATTTTTTCTAAGTTTTGAATTCCCGACGCAATAGACTTTTCTTCCGGGTTTCAATTGATCAGAATCGGCAAAACGGACGGCCACCAGAAAAAATGGCGGCTCGATTTTGATAAAGGCTAAATCATTTTCGGGGTGAACTTCAAGTAAAATTCCGTCAACGATGGTTTTGTCGTGAAGCGCGACACGGATGCGTCCGGATTTCTGGACGGTGTGAGCATTGGTCACAATAATACCGTCTGGATCAATAATGACGCCCGCTCCTTCCCGCTTGTAGTATACGGGACGAACACGGCCGAGCATTACAATCCTTCCGGTTTTTGGATCAAGGAATTGTTGTTTCCCTCCAAACGCGCCGCCTGATTCTGCGCGGACAGTTACGACTGCCTGGGAAGCGTGAAATAAATTTGCCAGAACTGATTGAGCCGATTCGACTTCCGTGGTACCGGACAGAATCAAAAATTGGATTCCGATGATAAACGTAATGGTTTTTCGAGTAAACATATCATTCTCCATGATACCAATAAATCTATTTTATCATGATTTCTTGGAATTCATAGATGCTGATTTAAAAAATACATGTTGAGAAAAGTGAACGAAATTTTACTGTCTTTATAAATTTCTTTTCGGCACCATGCGTGAAAAAATTTGATATTTTTATGTATTTTGATTGACCGATACAAGCATGCGTGTTAAACTCAAGCCCTTAAAAAACCCTGATAGAATAGGGTTTGTAGCGGGCTAACCCGACTTTCTTATTCGTTTTTTGAGTCGGCGAGAAAGTCGCTTTGGGTGCAATTTATTACACCCAAAGTTTTGCGCCCTATTTGAACAAGGGCGCAAAAGATAAGCCCTGCGGCGCAGAGATATAAGCCATCTTTGCGCCGCAGCTCTGACGAGCGGAATTTCTCATTAGCGAATCGAAATCCGGGCTAACTGTAATTATAATTTTGATATAATGACAAAAAAATATAAAGTTTCAATACTTGGCGACGGCGGTTGGGGAACGGCACTTGCCATTTTGAATGCGCGCAGAGAAAATGAAGTGATGCTTTGGAGCGCCTTTCATGATTATGTGCAGGTACTCGAAGAAACGAGAGAAAATAAAAAGTTCCTCCCCGACGTTAAAATCCCCCCCCAAGTTCAAATGACTTCTGATATCGGAGAAGCAGTCAAATTTGCAGATTTGGTTGTGCTTGCGATTCCATCTCTTTATTTGAGGAATGTCCTTTTTAAACTGAAAGAGTTTGATTTAAAAAATAAAGTTTTGGTTAGCGTAGCCAAGGGGATTGAGCTTAAGACACTTACGCGCCCATCTGAAATTATTCGGTCTGTCCTGGGGAATGTTGATCTGGCCGTTCTTTCAGGCCCCTCACATGCTGAAGAAGTTGCGCGTGACCTTCCAACTGTTGTTGTGGTCGGTTCGGACAACCCGAAAATTTCTCAAATCGTTCAGGAGGCATTTCGCGATACTTTCTTTCGAGTTTATGTGCAGAATGACGTTACGGGAATTGAATTGGGCGGTGTGCTTAAGAATGTGATTGCCCTCGGTGCCGGAATTTCAGACGGGTTGGGTTTTGGCGCAAATGCGAAAGCAGCGCTTTTGACGCGTGGACTTCTTGAAATGGTACGCTTGGGAGCAAAAATGGGGGCTAACCCAAATACTTTTTTTGGGCTAGCCGGATTGGGCGATTTGATTACGACTTGTATTTCTCCATATGGAAGAAATCTTTATGTTGGGCGCGAAATCGGAAAAGGGCGAAAATTAAAAGAGATTTTAGGAAAAATGGAGATGGTGGCTGAGGGAGTTGAGACAGCGCGTTGTGCGTATGCGCTTGCTGAGAAATATCAACTTCACGCACCGATTATTACAGAAATTTATAAAATGCTTTATGAAGATAAAGATCCGCGGCAGGCGATTGTGGATCTGATGACTCGTGAAGCGCATGAAGAGATGAAACAATATTGAAACAAAGGACCAATGTCCAAATCTCAATAACCAAGGAAGCTCCAAAGTTACAATTTTTAATTGGGGAATGATTTTCTTTGGATTTCATTGGTCATTGGGGATTGGACATTGATATTTTGATTAACTATACTAAGGTAGCTTACATTTGTAAGTTGCTCATTGAAAGGAGGTGAAAACATGAATAAGCAAGAACTCATTTCCAAAATTGCAAAGGATATGGAAGTTTCAAAGTCCAAGGCAAATGATATGCTGAATTGCACAGTGGAAGCGATTAAAGGTGCATTGAAAAAAGGTCAGCGTGTTCAATTGATCGGCTTTGGGACGTTTCTCGTCCGCCAGCGCAAAGCTCGCATGGGTCGCAATCCGAAAACCGGAGAAACGATTCAGATTAAGGCGCGCAAGGTTCCGGCTTTCTCAGCTGGTTCTGAATTGAAGAAGATGTTGAGGTAGGATTCTTCAAGTAGGAGTCAGGTGTCAGAAATCAGGAAGCACAGGTTAGGTTTTCTTGTTGGTTTTAAATTTTGTTTTCTGGTTTCTGACATCTGATATCTTCCCTCTGTAAATGTTAAATAAAAGTTGGCGGGACGTGGCTCAGCCCGGTAGAGCACACCCTTGGGGTGGGTGGGGTCGAGAGTTCAAATCTCTCCGTCCCGAGACGCAAATAGTGAACGGTCAACGACTTATAGTTGTTGACCGTTTTGCTATTTTGGGGGTATAATGCCATCTGCTACGTAAATTGCTACGTAGAAAAAGGAGAAAACGATGGCTCAAGCATTCCTCCACAAGCGCGGAAAAGTTTATTACGCCCGGTACAGAAACCGGAACGGAAAAGAGTGCTGGAAATCGTTTAAAACCAATTCCAAAGAAATCGCAAACGCAAAACTTGCCAAGCTCGTAGAAGCCCTCGAAAAAGATGAGCTCGGCTGGCTCAATCCAAAACCCATTTCAGAATACCTTCCCGAATATCTGGCGATCTGCGGTGCGGAACACTCCCCAAAAACACTCAGCAATGAAAAGAAAATCTTGGATGAGTTCCTCAAATTTTGCGGAGCCCAAACCTTAAATCAAATTACGGTGGATCGCGTTGAAGCGTTCAAAGTTAAACGCGTCCATAAAGTCAGCAAATCGACGGTGAACCGGGAAGTCTCGGTCATTAAAGCTTTTCTCAACCGCGCGGTGGCGCTTGGTTATCTCAACCGGCATCCGGCACAATTTGTGAAGAAATTCAAAGAAGATCAAAAACAGATTCAATTTCTTTCAGACGAAGAGATTAAGAAACTGCTTGCGGTTTGCTCTCCGAAAATGAAACAAATCGTGACGATCTTTTTGACCACCGGCATGCGCTTGGGCGAGCTGACACATCTGCGCTGGAAAGATGTCGATTTCCGCCATAAGCAGATCATCATTCAGAACCGGCCTGACTGGACGACAAAGAGCCATAAACCGCGTGTGATTCCCATGCATCCGGTAACCTTTGCGATATTGTCATCCTTACCCAAAGATTACGATTACGTCTTTCCGACAAGGGACGGCGCCACGATCGACAGTTACATCCGCCAGGAAATCGCCCGCTATGCCGATAAAGCCGGTGTCCACGCCAGCGTGAAAATGTTTCGATCAACCTTTGCCAGCAATCTCGTCATGAGCGGCGTTGATATCTACGCCGTCTCCAAACTCCTCGGCCACCATGACGTAAAAATAACCGAAAAGCACTATGCACACCTAACGCCAGACTTTTTAAGCCACTCCGTCCAGAGGTTAAGTTTTGAATTTGATAAGAAGAAGGGATAGAATATGGCGAACTTAATGCCGAAAAAAAGTAGCAGGGAGGTTAGACGTTTATATGGCATTGCCGATTAATATCGATGAATTGTTGCACGGCCGCGTGGTTGAGACCGAGCGTCTTGAATTCAAGGAGGGATGGAATCCGCAAGCTGTCCTGCATACGATGTGCGCCTTTGCCAACGATATCAACAACTGGGGTGGCGGATATATCGTGATCGGAGTCGAGGAAAATAAGACTGGGCCGGCCTTCTCACCTAAGGGGCTGGCGCCTTCCGAGATCAAAAAAATCCAAAAAAAACTTTTAAGCCTTTCTCACAGGATCAAACCGGAATATTTTCCGATTGTTGACGTTACAAATTACAAGGGCAAGAACATCGTCATCATCTGGGTTCCCGGTGGAACGAACCGGCCATATAAAGCCGCGGAGACATTAGGCAAGGGCGCGCCATACGCGTATTATATTCGCCGCAACGATACGACAAAACGCGCGACGGCGTCTGATGAGCGTAGTCTAATGAAACTCGCCAACGACATTCCTTTTGACGACCGCGTTAATTACAAGGCAACTCTAAAAGATTTGGATATTCGGCGGATTGAACAATATCTAAGCGATGTAAAAAGCGATCTCGTCCGGGAAATGTCAAAGATGCCGCTTAAGGATCTATACCGCAGGATGAATATAGTTGAGGGACAGGATGAATTGTTGAGGCCAAAGAATATCGGACTTATGCTTTTTTGTATTGATCCCCAAAAGTATTTCCCGCGCACGACCATTGATGTCGTGAAATATAAAGACGATGTCGGCGACGACTTTGATGAAAAGATTTTCGCCGGGCCTATTCATGAACAGTTGCGCGCTGCGCTTCAATATATTAAAAATTTGATGATAATCGAATATGTTCATAAGGTTGAAGGCCGGGCAGAGGCGGAGAGATTCTTTAATTATCCGTACGCGGCTATCGAGGAATCTTTGGTGAATGCGGTATACCATCGTAGTTATGAGGAACGCGAGCCGATCGAAGTGCGGATTTATCCGGACAAGATTTATATCATTAGTTATCCGGGGCCTTTACCGCCGCTGGGCAAAGATAATATTAATGAACCGATCGTCACGCCGCGCCGGTATCGCAACAGCCGGTTAGGCGATTCTCTGAAAGAACTTGAATTGGCGGAAGGCCGGTGTACGGGATTTCCAAAAATCCGCCGCGCGCTTAAAAATAATGGATCGCCTCCGCCAAATTTTGAGACTGATGACGACCGCACATATTTTATGGTAACTCTTAAGATTAACCCAAGAGCGAAGAAAATGGCGGCAAAAATAACTCCTGAAATGGCTGAGAAAAATGAGGGAATAAACGAGGGATTAAATGAGGGATTAAAATCTCTCTTGAAAGTAATTAAAGAAAATCCCGGCATCAAAGCAAAAGATGTCAGCTTGCGGCTTGACGGAAGGCCGATCAAAACGATAGAACGGCAAATAACGACTCTTATCGATAGCAAATTAATAGAACGAAGAGGAAGTCGCAAGACCGGCGGGTATTTCATTAAATAGTATAGGGTTCAAGTCTGACACCATTTTATGGCGGAAATCATCGAAATGATGATAGGGAAAAAAGGTCGTAGAAAGAGTCGTAGAAAAGGTCGGAGAAAGAGTCACTGAAAAGGTCACTGAAAACCAAAGGCAGATTTTACTTAAAAGGAAGAAATATTATTTAATTATGAGTGAAGAAAAGTGGAATGAATACAAAACGCGGAAGGAATATATCGATAAATTGCTCATTCATTCCGGCTGGAAACCCATCGTTGAATTCAAAGAAGGAAAAAATTACGTCCATGCTTCTGTAGAAGAATATCCTACGAAAACCGGTCCTTGCGACTATGCGCTCTTTTGCAAAAACCGGCCTCTGGCGGCTGTTGAGGGTAAAAAGGTTTCCGTTGGGCCGCAGAATGTACTTCAACAAGCCCAACGTTACGCGCGCGGATTTCAAGACAGCCCGTTTGCTTTTGGTGAATATCATCTGCCGTTTATTTACTCGACCAATGGCAGAGTGGTCTGGTTTCAGGATTTGCGCCATCCGTTGAACCGGTCACGGGAAATCACTGCAATTCATACGCCTAATGCCTTGGAAGAACTCCTATCAAGAGACGAAGAAAAAGCTAAGGCGTGGCTTCAAAGTACGTTAATCGACAATCGGTTCCTGCGCCCTTACCAAAAAGAAGCCATTTCAGCGATCGAGCAGGCAATCATGGATCGAAAACGCAATATGCTTGTTGCGATGGCAACCGGAACCGGCAAGACCTTCACGATCATCAATTTGATTTACCGGCTGATGAAATCCGGTCTTGCGAAGCGGATTTTGTTTTTGGTAGATCGCCGCGCTTTGGCAGCTCAAGCGGTGACAGAACTCGCAAGTTATGAAGCAGAGCCGGGCCTTAAATTTGATAAATGTTACGAAGTCTACAGCCAACGGTTCAGGCGCGAAGACCTGGATGAGAATATCAAATATGATTCTAAAGTCTTGCCCGAAGAATACCTGACCGACCCAAAGAGCCGGGACAGTTTCGTCTACGTTTGTACCATCCAGAGAATGGGGATCAATTTATTCGGTAAGGACGGTATGTTCGGTCAATCGACCGGCGATTTAGATGACGAATCAGATGCGGATCAGAAATTAGATATTCCCATTCATGCTTTTGATGTGGTGATCGCTGACGAATGCCACCGGGGATATACTTCTCAGGAAGAAAGTAAATGGCGTGAAGTTTTGAAACATTTCGATGGCATCAGAATAGGACTGACCGCGACGCCCGCTGTCCACACCACCGCATTCTTTAAAGAAGTTGTTTTTCGGTATGAATATGAGCGCGCGGTCAAAGAAGGATTTCTTGTCGATTACGATGCAGTGGCGGTCAAATCCGATATTACGATTAATGGAGTGTTTTTGAAAGAAGGCGAAGAAATCGGCCTTAGGAATACGACAACCGGCCAGCTTGTTTTTGATGTTCTCGAAGATGAACGGACGTTGGTGCCGCAAAGCAACGAAGCGGAATGGACAGCGCCGGATAGAAATAAAAAAGTTGTCAAAGAATTAAAAAAATATCTTCTCGCTCAAGAAGAATCTCTGGGGCATTTCCCAAAAACGTTGATATTTGCTGACAACGATTTACCGCATACGTCTCATTCCGATCAGTTGGTCGACATTCTGCGGGATGAATTCAATCGGGGCGACGCCTTTGTTCAGAAGATAACCGGCAGTCCGACGGTTGACCGGCCTCTTCAGAAGATTCGGGAATTCCGAAACAGACAGAACCCCGGAATTGTCGTAACGGTTGACATGCTTTCAACCGGCGTGGACGTTCCCAAAATTGAAAATATTGTTTTTCTGCGGCCGGTTAAATCAAGAATCCTGTTCGAACAGATGATGGGGCGCGGAACACGCCTTTGCCCGGAAATTGGCAAGACGCATTTTACCGTTTTTGATTGTTTTGGCGGAACACTTTTGGAATTTTTCAGGCAAACAACCAGCATAACCGCCGAAGCGCCGGCAAAGCCCACCAAAACGATTCGCGAAATAGTGCAGGCAATCGCCGACAATCAAAACAGGGCATACAATGTCAAAGTATTATCTAAAAGGCTTCAGCGCATCTCAAAAAATATTACCCAGGAAAGCAGGAATGAGCTTAATTATGTCGTTGGAGAGGATATTGCGGATTTTGCAATGAGTCTTGAGGAGAAACTTTCAAAGAATTGGGCCGGGACTATCAAGATTCTTCAGAGCGAAGCATTTCTTCAGTTGTGCGAAAACTACCATCGGCCCAAGCGCGAATTCATTATCGCGGATTCTGCGGAAGACCAAGTCACGTCTGAAATGATTTTCAGGACAGCGGATGGCAAAGAGCTCAAGCCCGTTGATTATCTCAAGCTCTTTGAAGAGTTCGTCAGAAAGAATCCGGAACACATAGACGCAATCGATATCCTTCTCAATAAACCGCGTGATTTTCACACAGACGAACTCAAGGCGTTGCGAGAAAAATTGGCCACCAAGCCGGATGCTTTGATCGATAAATTCAACGAACGAAATCTGCGCAGGGCATATAATAGACAATTGGCTGATATAGTCTCGATGATCCGTCACGCTGCGAAGAACGAGGATTTATTGACGGTCGAAAGCCGTGTCGATCGCGCCATGAAAAAAATAAAAGCAAAAAGACATTTCACGGAAGCACAAGAAAAATGGCTTGAGCTGATCAGACATCATCTGGTTGCGAACTTGTTAATTGAAAAAGATGACATTGATATCCTGCCGATATTCACGCGGCAAGGCATGAATTATTCAAATTTAAATCGGGTTTTTGACGGGAAACTGGACGAACTGTTAAAAGAGATAAATGAGGCGGTGTTAACATGAGTGATGTAGTCGGTAAACTGTGGGGATTTTGTCACACATTAAGGCATGACGGCGTTGATTATGGCGATTACATTGAACAACTGACCTATCTTCTTTTCCTCAAGATGGCGGATGAAAAAGGCGCCGATATTCCAAAAGAATATTCGTGGTCGGCATTGCGTGAGAAATCGGGAACCGAATTGACGGAATTTTATATCGATGCTTTGAGAGGCCTCGGAAAACAAAAGGGAACGCTGGGCGATATTTATGCCGGAGCCATCTCAAAGTTTGCGAATCCGGTTAATCTCAAAAAGCTGATCAATCTTATCGATGAAACCGAATGGACAACTCTCAATGTAGATATCAAAGCGGCGGCTTATGAAGGACTGCTTGAGAAATCGGCGTCGGAAGGCAAAAAAGGAGCCGGTCAATATTTTACGCCGCGCATTCTGATTCAATCAATTGTGAAGTGCATGAAGCCGGATCCGCGAAAGGCAAAAGACTTTGTTATTCATGATCCTGCTGCCGGAACAGGCGGCTTTTTGGTTTGTGCTTATGAATGGCTGATGGGCGTGACAAAAGGAAGCCTTGAGCGCGACGATGCCAAGCGAATTACGAATAAAGTTTATACCGGCACTGAACTTGTCGCCCGTCCCCGGCGGCTTGCATTGATGAATTTGTATCTGCATGGCATTCATGCTGATATCTATCTTGGGGATTCGATCTACGAACCTCTGAAAAGTGCAAGATATGATTGCATACTCACCAATCCGCCTTTTGGAACGAAAGGCGCCAATCAAGCGCCGGAGCGTGGCGATTTCACGATTTCGACAAGCAATAAACAGCTCAATTTCATTCAGCATGTCGTGAATGTTTTAAAACCCGGCGGCCGCGCCGCAATGGTTTTGCCGGATAACTGTCTCTTTGAAGACAAAGCGGGTGAAGTGCTGGAAATTTTGATGCAGGACTGCAATCTACACACGATTTTGCGTCTCCCACGCGGTACGTTTACGCCGTACAGCCAAGGCGTCAAAGCCAATGCGATCTTTTTTCAAAAAGGCGCAGCTACCGAAAACGTTTGGATTTTTGATGCGCGCTCGAATGTCGAAGGCATTACCAAAAAAGACCGCCCGCTTTCCGAAAAACATTTTGAAGAATTTGTAAAGTGTTACGGCAATGAGCCGAACGGGCAAAGTAAGCGGACAGATTCAGGGCCCGAAGGCAGGTTTAAAAAATTCCATATCAGCGAAATTAAAGAACGCAAGTACAAGCTCGACATTACATGGCTTAAAGACGATTCTCTTGAGGACAGTGACGAACTCCCCGAGCCGCAGGACTTAGCCAGTGAAGCCATCACCGAACTCGAAGCCGTGGTCGACAATCTCCGGGAAATTATCGATCTTGTGGAGAAAGAAGAGGGTATTGAGAAATGAATGGCGAACTTCCGAAGGGGTGGGCATCTGCTCGAATTGGTGAGCTCTGTGATGTTCCGAAAGACAAAGGACATGAAGGCGTTGTGCCCTATTTAGAAATCGGAAATGTCGACATTAACTCAAAAGAATATACACTCACCGACAAACCTTCGGTAAAAGGGTGTCGAATCGCAAAGAAACATGACGTTTTGGTTTCGAGGGTTAGGCCAACGCGTGGTGCAATAACTTGGATTCGCGAAGATGAGCTCGCAGTTTCATCCGCGTTTACTATGTTGCGTAACAGGGGTGCATTTACGGAAAAGTATCTTTGGCGATATCTCGCATGGAATCAAAACTATTTTGATCATTTAGGCGAGAACTGCACTGGTACGATGTATCCGACCACTTCGGATGATGCTATTATTGATTTTAAAGTTCCGATTGCTCCGCTTCCTGAACAACATCGACTTGTGGCGAAGCTCGAAGAAGTGCACAGCAAAGTCGAATCATCACAAAAGCGGATTGCGAAAATTCCGGTTATTCTCAAACGCTTCCGTCAATCCGTCCTCGCCGCCGCCTGCTCCGGCCGCCTTACTTCTGATTGGCGAGAGAAGGATCCGATTGCTCAGAGAGAAGCCGATAGGGACGAGATTCCTTCTGGTTGGAAACCAATTTGTGTCGGTGATGTGGTTGAGAATCTTAAATACGGAACTGCGCAGAAGTGTGGGTATGAAAAACAAGGGGTTCCTGTGTTAAGGATTCCTAACGTGGTCAACGGTTTAATCGACTGTTCTGATCTTAAATATGCCAAGCTTCCGTCCAAAGAAAGGGAACAACTCAAGCTGTATGATGGAGATATTCTTCTGATTCGTTCTAATGGAAGTGTATCATTGGTCGGGAGATGCGCGCTCGTTGAAGAAGAATACAGCGGTTTTGCCTATGCGGGTTATTTGATTCGCATTCGTCCGATTCGCGGACTTGTTGACCCCAAATTTCTGAACTTGGTTCTCGGAAGTTATGACATCCGTTTGCAAATCGAACTTGAAGCGCGTTCAACGAGTGGCGTGAATAATATCAACAGTGAAGAAGTGAGGGCTTTGCGGTTCTTACTGCCGCCATCAACCGAACAACAAGAAATCGTCCGCCGAGTCGAATCATTATTCGCTCTGGCCGACCAAATCGAGGCCCGATTCCAAAAGGCCCAAGCGCAGGTCGACAAGCTCAGCCCGTCCATCCTCGCCAAAGCCTTCCGTGGTGAACTTGTCCCTCAAGATCCAAATGATGAACCCGCAAGCGTCTTATTACAAAAGATTAAAACAGTCAGAGAGAAATCTGGAGGAAAACATGGCCGTACAAAATGAAACAAGTCTCACGACATCTCAAACATCAGTTCAGACGGATGCGGGATTCACCTATAAATCAACTCGAATGTTTGAACCGATACCGCCATCGACCGTAGACCTCCTCTTTTTCAAAAAGTTATATTCCAGTTTGAAAGCATCTACGGACGAAATCGCTGACCACGATATTTCGAGATTGGTGCAACCGCCTGACCAGACCACCGAACAATTCAACAGCTTTAAGATTTACGCGAAGACTTTATACAAAGTGACAATTCACATCTATGGTTCGCGCGGGGAGTACATTTTCACTGAAAACCCAGGTATCTTTGATGACCCAAGTCTTCCAGATAGAATAAACCGGGTTATATTTGAGAACTCTACACGATTCAAAACCTTTGCACAGCGTGAGCCGGTGAATCAATTCCGAATTACATTTGATTTCACGACACCACCCATTTTTGATTTCAACATATCTCCCTCGCTGGCCACCCCCGTGAACAGCTCTCTCGACATATTTGGTCAGAATGAAACTTGGGTATCTGGGACTTACAGGAAAGTGGTTGAACTGCTTGGGAATCGAAAGAATAAACACGGTTGGCTTCATCGGAATAATGTTTGGGATTTATTCCTTTGGCTTGCCATCATGCCGATAATTTTTAGAATTTTATTTGTGCTCCAGAAATCAATAACGCCGCATCTGCCGAACATTTCTGGGGTTTTGAAGGGCGCGATTTATGTTTATGCCTTTTTCCTTCTGCTGAACGCTTTCAGATTCATTTTTAGCTACGCGAGATGGGTTTTCCCATATCTTGAATTGGAAACGCCGCTAAAAAAGACGAATTTACATCGACTTATCCTTGGAACTATCGTCCTTTCAATCGTAGGGACAATGGGTTATGAAGTGGTCATGTGGTGCATCAGAACACTGTGGGGGTTAGACGTTTAATGAGCGCTAAATTTATTCAATACTTTAAGGATTTGCGAGTTGAATTTTGCCGCGAATCTGTAAACATCCTTCTGCTGTTTGGAATTATTGCTTCTCTAATCGGCACTATGCTTGGGTCATCGGACACCATTGAACACTTTGCTTTCTTACACCGGGTATTTGCACCGGAGGTTTATCGGATTGATGCAGGAATCAAGGAACTAACATTTTTCCCGCCAAACGGTAAACATGCCGCATTAAATCAGACCGAAACCGGTTTTACTGAAATTCTCGAAATAATTCGACATAATGATCAAGGAGTTCCCCAAAAAATTGTCCAAATTACGAACCGCAAGGAATATCCCGCTATTTTTTATTGGTCTCACAAAGGTGACCAAAATGCGATATTGTTAGACTTGGTTGAACAAGCAGACGATCAAAGTGAAGTATATCCTGTTAATTACACGACGGATGTTTTTCGATGGGTAAACCAAGAACGGATGAAGATACTTGTTTCGCGTGCTTTCATTTGGATTTTTGTAGGGATTTTGTTTGATTTCGTCGGATGCTTTTTTTGTTTTCGATTGAGACGAAATCGAACAGGAAAGAAAGTTCGGTCGGATGATTCGTCTCAATCAACGAGCAATCGAGGATGCGAATTAAATCCGAATTATTGGAAAATTCCAATGGCGATTCTTTTTCTGCTTCTCGGCTATTGGATTATCTATTTCAATAGAAAAAGTCTGTTTTATTTTCCCGCCAAAGATTCATTTGACGATATGCCGCGCCTTTGGGGTTGTATTGCGGCGAGTTTTATCGGATTCGCTTTTCTCGCCTTTAAAAGTATTCCGAGCAAAAAGACAACATTCCCGTGGACGTATTTATGGTATTACCCGGTTTTGTGCATTATTGGGGCGACATTGATCTTTGCAGTGTGTCAATTGTTTGAACGTTCAAACGGTTATTTATTTTACTTCCTCGCTTTTCCATTATCATTCATTAGTGCGAATCTCACGGATTACTTTTGGACAGTAATCCTGCATCGGCTATTGAAAGAGTAGCGGACATTGTCAAGCCACCAAGGCGGGAATCCGTTCAAACATTTCAAGGCAGATTTCGGCTTGAGGGGAAACGCAAAACGTTCTAAATTCGTCCAAAAAATTGACCGAAATCAGGATCATGTCGTTTTCTCCCTCAAAAGCGAATTTCGAATTGAAAGGTTAACATGACCGAACAAATTCATAATTCATGTGTTCATGATTTCGAACAGCTGCTTCAATATGTTGCTGAAAACAAGATTGCTCTGACGCCAAAGCAGAGTTTGATTCCTTTGCGGCATATTAAGACGGTTATGCAGCGGTTTCAGATTCAAGAATCTCACGAGCATTGCATTGGTGATAGGGCTTACAAGACGCGGGATGAAATGGAGTATCCCCGTTTTTATTTTCTGGATCTTTTGGCCATAGGGGGAAGACTTCTCAAAATTACCGGTAAGAATTTGCTTGCTAAAGGGCCGAATTGGGAAACTTTTTTTGCCGCGGAACAGAGGGAGAGAGGCTTCCTCATTTTTCATGCATTTCGATATGGCTTTAACATTGAGAATTGGCTTCTGCGTGGCGGAGATTTTGGCGCGCAGCTTGAAGAGAAGGCCGAAATGATTTGGCCGCGGATTCTGGACTGGCGCGATGGGAATCGAGTTGAATGGAAATCATGGTCGCAAGGATTGATTCGAGACTGCGGTGTCCATTGGAATTCGATAGACCAAACCCATGCTGAGGATCTTGCGATTTGGGGGCTTGAATACTGTTTTGTCAAACCGCTTGAATACATGGGCTTGTTGGAGGTTGAAAGAGAGGGGAAAGCATTCTCTCGGTTAAGGTCTATCCAGCTCAATCAGATCGGCTGTAATTTATTCGCGAGGCTTTTGACAAAATCGGGCCAATTCATCGCTGCCATTTCACCGTATTCGTTGAATTAACCTATTTTTGACTAATCGGCCATCGTTATCCGATCTGCTTTTCAACCCGCTTAATGAATAACCGGAACATGTCCGGAAGTGCCGGGTTCAAGTTGAATATGGCACTTTTGGAAATGTTCCGAAGTGTAAGCAACAATTCTTCCAGACCACGAAGTTATAATTCAGGCCTTGTGGTTAAGATAAGTTGTTCCGAATCCGATATCTTTATAGGATAATTTCCTTATGAAAAAACCTATTATCATAATCTATCTTTTGTGGATGCTATTTGTCTTTGCGGTTACTGTGAAATGCGAGAACTTGACGTCTAATTCTGCAGCGCTTATCAGACAAAACGCTGAAATATCTTCTGTTGAGGCGAAGCCCTTACAACGCGGTCTTTTTGTATCGGTTGTGGAAAACGAGATCGTACTTTCAAGCCGCGAGAGGACTAACAATCTGATTGATTTTGCCAAGAAAGCGCATATCCAGACTCTTTTTGTTCAGATTTACCGCGCCAATAAAGCCTGGTTTCCCTCAAAGGTCGGAGATTCAAAACCGTATAAAATATGTTTGAAAAAGGTTTCGGAGGATCCTTTCCGTCTGCTGATTAAAGAAGCCCACGCCTCAGGGATTGAAGTCCACGCATGGCTCAATTTGTTAAGCCTTAGCCAGAATGAAAAGGCGCCACTTCTCGGGAAATACGGAACCGATATCCTGACAAGAAATGTAGATAAGAAGCGAAAACTCAAAGATTATAAAATTGACAACCAATATTTTCTTGAACCCGGCGATTTGCGTGTGCGCGAAGAACTTGGGAAGATGGTTGAGGAAATCCTCCGTGCCTACCCCGAATTAGACGGGATTCAATTTGATTACATTCGCTATCCGGATAGCAATCCACATTACGGTTATACTAAAATGAATGTCAAACGTTTCCAGAAAGCAACCGGCCTTAAAACGATTGAAGAGAATAGCCTGATTTGGAAAAATTGGAGGCGCGAACAAGTGACCGATTTGCTTAAACTGCTTGTCCAAAAAACGCGTGCAATCCGGCCGGACATTCAAATATCCACTACCGGGTGCATGTCTTACGTCCGCGCTTATCACGAAGCTTATCAGGATTGGCCGGGTTGGCTTCAAACCGGCCTCGTTGATTTTGTGACGATTATGAGTTATCCCCCCACATTGTCAGAGTTTGAAAAATACATTTCGGACGCCCGAAAAAGGGTAGACGATTTTAAAAAGGTGAATATCGGAATTGGGGCTTATAAGCTGATAAATTCCCCCGGAATATTCGCAGAACAATTTCAGTTCTGCGAAAAAGCGGGGGGCCGCTCCTGTGTTGTTTTTTACTACGGAAGTCTGCTTCAAAATTCTGCGCTTGTTAATCCGTTAACCGGAAGTGAAGACATCTGATTTTGTGTTTGTTTAGCTGTTTGAAGTTATTATCTGTGAGGCCTTTACGTTTTGTCATTCCCGCGAAAGCGGGAATCCAGAAAAATGCTGGATGCCCGCTTCAAGCATGCGGGCATGACAGAAATGAAAACTGCCGTTTCTTCAAAACGCTAAACAGATACCTGATTTTTTGTAGATTCGGATTTAAGCCGAGAGCCTTTAAAGAGATTACAATAAACGTTCGAGTGCTGGTGGTAACGGGGATGTGAAAGCGAGTGTTTTGCCGGTGACCGGATGTTGAAATTCAAGACGGGACGCGTGCAATGCCAAGCGGCCGGCCGGATTGGATACGGAACCGTAGGTTTTATCGCCGACAATTGGATGCCCTAAATCCGACAAATGAACACGAATCTGGTGCTTTCGTCCGGTTTCAAGGAGGACTTTCACATGGGAGTAATTGTCGTTTTCTTGAACAACGCGGTAGTGAGAAATCGCCTGTTTTGCTTTTGATGTTTTGGGACCGCTAAACACCCTTAAAAATTGATTCTCCGTGAGATAGCTTGAGATAGTGCCGGATTTTTCTTCGAGTCGGCCTTCGACAATGGCATCGTATTCCTTCGTAAAATGTCCCCAGTTTTCCTGAAGCGTGAATTTGGCGTTTTCATTTTTAGCTAGCAGAAGCAGACCTGAAGCATCCCGGTCAAGCCGATGCACGACGAATACCTGCTTTTGATATTTGATTGATTTCCCCGGTTTTTGAGCAGCCGCTTTTTTATTAAGGTAATCATTACAGGCGAACATGGCCGTTTCCCATTGAATTTTGTCCGTTGCTATCGTGAGAAGGCCTGCCGGTTTTTGGATCACCAGAATGTCATCATCTTCATAAACGATTTTAATGTGAAATTGAGAAGCGGGTGTTATGGCTCTTGCTTTTGACGTTTCAAGATGAACCTGATCTCCGGGTTTTAAAGAATGATCAAATTGGGTCATGACAGCGTGATTGACGGAAACGCATTGGTGCTTTAAGAATTGTTTCATGCGCGTTTTGTTGATGTCAGGGAATGAAGCGAATAGGAAATTAAGCAGAGTGGTTTCGCGAGTGACTTTCAAAATTTTATTCAAAAATTTCTCCCGGTGGACTGACTGCTTTGCTGAATAATGACATGGAAAAACACAGGGTTATCAGATATTGAAGCCAATAAAAAAGGCGTTACCGCATTAGCAGTAACGCCTTTTCTATTATTAAGATAGAAGAGCCTTTTCTTATTCAAATAATTTTGAAAAACAAGCAGGCTCCACTTGAGGAATGTTGGCTTTCGGGACGATCGCTGTGGCAACCTCAAGCACTCCGGCTGCTGTACGACCAATCGAATAGCCTATGCCCTTGCTGACACCTTCCCACTTATTGGCATTGACTGTTGGCTGGCGGATGAGTTCAACCCATCCAAACGCAGTATTGCCCAATCCTCTGCCTATTTTGCCGGCGACAGCTTCTAAATACGAATCTGAAGACGCTTTTTGGCAGACCCACGGGCCAGCTGTCTCAGCTGCGAGAGCAAGCGGTAAGCCTAATGCCATGACTAATATGAGTGTAAGTGCAAATACTTTCTTCATTTTATTCCCCCCTTTTTTTTATTAAAAACATACGTATGCTTTTCGGTAACTTCAATATTATGCTACCACAACAACACACGATTAACTACCAAATAATTATCGAGAAAATACAAAAAATCTTTAGTTTTTTCACTGGAGGTGGATTTAAATTAAAAATTCAACACTGCCTAAACAACCAGCCAATCAAATAGGTTCATGGACTATGGTATTATTTCTATTTGAATAGGAGTAACCTAATTTTACATAACTTGTTTCAGTTCATTAATTTATAATTATTTTAAAAGATGTTCTAATATGTTAATAAAGTTAAGGTATTAAAATTTTCAATTCAATAATTATTTTTTTCGAGACGTAAATGATTTTTGGTATGTAAGGGAGGTTGAGGATTTATTGAGCTCTTTATCATTTACTAAAATTTCTCGCCGGTTTCCGGAAGCGGAATGTCAAATGGTGCAGGAAAGGTTAAAAATTGTAGCGCTCCGCCGACAGTATTAATAATCGGATAGGCAAGACCTTGCCCGAAACCAGCCCAGATATTTTCTCCGTTCGCAATAGCTTCAGCAGGTTCCATGAATAGAGAACTCCAGCCGAAAAGCACATTTTTTAACCCAAAAACTAATTTGCCGCCTGTTTTACCGCCGTAGGTTTGTGCTTTAGTCCACGGGCTTGCGGCAAAGAGATTGGATGGTGTAGAGCATAAGATTAGTATGATGACGAGTAAAATAGTTGTTTTTTTCATGGCGTCTCCTTGTGTATGACGTAATTATACCATTTTCGGACGATTTTCGATTAAATATTTTATTTTCAAGAACCTCGATGATTGTTTTTTCAGTTATCGGGAAAAAGTGGTAGTAGAAGCATAGACTAAAGGTTAAAATAACCCACTTGAGAACATGCTTTGGGAAATGATTTAACATATCTGTATAAGCGAAGAGGATTTAAGCCGTTTTTTATGATAAATATAGCTATCGATCGGCGCGCATGGCCGGGGTTTTATGCAATTTTGTTGTATGGTAGTATTCTGTGCATGATTTTTTTCGGGCAGTATTGGCTCGATATCGTTTTATTGATTTTGCTGAGTGCGCAGCTTCTTTTCTTTAGAATACCAAAACGCCGGATTCCGGTTACTGAAAATCCTGTGGCAGCAGCTGATGGAAAAGTGGTCGAAATTTCGACGGTGACGGAAGAACGTTTTTTTAAGGAGGAAACCGTCAAAATTGGCACTTTTCTTTCGCTTTTGAATGCCCATATGACGCTTGCTCCGATTGCGGGAAAGGTTCGATTTCTACAATATGTCCCGGGCAAATTCATTAATGCTTTAAAACAAAAATCCGTTATGTATAATGAGTCGAATTGGATTGCTCTTGAACAGGGTGACCGGCGGATTTTAATTCGGCAGATGTCGGGTGCCATTGCCCGCCGGATTTGTTGTGATGTGAAATTGGATCAAGCTGTTCAAAAAGGCGGACAACTCGGGATTATTTGCTATGGTTCTCGTGTTGAAATTTATATCCCGAAGCGGTGTTTTCGTCCGACAATTGAGGTTGGACAACATATGAAAGCTGGCGAAACAATTCTCGGAGAATGGATTCAATGAACGCTCGAAAAAAAGTAGATTTTAATTTAGTGACTGATTTGGTTCCTAATATTGTTTCTTTTCTGAACCTTTTTACGGGTTTTTTTTCTATGATTCTGGTTTCTTCAGGCAATTATTCGGCCGGCGCATGGCTGATTGTCGTGGCGGCTTGTTTTGATTATTTTGACGGATATCTCGCGCGAAAGCTTGACTTAGCTTCCGATTTGGGCAAACAAATGGATTCTTTCGCGGATTTAGTTTCGTTTGTGGTAGCTCCGTCTTTTTTAGCGGTAAAGGTTATTTTGGAACACATGGAAACCTGGTTTGTTTTTATCGGTTTTTTCTATCTTACGGCCGGGGTTTACCGGCTCGCACGATTTAATGTCGGGCAAGCGATGAAAAATTATTTTGAGGGTTTGCCGTCAACTTCGGCAGGAATTATTGTGGCAATGGTTGTGTTGGCGTGTAAAAGTGATAGTTTGGTCGATTTCCCGCTGTGTTCTTTTTTGCTCGCTGTTTTTATGGTGGGTATTAGTTTCCTGATGGTAAGCAAAATTCCATACCCCAAGATCTCGGCTTTAAAAAGTGGAAGATTCCGCCCTGTGTTTTATCTCGGAGCCGTTGCTTATATATTTGGGTTGGTCCGGTTCAATCACGAGACGAGCTTTGCCCTCGTTTTTCTTATTTAGGGTCCACTGAAAAAAGATTCAAGAGCATGCAACCTCATTGAAATAAACGACATCGGATTGAAAAAACAGGTGCAGGCATGGTAAAATTGCACGATAAACTAAAGAAAGC
>MHFR01000017.1 GCA_001804285.1 Candidatus Danuiimicrobium aquiferis
ACCATGCCTGCACCTGTTTTTTCAATCCGATGTCGTTTATTTCAATGAGGTTGCATGCTTTTGAATCTTTTTTCAGTGGACCCTAATTATTAACCCGTCAAATAGGTACGTTTCAAAATCGGCTTCATTTCCAAACCGACCCTGCCAAGCAACATCCCCGTTATCGTTAATCATAGGATAATATTCGGTGAAGTTATTATTTGTTACCCTCGTGGCTGTTGCTCCGTCATAAAGATAAATCTCGTCGCCTTGCCCGTCATTTTGCTGCCAAACAATTTTTCCGCTCGAATTAATTTGCGGATTTTTCGCATCATGCGCGGGATCGGAAATCATTTTTGTGGTCGTTCCGTCATATTTATAAATACTCCACTTAGTGCCATTAAATCCGTGCCACACAATATGTCCATTGTTACTAATCACAGGGACTTCTTCATCATACGAGTTGTCGGTCAACTGCTTAACCGTAGAACCGTTATAAAACATGATTTCAGTGTCGGCTCCGTCAAGTCGCTGCCAAACAATCTGGCCGGAATCATTCATCCGGGGGCGCTGATTAGCAAGATTATCCGAAATCTGATGAATAGTGGACCCGTCAAAAAAGAAAACCGCTGCCTCTCCGGGGCCCTTTCTTCCTTCCCACACGATTTGACCATTATTATTAATATGTGGATCACGATTATCGTACGGTGCATTAACAAGTTTCGTAATGTCATACATATCGGAAACCGTAAGAGCATAGGCATCCTTCAATGGGCAAGAAATCAGAATAAGAAGCACTAATGGCAGGAATCTTTTCACAGTAGCTACCGAGTCTCCCCTCAAATCAAGATGGTGAATCATAGCAAAATCAAGGCTGGGCAGTCAATAGGACACACCGGGAAAAGGTAGGACAAATTAGAGTTTATTGCAAAAAATAGCATGTGAACGGTACCTGTTCCGGCGGTACAGGGTTCGCACTGAAGAGAAGTTGAACCCTGTACTTTTGGAACAGGTACCGTTGAAAAGTGCCGGGTCTAACCGTCAAACCTGGCACTTTTGGAAATGTTCCGGTATGTTTATTCTTTTTTCTTGTCTTTTTCTTTGTCCTTTTCAACGGGAACGGCGCCGGTTCTCATGCTTTTGGTGGTGACGCGTTCCATATAACTGAAATCCTCAACGTCGATCCGGACCCGTTCGCCTTCCTTGACAAACGCCGGGACAAGCACCTTCAGGCCATTCTCCAACTCAACTTCTTTAAACGTTTCACGATCCCCGCTCTGTGACGGCGCGTGAACCACTTCCAGCTCGGCCACTTTTGGGAACTCAATACTCAATGCCCGGTCTTCCCCGAAAAGGATATCGATTTCCGCATTCTCTTTCAGGAACACTTCGTGCTTTCCAACAATTTTCGCGGGGATCGGAAACTGCTCGAAAGTCTCCATATTCATGAAAATATATTGGTCGTTATCTTTGTAAAGATACTGCATTTTCACGCGGTGCGCCTCCAAATCTTCGGCTTTATCTTCCGCCCGAAAACTTTTTTCGTGTATATTCCCGTCTTCAAGTCCTTTCAATTTCAGATGAACTGTTTTCCCGAATTTTCCGGTTCCTCTGACTTCTTGATGAAGCACTCTGCAAATTTTCCCGTCCACCCGGAGAATATTTCCAACACGGATTTCTGTTGCGTCGATCATAATAAACCTCCTCGTTTTATAAAGTTGTCAGACCCGCGCAAGCGGGGAGATAGAAAAATATTGGATTCCCGCCTACTGCATGCGGGAATGACATACTTGATGGATTCCCGCGTTTCCGCCAAACTGCGCGGTCGGATCCGCCAACGATTTGTGGCGGACTCGGGAATGACACGCCTGTCGTCATTTCTTTTTTGCCGGTTTACCCGCCGTCTTTTTGGCGGGTTTACCCGCCGTGCTTTTTGGCGGGCCCTGCCATAAATTCGGGGCCGACCGGATATTTAATTGTTTTTTCCAGAATTTGATCGATTTGTTTAAAATCTTCATCGGCAAGCTCCCCGTTAAATGCAGCCGCATTCTCTTCGGCCTGCCTTGCATTTCGCGCCCCCACCAGCGCAGCCGTCACCCCCGGCTGCCGTGCCGCCCACTGGATCGCAAGCTGGGCGACCGTTAAATTCCTGCGCCCCGCCAGCCGGCCCAGTTCAGAAACCGCCTTCATATACTGCACAATCTTGTCCGCCTTGAATTTCGGGTCGTACGCGCGGATATCATCTTTCTGAAACGTCGCCCCGGCCTTGAATTTCCCCGACAAAAGCCCGCGGCAAATGGAGCCATACGCCAACACGGCCATGTGATGTTCCCGGCAAAACGGAAGGATTTTTTCTTCAATTCCGCGCTCAAATAAATTGTACGGCGGCTGAAGCGAGTGAACCGGCGCAATTTTCATGGCCTCTTCGATTTGACTCACATCAAAATTGCTAAGGCCGATTCCGCGAATCACGCCTTTATGCAATAATTGATCAAGTGTTTCCATCGTTTCATGAACCGGCGTTTTATCATCCGGCCAATGAACCTGGTAAAGATCAATGACATCGGTCTCGAGACGCCGGCGGCTCGCGTCAATCTCTTCCAGAATCCGCCCTCGCGTCAAATTATGTCCGATTCGCTTCCGGGACTCGTCCCATTCAAGACCGCATTTTGTCGCAATTACCATTTTATCGCGAAGGCCCAGGCGCCGGAGAGTTTTCCCGACAATTTCTTCCGAAAGGCCAAAACCGTAAATCGGCGCTGTATCAATCAACGTGATTCCCGAGCTAACCGCCTTTTCAATCGCTTCCGTCACTTCCTTCTCATCCGAGCCGCCCCACATCCAGCCACCCGTCACCCACGTCCCAAGACCGACGGCTGAAACATTAAAATTTAAATTTCCAAATTGACGATACTCCATTTTTATTTCACCAGACTTTTAAATACTTCCTGAATTTCATTGAATTTTGAATACGATAACAAAAACACTTGGTCTAAGTCTTCCATTTTTGCGTAATAGGCATCCCGGCCCGGCGCTTCTTTCCCGACAATTAAAGTTTTCTTCGACCGATCTTTGAAAACAAGACGAACAATACACACGGGCCGCGTTAAACCATACTCCTCCGCCCGCCATTTCATATCGTCGATAAATTCTTTTATATAAAGAACATTTAGATCCTGTAAAAACTTAGAAACCGGATCGGAACCAATCATCATTTCAGCCGGCTCAATCAAAAACCAACTTTTTCCGTCCCGTTTGATTTTATATTCATTTGATTGATCGCGGATCCGAATCACTTGAATCTCTGATTCATCGGAAAAATCAAAAACTCGCTTCTTCCGAAGCGCATAGAGCGACTTATCAAATGCCGCCAAAAAATTCTCATTCACGATAAAAAATTTCTGTTCGTCATTCCATTTTGCATATGCGCCTTTTACAATCGCGCCTTGAGAACCGATCGCGAGACAACGTTCCGCGCCTTCCGGGCTTGTTGACATGCAAATTTTTAGCCGTGGCTGATCAAATCCAAACTCGGATTCCGCAAGTCCTTCAAATGATAGCTCCCGGATTCGGCCGGACAATTTCAGTAAGCTGACGAACCCATCGGCAATCAGTGATTCCGCAGGATATTCAACCGGATGTGCAATCCACCACTTGTGATCCCCTTTCTTTTCGAGGGTCATCTCGCTATTTTTATCATTCCCACGGCTTAGCTTTATGCGAGTAATGACATGCCGTTCTGGCAACTCCAAAATAAACGCACTTTTTGATTTCACCCGATAAGAATCAGGTTCCTCAACTGACGGCTTCCAAAGAATTTTCTGGTTGTACACAATGATGAGAAGCACAAGTAAAACCAATAATAAAATGGTTCTCTTCCAACTCAATAGTATTTCCTCCTCATCAAAAAGACTCCCGTTCCTGTCACAAAGCAAAGAACCGGAAGCCCCAACACCGGAACATAAAATAAAAATTCCTGATCAACTTCTTTTAAAAAAAGCAGCGTCGCTTCGCGTGCCCGAGGCCGGATCGAAATCAAACGTTCTTCACCCACAAGCCACGCGACCACATTCAGAAATAAATCCTTATTTCCCACCAAAGAAAGATGCGTATTATTAATAAAATCACTGTCGCCGATCACTATTATCCGGCCTCTCCCTTTTACTTTTGTCAATGCCGCCATCACGGACAAAGGCCCAAGCCGGTCCGCTCCGCTGTCAAAATCCGCCGTTCCATTTTCAAGTTTCACGAGATCGGTCTCACCCCAACTACCTTCACCCGTCCATGCAACTTCCGAAATGTGATATGACCCGGGAACTTTTTCAGCCTTTGAAACAGACCGAATGATGGGAAAAACGGTTGCAAGCTCAAAACCTTTTGTAATATCGTGTTCCGTGTATTTTGTAATAAGCGGAATTAAATAATCCGCACCGAAAAGTTTGCTGAGTTTATCGACAATCACGTTATTCCCGAGCTGAATTCCGTAATTTAACAAAAATTTCCTCAAATTTTCGCCCTCGCCCGGGTCCACCGGATCTATGAGAAAAAAAACATCTCCGCCACGATTAAAATGATTTTCCGCTATTTTCAATTCTTCCGGCAAAAGATCCACCCGCGGCCCGGCAATCACCAATAAATCCGTACCTTCCGGAATCCCGCCACGCAACAACACTGTTTCCTGTACGTCATAATTAAATTCCAACAAAAGTTTTTTCAATTCGCCATATCCTTCTCTGCCTTTCTCATCCGCAGGGTTCGGCCCACCATGGCCGGTCGTGAAAACAACTTTTTTCTTTTCATCCAGCAACAGCCGCGCAAGCATATTGGTTAAACTTTGTTCATTCACAGACCTCATGCGCTCCTGTTTCCCGCGTGCCTCAACCACCACGGTCTCATAGGCATCCACATGGTACCGTTTTGCTAAACCGGGCATGCGATCAGGATCATAAAAATCAAACTTAAATCCGCTATCGTAACTTGCATATTCCTTGAGCAGCACCTTTAAACGCTCCTTTGACCGTTCACCGTCACGAAAAAACGCCAGAACGTGAATGGGTTGCCTTTGATATTCTCTGAGGATCTTAATGCTTTGCGGAGAAAGGCTATAAACTTTGTCTTTGCTGAAATCAAAACGATAATGAAATTCGCGAAAAATCAAATAGCCAAATAAGGCAATCGCAAGCGCGACCGCAAGATGCAATAAAAAATGAAAGCTTGAAAATATATTTCGAATTTTCATCGGAAGTTTACCGTTTCCATGTTCTGATTTCCATGGCGCATAATGTTGAAAATAAGAAAAAAACAATAAAAAGAACATAAAACACAATATCCTTCGTATCGATCACCCCAAAAGAAAAATCTCTAAAGTGGTCAATGAGCGACAATTCATGAAAAATCTTTCCGATTGCCGGACTTGTCCAATCGGCCACCCAACCGACAATCCAGAAGAAAAGAATGAGCGCAAATCCGATTCCGGCAGAAACCATGTGATTCGGCGTCAGGGCAGATACAAATATGCCGAGTGCCGCAAAGCTTGCTCCGATGAGAAGAAGGCCTAAGTAACCTGTTAAAATAGAATCCAGTTCGAATTTCGCACCGACAGATTGAGCCAGCGGAAAATAAACAACCGTAGGAAGAATCAGGACAAAAACAAAACCAATCATCGAAAAATATTTGCCGAGTAAAATTTGTGTTTCCGAAACGGGATAGGTATACAGAAGCTCGAGCGTTCCTTGGCGCCGTTCTTCCGAAAATGACCGCATGGATAAAATAGGAACAAGGAGAAGCATCAAGGCTCCGACGTTTGAAAGAAACGGACTTAATACGGCTTCCGTCATGTTGAGCCCTTCAATCCTGGCAGCCGGATTCGTTGCCGCCTGAAATGACACGAGGCTGAAATAACTTAAATTTGCCCAAAAAAAGTAACCGGTCACTCCGAAAAAGAAACACATTAAAAGATAAAATGAAAAGGAGTGTAATGACGATTTCATATCGTGTCCTGCAATCGCAATCACTTTAAACATGAGCCGAATCCTTCTCTTTTTCTTCGATAAATTGCAGAAAAATATCTTCAAGATTGTTTTGATTCGCTTGCAAACTTAATAATTCAAAGCCAGCTGCCATCACCTGCCGCGCAATCTCCGAACGGACATCTGTTTCGTCATGGCAGAAGATCCGATATTCCTTCTCATCATTCACACTTCCCACATGATCAACCGTTGACACGCCGGAAATCCTTTCCAGAAGCGGTTTGACGTCCGGCATTTTCCCTCGCAAAACAATCCTGATTTCCTGCGTATGCTTCACTTTTTTTGCTAACTCTTCTTCCGTCCCGCTCGCAATCAACCGGCCATGATTCAAAATCAAAATACGCTGGCAGGTCTTTCGAACCTCCGATAACGTATGCGTTGAAAGAATAACCGTACGCCGGCATCCCAAATCTTTGATTAAATTCCGCATTTCAATGATCTGCTTAGGATCCAAGCCATTCGTCGGCTCGTCCAATATTAAAATTTCCGGCATCCCCAAGAGCGCTTGTGCAAGCCCGATCCTCTGTTGAAATCCTTTTGACAATTTCCCGATCATCCGGTTCAGCACCGACTCAAGCTGACATTGGTCGACAACGGCTTCGATTTGCAGCTTGCGTTGTGACCACGGAATTCCTTTCAAGGTTGCAACATAACTAAGATAATCTCGCGTGACCATATCGCGATAAATAGGATTGTTTTCGGGAAGGTACCCGATTTTTTTTCGCAATGATGGATTGGCATGAAACAGATCATTGCCATCGATTAAAACTTTCCCGTCAGTCGGCGGAAAAAATCCGGTCATCAACCGCATCACCGTCGTCTTCCCGGCGCCGTTTGGGCCCAGAAAACCAATCACTTCTCCGTGATTGATTTCAAATGAAATATCGACCACGGCCTTTACGGGACCGAATGTTTTGGTGACATGCTGAAAGGAAATCATTATTTAATCTAACCAACTTTCAAATCAATTCGGTGGACCGACTTAAGCGGTTTCATAAAGCCTGTCATCCCCGCGTCCACCTAACATCCACCAAAATACGCGTCGGACTCGCCGCGTTGTTTGGCGAGAACTGGCGGATCCGCCGTCCTGTTGGGCGGAAAAGCGGGGATCCATTATCTATGGATTCCCGCTTCCCAGAGAAAAACTGGGCCGGTCCGCTCTGTCCCGCGGGAAAACAACTTAAGGGAATGACAATTAGCAGACCTTAAGAAACCGTTTCTATTCACTTGATTTTTACACGAACAAACTTCCGTTTGCCGCACTGAATGACAACAGGCGATTTCAGACTGATTTTGGCGTTAACATCAGAAACCTTTTTCTGATCAATCTTCACGCCACCTTGTTGTATCAAACGGCGCGCTTCGCCTTTACTCGATGTTAATTTGAGATCATTGAGAAGCATTACAAGATCGATCTCGCCATGGGGAGCCGCCTCGGTAGAAATAGAAACTTCTTCAATTCCCTCCGGAAGTTCTTTGTCCCGGAAGAGTCGGCTAAAATTTTCTTCTGCCTGATCCGCCTCTTTATCACAATGAAAAAATCCGGTTACTGCTTTGGCGAGCTTCACTTTCGCGTCCCTTGGATGAAGGGAACCGGATTTTAAATCCTTTTCAAACTTTTCCACTGCCTCCACTGTACCACCGGTCGTATATCGATAATATTTGGGCATCAATTCATCCGGAATCGACATCAGCTTCCCGAACATTTCATCGGGAGAATCCTGAATCGCAATGTGATTCCCCAACGATTTTGACATTTTATCTTTTCCGTCCAATCCTTCAATCAGAGGAAGCGTCATGACAACCTGCGCCTCTTGTCCCCAGTCGCGCTGAAGTTCTCGGCCGACAAGGAGGTTGAATTTTTGATCGGTCCCGCCAAGTTCCAAATCGGCTTTCAACACCACCGAATCATACCCTTGAAGAAGCGGGTATAAAAATTCGAGGATCGTGATCGGCTGACCGGATTTATAGCGTTTTGAAAAATCATCCCGTTCGAGAATTCGCGCTACGGTATATTTGGACGCAAGCTTTAAAAAATCATCCGGTTTCAATTGATCAAGCCACTCCGAATTGTAACGGACTTCCGTTTGACTGCGATCGAGAATCCGAAACACCTGTTCCTCATACGTTTTGGCGTTTTGCTTCACTTGTTCAGGGCTAAGCGGCATCCGGGTAGCTGATTTGAAACTTGGATCTCCGATGCGGGCCGTGAAATCCCCGATAAGGAAAACGATCTTATGTCCTAATTCCTGGAGCTGCCTAAGCTTCCGCAAAGGTACAGTATGCCCGAGGTGAAGATCCGGCGCCGAAGGATCCGCCCCGTATTTAATTCGGAGCGGCCGGTTTTCCTTTAATTTCCTTTGAAGATCTTCTGAAGTGATAAGATCAATAACCCCTTCTGAAAAAATTTTAAACTGATCCATGCACCCCCCTTGAAGTTTTCGTTCAGGAAGAAGTCAGAATACCCATAAATGCCCGAAAGCACTCCCTGTTTACTTAAAACCCATTAGGACGGCTTCATTTTAGCAATTCAAACCACCCCAGTCAAATGAACAGATAAACATATAAATGAACGCAAATTGCCAAACTGAATTGATTATGGTAATATTGCGAACTTATGGGAATCCATACAACGGCAATCATAGGAAAAAATTCGATCATACCGGCGGATAATGACATCGGGCCCTATGTGATTATCGAAGACGGCGTTCAATTGGGGACAGGAAATAAAATCCTTTCACACGCTTATATTGCAACGGGTGCGAAAATCGGAAATAACAACCAAATCCACATGGGCGCTGTGGTCGGACACGCCCCGCAAGATTTAGCCTATCAAGGAGCTCCCACAGGAACCCGGATTGGAAACCATAACGTTATCCGCGAATATGTCACGATCCACCGCGGAACGAAAGAAGGAACCGAAACGGTCATCGGCAACCATAATTATCTCATGGCCAATGTCCATATCGCGCACAATTGTCAAATCGGAAATCGCGTGATCATTGTTAACGGTGCCGGACTCGCGGGATATTGCAAGGTAGACGACGGCGCATTCCTTTCGGGAATGACGGTCTTTCATCAATTCACTTCGATCGGAAGCCTCGCTATGGTAAGTGCCCTTTCCGGCATCAATAAAGATATTCCGCCTTACATGTTGTGCGGCGGCCGCCCAGCCACCGTCTACGGAGTGAATACGGTCGGAATGAGGCGCGCCGGAATTTCAGCTGCCGCACGCGAAGAAATCAAACAAGCTTATAAAATCCTCTACCGTTCCGGGATGAACTTCGCGAATGCCCTTACCGAAATTGAACGGAAATTTACATCGCCTGAAATCAAATGCCTTATTGAATTTGTTAAAAATTCAAAGCGAGGCATCACCAGCGGAAGTGAAATAGAGGAAGAAGAAGAGTCGCTCCGGTTTTAACACCACCCATCATAAAACAGCATTTATTCGGAAGAATCCTCTTCGCCGCTCAAACAGTCCTCGCCCCACTTCTTGATTCATAGTTTATATCTTGGGAAAGTGGTGCTGCGAAACTCGCTTCGAAGAGGATTCTTCCGAATAAATGTTAGCCAACAGATAGACACCATAAAAACCATCGCTAAAAAGGCTGAAAATAAGAAGCTCAATAATTTCTTTTCCTTCTGTGAACTTTCAAAAGAAATTGTTGAGCCACAATAGCCTTGCCACTTTTCCGATGTTCTTTTCGCATAAAAAAGTTTAACAAGTGATCTCGCCGCGAGTTCGGCCGCCAAAGGCGGACGTTGTCTGAGCGCCGAGATCACTTGTTAAACTTTGTCTATCTATTTTTTGCGAAAAGAATGAGACTTCTACTCTTCGACTTTGCGGATAACCAGGATAGAATTCTTGCCGCCGAAACCAAATGAATTTTTCATTGCCGTCCGGATTTTTACAGACCTTGCCTTATTGGGGACATAATCCAAATCACATTCCGGATCCGGAATTTCATAATTAATCGTCGGAGGGATCATATTTTCTTCCATCGCCAAAAGCGTCGCGATCAATTCAACACTTCCAGCGGCGCCGATCAAATGGCCAATCATGGATTTGGTTGCACTGATAGGAATTTTATAAGCGCGCGCACCAAATACTTTTTTAATTATCATCGTCTCAATTTTATCATTGAGCGGCGTGGAAGTCCCATGCGCATTGATATAATCGATTTCATCCGGCGTGACACCGGCATTTTTCATTGCAATTTGCATTGCGCGAATCGCCTGCGTTCCCTCCGGATCGGGCGATGTCATGTGATAAGCGTCACAGGTCATTCCGTGTCCGAGAATTTCAGCATAGATATGCGCACCACGACGCTTCGCATGTTCATATTCTTCAAGCACCAGCATCCCCGCACCTTCGCCAAGGACAAAACCATCACGGTCTTTATTGAACGGCCGGCAGGCTTTCTTGGGTTCATGATTCCGGGTTGATAACGCACGCGCGGCACAAAACGCAGCCAGAACCCCTTCGCAAATTCCGGCTTCTGCGCCGCCCATAATAATGAAATCGACCACGTTGCTCCGGATCGCATCCCACGCATATCCAATCGCATCCGACGCCGATGAACAAGCAGTCGCAATCGAAAAACTCGGGCCCTTGACGCCCAGTTCAATGGAAACTTGGCTAGCGCACGCATCGGGGAAAGACGCTAATGCGACAAACGGACTGACCCGATCGGGACCCGTCTGGAGATATTGATGATAATTTTTCATAATATGATGATGCCCTGCCATCGCAGTTCCGATCACCACACCAGTACGCTCGCTTGCCCCATTAGAATGCAAATCAATTTTCGCATCCTCGACAGCCATCTTCGCGGTTGCTACGGACATTTGACTTGTCCGATCCATCCGCCTCAGATTTTTCCGGTCAACATATAATTCCGGCTTAAAATCTTTCACCTCTCCGGCAAACCGTGTTGTAAATTTTGAAGCATCAAATGATGTAATGCTATCGATCCCGGTTTTCCCGGACTGGATCGCTTCCCAAAAGGCTTCTTTCCCGATCCCGTTACAAGCGATCACTCCAACCCCGGTTACCACAACTCGTCGTTTTTCGTTCGCCACTGCCTATCCCTTAAAATAATGAACCGTTATTATTCATTAAAAAAATAGCCCACCTCATGACAATCAATGATGTGGGCTATTCGATATCCTTATTCCTTACGAATTAAAAACTTCCGATTACGCACTGCGACGAACATTTTTAACCGAAAGTGCAATTTTTCTTTGCTCGTCATCAATATTAATCACTTGAACTTTAATTTCATCCCCAATATGAAATGAGGTCTCCATCGTTGTTGCCATTTCACTCGGAATTTCCGAAATATGGACCAACCCCTCCAAACCATTTTCCAACTCGACAAATACGCCGAAGTTTACAATCTTGGTAATTTTCCCTTTTATCTCGGTTCCTCTATTCCGCAACTCTTCACACAACCGGGTCCACGGATCTTCCGTGAGCTGCTTAACACCCAAGGAAACTTTCCGGTTGTCAGGATCAAGCGATAATATTTTCGCTTTAATCTTGTCACCCTTTTTTGCGACTTCGCTGGGATGTGTTAATTTTTTAAGCCACGAAATATCGGACACGTGAATCAACCCGTCGATTCCAGGCTCTAATTCCACAAAAATCCCATAATCCGTAATATTCCGAACCGTTCCTTCAATTTCATCATCACCATGATAACGATCGCCTACACGGTCCCATGGATTTTCACTCATCTGTTTTAAACCCATTGAAATTTTCTTGGCGTCTTTATCAACGCTTAAAATCACGGCCTCCACCTGATCACCGACTTTCAAAACTTCGGATGGATGTGTGACGCGCTTCGTCCATGAAAGCTCGCTGATATGAATTAGCCCTTCGATCCCAGGCTCAAGTTCCACAAAGGCACCATACGGTAAAATATTGGTCACGCGACCCGTGATTTTTGTCCCGATTGAATATTTTTCATCCGCATGTTCCCATGGACTCTGCGTAATTTGTTTGAGGCCCAAAGAAACTTTTTCGCTTTCGCGGTCAATCGCGATAATCTTCACATCAATCTCATCGCCGATGCTGAGAATTTCGGACGGATGAGAAACACGTCCCCAGCTTAAATCGGTAATATGCAACAGACCATCAACGCCACCCAATTCGATAAACGCACCGAAGTCGGTAATGTTTTTCACTCGCCCTTTCACAATTTGGCCGACTTCCATATTCTTTACCATCTTGTGTTTCGTTTCTTCTTTTTCGCGCTCAAGCAAATCTTTCCGGGATACAACGATATTTTTGCGTTTATGGTTAACCTTTACAATGAGAAATTTCGAATCTTTCCCTAGATACTGATCTAAGTTTTTAACCGGCTTTAATTCGACAAGTGAGGCAGGCAAAAACGCTTCCATCCCGATATCGACCATAAAACCGCCGCGGACTTTCCTGAAAATCCGGCCTTCAACCACGCTGCCTTCCGCAGAACCAGAAATCAGTTGGTCCCAACATTTCTGGCGATCGGCTTTTCGTTTGGATAACACCAACATTCCATCTTCATCTTCAACCGCTTCAAAAAGCACTTCCACTTCATCACCCACTTTTAGACTGGCAGGATCCATAAATTCGGATACCTGTAAAACGCCTTCCGACTTATATCCAATATCTATAATGGCTTCATTTTCGCGGATAGCGACAATCTTTCCCTTTACGATTTGGCCTTCTTTAAAGTCCTTTATGGAATTTTCATAAAGATCCGAGAAAGACATAGCCTTGGCGTTTTCGTTATTTATACTCATACGTTTATATTGATCCTCCTACAAGTAGATTTACCCGGCTGGTACTCAGCAGGTTAGAATTGGCGTAGTATAACATAGAACTAAAAAAACAAAAGCAAATTTTTCAAAAAATTTAGGCTTTTTTCAACGTAACCCACGAAACAGCAAGTAGTTCAGCCGTTTTCGCTTTACAGACAGGCCCTTTTTTTGAGCTGTGAACGCCGTTCTGACGCGTAAAATAGAAATTTCTCAAGCCCATTTTTTGAGCGTTTTTCAAGCAAACAAATCAACTTTTTTAATAGATTCTGATACCGTTTTAGATCTTTTATCAGATTTTTCCGGTTTGATTCAAAAATCGGAACCCAAAGTTTCGGATATCCCTGCGCAATCCGGGTGGTATCAAGAAATCCGCTGGCTGCACAATCAATTGACCGGGACGAAACCAAATTCACAAGAACAGCCGCTAATGCGTGAGGAAGATGGCTGATTTCCGAGACAATTTTGTCATGATCAGCCGGAGAAATAATTTTCACTTGGGCCTTTAGTTTTTCCCAAATCGACACAACAACTTGAAGTGCTTTTTGATTTGTCTGATGAGTTGGCGTCACAAAAACAAGGGCATTTTTATACAAAGAGGGAATCGCATGTTCGACGCCCCTAAGGTGAGATCCGGCAAGAGGATGCGAACCGACAAATTTAATATTCTTAAAACGCTGATGATCTGTCCAATTAACGAGTTTAAATTTGGTGCTCCCGACATCTGTCACCACAGTCCCCGGCTCGGCAAAACAGTCGATCTTGGAAATATAATCCTCAAGCGTACCGACAGGCGAACACAAAAAAATGACATGCGCCTTTTTTAAGGCTGTTTCTATCCGGACAAATCCTTCGTTAATGATTTTCTTCTTTTTAGCGTAAAGGATTTTTTTTTCATGCCGGCTAATGCCGACAATATTTGCGGATGGAAAATTCTTTCGCAGATCAACGGCAAGAGACCCACCCATTAATCCAAGCCCAACAATCACAAAAGTCTGTTGTTTCATAGATTTTTCCATAAAGAATCGCTAATAAATAAAATAGTTAAGTTGACCGATTTTTATTATAGGATAGCCTTCTGCATCTTATTCTGTGTCATGCCCGAATGCTTTAGTCGGGCATCTACGATTCAGAGATTCCCGCCTATCCCGGAAAAGCTGGGGCCGGCCCTTTCTTCCCCAAGGGAAACATGCGAGAATGACACTAAACACGGTCATGTTGAGTAAAATAGTTAATTTTTAAACTTCTCTGCCAAGAACATGCGCAATGGCACGAAGTTCTTTCACCATCGCATCAAACCGCTTCGGGACGAGCGATTGTTCGCCGTCACTGGCCGCTTCTTCGGGATTGTCATGGACTTCAACCATGATTCCGTCCGCACCGGCCGCGACTGCCGCTCGAGCAACAGCTGTCACATAATTATAATTTCCCGTTCCGTGCGACGGATCCACTAAAACCGGAAGATGCGTTTCTTCTTTTAAAACCGGAATAGCGTTGATATCCAATGTATTCCGGGTTGCGGTTTCAAACGTGCGAATCCCGCGTTCGCAAAGCATCACTTTGAAATTCCCGTTTGATAAAAGATATTCCGCCGAAAGAAGAAGTTCCTTGATGGTCGCGCTCAAACCGCGCTTTAAAAGCGTCGGTTTTTTGGTCCGGCCGATTTCTTTCAACAAATCAAAATTTTGCATATTCCGCGCACCGATCTGAAGCATATCCGCATACTTTGAAACCAATTCAACGGCTCGAGTATCCATCACTTCCGTCACAACTAAAAGACCAACTTCATCAGCAACTTCGCGCAAATATTTGAGACCTTCTTCCCCTAACCCCTGAAAACTATACGGTGACGAGCGCGGTTTAAACGCGCCCCCGCGCAAAAATGTCGCCCCGGATTTCTTGACTTCCTTCGCAATCCTAAGCAAACTTTCCTTATTTTCAACCGTGCAAGGCCCGCCCATAATCACCACTTGTTTCCCTCCGACTTTAACCCCATTATCCATGACAAATATCGTGTCTTCTGACTTAAAATCGCGGCTTGCAAGCTTATACGGCTTCATCACCGACATCACACGCTCAACGCCCGGAAATGCTTCGAGCGGCTGCACTCGGAGTTTGTCTTCCTGTCCGATCACCCCAATAATGGTTTTCTCAATCCCCCGGGAAACCTGCGGTGTCAATCCGAGTTCTTTTACCTTGTTACATATATGATTGATTTGTTCGGGTGTTGCATTTTGCTTTAAAACGATAATCATCCGATTTCTCCTTGTTGGACTGACCTGCTTACACTACTTGCACTTATTAGATAGTAACTTGAGTTCTGCACTTTTCCGTCATTCCCGCAAGCTTTAGGCGGGAATCCAGAAAAAACATGGATCCCCGATTACCCTGGAAATACAGGGCCGACCCTCATTTTTCCGAGGGAAGCATTCGGGGATGACACCCATTCATTATCAAAGAGTTATGATTATTGCGCTATAAAACTTGCAAAATTTATCTATAGTAAGAGTCTCTTATCTCTTCCCAAGTCGCTTGAGCACCAACTCCAACACGCGCAAAAACTCCTCCAACTCTTCGCGCATTCCGATCGTCACGCGAATATGCGAAGCCAAATCATAAGCAGTCATCGCGCGGACAATCACGCCTTCCTTCAGCATTTCCTGGAATACTTTTTTGGCGTCAAGTTTTACGTCAATTAAAACAAAATTCGCCTGACTCGGAACATATTCAAGCCCCAGTTTGTCAAGCTGTTCATATAAATATTTTTTCCCGCGGCTGACTAATCGTTTCGTTTTCAACCGGAATGTTTTGTCATCCAATGCCGCACAGGCCGCTATTTGCGCCATCCGGTTCACATTAAACGGTTGACGAACCTTATCAAGGTACGCGCTTATTTCTTCGGATACAATGCCATATCCGATTCTTAAACCCGCAAGTCCTTGCGCCTTTGAAAATGTCCGCAGTGAAATCACATTTTTCATACCGGCTTTGATATAGTTGAGTGCATTCGGAAAATCCTTCGCATCAGCAAAATCAATATAGGCCTCGTCAAAACAAATAAGAACCCGCTCCGGAACTTTCGCCAAGAAATTTTCCACTTCACGGAACGAAACGTAAGTTCCCGTCGGATTGTTCGGATTCGCAATAAATATGAGTTTCGTGCGGCCATTGATTTTCGCCGCAATCCCTGCCAAATCGTATGAATATCCTTTCATCGGAACCGTCACAAACGTCGCCCCGCAAACTTGAGAAATCAACGGATAAACAAGAAACGTTTTTTCCGAAGAAATCACTTGGTCCCCGTCAACCAAAAATCCCCGGGCAAGAAGCTCTATGATTTCATTCGAACCGTTTCCGATAACAAGCTGCTTGGGCGTAAGCGAAAACTCTTTCGTAAGCCGCTCTTTCAAATAATAAGCCGCGCCGTCCGGATATAAATGCATTTCACGAATCGCCTGGCGCATGGCACGGACCGCCTTGGGAGACGGGCCAAGCGGATTTTCATTGGACGCAAGCTTAATCACCCGATTGAGCCCAAGCTCCCGTTGAATTTCCTCAATCGGACGGCCGGGCTCATAAGGGACAATGCTATCAATATTGGATTTGAATAATTCTTTCATAAAAAACAAACCTCAGCGGCAGGTGTGTTGACCGAAAGGATAAGAACCAAGAACCTTCAGATAGCGAACCTGCTTTTCAATTTGCTTAATTGTTTTTTTGATTCGCGGTTCCTGAATATGCCCTTCAATATCAATAAAGAAATAATAATCCCATGCTTTCTTCTTAGACGGCCGGGACTCGATTTTCGTCATATTAATCCGGTTCACTCGAATCGGCTTGAGCATATCGTAAAGCGCTCCGACCTTATCTTTAATCGAAACGACAATCGAGGTTTTATCATGTTTCGTCGGCGACGGGAAATTTCGGCCGACCACCAAGAAACGCGTTACATTATGGGAAAGATCCTCGATTCCTTCGTCCAGAATATCTAAATTGTAAAGTGTAGCTGCCAACTTTGACGCAATCGCCGCGGCATGATCCTCTTGTTCCGCACGTTGGGCGGCTTGTGTGGTACTGGCCGTTTCGATCAGCTCTGCATGAGGAAGATTCCGCTCAAGCCAATAACGGCATTGCCCAAAAACCTGCGGAACCGAATAAATTCTTTTAATTTCATTCATTTTGCATTTCGCCATTAAATTGTGGGAAATCTCGAACATAATCTCAGAACAAATCGTCAATTCCGAATCGATAAACATATCAAGTGAATAGCTGACAGCTCCTTCAATTGAGTTCTCTACCGGAATCACACCATAATCGACATGGTTCCGGTCCACTTCCTGAAAGACTTCCGCAATACTCATACACGGAACATAATTAACACTTGATCCGAATTTCGAAATGGACGCTAAATGTGAGAACGTCGCCTCCGGCCCCAAATAAGCCACGGAAATGGGTTTCTCAAGCGAGATCGAGGCCGACATAATTTCCCGATAAATCGCTTTCACCGCGTCTTTCGGAAGCGGCCCCTTAGACAACGCTTCGATTTTCCGGTACACCGCACTTTCGCGATCCGGCGCGTAAGGCTGCGCACCTTGGCGTTCTTTAAGCTGCCCGATCTCAAGGACCAATTTGGTTCGATCGTTCAAAAATTCAATAATTTTTGAATCTAATTTGTCAATTTTTTTCCGAATGGCTTCTAATGTCATAAAACAATCCTTTGATTTCTTTTACTTTGTCATCCTGAACGAAGCGAAGGATATCAGAGCATCTTACGAACCATTTGTTTTCGAAACGGTTTCATAAGGTCTGCCATCCCCGCGTCCACCTAACATCCACCAAAATACGCGTCGGACTCGCCGCGCTGTTTGGCGAGAACTGGCGGATCCGCTATTCTGTTGGGCGGAAAAGCGGGGATCCATTATCTGTGGATTCCCGCTACCCTGGAAATACAGGGCCGGCCCTCGCTTTACCGAGGGAAAACATGCGGGAATGACACTTACTGACAATTTCCAAAATCTGCGTCTGAAATCTTCGATGGTAACTCTTCGCCCAAAGCTTCTTCCTCTGAAATCAGTTGTTCCACTTTCTCGTGAATGGATTCCACGGAAACACCAACGTTTTTCGCCTCGTCCGTGACCATCTCACTCTCCGGAGCCGGTGTCTGTTCCTCCGGTTGTACGGCACCGCCTCCCGGCGTAGTATCTTCCGGTTTCACGTCACTCGTTTCAGACGCAGCATTTTCAACCTGAATGATTTGCTCCTTTTTTAATAGCTCATCGCGTTTAATAGAATTCTCCACCAGCGTCCGGATCTCGGAAATATCGGGAAGATCTTTAAGCGATTTCAGGCCAAAGTGCTCCAGAAATTTCTGTGTCGTCCCGTATAAAAATGGCCGGCCGGGAACTTCCTTTCGCCCGACGATTTTAATCAGGTCACGTTCCATCAATGTCGACATCACGCCCGAAACATCAACGCCGCGCAGTTCCTCGATTTCAGCGCGGGTGACCGGCTGTTTATAAGCAAGAATGGATAGGGTTTCAAGCGCTGATTGTGTCGCATGTTTTGATCTGCGCTGGAGTTCAAGTTTCATGATCCACGGAGCATATTTAGGTTCCGTGGCACATTCAAAACCCCCGGCAATTTCCTGAATCCGGAAACTGCTTCCCTGCGCTTCATATTCGGTTTGAAGCTCACGAACCAAACTTTCGATTTCGGTCGCACGCAACTCAGGAAGCACACGTTTAAAATCGGAAATCGTGACCGGCCGTGATGCCGTAAAAAGAATGGCCTCAATAATCCGTTTCGGCATAATCGACCCATCCATCAGGGACGTAAATGATTCTGTCTGCGTGGGCTTGCGCACAGAATCGCGCAATTCATCCGGAAGCATATCTTCGATTTCCCGGCTGATTTCTTCGCGTAAAGCCTTCAGTGCGGCTTCCCTTTCTTTTTCCTTCATTCCTTGAATTTCTTTATCCGACATCATTCCCTCTGCTTTCAATCATTGTTTTTACCGGATTTTCGATTTGAGCAATTTTAATGAGCTTAATATCGCCAAATTGTTTATCTTGAAAAATGCTGACATACTTAGAACGAACCAACTCTAAAAGCGCCAGAAACGTGACAATGATTTCATTCTTTGTCACTTGGCTTTCAAACAATTCAAAAAACCATAAAAATCCTTTTTCGGTCAAGCGACCCTTCAGTTCTTCGAATTTTTGTTCGATCGTAATCACTTCATCAAACACTTCGTGGAATTTGTCCTTCGAAGCCGTTTGAAGAACCGTGTGAAACGCCTGCATCAAATCATAGAGATCTGCGCTAAACGTATCAATTTCGACATCTTCGCTCGAAATATTGCTGAGATAATAATCCGCAATTTGCCGCGTAAAAATTTTGCCGCGTTCGTGTTCCAAAAATCCAAGTTCCTTTGCCGCTTCCTTAAAGGCCTGATATTCGAGCAATTTCCGGACAAGCTCCGTCCGTGGATCTTCTCCGGTCTCGGAATTCTCTTCCATCGTTTCAAGAGGAAGCAGCATTTTTGATTTAATATAAACAAGCGTCGCCGCCATCACTAAATACTCGCCCGCAATATCGAGATTCAATTCCTGCAATTGATGGAGATAATCCAGATACTGTTTCGTAATCTCAGAAATCTGAATATCGCAAATATTCATCTCGTTTTTCTTGATCAGCTCCAAGAGCAAATCAAACGGCCCGTCAAACGCCTCGATCTTCACCTTGAGCGGATCATATTTTTCTTCGGCAGGCAACCCCTCTCCCTCAGCCTGCCCGCCTTCGATTTGGCGGGGGAGAGGGTTAGGGTGAGGGACCGGAATTTCGATCTCCTGAATATTAAGGTCACTCGGAATTGCTTCGGGTACGATTTTTTCGTCGGATTGTGAAATCGAAGCAGCCGGTTCAACTTCACCGGAAAGAATTTCCGGTTTTTCGGGTGATTCAGGAATCTGTTCGTTATTTTCCATGTTGAACTTAAATTCCAATTCCGACGGCATCTTTAGCCGTCTCAAAAGTTTTTTGGGCAATCACATGCGCTCGCTTTGAACCTTCAATCAAAATTTCGCGCACTCTTTCCCGCTGCGATTCCAATTGCTTCCGGCGTTCGTATATAGGCTTGATGAACTCCGCCAGATGCTTCAACATTTCACGTTTACATTCAACGCAACCGCGCTCGGCATTCCGGCATTCTTTTGCAACGATGTCCGCATTTTCCCGGTTCACTACTGTGTGAAAATAATATACTGGGCACACTTCCGGATGTCCCTTATCTTCGCGGCGCTTCCGGGCCGGATCGGTGACCATCTGCATAACTTTTTTATCGACAATTTCCGGAGAATCTGAAAGGTAGATCGCATTGCCGTAACTCTTGCTCATCTTGCGCCCGTCAAGCCCCGGAACCTTCGGCGTTTGGGTTAAAATCGCTTCCGGCTCTGTAAATACGGGTTTATACAAATGGTTAAAACGGCGCGCGATTTCCCGGGTCAACTCCAGATGCGGAAGCTGGTCTTCCCCAACCGGCACCGCCTCTGCCTGATATAAAAGAATATCCGCCGCCTGCAAAACCGGATATCCAAGAAACCCGTATGTATGCAAATCTTTATCCGGCTGCTCCTTAATTTGATCCTTATACGTCGGATTGCGTTCAAGCCACGATAAAGGAGTAATCATTGATAAAATAAGCGTTAGCTCCGTGTGCTCGGGCACTAAACTTTGGAGAAAAATAGTGCACTTATTCGGATCGAGGCCGGCGGCCAGGTAATCCATCATAATCTCAAGAACGGTATCTTTAAATGACATGCCGGAAGCATATTCCGTCGTCAAAGCGTGCCAGTCCGCAATCATAAAATAGGAATCCGGACCTTCAAACTTTTTCCAATTTTCAAGCGCGCCGAGCAGATGTCCGACATGTAATTTACCCGTCGGCCGCATTCCGCTTAAAATCCGTTTTGTCATTTTTCGTATCCTTTTGTTAGGGAAGAGGTTGTATATTATATGAGAAATAATGACCTGTCAATTCGAAGGAAAAAAGTTCATCATTTTCTTTTATCTTAAGTTTGGTTTGTCGCGTTTACCGGACAGCGTCCACTTTGGAGAGGTTATCATCTCTTCAACAAACCCTGAACAGTAATCCCTTCAGATACTCCCTTTCCGGATGATCAACAATCGCGCCATAAGATATCTTTAAAAGCCTACCTCTTGTAGGCGTTTTTTGACCGCTTATACCCTTAATTTAACCGTTCAGCCGATTTCTTTAGACGAATCGCCAAAAGCCGGGCAAAGTATCTTTAACAACGCGTTACTCGGATAATTCTTCGAATCCAAGAACGCACTTTTAAAAAGGGAGATCACAGATATGAAAAATTTAACCATGAAATTAATCGCATTAATTGTGGCGCTCGCCTTTGCGTTTCCCTTGCAGCCTACGATGGCGGCACCAGTTGACGCAGGCGTATATGCCCAATTAGAAGTCCTGTCTGCCAAGGAGGTTTTCGTACAAGGTTGTCCTCCTTGCCCGCCGGATAAAATGTGCACGATGTATTGCCCGGAAGGCAGCCCCACAGTTGAATTTAATTTGCTTGTCAGTGTTGTAAATGGAAGTTCAACAAATGTCAGTATCTTCAAAGATAGCATTGCCGTTTATCAGAATTTTGTTTATTCACCTCTACCTGAAATACAGTGTGTCATCGATGAGAAGGGGAACAAAATCTGCCCAGTGATGGATACAATCGTTTTTCCACCTACCCCCGTAACTTTAATTCAAGGACATGTGCCAGCTCACTCGACAACAGCCGTTGCCATGGCAAAAGTAAACATGCCCACAAGTTACTACGCACAAAATCTGGTCGGCCGGCGGTTCGAAGTAAAAATGATGGCCGCACCGGAGTGGATAGATTGGAATAAAGATGGAGTCATCAATGCAGACGACATGGCATATTGTCAAGCAGATGTCAACGGCGACGGAATGATCGACAATAAGGATAGCTCTTTGTGCTATGGTTCTACTCTATATGCTTCAACAGCTGTGGCAGAACCGCTCGACTTGCTTGACCACCAGGCTCTTGAAAAGAGAATCACAACGGTAGTCGAAAAAAGTCACAGCAGTTTATCCGCATCCATTGCTGAGGTGAAGGATATTGTTCTCACAATCTACAGCAAGCTGAGCTACATTATTAACGATGCGGTCAGCCGGCTCACAACATCAATTACGGGAGTTAGCAATTTGGTTAACTCGATCTATATAAAATTGAGTAGCCTCCTTAACTCCACTTATAAGCTCGTATATGAAATATACAACGCAGTCGTTAGGAAATATCCGGTTCCAACTCCGGTCATCACAACAAATACTTCAACGACTGTTCAAAAAATATTATAAGACGCAACTGAGTCAACAAAAAAGCGCAACTTCGAAAGAAGTTGCGCTTTTTGTTGAAGTCATGATCCATAACAACTTTGTTCTTCCTGTCATTCCCGCTCCAGCAAAAACCATGGATGCCCGCTTCCCTGGAAATACAGGGCCGGCCCTCGCCTTACCGAGGGAAAACATGCGGGCATGACATAGGCTCGACGTGCGGCTACTGCAAAGCGATAGACAGAACGCCTACATCACTCTCAACAGCAAACCTTTCAAATACTCCCCTTCCGGATGATAAATATTGATCGGATGGTCGAAGGCATGAGATATCTTTTGAATGATCTGGACGTTTCGTTGGACATCCTTTGCCGCACCAAAGATGATTTTCTGAAAAAGGTCAGGATCAATATAAGAAGAACATGAAAATGTAAATAAGAGGCCATCCGGCGCGAGGCGTTTCATTGCCTGCAAATTAATATCTTTATATCCGCGGGCCGCCTGCTGAACTTGATTTTGATTCTTACAAAATGCCGGCGGGTCGAGAATAATAAAATCATAAACATTCATATCTGTCCGTAAAAAGTCAAATACGTCTTCTTTAATAAATCGGTATATCCCCTCACCCGTCCCATTTGTCCCAATAGAAAAGGGGACAGGCAATTGGTCATCCTGAGACATATGCCTGTCCCCTTTTCTGTGAATAATGGGCAAATCATTCAATTCAAAATTTGTTTTCATTGTGTTTATCGCGCGGTCCTGAATTTCAACAGACGTGACGGACGCCGCACCCGCCTTTGCCGCATAGACAGAAAATCCGCCGGTATAGGCAAAACAATTTAAAACACGCTTCCCGCGCACGTGCCCAGCAACCAGTTTGCGATTTTCCCGCTGATCTAAAAAGAAACCGGTTTTCTGCCCTTTTTTAATATCCACAATAAATTTGTGCCCATATTCCAGAATTTCAACATAATCCGGCGGCTCTTCACCACGCAATACAGTCAATCCGGTTTCCAGGCCTTCTTTTTTACGCATGGATTCGTCATCATGTTCATAAATTCCTTTCGACGGGAACACCTGATTGATGGCGTCCAATACGGCAGGCTTCAGTTTCTCCATTCCGGCAGTTGTAAATTGTGCGACAACAAAATCGGCGTAACGATCTAAAACAAGGCCCGGAAGAAAATCGCCTTCGGCATGAACGAGACGATACGCATTCGTGTCAGCGGAAATAAACGCTTCACGAAGTTTTTTCGCTTGCGTCATGCGATCGATGAAAAAATCAGTATCGATCTCTTGATCGCGAAAAGAAAGAATACGAACGGCAATCTGAGAATTGGGATTTAAATATCCGATTCCGAGAAATTCCTGAGAAGATGAATACACCCTCACCAGATCGGCGGATTTGAAATCGTCATCCACTTCATCGATCGCGCCCGAAAAAACCCAGGGGTGAAAGGCTTTAAGCGGCTTTTCTTTTTCTGGTTTTAATATGACACGGGAAATTTTCATGTGCTTTATGAAAAAATAATAGCGATGATTCCAATCACAAGGGTATACCAAGCAAAGTGATGAAATTGACCCTTGATAACAATTCGGGACAGACACCGAAGCGCAATAAAACCTGAAATAAAAGCGGAAACAAAACCGGTCACCATCACCGGCAACACCCCTTGCGGCATCAACTCAATGCTTTCCGGAATCACAACCACAGTGGCCCCTAAAATAGCAGGAATCGCAATTAAGAATGAAAATTTAAACGCATCTTCCGCTCTGATGCCTCGCCATAACGCGGCCGAAATGGTCGAACCGGAACGCGAAATTCCGGGCGTAACAGCAATCCCCTGAATGATGCCAATCCACAATGCATCCAGCCAGGATTTTAACTCTCGGCTGCATCGATCTTTACACCAGCGAGTCGACCAAAGAATCATAGAATTAACCAGCAGCGCAAACCCAACCAGCCTGACTGTTGAGAAAAGAGATTCCACCCAATCCTTAAGCCCAAAACCAATCAAGGCGGTCGGAATTGAAGCCACGACAATCAAAAGGAACATCCGTATCCCGAGTTTCGAAAGCGGAAATATGGCTTTTGCAAAAAAGATGACAATCGCACCCAATGTCCCCAAATGAACCACCACATCAAAAACAAGCAGGATCGGTCCTTTGAGCTCCATGAAACGTTGAATAATGATCAGATGCGCCGAACTCGAAACCGGAAGGAATTCCGTCAGCCCCTGAACGATCCCTAAAATGATTGCTTGAATAATTGTCATAATCTCCTACTCCCTCTGTCATTCCCGCATGCCCTTAGCGGGAATCCATTGTACCCATAGATCCCCGCCTTCGCGGGGATCAAATTCGCGCATTCAGCTTACGTTCCGTAAGTTGAGCGCTTATTTGACTTTTGCACCACCGCCACCAACGCCCGCATTTCCTCTGTTTTTCCTTTCTTCGTCACTAAAATCGAGTCTGGCGTATTAACAACAACAAGGTCTTCGACGCCAAAAAGATAAACCGGCTTTTCTTTTGAATAGACCACGTTTCCGCAAGCCTTTAACGATAAACAATTCCCAAAAACAGAATTTTTGTTTCCATCTTTCGGCCACAAACCTTCGAAAGAATTCCACGTGCCGACATCACACCACTGGAACGCCGCTTGAATTAAATAAGCCTTTTTTATTTTCTCTAAAACTGCAAAATCAATCGAAATATTCGGAAGTTTCGCAAATTTCTCTTTCTCTTGAATTTTCCCGTTCTCAACATTGAGGCGATTAATACCATTTAATACTTCCGGCGCAAATCGCTTCAGCGAATCGAGAACCAACTTTGTGGAAGCAAGAAAAATTCCGGCATGCCATAAATAATTCCCTTCTTTTAAAAACCGTTTGGCCTTCGTTTCGTCCGGTTTTTCAATAAATTTTTTCAAATGATAAACCCCGTCCGAAATTTTCTCACCATAACGGATATATCCATAGGACGTCGACGGGAATGACGGTTTCACTCCGAATATGCAAAATGAATTCTTCTCGGCTGCCACCCGATACGCCTTGTGAATCGTATCCTTAAATTGCTGCCTTGTCTCGATCCATGCATCGGCCGGCAAGACTAAAAGATGCGCTTTCGGATCAATCCGATGAATCAGCGAAGCAGCCAACGCAACAGTCGGAGCGGTGTTCCGTCCGACAGGTTCGCCGATAATATTATTTCGAGGAATACGCGGAGCTTCCCGCCGAAGCATCGGAAGATGAAGTTCGTTTCCGACAACCATCATCCGGTCGGAATCAACAAACGCCGACAACCGCTTCACCGTTTCTTTAAAAAAGGATTCTTTCCCCGGAATGACTTTGAGAAATGGTTTGGGAACTTCCCGGCTTGACAGCGGCCAAAGGCGCGTTCCCCCGCCTCCGACCATAATGAGTGCCCAAAGCATATTCCCTCTGCTTCCGGTACCAGGTACGGCGGTGCCGGGTTCTGTTTCCATTAATTTAGAACCTGGCACCGCCGTACCTGGTACCGGGCTTTTGGTTATTTCGAAAATTCTTCGGCTTTTTGCTCAACGATCGACTTGATTTCCTGAAGCCTCTTTTCGGTTGAAGCTTCGAAACGCATCACAAGAACCGGTTCGGTATTAGACGAACGAATCAACCCCCATCCATCACCAAAATCAATTCGTGCACCGTCAATCGTCAATGTCGGATAGAGTTTCGAAAAATATTCAGCCACACGGTCAACGATCGCAAATTTCTTTTCGTCCGTTGAATGGAATCGGATTTCCGGTGTCGCGAAAGTTTTGGGAATATCACTCAGAAGATCTGCTAATTTTTTATTCTTCTGATCCAGAATTTCAAGCACTCGCAGTCCGGCATATACCGCATCGTCAAATCCATAATAACGGTTCACAAAAAACATATGCCCACTCATCTCCCCCGCCAAATCGGCCTGTTCGTCTTTGAGTTTTTGTTTAATAAGCGCGTGCCCCGTTTTCCACATAATCGCTTTTCCGCCGTGTTTCTCGACATCTTCAAAAAATGACCTTGAACATTTAACATCCGCAATAAATTTCGCGCCGGGTTTTTGTTCCAAAATAAACCGTGAATACAAAATCAAAAGTTTGTCGCCCCAAATAATATTCCCTTCATTATCGATCACGCCGATCCGGTCTGCGTCGCCGTCAAAGGCAAGCCCGACATCCGCTTTCTTCTCTTTCACGGTTTTAATCAAATCGATCAAATTCTTTTCAATGGTCGGATCCGGATGATGGTTCGGAAACCGGCTATCCGGCTCCGTAAAAAGTTCTATCACCTCGAGCCCCATATCACGGTAAAGTTTCGGCGCTACCAAACCGGCGGTTCCATTGCCCGAATCAATCACCACGCGCAATTTCCTGGAAAACCGGATTTTTTTCTTGAGATCTTCCTGATAAACCGGAATCATATCTTTCAAGGTTTCGGTCCCTTTTCCATCCACAAAATCTTTGGCATCAATCATCTGACGAAGCTTTTGGATATCATCTCCATAAACAGAAGCCCGGCCGATGCAAGGCTTAATGCCGTTCTGATCCGCAGGATTATGAGAACCGGTAATCATCACGCCGCCCGTTGTATTCAAATTCACAATTGAAAAATAGGTAACCGGCGTAGTGACGATCCCAATATCAATCACATTGACACCGGAATCCATCAGTGCTTTCGCCATGGCATTTTTCATTCTCGGAGAACTTGGGCGGATATCACGGCCGACAACCACGGTCGGATTCTTGACACCAGTTTGTTTGATCATGAAACTGGCAAATGCACGGCCAATCAAGTACACCGTTTCGTCTGTCAGATCACGGTCAGCAATCCCGCGGATATCATATTTTCGAAAGATGTTTGGATTTGGAGTCATTGAATACCTCTTATAATTATGGGCTCTACCTCAACAACAGGGGCAGTAAGACAAATCCGATACATTAGGGTTAGTTCCAATAACCTTAAAAGGAGAGTCTTATGCCCC
>MHFR01000018.1 GCA_001804285.1 Candidatus Danuiimicrobium aquiferis
CAATTTTACCATGCCTGCACCTGTTTTTTCAATCCGATGTCGTTTATTTCAATGAGGTTGCATGCTTTTGAATCTTTTTTCAGTGGACCCTAATTATTCACGCCGATCAAATCGATTTGAGAATGTTTCTTGGCAATTCTATCAAAGAAACTCTGCCGGAATCACTCCAAAAAAAACGCCCCAGCGGCAAAGCTGAGGCGTTAACCACTCAAGCGAATGGTTCGCCTGAATGTCAAGAATGGCTCCCCCGGTAGGACTCGAACCTACGACCCAGCGGTTACGATCTGACTCCAATTTCTTGGAGAGTCGGACTTTCTCTTCCTCCACTGCTTTCTTGCAAAAGCAAGAAATGGAGGGCGGGTGTAAAGTCTCTGCACTTGCCCATTAAATGTATGGATTCCCGCTTTTCCGCCACTAAAGCGCCGGCGGATCCGACCGCGATGTTTGGCGGACGCGGGAATGACATAAAATTTAACTGCTAGCTCAGGATTGTCCACCATTGATTATGATGGATTTCCCTGACTTAGCCCGCTTATCATCTCAACATTACTGCTGAGAGCTGCTAACCTAAATGTAATCCGCCAAAAAACGTGGCGAGATTGCATTCGCGTTAATAATTTACATCGTTACATTCTGTAAATTATGCGCTCATGTAACAGCCGCTTGCTCTACCAACTGAGCTACAGGGGAATAAATGTAAGTAAAAAGGAAAAAATTAGAAGTCAAAATTTCCTCTTTACGCAAATTTCGAATCAATCAAAGAACAATGAAACCATAAATTAAATGTTTATCGTATTAACTACCAACTGCCTGTCCGCCGCGCCTTTTTCCGCCATACATCGCGTCGGATCGACCGCACCCTTTGGCCGAGGCGGAAGCTACAGGGGAATAAATTGTTTCACAATTTATTCTGCACTGCGTAACTTAGCGCCGAATATTTCAAAGAACCATAGATTCCCGCTTACCCCGGAAAAACTGGGGCCGGCCCTTTCTTCCCCAAGGGAAGCTTGCGGGAATGACATCGGTCCATTTCTCTCGCGTTGCAGGGCGACAGTATATCGAAAGGTCTTCGTTGTTTCCACCAAAAACTACAACCCTTTACATGGCCGTCCGGGCTTCCATCGCACGTTGGAGCGTTGCCTGATCAACATATTCGATATTGCTGCCGATCGGAACCCCGCGGGCAATCCGGGTGATTTTGATGGTTTTTGTTTTCAAAATTTCCGTAATGTAAAGGGCCGTTGCTTCGCCTTCCGCATTCGGATTGGTTGCCAAAATAATTTCTTCAACTTTGCCGCCACTCACCCGCTTGATAAGTTTCTCGATTCTTAATTCCCGCGGCCCGATTCCATCAATCGGCGAAAGTGCGCCAAGCAATACGTGATAAATTCCGTTAAATCCGCTCGTTTTTTCAATCGCAATCACATCTTTCGGCTGTTCAACAACACAAATAAGCGAATGATCGCGGGTGGTATCGGCACAAATGTGACAAAGTTTATTTTCGCTTAAATTACCGCATTCCTCACAAAAAAATGTGTTGGTTTTCGCATCGACCAGCGCTTTTGAAAGTTCTTCTACCTCATGCGCTTCCTGCTTCATCATGTGTAGAACAATCCGCTCGGCAGATTTTGGCCCGATTCCGGGTAATTTACTGAGCTGTTTGATCAACTTTGCGAGACGTTCCGAATAACCTTTGGACATGATCTGACTTTCTGCTATGTTTCGCGGTAAATCACTTTGCTGCCCTCAAATACATTAAGCGCTCTTGTGATAATTTCTTTTTCGAACGCTATCGTTTGTGCTTTGTCTTCGCCCGGTTCCGATTCTCCGCTCGCCCGGTCCGGTTCGGTAATAGCAAACGAAATCCGCACAGGGTTCCCAAGCAATCCTTCCAAAGCAGTTTGAATAATTTTCTTGTGATCTTTTGTTTCAAGCGCTTCTTTGTGAAATTTAAATTCGACCGGAAGCCCAAAAACCACAAGCCCGTCGGCAACATCGATGGGTTCGGCTTCGGCAAGATACGTTCCGCAAGACATTTTAATCGCCTTCACTTTTTCAAGTAGGTCAGACCATACCCGCTCCACGTCTTCTAATGTCAAAGAAGACGCCAAGGTTTCTGACGCAATCGCTCCGTTTTGCACGGCCGCGCTGGTCCGATACGATTCAAGGACTTTTGGCGCTTCTCCAAAAACACCTTCGATGCTATCACCGCCTGGAATAGCTTGAACTTTTTCTTTTGCAGATTCCGCTTTGACAGGTTTTATTGAACCGGATAAATTATTTCTTTCCGGACTAAAATTTACCTTTTTTTTCTCCGGCAAAGAAGGCGTAAAGGCCGGGCGGATAGACGCAGGTTGCGATACTCCGCTGCCCTTTCCGTTTAATGTCTTAAGTTCTTCGAACGCTTTTTCTATAGATTGCAAGCTTGAACGATTGGCGATTTTTAACAAACAGGCCTCGACTAAAAACCGGGGCACTTGCGACCCGCGGATATCTCGAACTAATTGCTGGAGAAGCGCCATTGAAAAGAAAATCTCATCCCGCGAAAAAAAACTTTTTGTTTTGTTAAGCGCGGCAAGCCGGTCGTCGCTTGCTTCGATTAATTCATCCGCTTTACCGCCGACATTGAGAATTAACAAATCCCGGAAAAGCTCCAGCAATCCCTTTGAAAATTGAATTAAATCGCCACCACTATCGAGTACCACTTTAATGGCAGTAAGCGCTTCTTTTGAATTTTGGTTTCTTAAAGCCTCTATCAACGGAAAATAAATATCGTCAGATGTAAGACCGAGCGAAAAAATAACATCTTCTTCTTTGATTTCATTCGCGCCGCAACTGGCCATTTGATCAAGCAGGCTTTCGCCGTCGCGCAAACTTCCTTCCGCCGCCTTGGCAATAAGAAAAAGCGCTTTATCAGTGGCTTTGATTTTTTCTTTTTTCGCGATATCCTTCAATTTTTGGGCGATAATGACCGTCGGAATCCGCCTGAAATTGAAACGCTGGCAGCGGGAAAGAATCGTGAGCGGAACTTTATGAATTTCAGTCGTCGCAAAAATAAATTTAACATGTCCCGGCGGTTCTTCGAGCGTTTTGAGAAGCGCATTAAACGCTTCTCCCGTCAACATGTGCACTTCATCAATGATATAAACCTTGTAACGACCGGTAACGGGTTTAAATTTTACATTTTCCCGTAAATTTCTGATTTCTTCAATCCCCCGGTTTGATGCTCCGTCAATTTCGAGCACGTCCAGACTTGAACCTCCCGTAATTTCGGTACATGCCGTGCATTGATTGCAAGGCGTTGGAGTCGGACCCTTTTCACAATTGAGCGATTTCGCGAGAATTCGCGCTGTTGAAGTTTTCCCGACGCCGCGCGAACCAGTAAACAAAAAACTTTGCGCCACGCGATTTTTTAAAATCGCGTTTTTTAGCGTTTCCGCAACAGGCTCCTGCCCGATAATTTCATCAAATGTCTGCGGCCTGAATTTCCGTGCAAAAATGAGATAACTCATGTGCTTTTAAAATATTTATTTTTTATAACAACAAACTGGGATTATACTTTGCTCGAAGCGATAGATTATCACAAGTTTAAGTGTTTTTATTTAAAATTTTTCGGCCGTCCTGGGGCTGTCATCGTTATTGATTACAAAATGTAAACGATGGCGGTGCTGATTATCATTAACGCTTCAAAGGGTTTATTAATAAAACCAAGCTATCTTTAATATGAAAATCATGGCGGAGAGGGTAGGATTTGAACCTACGAGACCCTTACGAGCCTAACGGTTTTCGAGACCGCCGCATTCGACCACTCTGCCACCTCTCCTTAATGAGCATCTGACTTATGGTGTCGCAGGTGACATCAAGTCACCCATGCGAATTAATCCCGTGAGCCCGCGGCCTATCGGGCGAGACGGGAACCATTAGATTCTAAATGACAAATAACGAAATCCTCCTCCCAACAAAAAGGCGGGTTCGCCAAACTGTGTGGCGGAGAATGACAAAAGAGCTCTTTGGCATTCGGATTTCGACATTTGATATTTAAGTTTACCACGCTCAAGAAATATATCACAAAGAACAAGAAGAAAAATAATTATTCCTTATAAATTCAAACAAAAAATACGTCCTATAAAATTACGGTTTATAAAAATATCCCACAATAGTAATATATTATAGTAATCGAATGGGTCGGCGTACTATTAATAAGTAAATTTTGTGTAAAATTATGGGATATTACGCTTTTTGGACTCCCATAACACTCAAAATACGGTCTAAATCATCCAGCGAGTAGTATTGGATTTCCAATTTCCCTTGGTTATTTTTACCAGGATAAATCCTGACTTGAGTACCGAGCCGTTGCTCCATGCGTGATTCCAAATCAGCTAATTCAGGAGTTAAAGTTCTGGAGCGTTTTCCCTTCTTTTTTCGCTTGATCTGATGCGACACGATTTCTTCAACTTGCCTAACCGTAAGTCCTTCATTAACAATTTTTTGCGCTAATTTCATTTGGAGCTCTGGTGTCGGCAAAGATAATATTGCCCTTGCATGCCCCGCTTGAATTTGGCCTTCGATTAGGAACCCCAAAACATCCTTCGGTAAACGCAAAAGCCTGATGGTATTAACAACCGTTGTTCTGTCTTTGCCCACTTTTTTGGCAATATCTTCATGAGATAATTGTCTTTCTTCGGCTAACCGCAAATAAGCCTGCGCTTCTTCAATCGGATTTAAATCTTCTCTCTGAATATTTTCTATGAGCGCCCATTCGAGAAGTTTTTCTTCCGCAAGTTCTTTAACAATGGCGGGAACTTTTTCAAGACCACATTTTTTTGCTGCTCTAATTCTTCTTTCACCACAAATCGCTTCATAGCCAGTGCTTGTCTTCCGAACTATGACAGGTTGCACAATTCCTTGTTCCTGAATCGAATTTGCAAGCTCTTCGAGCTTGTCGTCCGCAAAAGTCATTCTTGGTTGATCTCTATTGGGCTCGATTTCCGACAGTGGAATTTCTTGGACGCCAGGCACCATTCCGGGTTTATAAGCAACAGTTTGGACTATTTTATTTGCTTCATCGATATGCGAATCTTCGCGTTTGTAAAGATCCGAAATTAATGCGCTCAATCCTTTTCCCAAAACTTTTTTCTTGGAATCATTTTCATTTTGTTCAATTTTTTGTTCCGCATTCTTATCCTGATTTCCCGGTTCTAATTGATCATATATGGAACTCATTTTTCACCTCTTCTTGTTAAGAAAATCTTTTATAACTAATTTAAATATATTTAGATAAACAGGTTAAGAAGAAACGATATAATTCCTTTCTTTTGAAGAAATATTTTCTGGTGAGAATCTGTTTAAAAATTCTTTCGCTAAATTGGTGTAGTTTTGTGCCCCTTTCGAATTCGGATCGTATTGAATAACCGATTTCCCAAAACTTGGTGCTTCACTAATTTTTATATTTCTCGAAATGATCGTATCGAAAACTTTTTCTTTGAAATGCTTTCTTACTTCTTCTATCACTTGTTGCGTTAAGTTGGTTCTGAAATCCGCCATTGTCATAACAATTCCGCCGATTTCGAGATTTTCGCTTAACCGGTTCTTAACAATTCGAAAAGTTTCAATTAATTCAGAAAGTCCTTCCAAGGCATAATACTCGCATTGAAGTGGGATGATTAGTGCGTCACTCGCAACTAAAGCGTTCAATGTAATAAAGCCAAGGGACGGAGGGCAATCGATTAAAATATAATCGTACTTATCTTTTATAGATGAAATTCTATTTTTTAAAAGGAACTCTCTGTTTTCTATTTGAATCAATTCTATAGATGCTCCAATCAAATCTTTGTTTGCTGGAATGACGGAAATATTTGTCTCTAAATCGTTTATAACAACTTCTGTTATATCCATATCGGAAATTAACAGGTGGTAAACCGTCTTTCTCAAAGATCTTTTATCTATTCCAACTCCGCTGGTTGCATTTCCTTGCGGGTCCATATCAATAAGCAATACCTTTTTGCCTTGCACTGAAAGAGCTGCGGCAAGATTAACAGCGGTTGTTGTTTTTCCAACACCACCTTTTTGATTACAGAAAGAAAATATTTTCATTTTATTTATTAAATACCTGGTTTGTTATTTAATACTAAAGAATAGGTGTGATTTTTCGGGTTTAAATTATTTCTAAGATTGATCAGCCTTTCGAAGGAAGATTTTGATTTTTTCATTTATTTTATCGGCTAGATAATAATTTGCTTTAACTGAATTAACGACATGCCGTTCCACGTGAAACGATATTAAATTTCAAAGATAAGTATATTATGCGATAATTATATTGAGCTTAGATTTAAAGTCAATTAATTTAGTGATTGTGGTTTAATTTAAACCAGCTGCTATTTTTATAAGCTCTTTTTGCAGTATACGAGAATGAGGGAAATATCACAGTTTGTCATCCCGGGTATTCTCGCGGCATGCCCGATGGAAGCTGGTCTGATTCCGGTAAGTTTTTCTCTTGCTTCCCGCCGAAGTCCTTTTATTTTTGAATAATCTATATCCTCTGGAAGTTTTCTTTTTTCGAGTTTCTTGAATTTAGAAACCTCCATTTCTTGCCTCTTGATATAGCCCTCATATTTCATGTCCCATTCAACTTTTCTGAGAATGTCATTCGAGTACACATTAAAATCCAAGTTCCCACTAGGAATCGATTCTATTGTCATTTCAGGCCGCTTTAACCACTTGTCTAAGGATATATTCTCGGACTTGATTGATTTAAGATCTTCAATAAGTTTTTCAGCCTTTGATTTATTTTCGAGCATTTTTTCGTAAATCTCTTTCTTGATAAGTCCGAATTCATAACCATACTTCATCAGTCTTTCATCCGCATTATCCTGACGAAGAAGCAACCTGAATTCGGCCCTTGAAGTAAACATCCGATATGGTTCATTTGTTCCTTTCGTTATTAAGTCATCGATAAGGACAGCTATATAAGCCTCGGATCGATCCAGAATAAATGGTTCCTTAGCTTTAAATTTACATATGGAATTAAATGCGGCATAAATACCTTGCGCAGCCGCTTCCTCATATCCGGATGTGCAATTAACTTGGCCGGCTAAAAATAAATTTTCAATGGTTTTTGTTTCCAGTGTCTGTTTGAGTTGGGTTGGCGGCATGCAATCATATTCAATAGCGTATCCAAACTTTGCGACTTCTGCATTTTCAAGCCCTTGAATGGTGTGAACAAATTCCAACTGAACATCCGACGGCAAGCTTGTCGGAAGTCCGTTGGCATATATTTCGTCGGTGTCGATTCCTTCGGGTTCTAAATAAATTTGATGGCGTTTCTTGTCGGCAAACTTCACGACTTTGTCTTCAATCGATGGGCAATAACGAGGCCCGATTCCAATAATCCGGCCGGCATACAAAGGCGACCTGTGGAGATTTTTTCGAATAATATCGTGCGTTTTTTCATTCGTGTATGTTAGCCAGCACGAGTACTGTTTCACATGAAACTCGCGCGTTCTGTAAGAAAACGGTTCCGGATCTGGGTCTCCAAAAAGCTCCTCACATTTTGTGAAATCAATACTTCCTTTTTTAATTCGGCAAGGTGTTCCCGTTTTAAATCGGATAACTTCAAGACCGTGCTTTTTTAGAGAATCTGAAAGACCAACAGAGGGTGGTTCATCTCGCCTTCCGCCGGGATAGTTCATTTCGCCGATATGAATCAGGCCTTGCATAAAAGTCCCCGTCGAAACAATTATAATCTTGCCTAAATATTCCTTCTCTTTTTTGGTTCGAACGCCAACCGCCTTCCCCCCAGAAACTAATAATTCAGTCGCTTCGTCTTCAACCAGTAAAATATTCTTTTCGCTTTCAACAACGGCTTTCATGTAGGCTGAATAACGCACTTTATCGGCTTGCGCCCTAGGGGCCCAAACAGCTGGACCTTTTGATTTATTGAGCATTCGAAATTGAATTCCTGTTGCATCGGTTGCAAGGCCCATCTCACCGCCAAGCGCGTCGATTTCCCGGACGATGTGCCCCTTGGCGAGGCCTCCTATGGCTGGATTGCAAGACATGCGGCAAACAGAGTTTTTGTCCATTGTGAGTAATGCAACTTGATATCCGCAGCGAGCAATGGCAAGAGCGGCTTCTGTTCCAGCATGTCCGGCTCCGATGACAATGGCATCGAATTTTGAATCGTTTCCCATTAACAACCTTTCTTAGAAAATGGAGAATGATATATCAAAACAAAATAAATGACAAATTTGGGAAGTGCGGTCGGATTTGGATTAAGAAAACTATGCTTCTTCTTCGTGGTGAGGAAGCGCTTTGCCTTTGATAAATAGCTGATGAAAGATTGAAAGCATATTATTCAAAAACCAATAAAGAACAAGGCCTGACGGCAAATTATAAAATATAAATCCCATAAAAATAGGCATTATCCTCATTATTTGTTGCTGTTCTGGTGCAGCTGTTTGAGGCGTTAATTCTTGTTGCCACACCATAGAGCCAACCATCAAGAGGGGGAGAATATTAATTCCATTTCCAAGAAATGGAATTGTAAAAGAAAGCGTAAAAAGTTTGTCGGGTTCTGACAAATCCTTAATCCACCAAATAAACGGCGCTCCCTTAAGCTCTACCGTTTGAGAAAGAATTTGGTAAAATGCGATAAAAATCGGAATTTGAATCAGCATCGGAAGGCAGCCTGCCATTGGATTTACTTTGTACTTTTTATAAAGCTCCATGGTCTCTTTGTGCTGTTTTGCTTTGTCGTCTTTATAACGTTCCTGAATCGATTTCATTTTCGGCTGAATCTGCTGCATTTTTTTCATTGATTCAAAACTAATATGGGTCAGCGGAGTAAATATAAGTTTTATAGCCATCGTTACAATTACAATCGCCCAACCATAATTTCCAAAAAGTTTGTGTACCCATTGCAGAGCGAGCAACAACCAAAGTTTGAAAATTCCGAAAAATCCCAAAGACAATATTTCTTCAAATCCGGATTTATATGATTTCAACGCATTGTAATATTGGGGCCCGGAATAAACTTTGAAATTGAATGTTGCTATGGCTCCCGGATCTAATTTTTCTGTTGCTGTTTTTACCATGCCATACATATTTTTAACCGGTTTTCCATCGGCCCAAACTTTTGAAAATTCCGCTATTTTTTCTGGCTTTAATATTATCGCAAAGTATTTCATAGCAATTACTTGCCATAATATTCTCCCTTCTAAAATTTTGGGCGTTTTTTCAATTTTTGCGGCTTGAATAGACTGTAATTTATCTCCCGTGTGAATATATGCTTGTGCATAAGGAAGGTCGTTATTATGCGCTCCACTCAGAGAGATTTTTGTGGTTACTTGTAAAGCAAAATTCTTGGTTTCTGCCGATAAGTTTTGTAACTCAATTTGGAAATCAAATGCCGGTTTATTTTCAGAAAACTTATATTTTTTTCTTAACAGCCATTGATTTGGCTCTTCCGCAGAAAAAACAACCTCGCCTTGTTTTTCATTAAGCGTCTCGAGCGTAAAAATCTTATTCGCAAAATCAATTCCTTGCCCGGGAATTTTTGTCAGAAACGCTGCGCCGTTTCCACTTTGGGAATCAATCAATACAATCTTCTCGCTTCCGGGTTTTCCCCAGTTTTTCAACTTTAAATCTATAATTGCGCCTCCAAGATCCGTAAATTCAGCCTCAAGAAACTTGTGTGAAAAATTATATTTATTCTCTTTTCGAATTGGAGTGGCTGGCTGCGATAATTCTGAAGGCGCCACTTTATCGACAATAGAATCTGTTTTCGGCATTGTCGTTGTAAGTGGTTGTGGTAATTCGGTTTGTGTTTGCGAAGAAGGCACTGGCGGGTTTATCTTTCGTAAATAATAAGGGTATACCGTCAAAATCAAGATTGATAAAAATATAGCTAAAAAAAACCTTTTCTCAGAATCCATTTTATTCCTTTTTTCTATTGTTTTCTATGATCTAAGCCCTGCTCAACCGGATCATATCCGCCTTTATGAAACGGCTGACATTTTAATAATCTTATTCCTGTTTTGAAAATGCCTTTTAAAAATCCATATTCATCAATTGCGTCCGTCGCATATTGGGAGCATGTCGGGTAGAATCGACAATGGCAACCAATCCATGGAGAAATAACGATCCTATAAAAACCAATGGTTTTCCGACTAATTTGTTTTAGCCAAAATTCCAGCACGGAAGAAAAGTTTTTCAACAATTTGTTGTAATTCCTTATTTTTAAATGACTTACATCCTTCTTCGACGCGAACAATAATTTGATTCCCTTGAATCCTGTTGGCTTTCCTTTTCCGAAAGAATTCTCGGACAACCCTTTTCATTCGATTTCTTTGTGTTGCCTTTCTTACGGCCTTCCGGCTAATAATAACTCCGAGCTTCCCTAAGTCGTTGTTTTCCAGCTTAAAACAATAAAGGGAAATTCCACTATCATGAAATTTTTTCCCTTTTTTGAAAACATGTCGATATTCTTTGGTGTGAACCAGCCGTTCGCTTCTAGGAAAAGAAGCGTTTTTGCTCATACCGGAGTTAATCGCTTTCGGCCTTTCTTTCGTCGCCGCCTCAATACATTCTGCCCTTGTGCTGTTTTCATGCGGTGCCGAAAGCCGTGTTTTCGTTTGCGTTTTTTCTTGGAGGGTTGATATGTTCTTTTCATGGATTCCTAATTTTTCCTTCTCATTCCTCGATTTTTAAATTATTTTTGGTTGATTATAGCAGCAAAATTTCTCAAGTCAAGAAAGCGAAAAAGATTTTGTTTCTCGCTCGTTTGTTAAGAAACGCTCTTCAAAATTAGTTCGAAAACTTCCTTTCTTTTAAATTCCATTCTGCTATAATTTCCTCCGAGCAACACTACCTGTTCTGTCCAAAATAAATATCTTCCGTTTTTTAATTCTTTTGGAGATTTGTGGTGTCTCGTTGTCTTTATTTGTAATTCATTTGCGATCAATTTGTTTTTTAACGACTTGATGATAACTTGTTCATACATATGACTGTAAAATTGGAAGATTGCCCTCGTTCGGAACCTTCCTCGCATATTGATACCGGTACACTTTGGAATAAGGTTCTCGGTAACATTAAGCAGGAATTAAGCGAGCAAAGTTTCAAAACATGGATTGAGCCGCTTCGCCTCCAAAAAGGAGATGACAAAAGTTTTTCTCTTTTGGTTCCCGATAAATTTTATGGCGATTGGCTTAAAAGTCATTATCACGAGATCATTCGCGCGGCGATTCTCGAGGCTTCTGGTTTATGTGTGGATATTCACTATATTGCCGAAGAACGCGCTCAAAAAAACGTTTCCGGCCTTCCTTTTTTCAGTTCTTTAGCATCCCCTCAAATCACAACCGAGCTAAACGACCGATATTCTTTTGATCATTTTGTTGTTGGTCCGGGAAATCAATTTGCGCACGCAGCGGCTTTATCCGTCAGCGAAACTCCTGCAAAAAAATATAATCCTCTTTTTATTTATGGAAATGTTGGCCTTGGGAAAACACATTTGATGCAGGCGATTGCGCACCGGCTTATCGCAAAAAATAAAAATACAAAAGTGAGCTTTCTTTCGGGTGAAAAATTTACAAACCAACTCATTTCCGCAATTCAAAACCGTTCAACACACGCTTTTCGAAATAAATACCGCAATTCCGATATTCTTCTGGTGGATGATATTCATTTTATCGCCGGGAAGGAAGCCACGCAGGAAGAATTTTTTAATACGTTTAATACGCTTTACGATGCTCATAAACAAATTGTTGTAACAAGCGATCGGTCGCCAAAAGAGATCCCAGGCCTTGAGGATCGTTTGATTTCGCGGTTTGGGTGGGGGTTGGTGGTTGATATTCAACCGCCGGATTTCGAAACAAGAGTAGCTATTTTGAAAAAGAAAATGGAGAAAGAAACGGTTGTGGTCCCGGATGATGTTGTTTTTTTTATTGCAAAAAAAATCAAATCCAACATTCGCGAGCTTGAGGGAGCTTTAATCCGGGTTGTTGCTTATGCTTCTTTGTTGGGTGGAGTGGTTGATCTAAAAACAGTAGAGGAACAAATTTTAAGAGATTCTGTTAAAGAAGAATTGAGAAATGTAACCATTGATCGGATTCAACTCGCTGTCTGCCAGTATTTTAATATTAAAGTATCGGATTTAAGAATAAAGCGGCGAAGTAAGTCTATCGCGTTTCCGAGACAAATCGCCATGTTTCTTGTTCGAGAAATGACGGATCACTCACTTCCTGAAATTGGCGCTTTTTTTGGCGGCCGCGGGCATGCTACGGTTATTCATGCTTGTAATAAAATTTCTACGGAACGGTGTTCTGATGATAAGTTGGAAATGGCTATAAATGCCGTTAAGTTGTTGATAAATAATAGCTAGATATCAACAGCTTGTTTTTGTTGCAATCTGTTTGTTTTAAATGACTTATGAAGTTGTTGACAGTATTAACAGGATATAAGACAATTACGATTATCTTTTAATAAAATAATAACAGGAGTACTCCCGTGAACATAAAGGTTCAAAAAGAAGATTTTGTTAAGATCCTTTCAACAACAGTTGGTATTGCAAATCCAAAAGCACCCAGTCCGATATTAAGCAACATTTTATTGCAAGCAGACGCAGGAAAAATTATTGCCGTAGGATATGATTTAGAAATAGGAATAAAAACACAATGTCCGGCAGAAGTATTAGAAAAAGGTGCGGTGGCTATTCCCGCGAGAAAAATCTTCGATATTATTAGGGAACTGCCGGGAAAAGAAGTCGAAGTTACGGTAACAAAAAGTTTTGCGATAAATATAAAAGCGGGAAAAGCATATTTCAAAGTGGTGGGAATGGACCCCGCGGACTTTCCCAAAATAACAGAACCAGAACCGGAATGGACTCTTGAAATAGAACAAAGCGTACTGAAACATTGTTTGACCGTTACCGCAATCGCTATTTCTCACGACGAGACGCGGTATACACTAAACGGAGCGCTTGTTTCTCTGAAAAAAGGATTTATTCGTTTTGTTGCCACAGACGGAAAACGACTGGCTATGATAGAAAAAGAAATCGGTGAAGAAAAAAATATTAATTTCGAATCAATTCTTCCGGCAAAAACAATTACAGAATTGTTAAAAATGCTGACCACGGACGGAAAAATGCGTATTATGTATGCTAAAAACCAGATGGTTTTTCAAGCCGGTGAGACAACTATAATTTCAAGGTTAATTGAAGGAAAGTTTCCTAGTTTTGAACAAGTAATCCCAAAAGAAGAAAAAACAAAAGCCGAAGTAGGAAGAGAAGAGTTTTTATCTGCAATAAAACGCGTTTCACTTTTAACGTCTCAAGAAAGCCAATCGATCAAATTAGATTTTATAAAAGATAAGATTCTGATTTCTTCAAGAACGCCTAACCTTGGAGAGGCAAAAGAAGATATTGATGCAAACATCGAAGGAGACGATGTCACTATTGGTTTTAATCCGGGATACCTTCTGGATGTTTTAAAAACACTCGGGACAGAAAAAATAAACCTTTCGTTAATTCAAGCCGACAAACCAGGGGTAATAAAAAGCGGCGAATATGTGTACGTTGTGATGCCGATGCAATTGAATTAAAAAAAAGGAAATAAAAAAGCCAGTTATGGCCGAAGAAAAACCCATTAAAGAAACAATAAAATTGTTATTTGAAAAAATCGCAAAAGAACCGCAAACGGTGAAAAAAACAGAATTAATGGATTCATGGCCAGCGACCGTCGGAAGTTTTTTTTCGAAACATACGAGAGCAGCATTTTCAAAAGATCACAAAGTGATTGTAACTGTAGATGATTCAACAGCCGCGTTTGAATTAAGCCAAAGATACAAAGCAACAATCTTGAAAAGACTGCAAAACCAATTTGGCGAAAACGAAATAACAGACATAAAATTTATTGTGGGGGAGTTACATTAAAAAAGGATATGACATTAAAAACCATGACAAAAAAAGACCATAAAGAAAAACAAGAGAAGAAAGCGCATTCATACGATGCCACAAGTATTCAAGTGTTGGAAGGAGCGGATGCTGTACGAAAAAGGCCCGCGATGTATATCGGAGACACAGCCAAAAGAGGCCTCCATCACATTGTATACGAAGTCTTGGATAACTCGATCGATGAAGCGCTTGCCGGCTATTGCGATCGAATTATTGTTACTATTCATACAGACGGAAGTGTTTCTGTAGAAGACAACGGACGCGGCATTCCTGTGGATCTACACAAGACGCAGAAAAAATCAGCGTTAGAAGTAGTCATGACAACGCTTCATGCCGGCGGAAAATTCGGAAGCAAAGCCTATCAAGTATCGGGCGGTCTTCACGGCGTTGGTGTGTCCTGTACAAATGCGCTGTCTGAATGGTGCGAAGTGGAAGTTTCACGGGAAGGGAAAATTTTTAAACAACGATATGAGCAAGGACGAGCTGTTTCAAAAGTAACAGTGATCGGAAAAAGCAAACATACCGGAACAACGGTTACATTTAAACCGGATAAAGAAATTTTCCCCGAGATCGAATTTAGTTTTGACACCCTTGTAAATCGGTGCCGCGAGCTTGCATTTTTGAATAAAGGCGTCGCAATTGTTATTAAGGACGAACGATCTAATAAAGAAAACGCATTCAAATACGAGAATGGCGTTACAGAATTTATCCAATATTTAAACCGCACAAAAAACCGTTTGCACACGAAAATTTTCTATATTGAAAAAGAAAAAGACGGTGTTGTGGTTGAATGTGCGATTCAATATAACGATAGCTATAGCGAAGATGTTTTTTCTTTCGTCAATAACATTAATACGATCGAAGGAGGGACGCATTTAAGTGGTTTTCGCACGGCGCTTACACGCGCGACCAATCAATACGCGCGGTCAAAAAATCAAATCAAAGAAGGCGAAGTAGGCCTTTCGGGGCAGGATTTGACCGAAGGGTTAACCGCGGTTTTGAGCGTTAAGGTTCCGAATCCGCAATTTGAAGGACAAACAAAAACAAAATTAGGAAATAGCGAAGTTGAAGGCATCGTTTACTCCGTCATTTATGATACACTCACGGCTTTTTATGAAGAAAATCCGCCTGTCGCAAATAAAATTGTTGAAAAATCACTGCTTGCTTTGCGAGCCAGAGAAGCGGCCCGGAAAGCACGGGAATTGACGCGACGGAAAGGCGCCCTGGATTCAGCCTCTCTTCCCGGAAAATTGGCGGATTGTTCAAATCCGGAACCGAAGAATTGCGAAATTTATATTGTCGAAGGAGATTCGGCCGGCGGTTCAGCAAAACAAGGCCGCGACCGGCGATTTCAGGCAATCCTGCCGCTCCGTGGAAAAATTATTAATACGGAAAAAGCACGACTCGACAAAGTTCTTAATAATGAAGAAATTCGAACTATTATTTTAGCGCTTGGAACAGGAATCGGCGGCGGAGCGGAAAGCGAAGGGTTTGATATCGGAAAACTCCGGTATCACAAAGTAATTATTATGACCGATGCTGACGTTGACGGATCGCATATCCGGACCCTTCTTTTGACGTTTTTTTACCGCCAAATGAAACAACTGATTGAAAACGGACATGTTTACATTGCGCAGCCGCCGCTTTTCAAAATTAAAAAAGGAAAACGCGAAGAATATGTGGAGACGGAAGAACGGCTGAACGGAATTCTTCTCGAAATGGGAACAGAAGGAGTCCATTTAAAAATCCTGAAAGATAAAAAACAATATACAGACAAAGAATTAAAAGCGCTTTTGGATTTGTTGTTGGAAATTGAAAAGTCAAAAAACATGATTGAAAGAAACGGAATTAATTTCGAATCTTATGTCGGCGCGTATGACGGAAAACGGAAATTATTTCCGACACATTTGGTAAAACTTCCGGATGACGAAGAAAAGGAATATGTTTACTCGGATGAAGAACTCGCGGCTTTTGTAAAAGCGCTTGAAAAGAAAAAGAAGAAAACATATTCAATTAAAACACGCATCGGTGTTTCCAAAGAAGAAAATGGTAAGGAAGCCGAAACGCTCGACGTGATGGAAATTACCGCCGGACATGATTTGATTAAAACGGCGAAAAAACTCGAAAAATATAATCTTGAAGTCAAAGAATTTACCGGAGGCGCCGGAGAAAAGGCGGGTTACGAAATTCAGGCCGGGAAAAGAGTTGATGCGTTTAAAAATCTTCAGGACGTTCTTCGACGGGCCAAAGAAGCGGGGAAAGAAGGAATTACGCTTCAGCGCTATAAAGGTCTCGGAGAAATGAACCCTGAACAGCTTTGGGAAACGACGATGGACCCGGCGAGAAGAACGGTTTTAAAAGTAACCACGGAAGATGCCGTATTGGCGGATGAAATGTTTACTGTTTTGATGGGAGAGCAAGTTGATTTGAGAAGAGCATTTATTGAAAAACACGCAAAAGCAGTTCAAAATCTAGATATTTAACGAGGATGTGAACAATGGTGGATGAAAATATTAATGTATTTGCAATAGGCGAAAAAATAAAACTGATTCCGATTGAAGAGGAAATGAAAACAAGCTACATCAATTACGCGATGAGCGTGATTGTTGGGCGCGCCCTTCCCGATGTTCGCGACGGGCTGAAACCCGTTCACCGAAGAATTCTTTTCGCAATGAACGAACTTGGAATAGTTCATTCCAAGCCCTATAAAAAATCCGCGCGTATTGTCGGAGAAGTTCTCGGAAAATATCACCCGCACGGCGACACGGCCGTGTACGATTCTCTTGTCCGAATGGTGCAGGATTTCTCGCTTCGCTATCCATTAATTGAGGGGCAGGGGAACTTCGGATCGATTGATGGCGATAGCGCGGCGGCGATGCGTTACACGGAAGCGCGTCTCGATTCTATTTCCGAAGAAATACTTCAGGATATTGAGAAAAACACCGTTGATTTTGTACCGAATTTTGACGAATCGCTTGAAGAGCCAACGGTTTTACCATCCAAACTTCCGAATTTATTGATCAACGGTTCAAGCGGCATTGCGGTTGGTATGGCAACGAATATTCCTCCGCATAATCTAAGGGAAGTTGTCGAAGCAATTCTTGCCGTGATTAAGAACGAAGATATTTCCATTAAAGAACTTATGCAAATTGTAAAAGGGCCGGACTTTCCGACCGGCGGACTTATTTGCGGACGCGAAGGAATTCGGGATGCTTATGAAACAGGTCGTGGACGAATTCAGATGCGCGCAAAAGCCAATATTGAAACAGGGGTCAAAGGAAAAAAAGACGCAATCATCATTACGGAAATTCCCTACATGGTGAACAAAACCAACCTGATCGAATCCATTGTTAATTTAGTAGAGACAAAAAAAGTTGACGGAATTTATGACATTCGCGACGAATCTGATCGGGACGGAATGAGGATTGTGGTTGAGTTCAAAAAAGAGGCGATTCCTCAGGTGCTTTTGAACCAACTCTATAAGCACACGCAAATGCAGGACACGTTTGGCGTGATCATGCTTTCTTTGGTAGACGGACAGCCCAAAACACTGAATTTAAAACAAATGATTCAGGAGTTTATTTCATTTCGCATAGTCACGATACGGCGACGGACGCAATTCGAACTCGACAAAGCGGAAAAACGGGCACATATTTTGGAAGGTTTGAAAATTGCGGTTGCGAATATCGATAAAATCATCAAAACTATCCGCAGTTCAAAAGATCCGGAAGTTGCCAAAGAAGCATTGATGGCTAATTTCAAACTGACGGAAATTCAGGCGAAAGCCATTTTGGAATTACAGCTTCAGCGTTTAACGGCTCTTGAACGGCATAAAATTGACGAAGAATATTTAGAGTTACTTAAAAAAATCGAATTTTACAAAACGCTCCTGAAAAGCCGCGCGAAAGTTTTGGAGATTATTAAAGAAGAATCGGAAGGAATTGCGAAGAAATTCGGCGATGACCGCAGAACGCAAATCGTTGCGCAAGAAAAGGAAATTGAAATCGAAGATTTGATTGCCGACGAAGATGTCCTCGTTACCATTTCTCATGCCGGATATATTAAGCGAATGCCCGTAACCACATACCGTCAGCAGAAACGAGGTGGGCGGGGGGTTCAAGGCGGGGGCGTGCGCGACGAAGAAGAAGATTTTATTGAACACATGTTTCTTGCCTCTACGCATGATTATATCCTGTTTTTTACAAACGCAGGGCGCGTTTTTTGGCTTAAATGCTATGACATTCCTCAAGCATCAAGGCAAGCGAAAGGGAAAGCGATTGTAAATTTGCTGCAGGTTGGTTCGGATGAAAAAGTTGCAAGTTTTCTACAGGTGGGAGAATTTGACGATAAACACTATATTCTGATGGTAACAAAAAATGGAGTAGTGAAAAAAACGAATTTATCGGCATATTCACATCCGCGCGTAACGGGAATTAACGCCATTACGCTTAAAGACAAAGACGTATTAATTGCCTGTAAGCTTACGTCCGGGAAAAATGAAATTTTCATTGCGACAAAAGACGGAAAAGCGATTCGATTTCCTGAAAAGCACGTTCGCGACATGGGGAGGACTGCAAGCGGAACACGCGGAATCCGGCTTGGGAAAAAAGATGAAGTAGTTGCAACCGAAATCGTTGATCCGGAAGCGACAGCGCTGACGGTGACAAGTCAGGGATACGGTAAGAAAACAAAATTTAAAGAATACCGGGTTCAATCCCGCGGCGGAAAAGGAATTATCAATACGAAAGTGACAGACAAAAACGGTTATGTTGTGAATGTACTGACTGTTGCGGAAGAGGATGAAATCATCATCATTACCGAAGGAGCAATGGTCGTTCGATGTCCCGTGGCGCAGATTCGAACAGCGGGACGGAATACGCAAGGGGTCCGGCTCATTAATTTGAAAACAAAAGATGTAGTTGCTTCGACAATGAAAGTTGTTTCGAAAGAAGAAGGCGAAGAAGCGGAAGAATAAAACAAAAAGAGGAAAAAGTCCCAAGTCCTAAAAAAGAAAGAGATTCTTCAATCTTAATTGATTGCAGAGTAGCGCTCGGTTTAAGGATTTGGGACTTTTTAATTTTATGCTCGATATTAGATTGATTAGAGAAGATACAAACAATCTTAAAAAAGGGCTTCAAAAAAAGAAGGTCGATACGGCTGTTATCGATAAGCTTCTCGCGCTTGACCGGGAGAGAAGGGACTTAATTACGGAAGGCGAAAAATTGAAGGCGGAACGAAACCAGGCGAATGATAAAATCTCTAAGGCAAAGAAAGAAGGAACATTCTCAGAGTCATTGCTTTTAGACTTAAAGGTGCTATCCCAAAAAATAGGCGAATATGATTCAAAAGTGGGTAAAATCGATGAAAATATTAATAAAATGATAGTCGCAATCCCAAACTTTGCCCATGAATCAGTTCCTGATGGTTCTACGGCGGAACAGAATAAAACGGTTAAAGAATGGGGAAAGCCGAAAGAGTTTTCATTCAAGCCGAAAGATCATATGGAACTTGCCGCCCAAAACGGATGGATTTCTTTTGAAAGGGCAACCAAAATCAGCGGTGCCGGATTCGCGCTTTATCAGAAAGAAGGAGCACGACTTATCCGGGCTTTGATGAATTTTATGGTGGATCTTCATGTTAAAAAGCACGGTTACCAGGAAATTTGGCCGCCTTCATTAGTTAACCGCACCAGCATGACCGGAACCGGACAACTTCCCAAAATGGAAGAGGATATGTACGCGCTGAAAAACGATGATTTTTTCCTTATTCCGACAGCGGAAGTGCCAGTCACAAATATCTTACGGGATGAGGTTTTGAAAGAAGAAGAATTACCGGTGAAATTTGTTGCCTATTCACCCTGCTTCCGGAGGGAAGCGGGTTCTTACGGAAAAGATACCCGCGGACTTTCACGTCTTCACCAGTTTGACAAAGTCGAACTCGTAAAATTTGTGAAACCGGGAACGGCACTTGACGAATTGGAATCGCTCGTCTGCGATGCCGAAGAAGTTTTACAGCTGCTTGAAATTCCGTACAGGGTCGTTTTATTATGTGGTGGTGATCTCAGTTTTGCGGCGGCGAAATGTTATGATATTGAAGGATATGCACCCGGCGCGAAAAAATGGTTTGAAATTTCAAGTTGCAGTACATTCCTCGATTTTCAAGCGCGGCGAATCAATGTGAAATATAAACCATCTGACGGGAAAAAACCGCAGCTTGTTCATACGCTCAACGGTTCCGGCGTCGCGTTTGCGCGGACGATTCTTTGTCTGATGGAAAATCATCAGCAGGCGGACGGCTCCATTAAATTGCCAAAAGCGCTTGAAGAATACATTTGATAAAATGACCAATGTCCAAGCACCAATGACCAAGAGATTCAGGCAAAACGAAAAACCCAATTTGAAAAACTTGATTCTTTGGGATTTGTTTGCGTCATTGGGATTTAATTACAAGGAGGGGTGGCAGAGTGGTCGAATGCGGCGGTCTTGAAAACCGTTATCCGCGTAAGCGGATCGTGGGTTCGAATCCTACCCCCTCCGCCATGATTTTCATATTGAATATCTTAACTTTATTAAATTAAGAAGTCATAGCTTCGGGGGCTGCGCAAAGAAATGCGACCGCCCTCTCCGTTGTGTAATTTTCCATTTTTAGAACTCGCCCAAAAATCTTCATCGTATCTTCATTTAATAAGCGCCTATGCCGATGTTCTGATGATATGCTGAACACAGAAACGGTCAAAAAAATTGGGAGCACGGAAAATGAAAATAGAAATCTCGGCAGATCAATGGTGGATTATTTTTGGCCTTTTGGGGCAATTTCTTTTTTTTATGCGGTTTGTTGTTCAATGGATTCAGTCGGAGCGAAAAAAAGAGAGCGTTATCCCCGTTAGTTTTTGGTATCTCGGAGTTGGCGGAGCCGGAATATTGTTTTTTTATGCGCTCCATAATCACGATCCGGTTTTTTCAATAGGTTGCTTTATCAGCGTTTTCATCTATGCGCGAAATCTTCAACTGATTAAACGAAAGAAGCCCGTAAAAAGTTTACAAGCCTGAAATGTAAAATGAAAAAGACTTTTTGAAAGAAATATGCTGCAGGCTAAAATTTGTTAAATTTTTTCTTTCGAAGAACCGCAGAACCGATTATTATGGTATGATTCAGCGCTTACGGAGAGGTTGCATCCCTCGCTTTGTTCGGGACGGCGAGGTTGAGAGAGTGGCCCAAAATGGGCGTCAGTGCCTGTATTGGCGTTGTGTTAGGAAATAAAGCATGGCGAAACCCCGTAGCCCCGCTTTCGGGTGGATTAGATTTTCGGGTTGAAACTTTTTATCATTTGTCATTTGATATTTTAATCGGTGGAGAGGTCGCATAGCCCGGTTTAGTGCGGCGGTTTGCTAAACCGCTGTGGTGTTGAAAAGCGCCACCGGGGGTTCAAATCCCCCCCTCTCCGCCACTTTTTTGCAAAGCAAAATGGCAGATCCGCCAGCAAGTATGACAATGTATTACGTTTTCATTTTTCTGAATGAAGAAAAGACGAGGACGTATACCGGCTGGTTCATTTCCAATACAAGGGACAACGTAAATCCAAACTGAAATTTCACAACATTTCTGATTTATGAAAATTCTTTTCGCTGCTTCTGAAGCGGTTCCGTTTGTGAAAACGGGCGGGCTTGCGGATGTTTGCGGCGCTCTTCCAAAGTATCTCCGAAAACTAGGACATGACGTCCGTCTCGTTCTTCCGCGATATTGGGCGATTAATCGCGAGCAATACAACTTAAAATCCGTTATTTCCCCTTTGAGCGTTCAAATGGGAAATTGTAATGTTTGGTGCGAAGTTCTGGAAGGAGCGGTAGACGAAGTTCCGGTTTATTTTATCGAGCACGAAAATTTTTTCGGCCGTGCTGGGATCTATGACGATGGGAGATGGGAATACGGCGATAACGCCGAACGATTCGGATTTTTTGCCCGCGCGTGTATCGAGCTTTGCCGAAATCTTAATTTTCAACCCGATATCATTCATTCCCACGACTGGCAGGTTGCGCTTATTCCGGCGTATTTAAAAATTTGGCATTTGCACGATCCTTTTTTTGAAAAAACCGCATCTGTTTTCACTATCCACAACATTGCTTATCAAGGCGTTTTCCATTCATGGTTTTATCCGTTTCTGGGGCTCGGGCACGAAAATTTTGTTGAACCCAAGTTTGAAAATTACCAATGTGTCAACTTTATGAAAGGTGCAATTTTTTATGCTGATTGCGTGAGTACAGTAAGTCCAAGTTACGCTAATGAAATTTTGTCTGAACCCGGAGGAAACGGACTTTCACAGTACCTCGGCAGGCGACGTGAAGATTTGGTTGGAATTTTAAACGGTGTCGATTACGACAATTGGAATCCGGAAACAGACCGGTACACGCCGGAATATTATTCCGCGAATGATTTTTCGGGAAAGGCGATTTGCAAACGGCGGCTTCAACAGGAATTTCTGCTTGAAGTGAAAGGAAAAATTCCTGTGATCGGAGTCGTTTCTCGGTTGACTGACCAGAAAGGTTTCCAGGTTTTAGCGGCGATTATTAAATGGATTGTGCGGAATATGGTTGTTCAGTTTGTATTTTTGGGAAGCGGCGAAAAGTGGATGGAAGATTTCTACGGCGGCCTTCCAGCGAAATTTCCGGGACGAATCGGTGCATGGATCGGATATGACACAAGAAAAGCGCATTTGATTGAAGCCGGATCTGATTTTTTTCTGATGCCGTCGCTTTTTGAACCTTGCGGACTTAATCAAATTTACAGTTTAAAATACGGGACTCTGCCGATTGTGCGGGAGACCGGAGGGTTGAAAGATACCGTTGAACAATATAGCGAAACCCTGGGAACGGGTACGGGATTTCGATTTCAGATTCTTGATCCGATGTCCATTTATTACACCATCGGTTGGGCGGTTAGTACGTATTACGATCGACCACAACACTTTATGGCCATGCGAAAAGAAGCGATGCAGCAAAATTTCAATTGGATCGATTCTGCGAAAAAATATGAAACACTTTATCATAAAGCCCTCGATCGGCGTGCGAGCTGGCAGTAAAAGGGCATTCATAAAAAGGCGGAGCCGACATGAAAATCACAATATTTAACGGAAGCCCGAGAGCGGAAAAAGGCAATACCCACTGGATGGTTCAGGAATTCATGAAAGGTGCGGAATCCGCCGGCGCGATTGTCGAAAACATATTCCTTGCGGGAAAAAACATTCATCATTGCCAGGGTTGTTTTACATGTTGGTTTAAAACGCCCGGAAAATGCACGATCAATGATGACATGGCGGAATTGATTGAAAAATTTAAATTGGCGGACATTCTTGTCTTTGCGACACCGGTTTATGTGGATCATGTGACAGGAATGATGAAGGACTTTTTAGATCGATTGGTTCCACTCGGAGATCCCCATTTTGAGAAAGACGAAAATGGAGAATGCCGGCATGTCGTGAAAGTTGGGTGCGAAAAACCGCCGAAACTCGTTATTATTTCAAATTGTGGATTTCCGGAGCAAACACATTTTCAAGTGATTTCCCATTATTTTAAACGAGTAGCGCGAAATATGCGCACCGAAGTAATCGGCGAAATCTATCGAGGAGGGGGCGAGATTTTGCGGGAAAAATCGCTTCTTCTAATGCCATTTCTTTATGGATACAAAAAACTACTTCAAAAAGCAGGCAAAGAAATTGTCAACGATTTGAAGTTCTCTCCGGAAACGGCGCTTAAGCTGGAAAAACCCATTGTTCCGGACAGCGAATACATTAAATCGGCCAATCAATATTGGGATTCCATAGTACCCAAAGAATAACAGAAAAACACAAATTTCGTTACATATTTCAAGAAATTACCGGTACATAAAATATCTGGTAAAAACCAGAATTTTTGGTACAATCACATGGTTTTTGCGGCATTGAAGTGCCTCACCTGCCAAGATTTTTGGGTCAAATATTTAGAACGGACAATTAGCCCGGATTTTTCATCATTTTGCGCCCAAAGCGACCTTCTCAGCGATTCGCAAAATTGATGAGAAGGGCGAGTTAGCCGGAGCAGTGTGACAATAGATTGCGAAAAGCAGTTTCCTAAGAAAGGAAAGCGTATGTTTTTTAAGTTCCTTCCAAAAGAATTCAATTTTTTTGACCTGTTTGATAAACAAGTAAAAACCGCCGTTGATGCGGCCGTTTTTTTTCGAGAGATTGTAGCGAAGAATTCTTTGGATGATGCGGCGATTGAGAAAATGAAAGACATTGAACATCAGGGAGATAGCATAGCGCATGATATTATTGAGCAACTGAACAAAACATTCATTACGCCTTTTGATCGCGAGGACATTCACGCATTAACTGTTGAAATTGATGATATTACCGACATGATTCATACCATCGTGAACCGCTTAAAAGTGTATAAACTTCCGCCGAACGATAAAAATCTTGTTAAGTTTGCGGTGGTGATCGAACAATCGATTCGCGCCGTTGAACTTGCCGTTAACGGATTAAGGAAGCATAAAAATTTAAATTTGGTGACTGAAGCCTGCGTGGAAATTAAACGGCTTGAAAACGTCGGAAATGCAATGAGAGACGAAACACTCGGAGAGCTTTTTGAAAAAGTAAAAGACCCGCTGCTTGTGATTAAATGGAAGGAAATTTATCAAGACGCGGAAACGGTGCTTGATATTTGTGAAGACGTGACGCACATTGTGGGTTCTATTCTCGTAAAACAAGCTTAGGCCTATGACTTTTTATATTCTTTTTTTGATTTTTCTTGCATTAACGTTTGACTTCTTGAATGGTTTTCACGATTCAGCTAATTCAATTGCCACGATTGTTTCCACAAGAGTTCTTTCGCCTCGATACGCTGTCATATGGGCGGCTTTTTTTAATTTTATTGCATTCCTTTTTTTTGGGCTTCACGTTGCAAATACCATCGGAAAGGGGATCATTGATATTGCGATTGTTGATCAACATGTTATTTTCGGGACACTTATCGGCGCGTGCGGTTGGAATATTATTACGTGGTACTTCGGGCTGCCAACGAGCTCTTCTCATGCGCTGATTGGCGGGATGATCGGATCTGCATTGCTTAAAGCAGGTCCTACGGCTCTTGTTTGGAAAGGCATTTTAAAAACAGTCTCTTTTATTTTTATTTCACCCGTTGTAGGGTTGATTCTCGGTTTAGGGATCGGTATTGCTGTTCACTGGATATTTAGAAGGGCGACACCGTCTAAAGTCGATCATATTTTTAGAAAAGGACAATTGATCTCAGCGGCGTGTTACAGTCTTGGGCATGGCGGCAATGATGCGCAAAAAACGATGGGAATTATTGCGAGCCTTCTTTTCAGTGCGGGATTGTTAGGTGGAAAATTTCACATTCCGTTTTGGGTGGTGATTGCTTGCCACACAGCGATTGCTTTGGGAACAATGTTTGGCGGTTGGCGGATTGTGAAAACGATGGGACAAAAAGTTGCAAAGCTCCGGCCGATAGACGGATTTTGCGCGGAAACCGGCGCTGCCATAACGCTTTTCTTTTCATCTATGGCGGGCATTCCTGTCAGTACGACACATACCATTACTGGTGCGATTATGGGAATTGGGTCGCTTAAACGAGTGAGTGCGGTTCGGTGGGGAATTGCCGGAACAATCGTTTGGGCGTGGATATTAACGATTCCTTGCGCTGCCACAATTTCCGCGTTAGCATATCTTCTCGTCAGCTAACCTGCCTTTCTCATCGGTTTTGTGAATCGAAGAGAAAGGCGCTTTGGGCGCAATCAGCTGCACCCAAAGTTTTGCGCCCTTGTTAAACAGGGCGCAAAAGATAAGCCCTGCGTTGCAAAGATACAAACTATCTTTACACCGCAGCTCTTACGAGCGAAATTTCTCATTAGCGATGTGAAATCCGGGCTAAAAAATAATCAATATAATCAAATTCCTAAATTGTTAGAAACGATTCTTCCCCATGCCTTTAAATGGGATGTCTTAAAATGAACCATTCCGAAAAAGACAATCATGAATTTAGATGAAGCATGGAAAAAGGCGTTAAAGCAAACGCAGATTCTCCGGTCCCGGGTAAAACCGCTTCAAACACATGCAGCTACGCAACTTCCGTATATTTTTCTTGCGGCATCAAAAATAAATGTTGGGGATACGGTTGTCCGGAAGGGAGAGATTGCCGTAGAGAAACCTTCTCTCATTTTGCCGCAAAATACGCCGCAATTCGAAGGGTTTAATTTCGAAGAAGATTTCCCGGCCGGAGCGAGTTTATTAAACAGCTTTTTTCTTATCCGAGGCATTCGTTTTCCTTCCTATCATTATAATAATAAAATAGAATCGTTGGATGTGTTTGAAGGAAATCCCGACAATGCAATCCGAAAATATCAAGACATCCTTCAAAAAAGCGAAGACTTGCACACGGGATTAATTATGGGGGCCGAAGATTGCTGGCAGTTTTCAATTATAATTTTCATTTGCAGTCTCATTCTTCGGCAAGCAGAAGGCGATATCCAGGGTTTAATGGGAAGCCTTTAGCCCGGGAAAGAAAAGTGCAAAATGAGAAAAACCATTCCGATTTTTTCAGCTGTTATTGTGGGAATAGTAATTGTTTAGCGTTTTGAAGTGGCACGGAAATCCCGACAATGCAATCCGAAAATATCAAGACATCCTTCAAAAAAGCGAAGACTTGCACACGGGATTAATTATGGGGGCCGAAGATTGCTGGCAGTTTTCAATTATAATTTTCATTTGCAGTCTCATTCTTCGGCAAGCAGAAGGCGATATCCAGGGTTTAATGGGAAGCCTTTAGCCCGGGAAAGAAAGGGCCGGCCCCAGCTTTTCCGGGG
>MHFR01000019.1 GCA_001804285.1 Candidatus Danuiimicrobium aquiferis
AACGATAACCTCCTGTGTCGATAGTGTTTTGATTAACCACTAATCACTTCGGCATTAGGAGGTTTTTCGTTTAAAATTCTTTAAGTCAGTGCCATTCATGCCTGTCCCCTTTTTTTATTACCGCGGACGCGGAACATTCCCGGACAAAAGGAATCCAATCCGTTTAACCGCCTTCGCCATTCGCATAAATGCCTGCTCGGGGTTTCGACCTTCTGTGAGATGATTCATACAAATCGCTGCAAACCCACGCCGATTTCTAATTTTGAAAATCACAACTTTTCCGGATGATAATTTCCTAAGATTTTTTTTCGACATAATCAATCTCCCTCTCCGTTGTCATTCCCGCATGTTTTCCCTCGGTAAGGCGAGGGCCGGCCCTGTCCTTCCATGGAGGCGGGAATCCATGCTCTTGGACTTATTCCTTTTTCCAGTTTGTAATATCATCTTCCGTACCTTCTTCCCCGTCAGATCCGGCAGACAGTAAGTCATACATTCCGTCACTCTGGCTACCGGGATAACGGTAGACATATGCATTGCCCCACGGATCTTTAGGAAGCCCTTTCTTCAAATAAGGCCCGCGCCATTTGGCCGCATCCGCCGGCTTCTTCACTAAATCTTCTAAAGATGCGGGGTATTTCCCTAAGTCGGCTTCATAAAGGTCAAGCGCAAGCGCAACTCCGCCTTCAATATCCGACTGCGCAGCTTGCTTCCTTGCTTCTTCCGTTCGCCCCGCAAGTCTCGGGACAACTAAAGAAGCCAAAATCCCCAAAATAATCACAACAATAAGGACTTCAATTAATGTAAAACCTGAATTCTTCTTCATGGTAACGACCTCCTGATTTGTCAAAATTGGGGAATGGCCCCGAACCTGACATTAATAAGAAACTCGGACTTTAATCACAATCGCCAAGGGAATCTCATGCTCCGGAACTTTCCGGTAAATGATCGTGGCTTTGCTCCCACGGATAATATCGGCCGCAAGCTGCTTCTCGCCACCGACCCGGATAAGCGTCTGATACTGATCGGCAAAAAGCTTTAATGAATCTCCCGATTGCATATCTTGAACAGTCAGAACCGCATCCCCCTCGGAACCTTTCACGGTTTCAATATCAACAATTTCCACCTCGAGCGCATATAATTTATCTTTTTCCGCCGCCGGAGTCTCCTCAGACGCAGCGGACTTTTCTTCATCAGCGGCACCAGCCACTCCATAAAACCCTCCGGCCGCGAGACAAATGCTCAAAGTAACCATTAAAATTTTTTTATCCCATCCGTACCTATGCATATCATAACTCCTGTCATCAAAATATTTATTGAATTTCCATCACCCCGGAGGCCAACTCATTCGTCTTCCTCCCAGAAGATGGAGATGAATATGAAAAACACTTTGTCCTGCAAGTTCACCGTTATTAAAAATGAGCCGGAAACCGTCACTTATTTTTTTCTGCTTCGCGATGTCTTTTGCTCGCAAAATGATTTGCCCGAGAAGCTCCGCATCGCCTTCCGCTGCATCACTGATCCGTTCAATATGTCTCTTGGGAATGATTAAGAGATGATTGGGAGCCTGCGGATGAATATCCTGAATGGCCACCACCAACTCGTCTTCAAACTCAAACTTAGCGGGGATTTCCTTCTTAATTATTTTACAAAAAAGACAATCTGTCATACTCATATCTCCTATAGCCCTATTTCCGTCCCCTTCCCCCCTTGTGGGGGAAGGTCAGGCTGGGGGGAATCTGACATTTCACCCCCACCTGTATCCTCCCCCCTCAAGAGGGAGGAGGTGTTTTCAGAAAAATTATCATAATATTCCACCACATATCGGAGCCGCTTAAGCACCAAATTTTGTCCCAGAATCACCATGGTCTCAAACAATCCCGGCGTTGCGGAGCGCCCGCTAATCGCGACTCTTGTCGGATGAATCAGTAGTCCCGCCTTCACGCCAAGCTTTTCCGCAGAACTCCGAAGCAACGCCTCAAGCAATGCCGGATCCTCGAAGTTACCATCCCTCTCTAATATTTTCGTCCATTCTTCCAACATCTTGCGTGTTTCTTCTCCCTTAAAATGCTGCTGAACCGCTTTCGGATCATAGCTGATCTCATCCTGGAAGAAAAAACAAGCTTGTTCCATAAACTCGCGGAATGTTCGAATTCTCTCTTTATAAAGAGGCATGACTTTATTTAATCTTCCATCATCCGACCTTAAACCATCAGGTTCATATTCCTGTAAATATGTTTTCAGCCGGGCACAGAAATCATCGTTTGAGAGTTTCCGGATATGTTCCGAATTGAGCCATTTTAATTTTTCCGTATCAAACCGCGCATTCGCTTGACTGACATGCTCAAGCGAAAATAAATTCGCGATCTCCTGGAGTGTAAACAATTCCTGGCTGCCGCCGGACGCCCATCCCAGCAACGCAAGATAATTCAAAATGCCAACCGGCAAATATCCTTCTTTCCGGTACTCCGCCAAAGAAACCGCACCATGGCGTTTTGAAAGCAGCGTTCCGTCGATTCCAAACACAAGAGGGAGATGTGCAAACTCCGGAGCTTTCCATCCGAATGCTTCATAAATTGCGATTTGGCGGGGTGTATTTGAAATATGGTCTGCTCCGCGAATCACGTGCGAAATATTCATTTCATGATCGTCAATTACACAGGCAAAGTGGTAAGTGGGAAATCCGTCAGACTTGATAATCACTAAATCATCAAAAAGACTCGCGTCAAATTCAATCGGGCCACTGACCATATCCGGAAATTTTATTTTTGTTTCCGGCATTTTAAATTTAACCGCTTTTCCGGCCGGACCTTCTTCTTCATACGCCAAACCGGCGGAAACCAATCTGGCGGCAGCATCACGATAGAATGGAAGCCTCTCGCTTTGGCGAATCGGATATTCATCCCACACAAGCCCCAACCATTTGAGCGATTCAAGAATTTCAATTTCAAACCGTTTTTCGGACCGTTCGCGATCGGTATCTTCAATTCTCACCAGAAAAGTGCCGGCATAATGCTTCGCGAACAAATAATTAAAAAGAGCCGTTCGGATTCCGCCGATATGCAAAGATCCTGTGGGAGACGGAGCAAACCGGACCCGAATCGGGGGTATCATGTTTCACTCATCTTTCGGAAGCATGGAAACGACTCTTTTCTCATATCCGAATCGATCGGGAAATTTCCTTGGCTGGAATGTAGCAAATTCCAAGCATGGTTTCGGCTTTTTGCTTGGCAAGTTCCATTTTGGGATAACGCACTTCGCGATATCCGCTGACTTCTTCGGGGGCACGAAGTGCATTCACATAAGTGTGGTAACTCTTTTGATCTGAATAGCAGAATTTCCGCGCAAGCTCGATATACCAATTGCGAAATTCTTTTTCTTTCCGGTGCCAACCGAGAAGTATATTCCTTAAAAACTTCATCCGCTTCATAATGTTAAGCTGCCAATTACGGGTCACCATCTGAAAACGAATTTGCTTCCCGAAAATAACAAATTCAGGGCGAGTGAAATGAAGATAGGTCAAACGGTCCCCTCTCTCAGGGTCAATCCGGTATCGTTCATAATCCCGTTTTCTTTTTTCTTCGCTCGTCAGCAAATGCGCGACATACACTTCGTCTTTAATCATCATTACTTTATAAAGATATTGAATCGCGGCTTTTGTCGCTTCGAATTGATATTCAGCGCGGTCAAGATCCCTTATCTTTTTAACAATGTCCACATAGACGCGAGCATAATTGATGTTGTCGTACCGGATCAAATCATAAATATTCACTGCCAGATGCATATTCACGCCATCATCCAAACGAAGCGCAGCGACCGTCCGGGTAACTAAATTCTTATAGATACGGGATACTTTCTTCCCGCGGCGGCCGGCACGGCTTAGAAGTTCTTCCTTCTCATTCATCATGGATTCGTACGTATCCGGTTCTTGATGAATAAACCGTCCCGGATTTTCCGCGCATAGACGCCCCAAATGAAACGCATCCATATTTTCTTCAAGCGCGCGACCCGGCACAGATTTCGCAATCGCCCATTCAAGCGTTTCCAGTTCGATCGGAAGCAACCCTTTTTGAAAAGCAAAACCAAGCATCACAATGTTCGAAAATACCGTATTCCCCAAAAACCGTTGCGAAATGTCCGATATATTCAACGAGAAATATTTATCCCTTCGAGTCATCCGCCGGATCGCTTCTTCAAGGCCTTTGTGATCAAACTGATCTTTTCCAAGAAGCATCCCCATCGTCGGCGTAATGTGTGTATTGATTAAAGCGGAAGTTAAACGCGGATTAGCAACACGCAAATTCATTTTAGGGTGAATACTCCGCGCGGCTTCTAAAAAATCAAGGCCAATTAACAGATTGGCTTTCCCATAAGGCGTAATCGGAGAAAGTTCAATTCCGGTTTTTGAAAAAACGATGTGCGAATATACACCCCCATTCCGGATTGCAAGCCCTTTCTTGTCCACAAATTGAACTTGATACCCCTGTTTGACACCCGCCTGAACCAGAATCGCTGTGACGACACCGATTCCCATTCCGCCGACTCCGGCGACATAAGCACGCCATGTGTCTTGAAACAAATCACTTTTCGGAGAAGGAATGGTACTTAATTCCTCAAGCCCAAACGGAATCTTAGGAACCGCCTGTTTGCGCTTAATAATCACCCGCTCAAACGAAGGACACGCATGAATCCGAGTGCAAGCTTCGTCGGCTTTACACAAGCTCAAATCCGTTACCATTTTCGGCCCCTGAGGAGTGGCTTCAATGGTGAGCCCCGGACAACCGGTTGCTTTTGTACATTCAAGACAATATTCACACGTCTCAGGAGTCACATTAATGACTTTCTTTTCCGGCAAAAAGCCTTTTTGACGAATCACCTTCTTTTCTTCGGTCGCAACTTTCCGGTCATATGTAATTCCGCATTCTTTATCAGCAATAATAATTTTCACGCCGTCCTGAAGCAGCGTTTCTTCAAGCAAATCGCGATACTCCGTCCTGTAACTCGGATTCGTCCGTGAAACGCGGATTTCTGTTCCGCTTGTCATTCCGCAAATCACGTCATCAATTTTTTGAATCACTGTCTTATTTCCGACGATATCATATTCCTGCCCCGGCGTCGGCTGGTGACCCGTCATGGCCGTTGCGCCGTTATCAAGAATAATAAATGTAATGTCCTGGTTGTGTTTAATGGCGTCGGAAATCGCAATCATTCCGCTATGGAAAAATGTGGAATCCCCCATAAACACGGCTTGTTTATTGGTAATAAAAGGATTGATTCCGGCACCGGTTCCGCCGCCGAGGCCCATTCCGGAATAATTGTGCATGAGATCTTTGTTCGGATCAAACATGAGCATGGTATAGCAACCCGTATCACCATGAAACAACAGATCCATCGGCTCTCGCTTATGATATTTCCGCATATAACCGGCACTCTTAAAATCCCGTTTGATTTCAAGAAGGACACTTGCGGAATCCCGATGCGGACAGCCGGGACAAAAGGTTGGCGTCCGTTGCGGAATTTGAAATTGGAATTTCGTCGTTTCCGTTATTAAAGCAAGTTCCGCATCCACTCGCTTGCGATCAATCCCTGCACTCTCGGGCAAAATTTTCATGAGAAGCGGAGCAATGAGTTCGATCACCATGGACGGATTTAAACCGCGCGTCGAAGGAACTCCCGGCAAATCAAACGGAAACTGCTTGCCCCAAACAGGCGTCGAGCGCTTCATCTTACCGGCTTGATAAAGGTCTTTGACAATCGTGGTCACCTGAGACTCAACAAAATTCCTTTTTTCTTCAATCACAACCACCTGCTCAACGCTATCACAAAACTCCTGAATAATCTCCGGATCCAAAGGAAACACAAGGCCGAGCTTTAAAATTTTTGTTTTTTCCTGCAGACCTAATTCGTAAAGCGCATGTTCAAGATAACTGTGGGCAATCCCGGAAGTGATAAAACCTATTTTGTTCGTCCCTTCCCGATGAAAAATCTTATTCAATTCATACATTTCTGAAAAATGAAGAAGGTCGCCGTAGCGATCCGCCAGCGTTTCTTCCCGGGCTGCTGTCCTCGGAGATAAAACCACCGTTTCTTCGACCGGAATCGAGGCGGTATCAATTTCAACAGGACGCCGCGCATTAATCGTCGGTGCCTGATTTCCATAAACAGAAACTGTTCCGCCCCCATCAGCCAAATTAGTGGTCACAATATAAGAAATGAAAAGATTTGATTTCGCAGAAAGGTCAAGCCCGATGGACACCCAATCTTTAAGTTCCTGAAAAGTCCCGGGCATGAGAACCGGCATATGCAGGTGTTTCGATAAATAGCGCGAATCTGTCGGCACTTGCGTACTTTCCGACCATGGATCGTCTCCGATCACAACGAGCGCGCCACCTTTGTGCGATGTTTTGGCAATATTTCCCAACGCCAGTCCATCGCTCGCCACATGAGCGCCTACACTTTTCATCACCGCGATCGCTTTAATGTCTTCCATTTGAGCACCATTTAAACGCGCGGCACTCAAGGCTTCGTTATTGGCAACTTGGAAAACAATTCCTTTTTCACGAAGATAATCGCGAATCGTTTTCCCGGCATTAAAAAAGTCCGCCACGGGAGAGCCCGGATAACCGGTCAGCAAGCTGACTTTTCCTTCCAAAGCCCCCTTCAGAAGGAGCTCCGTTCCCGTATAGGCTTGAATCCCTTTATCTTGAAAAAAACGTTCTGACATATGCATATGGTTCTTTATTTTGCGCCTGAAGCCACTTTATCAATCAGCCGCTTGATATCCTTCAGATCAAACGGCTTTTTGAAACATGCCACGGCTCCAAGCTTCAAAGCTTCCTTTTCTTTGTCCTGAGATAAATAAGCAGAAATAATTGCAATCGGCGACGCACACTTTTTCCGAATATTCTCCAACACTTCGCGCCCTTCCATCCGGGGCATTAACACATCAAGAAAAATAAGATCATAATGCTTGAGATCTACCTTTTTGAGCGCCGTTTCCCCGTCCAGGGCACTATCAACAGAGTGCCCTTCTTCGGTGAGAATTTTTGAAAACTCTTCACATAAATCAACTTCATCATCCACAATTAATATGTTTGCCATAAACAATCCAATTTTATTAAAAAGTGATTTCATAAAGGCTATCATCCCCGCGTCCACCTAACAAACTGGCGGATCCGCCGTCCTGTTGGGCGGAAAAGCGGGGATCCACTATCTGTAGATTCCCGCTTCCCTGGAAATACAGGGCCAGCCCTCGCCTTCCCGAGGGAAAGCATGCAGGAATGACGGATAGGAGGACTTATAAAATCATTTCTATTTTATATTGTTATTCTAAACTTCATCCGGGAAAATTAAATTTCTCCCTTAAAGTACCAAAGTAGCTCCGTTTTGAACTTTTGACAAGCAGAAAACGATTCTCAGCTTTTGTGATTTCGACAACCGTTTCATGGTCAATCGCGAGATCAACCTGGCCATCGGCGCTCAGCAGTGCTTTTTCCTTATCAGAATCACATCGGATTCGAATTTTAACAACTTGATTTCCGGAAACCACAAGAGATCTCGATGCCGACGTATGCGCGCAAATCGGCGTAATCATCATATTATCGAGAGAAGGATGAACGATCGATCCTCCCGCCGATAATGAATACGCCGTTGAACCGGTCGGTGTCGCTATAATCACACCATCGCCATAAAACGCAATAGCCGTTTCGCCTCCGACCTCCACTTGAACGTGCATATACCGCGTCAGCCCTTCGCGGTTAACCACAATATCATTCAAGGCCTGCAATCGCCGTTCTAAACCCCGGTTTTCAACGCCTTCGCCAAATCTGACAGTCGCGCTTAAAAGCATTCTTTCCTCAACTTCATATTGCCCGAGTAAAATTGATTTCAGCTCATCATAAAGTTCTTCCTCGCGGACTTCGGTGATAAATCCCAAACTTCCCAAATTGACGCCGAGCACGGGAATCGCCGGACGGATCATCTTACTCACCAAACGAAGAATCGTTCCGTCTCCCCCGAGAGAAATGATTAAATCCGCATCAGCAATATCACTTTCCTGAAACACCTCGTCCAATTCCTTGATCGCAATATTCCGCTTTGCAAGCCATTCGCACAAACGGAGGCGCGCTTCGTCTGCTTTCGGCCGGCTTAAATTGGTATAAATCGCAACCTGCTGAATTGTTTTTCTCTGCTCTCCCAAATTCATACTCGTCCCCGTTCGATCTCTCCAACCAATCTCATATCTTCCATCATTGCTTTCGCGACTTTTTCTCCCGAAAGCCCGAATTCCGAAAAGAGCACGTCCCGATTTCCCTGTTCGATAAATTCATTCGGAAGCGCAAAACGTTTCACATGGATTCCTTCGATCCCTTTGCGTTCAAAAAATTCAAGCACTTTTGCGCCGAACCCGCCGGCTAACACATGTTCTTCAATGGTATAAACACACCGGATTTTCTTAATGATTTCCAGAATTAATTTTTCATCAAGGGGCTTAACGAATCTCATATTACAAACGGCCGCTTCGATCCCTTCCTTGGATAGACGTTCTGCCGCATCAAGTGCTTGTTCGATCATGGTTCCAATGGCTAAAATCGCGACGTCTTTTCCTTCGCGGATCATTTCGCCCTCTCCGATATCAAACAATTTCGTTGGCGATTTGATCTTGGCCGAAACCGTCGCCCGCGGATAACGAATCGCAAATACGTCCGAGGCCTCAATCCCTAATTTCATCATATGGTAAAGTTCCACATCATCTTTCGGAGCAGCAATCACCATATTCGGAATGTGCCCCAAATAACTAAAATCAAAAATACCGTTATGCGTCGCTCCGTCGCTTCCAACCAACCCGGCACGATCAAGACACAAAACAACATTTAATCTCTGGAGCGCCACGTCGTGAATGATTTGATCATGCGAGCGCTGAAGAAAGGATGAATAAATCGCACAAATAGGTTTAAAGCCCTGTTTAGCCAGTGCGCCCGCAAATGTCACTGCGTGCTGTTCCGCGATTCCGACATCAAAAAAACGATCCGGAAATCTTTCGGCAAATTCCGAAAGCCCCGTTCCTGACGGCATCGCTGCAGTAATCGCAACCACTCGTTTATCCTCTTCCGCCAATTTGATGATCGCTTTACCGAAGGCTTGTGTATATGTGATTTCATCTTCAACTGAAAACTCCGCCGGGGCGGTAATTTTCTCACCGGTCTTCAGATTAAAAGGCGCCACACCATGAAGCCGCTCTTCATCTTTTTCTGCAAACACACAACCCTTGCCCTTTTCCGTCATGACGTGCAAAAGACACGCATTATTTAATTTCATGATTTTTTTTAACGTCTTAACCAGCTCAATCACATCATGGCCGTTCGTGGGTCCGAAATAACGAAACCCTAATTCTTCAAAAAGAAGTCCGGGAACTAAAAGATGCTTAAAACTTTCCAACCCGTAATCCGCCAGTTTTCGGAGGCGTGGAAACCGGCGAAGTTGCTTCTGGGCTTCATCGCGAACCCGGTTATACAAAGGATTGGTAATGACACGATTCAAATATTTGCTAATGGCTCCGACATTTTTCGAAATCGACATTTTATTGTCATTCAGAATAATCAACATCCGTTTTCCGAGATGTCCCGCATTATTCAGCGCTTCAAAGGAAAGCCCGCCGGTCAATGCCCCGTCCCCCACCATCGCAACAATATTTTCGTTTCCGCCGGCAAGATCGCGCGCAACGGCGAGCCCAAGCGCCTGAGAAATCGCTGTGCAAGCATGTCCGACAATGAACGGATCGTGTTCACTTTCAAAGTGGCTCGGAAAACCGCTTAGCCCGCCTTTTTGGCGAAGCGTATTCATCCGGCTACGCCTGCCGGTTATCATTTTATGGACATACGCCTGATGCCCGACATCCCAGCAAATTTTATCCTTCGGAGAATCCATAACATAATGAAGCGCAACAGTCAGCTCTAATGCACCCAAGCTCGCGCCTAAATGTCCGCCGGTCTTCGAAACGGATTCAATCAGGAAATGCCGGTATTGTTTACAAACTTCAGGAAGCTGCTTCAGCGGAATCTTCTTGAGGTCTTCCGGAGAATTTATTTTTTCTATTAATGAATACGAAATAACACTGTCCATCTCTTTAAAAACGGCTATCCTTTCCTGCTTAAAACAAAATCCGCTATCTGAAGCAAATACTCATTCCGTTTAAATCGCGCGACGGCTTGTTTTGCTTTCAAAACCATTTCGGTTGCTTTCTCCGTCACCTGGTGAGAATTCATCAACTTCATGTAGCCATCGCTATCCAGTATATCATCTACCAATTGAAATGCGAATCCCAAATATTCACCATATTTAAGGATATTTTTCTCGTCCTCTTCTGGCGCTCCGGCCGCAATTGCACCCACCAAACAGCTGGCGCGAATAAGCTGTCCGGTTTTATGGACATGGATATAATCTAATTTAGCTATGTCCATCTCTTGATTGATCGCAAGCATATCCGCCACTTGCCCCCCAACCATTCCGGAAGTTCCGGAAGCTCGCGCCACTTCATTCAAAATACGTTTGACTTTACCGCCATCCGGCATCAGGCTAATCACTTCAAATGCAAGCGTCAAAAGCCCGTCGCCGGCAAGAAGCGCAATCGCTTCCCCATACTTTTTGTGGCAGGACAACTGTCCACGCCGATAATCGTCATTATCCATACAAGGCAAATCATCGTGAATCAGCGAGTATGAATGAATGAACTCAACCGCACAAGCAGCCAGAATCGCTTCTTCACTTGATCCGGTCAACATTTCGCAGACGGAAAGCGCAAGGACCGGCCGGAAACGTTTTCCGCCGTTTAAAACCGAATAGCGCATGGCTTCCTGAATGATACTTGGATAAACGGACGGTTCGGGAAGCAATTGGTTTAACTTTGCGTCAATCCGCGAAACTTTTTCCTTCCAATCGTCATTCAATGTTTTTGACATTCATGGATTCTCCATAGGAACCGTAATTTCTTCTTTACTTTTACGAAAGCAGCAAATCGCCGTCGGGCGATGCCGGATGCTTCTGCGCTTTTTTACTTTTTTTTCGCTCCGGCGATTCTTTCCCTTCGCTCGCGGAAACAAGCGCTTCTAAATCTACTTTTCCGTTCAGCGCTCGCGTCAGAAACTCAATCCTGTTTTCGGCCTGCCCCAATTTTTGCGAGCAAAGCCGCGAAAGCTTGACCCCTTCTTCATATTTTTTCATTGCGTCTTCAAGCGACAAATTTCCGCCTTCTAAATCTTCAACAATTTTCTCCAATTGTTCGAGCGCTTTTTCAAATTTAATTTCCTGTTCCATATTTACTCCTCTACTTTGATAATTTTAGATTCGATAGTCCCCGATTTCAAACGTGTCTGAATCAATTGCCCTGCTTTTACCTGCGAGGTCTGTTTCAAAACGTGCCCGCGAAAATCAAACGTGATGCTATAGCCCCGGCTTAAGATTGCAAGCGGGCTTAGCGCCTCTAATTTCCCCACCACATTTTGAAGTCCGTGTTTTTTTTGATTGAAAATTCCCTGAACGTAATTCGGCATTTGCCGCACAAGTTCATCCACGCGTTGCTTCCATTGATCCAAATATGCAAGCGGCTGCCGGAATGCATAACTATCCTTCAGAATATTAAAAGTTTCGCGCTTCTGTTTCAAAACAATTTCCATGCTGTTTTGCATTCGCTCGCGGTTTTCCCGGAGCCTCGTTTCAAGTTCGTTCCAATTTTTTACGACCAATTCTGCTGCGGCCGTGGGAGTGTGAGCTCTCAAATCGGCAACAAAATCCGCAATCGTCCAATCCACTTCGTGACCGATCGCTGAAATAACCGGAATCTCGGAGCGCGCGACGGCACGTGCCACCGTTTCTTCATTAAAGGACCATAAATCTTCTAAACTTCCGCCGCCGCGCCCGATGATAATCAAATCAAGAAAACCGGTATATCGATTAAATTGATCAAGTCCTTCAACAATTTCAAGCGCCGCGCCGTCGCCTTGAACACGCGCCGGATAAATAAAAACCTCCAGCCCAAATTCACATTTTTTAAACACCTTGATCATGTCCTGGATCGCAGCGCCTGTCGGCGACGTCACAATTCCGATTCGCTTTGGGAATTTTGGGATTAACTTCTTACGTGCAGCGTCAAACAGTCCTTCCTTCTCAAGCTTTTCTTTTAATTGCAGAAACGCAAGCTGAAGAGCACCGAGCCCTTTCGGTTCCATCCGTTGAACATAAATTTGATAGGTCCCGCGCTGGTCATAGACCGAAATCCGGCCGATCGTAATCACCTGCAAGCCGTCTTTGGGTTCAAATTTCAGAAGCTGGTTTTCGCGGGCAAAAAACACGCAATTGATCTGCGCCGCTTCATCTTTCAGGGTGAAATAAATGTGTCCCGAACTGTGGTGCTTAAAATTGGAAATCTCTCCTTCAATCCAGACATTTCTAAATTCATTTTCAAGAAGGGTACGGATCAACCGTGTAATTTCGCCAACTTTATATATTTTCTGAGACGGAATGCTATCACTCATCATTTTCCCCATGACACAATTGAAATTGTGTCATTTCGTCAAGCACTTTATGTCATCCCCGCATGCTCTAAGCGGGGATCCATCGAACTATAGATTCCCGCTTTCGCGGGAATGACATAAAAACACGCTTATAGTTTCATTATCTTTTTTCCCATTACATTTTCTCCTGAACCCGCTCAATGGTATTCGCTTTCCCTGATTCGGAATCAATCTCAATGAGCACACCCGAAAGCCTGACATCTTCTTCCGCAACTTCCATTCTGACCGGCATTTGTGTTAAAAATTTTTCAATCACTTGATCAATCTTGCGCCCCAAAACCGACTTGTACGGCCCGGTCATTCCAAGATCCGAAATAAATGCCGTCCCTTTCGGGAGAACAGTTTCATCTGCCGTTTGAATATGTGTGTGCGTCCCGAAAACCGCGCTGACCCGGCCGTCCAAGTACCAGCTCATGGCGACTTTCTCCGAAGTCGCTTCAGCATGAATATCCACTAAAACAACATTTGCGCGTTTCTTAATTCCATTCAACACCGCATCGATTGCTTTGAACGGACAGTCAACGGCTTGCATAAAAACACGGCCCATTAAATTCACAACGGCAATGTTGATTCCCTTATTTGTTGTTATCACGGTAAATCCCTGTCCCGGAACACCTTGCGGGTAATTCAGCGGCCGCAAAAGAACGTCCATATGCGCTTCCAGTACTTCTTTGGTTTCTTTCTTTTTGAAAATATGATCTCCCGTCGTCACGACATCGACTCCGGCATTTAACAATTCCTGAACGGTATCTTTGGTCACACCCGAACCGCCGGCAAGGTTTTCGCCATTTGCGACAACAAAATCAAGATCAAACTTTTCCCGGAGTTTCGGAATAATTTTTCGACATGCTTCCCGCCCGGGTTTCCCAACCACATCACCAATTGCCAATATTTTGATCATAATCTATCCTTTTATTTAACAATCATGCCATAAATATTTAGCGCTTTGAAGCAGCAAACGCATCAACTTGTGTCATGCCCGCATGCTTCCCTTGGGAAAGAAAGGGCCGGCCCCAGCTTTTCCGGGGGAAGCGGGCATCCATGGTTTCTGGATTCCCGCGTTCGCGGGAATGACCAAAAAGTTGGTAACCTCATTACGGATAATCACTTCGGAACGCTAAACAGATACGCTTTTTTTCAATTCGTAATCACTTTATCAACTTTCTCATCATGTAGAGCAACAGGAATTGCTTTAAACACTTGAAAATCAAACGCGAGCCCGTATGTTTTCGTACGCGGCGAAAGGCGTTTTAAAAACCGGTCATAATAACCTTTCCCGCGGCCGAGGCGGAAATTCTTCTTATCAAACGCAAGACCGGAGACCAAAACGATATCAAGATCGTCTAAATTAAACGGCGCAACAATGTCCGGCCGCGGCTCTAAAATACCAAATCTTCCCGGAATTAAATCCTGATAGAAATCCATCACTTCAACCGCGATCAATTCGTTTGTCTTGGGCTCGACAAAAGGAACCGTCACACATTTTCCGGCCTGAAGTAAAAGCTCGAGTAAACTCCGGGTCCGAACTTCTTCCTCAGTCGAAACATAAACCATAAACGAATTGCTTTTCCTGAAATCCGGATCTTCTTTTAATTTCTTAATGACCGCTTCGCTTTTTTTGATCCGGGAAGCTTCGCTCTGTGTTTTAAGTTTTTTGCGAATCTGGCGCCTGAAATCTGCTTTCGTTTCAGCAAGTGTGATCTTTTGCTTCCCTTGTTTTGCCATACGCACCTCACGATGTCAAATTGAGCAGAAACCTGCGCGGCCCCCGCTTTGCTGGGGCTACTGGTAAACAACCTCGCACTAAACAACATCCGTGGCAGGATTACTGCGACCGCCACCATTATACAGAGCTGAAAATTGCCCCCAACTGGACTCGAACCAGTCTCCCCGGCTTAGGAGTCCGGTGCTCTATCCACCTGAGCTATGGGGGCAATAACGGTTATTCTTTCTATCACAATAAACATACAGTCGCACCCGTAAATCCACACGGCACGACTTTACATCGCCATCCCAGTCGAAAACAGGGATGGGGGCACAAGCTTTTTTGGGAGTGCAAATGTGCGAGCATTATACCTCAAGGCCTTTCCAATCAAAAATGAAATTTGGGTCAACAACCGGAGTTAAAACAGAGAAGTTTTTGTTAAACGCCGAGCTTCGCGAGCAGTTCCCGGTTTGCCGGATATTTCGCAAGCTCGTCGATCAACTTCTTCATAGCGTCAGCCGGCGTAAATTCGGCCAATATCCGCCTGATTTTCCTGATCTGCCCAAGTTCATCCGCGTCTAACAATAACTCTTCCTTGCGTGTTCCGCTTTTGGAAATGTCCACAGCCGGAAAAATGCGGCGGTTTGAAATCTCGCGAGACAGATAAATCTCCATATTGCCCGTCCCCTTGAATTCCTCAAAAATCACCTGATCCATCCGGCTGCCGGTGTCCACCAGAATGGTCGCGAGAATCGTCAGCGACCCTCCGTTTTCAATTTTTCGCGCGGCGCCGAAAATCCGCCGCGGCACCTCAAGCGCCCGAGCATCCACACCGCCCGAAAGCGTCCGACCGCTTGTGCGTTGTTCCGCATTATGAACGCGCGCCAGCCTCGTCAGTGAATCCAGCAAAAGCACCACATCTCGCCCATCGGCGACTTCTTCAAAAATTTGCCGCATGAGCTTATCGGCGGTCGCGATATGATGTTCATAGCTTTCATCCAGCGAGGACGAGCGCACTTCGGACGGCACACTCCGGCGAAAATCCGTGACCTCTTCCGGCCGCTCATTAATGAGCAGGCAATAGAGCTTCGCCGCCGGCGAGCTTTTGGCTACGGACGCGCAAATGTGTTTCAGAAAAGTTGTTTTCCCGGACCCCGGCGGCGCGACGATCAATCCGCGCTGGCCCATGCCAATCGGACAAATCAGGTCCATGACACGCATGGTCATTTCGCTCGAGCCGTCCTCAAGCCGTATTCTTGGCGACGGATCCACCGCCGTCCCGGCTAAAAACCGCCGTTCGGCCTCGCCGGCTTGGCGGGTACGGACCGGAGATACATGCCGGTGATGCGGACGATTCGAATGATAATGGCGGCTTTCGCCGTGATTAAATTTTTTCATCATATATTTGGAATGCTCCAGAATGAATGTTCAATCAATCGAAAATGCGAGTTAAGATCAGCTGATCGATTAACGCTCAACATGTCCCCCGCGTACCCGGTACCCAGTCAAGAAGCAGATTTATATTGCGGAATTTGCCCGTTAATCGCCTGCCGGATAATGTTTTTGATACTGTCTGAAAAGTCTACATTTAAAATCCAATTCAAATAATTCCGGTCGGTTTTGACAACATCTTCCAGCGGAATTTTACGCGCATATTTTCCGAACATCATATAGAGCTTCCCGTTCCACCAGCAGAACTTCCGCTCCGCGTCATAATAATCTGCGTTTAAAGTATATTCAAATTTATTCAGCACCGAAATATCGTCCGTGCCTTCGCCGTACCTTCTCACCTGCTCTTTAAGAATTTCATACGCGGCTTCACTATCTGCCAAAGCAGAATGCGCATTGATTAAATCTTTATCACAATAAAATTTATAAGCCGCAGACAGATCCCGTTTTTCGTTCAGGTGAAACACCTTTTGCGCATCATAAATCTTTCGGCATTTCCACTCAAATTCCATGCCCGCTTCCTCGAATTCGCGTTCCAGCAGCGGAAGATCAAACCGCTCAAGATTAAACCCGCCCAGATCCGCTTCTCCAATAAAATCTAGAATTCCCTTTGCTACTTGTTTAAAGTAAGGCTTATCCTTCACATCCTCGTCCGAAATTCCGGTCAATTTGGTCACCACTTCAGGAATGCGAATACCCGGATTAATTCGTTGGGAAAAAGTCTCTTTCTTGCCATCTACGCCATACTTCACCATGGCAAGTTCAACAATCTTGTCTTTTTCCACCCACACGCCGGTGGATTCAACATCCAAACATACTAAAGCATTTGTGATTTTCATTGTTTCATCCTTGAAATTGATCGGGTTTCACTGTGGCATATTCCTTTTGATGAAAAAAACATAGATACCCCTCAGCAGAACCCTTTGCACAGAAAAGTGACTTATCCTCTTCCGGAGATGTTCCTTAATTTAACTCAAAAGGTAATCAAAGAATGAATGGGGTACCCTTTTAAACGCTCTCGCCCCTTCAGGAAAGAAAGCTCGACAAGAAATGCAAGACCGACAACTTCGCCGCCTAATTTTTCTATCAATTTCACGACTGCTTCCGCAGTTCCGCCGGTTGCCAGCAAATCATCCACAATCACCACACGCGTGCCTTTTTGAATGGCATCGACATGCACTTCCAGGGAATCCTGGCCGTATTCCAACGTATAAGAAACAGATTCTGATTTTGCGGGAAGTTTCCCTTTCTTCCTGACCGGCACAAAACCTGATTTCAATTTAATGGCCAGCGCAGAACCAAAAATAAATCCTCTCGATTCGATGGCAACCACTTGATCGATTTGGGATCCTGTGAATTTGGACGCAAATTTGCCCACGGTAAAACGCAAGGCACTCGCATTTTTGAGCAGGGTCGTAATATCCTTAAACAGAATTCCCGGCTTCGGAAAATCAGGAACATCCCGAATTAAAGAACGTAACCCCTTTAACGTCATCTTTTTTTCAGCGGACATAGTCTTCAAATTTCTCCTCCTTGAGTTCAAGTACATAACGGATTTTTTTAATGGCAGCCATTTCGATTTGGCGAATGCGTTCACGTGTCACACAAAATTGTTTGGCCGTTTCTTCAAGCGTGTGGGGTTCGTGATCTTTCAAACCAAACCGGAGAATTAAAATCTGCCGTTCCCGCTCGTCCACCAGATGAAGAAGTTTTTCGATTCTTTCTCCTTCAAAAAGCGTTTCTATGTTTTCTTCCGGCGTTGCGCTGGATACATCCTGAATCAAGTCAATAATTTCCGCAGAACCGTCAATACTGATCGGCGCATTGAGAGAACTCGGCTGCGTCGCGATCCTTTCGATTTCTTTCACCTTCGCAATGGGAATCCCCATCGCATCGGCCATTTCTTTCCGCGTCGGAATCCGACTGTATTTTTGAATTAAACTTTCACGTAATTTTCGCCATTTCGAAATGGTATCGTACATATAAACCGGCACACGGATCGTTTTCCCCTGGTTGGAAAGCGCTCGCATAATCGCCTGTTTGATCCACCAAGAGGCATACGTTGAAAACCGGTATCCGCGTTCGGGATTGAACTTATCTACCGCGCGCATGAGCCCAATATTGCCTTCTTCAACTAAATCAGAAAACGGAAGGCCGATATTGGCATAACGCTTCGCGAGGCTGATCACGAGGCGTAAATTCGACCGGATCATTTTATGGCGCGCTTCTTTCGCACCTCGTGTGCCCGACTGAACTTTCTGTGACAGGTCAATTTCTTCTTCCGGGGTGAGCAGCGGAATCATCTCGATTTGTTGAAGATAAATCCGCATGGCTGTCTTATCCAGCGTAACTTCCCCATCTCCGTCTCTTCCGGCTATTTCTTCTTTTCCACCGTCTTCTAGAACGGCCTCTCTCCTCGGTTGTGATGGGCGAGACGGTAGCGCCGGAGATTCTTCTTTCGGCGAAATTTTCAAATTCGCTGGCTCCTCCTGTTTCATCTCCCGTTTTTTGGGAGATGAAGCAGTGGATTTTGAAACATGCTTGGATTTTCGTAGCGTCTTTTTAATTTTTTTCTTTTTTCTAGCCATGCGACTAGTTTTCAAGTTTATGCTTTACGTTTAAGAACAGCTTGAGCAGCAGCCAAACGGGCGATCGGAACCCGGAACGGCGAACAGCTGACATAATTCATTCCGACAGAGTGACAAAATTCCACCGATGCCGGATCGCCGCCATGCTCTCCGCAAATTCCGACTTTCAAATCTTTTCTCGTTTTGCGTCCCTCTGTAATTCCCATCCGGATCAGGGCGCCAACGCCTTCCTGGTCAACGGTAGTGAATGGATCTTTCTCGAGGATGCCTTGCTCAATGTAATCTTTCAAAAACACTCCCGCATCATCCCGGGAATAACCGAAGGTCATCTGAGTCAAATCGTTCGTTCCAAATGAAAAGAACTCAGCTTCCTCCGCAATCCGGCCAGCAACAAGCGCTGCACGCGGAATTTCGATCATGGTTCCGATTTTATAATCGACCTTCGTTTTCTTTTCCTGAAAAACCTTCTCAATCACTTGAAGCATTTGGCTTTTTAAGAGCGAAAACTCTTTTAAAGTTCCGACGAGCGGAATCATGATCTCGGGATAAACCTTAATTCCTTTTCTTTTCATATTGCAAGCCGCTTCAATGATCGCGCGTGATTGCATATTGTACATCTCAGGGTATGTCACTCCCAAACGACACCCCCGATGCCCAAGCATCGGATTAAATTCGTGAAGACTCGCAACTTTCCGGCGAATTAACTCGACCGGAACATTCATTGCTTTCGCCATTTCTTCCTGGTTAGCTGCTTCATGAGGAACAAATTCATGGAGCGGCGGATCCAAAAGGCGAATCGTAACGGGTAGTCCGTTCATCGCGGTAAAAATCTTTTCGAAGTCATCCCTCTGAATGGGAAGAAGTTTTGCCAATGCTTTTTCGCGTTGTTCTTTATTATCAGCGAGAATCATTTCACGCATCGCTACGATTCTGTCTCCTTCAAAGAACATATGCTCCGTACGGCAAAGTCCAATCCCTTCGGCGCCGAACTTGCGAGCGATTTGAGAATCTAGAGGCGTATCAGCATTTGTGCGAATATTCAATTTTCTCACACTGTCAGCCCATTTCATTAATATAGAAAAATCTCCGCTAAATTGGGCATCGATGGTTTTTACCTGACCAAGATAAACTTCTCCCGTACTTCCGTTGAGTGAAATATAATCACCTTCGCGGACCATTGTATTACCGGCCGTAAATTCTTTCTTGTTATAATCGATATGGACTCCTTCGCAACCCGCTACGCAGCATTTTCCCATTCCGCGAGCGACCACCGCAGCATGCGAAGTCATTCCGCCACGCGCCGTCAAAATACCCTGAGCAGCGTGCATTCCTCCGATATCTTCCGGAGAAGTTTCAATTCGAACCAAAATGACTTTTTCGCCGTTCTTCGCCCACGATTCTGCGTCATCCGCATTAAATACGACTTTTCCCGTTGCGGCACCCGGTGAAGCGGGAAGGCCTTTTGCAATGGCTTGCTTCTTTTCTTTGGGATCAAAAGTCGGATGTAAAAGTTGATTGAGATCATTCGGGGCAATTCTCAAAATCGCCTTGTCTTTGCTGATCATTTTTTCTTTCACCATATCAACAGCAATTTTTACCGCTGCATGCGCCGTCCGTTTTCCATTGCGGGTTTGGAGCAAATACAGTTTGCCTTGTTGAATGGTAAATTCCATGTCTTGCATATCGCAATAATGATTTTCCAATTTTTCGCGAATTTTACAAAGCTGTTGATAAATCTCCGGCATCACTTTCTTGAGTTCATCGAGAGGTTGCGGTGTGCGAATTCCTGCCACAACGTCTTCTCCTTGTGCATTCATCAAAAATTCACCGTAAAAATGATTTACACCGGTCGATGGATTCCGCGAAAAACAAACCCCCGTACCTGACGTATCACCCATGTTTCCGAACACCATGGTTTGAACGTTCACGGCCGTTCCAAGAAGACCGCGAATGTCATTTAATTCGCGATATTTATTCGCGCGAGGATTATTCCATGAATTAAAAACAGCGTCGATTGTTTTTGAGAGTTGGACCATCGGATCACTCGGAAATTCTTCGCTCGTATGATCTTGGTAGATTTTCTTATATTGGCGAACGACATCTTTGAGATCGTTTGCGTTTAAATCAACGTCATTCTTTACGCCAAGTTGTTGTTTCTTTTTATCAAGAACATGCTCAAAATGCTCACGAGGAACTTCCATCACCACGTCGCCGAACATTTGAATGAAACGGCGATACGCATCCCACGCAAAACGTTCATTCTCAGTTTTGATAATCAACCCTTGGACAACATCAGAATTTAAACCGAGGTTTAATACCGTATCCATCATTCCGGGCATCGAAGCCGCAGCGCCGCTGCGAACGGATACCAAGAGCGGATTGTCACGCGAACCGAATTTTAAGCCCATTGTAGTTTCAAGCTTTTTCAAATTTGCTTCTACCTGCGCATCTAATCCGACCGGCCATTTTTTGCCACGGTTATAGAATTCAGCGCATGCTTCGGTCGTAATCGTGAAGCCGGCTGGAACGGGAATTCCTAAATTCGTCATTTCTGCCAGATTGGCCCCCTTTCCCCCTAACAGTTGTTTCATTTTGGCATTTCCTTCGGCCTTGCCATTTCCGAAGAAATAAACCCATCTCTTCGAAACAGATTTTGATTTTTTACTTCCTAATTTTGATTTTGTCATTGTTGCCATCTAAAGCTCCTTTCAGAATTGTTTAATCGCTTTCTTTCATTAAAATTTGATTGATAATTCTTTAGGTAAAAAAGCTTAATATTGTAACATGTTTTCTCGGAATTACGATAAATTTGTAACATAAGACAGATCAGCAACTTGCGATGAAAATATCCGGTTCACCTGATTCATCAAAGCCTGCCGGTTAACACGAATATCGGCATTGTCGGCATTTACTTTGACTTGATCAAAAAAGTCGTGAATCGGCTGATAAAACGCATCACCAAAACATCGAACCGCCTCTGTGTACTCTTCTTTTCCCGCCAACGCTTGAATTTCTTTTCCCTTTTCGAGTACCAACTCATATACCGCTTTTTCAAGAGGATCCTCAAAATATGCGGGATTCACTACGTCAGAAACTTTTTCCTTAATTCCTTTCAAAATTCGCCTCGTCCGCTCAAGAACTTTACACGCACGGATAAATGATTCTTCCGTTGATTGCGCAGCAAGCTGTTCAAACCGCTTATAAATATTTGCGATATCGTCAACCTCAGAGGCAAAAACTCCCTGTAATATTTCATATTCACGCGAACCTAATTTAATTTGAAGCTCAAATATAATCCGGTCAAACAAAAAAGGCCGCAGTTTCTTCAACAATTCCGTATCACTCACGGTAATCCTGCCGCCATATTGCCGGTGAGCCGTCTGAACCCATTCGGAAAAACGGAACCGCAAAGGATAAGCTCTGAGAATTTTTGCAATTCCGCCTGCCGCACGGCGAAGCGCATACGGATCCTGGCTACCCGAAAGCTCTATCCCCAGCCCCAATGCGCCAACCAATAAATCCATCCGGTCACACAACCCTACCAGTGAGCCCTCCATATCCAATTCTTTTTTGAGCTCGCGATAATCTTGATACAAATTGCGCGGTAAATAATGCCCCGAAATCGCGCGCACCACATGAGGATGTTCGCCGTCAAGTTTTGCGTAATGCGCACCCGCGGCGCCTTGGAGTTCCGGAAGTTCATAAACCAAATGCGTTACCAAATCCGCCTTCGCAAGTTCAGCTGCTCTTTCCGCCCGCTGAATCACGTCAGATGGAACGCCTGAAGCTTCGCCCAAAAACTTCACCAGACTTCGGACTCGCGCCGATTTATCGAAATACGATCCCAAGGCCCCCAGAAAAATCAGTTCTTTCAGTTTGGGGGTTTGGGAAGCAAGCGTTGTTTTTGAATCTTCGTGAAAAAAGAATCGCGCATCTTCAAGCCGCGAACAAAGCACGCGCTCATAATGTTTCGCGATTTGTTTTACATCTTTCCGTTTTCCGTCAATAATCGCGATAAAACAATTCACAATTTTCCCGGAACTATCGTAGCAGGCAAATATCCGCTGATGCTTTTTCATGCAAATTTCAAGAATTTCGGGAGGAAGCTTGAGATACTCTTTCGGAAACTCACCTTTCACAGGATATGGTTCTTCAACCAAATAAAGAACGCTATCAACCAGTTCTTCGTCATAATGGTGAGCGGATTTAAGAAAGCTTTTAATCATCGCGAGCCTGTCGCTTTCTTTCAAAATGACATGCTGGCTCTTTAAAAGTTTCTCGAACTTTTCAAAATTCGAGCCTGAAACTTTATTTTTTCCCTTTCCCAAAAACCGGTGGCCGCCCGTAGAATTTCCGCTTTTCACATCAGCAATTTTAAATATCTGCTTTGAATTTCCCAAAAACGCAAAAACAGATCGAATCGGCCGCGTAAAAGCAAACCGTCCGGATTCCCATCGCATCAGTTTCGGGAATTCAATCACGCGCGGCAACGTTTCAAAAAAATATTGAAGCGGCTTATATTTTTTAGTCACCTTAACGCACACACACTCCCCGCGCGGTGTTTCTTTTAAATACATGTCGGATTCTTTTTTCTCCACGCTTTTTAAGAAACCGGCTAATGCTTTTGTCGAATTCCCGTTTTCATCGTAAGATTGTGCCTTGAGCGGCCCCGTTTTCTCTTCCGCTTCTAATTTGATGCTCTTCACACTCGGGGTATAAACAACGATTCGCTTCGGTGTCGCAAACACTTCAAGCCCTTCGGCTTGAAAGCCGCATTCATTTAAAAGCTTCGGCGCTTTAGCGAGAATCGAGCCCCGCGCCCCCTGAAAATAACCGGATGGAATTTCTTCAACCCCGATTTCGAACAGAAGTGCGGTGGTCGTCATCGCGAGCCTCGCGAAGCGGGGCGTGGCGATCTCATATCCTGAGATTGCTTTGTCCCATCCTTTGTTCGTCCTCGCAATGACAATGTTTGCACTAAGGGGAATCCCAAATCTTGGCGGATTCTTAAATATCCTTCGGCGCAACTTCGCGCAAGGGCCCGGACTCGCCCGATATAACGCGGCCTCTCCGTCGTACTGATTGCGCCGCGAGCATCAAGCAAATTAAACATGTGAGACGTTTTCAAACAATAATCATAAGCCGGAAGAACCAATCCTTTTTCAACCAATTTTTTCGATTCGGCTTCAAAATCATTAAAATGCCTGAGGAGCATGTCAATATTCGCTTCCTCAAAATTAAATTTTGAAAATTCTTTTTCGCCCTGCAAATGCACGTCGCCATATGTCACATGCTCATTCCATGCAATGTCAAAAATAGATTTCTTATCCTGGATAAACATCGCAATTCTTTCGAGTCCGTACGTAATTTCGCAGGAAACCATTTCAAGATCAATCCCGCCGCACTGCTGAAAATAAGTGAATTGGGTCACTTCAAGTCCGTCCAGCCACACTTCCCACCCGAGCCCCCAGGCTCCTAAGGTCGGCGATTCCCAGTCATCTTCCACAAACCGGATGTCATACTTTTCAACAGGGATTCCCACAAATCTCAGGCTTTCCAAATATAAATCCTGCGCATTGTTCGGCGTTGGTTTCATGATGACTTGATATTGATAATAATGCTGGGTCCGGTGCGGATTTTCACCATACCGGCCATCCGTCGGCCGGCGGGAGGGCTCGACATAAGCCGCATTCCAAGGTTCGGGGCCGAGGGCGCGCAAAAAAGTATGAGGAGAAAACGTTCCCGCTCCGACTTCAAGGTCATACGGCTGAACAAGCAGGCACCCTTTCGCCATCCAATAACGGTTTAAATGTTCGATAAGCAGCTGGAAAGTTTCGGCTTTCGTGTACTTCTTGATTGATTTTTTCACTTCTTAGAAATCCTTTAACGGCAAACAATTAGCCCGGATTTCTCATCGCTAATAAGAAATTCCGCTCGTAAGAGCTACGTCGCAAAATCGATGAGAAGGTCGCGAGTTAGAATTATAATGAGGAGAATTGTATCAAAAAGGTAATGTTAAATCAAGGATGGCAAATAAACTTGGGTAGAAGCAGAGAGAAACAAGAAAGGGACAGCTGCCTCTTCCGGAACTTCTTAATCCATCCAAGACAACCATCCCTTCCTCCCGCATGCTCGGTTTCCTTACTTTCCCTAAGTTAGTCTGCCCGAGCACTTAGAAATGCTCAAATGGTAATTTGGCTTTTCATCTTCTCAAACTTCGCTTCGCCAATTCCACGCACTTCACTCAGTTGTTCTAAAGTCTCAAAATTGCCGTTAGCCGTTCGGTATTGAATAATCCGTTCCGCTAACGCCGGCCCAATACCACGAACCACTTGGAGTTCTTCCAAGTTAGCTTTGTTGATATTGACGGGCTCTATTTTCGACTCCGAACGCGAAGCAGCAGCCACGGCCGCCGCCTGTTGTGCAAATACCATTCTTCCGGTCTGGAAAAACAGTCCCATGACCAATATTCCGGTCATGATCCAACTCGCTAATCGAATAGCTTGCCTGTTCATGTGTTTCACCTCCTTATTGAATTTGATTGGATGATATATTAAATATAACTTTATGTCAATATAAATATGGTAATTAATGATATAAAAGGCGCCTTTACTCCTTATTTTCGGCCTATACATATATTGATAATATTGTTAAATTATCATTTGAAAATTTATTTTTAAGAAATATAATGCACTATCAGTTTCAATGTGAAATCATCAATAACAAAAAAACACAGAAAGAGTGGTATCTATGTCGCAAAAAGACCAATTGGCATCAACCTTAGGGCAACGAATTCGGGAATTACGCAGAAAACGAAAAATGACTTTAATTGAACTGTCCAAACACACAGATGTCGCACAAGCAACTTTATCGAGAATGGAAACAGGCACCATGGTTGGAACGGTGGAAAGTCATCAAAAAATCGCAGAAACACTCGGCGTATCACTGGCCCAGCTTTACGAAGGAATAGATAAACGATATTCTCAGACCAAACATTTACCCGCTGCTCAGGAAAGAAAAGTGACGGCCAAAACCGATCAAATGAAGTGCGAATTACTCACCCATGAGATCTCGAAGAAAAAAATCACGCCTCTGCTGGTCAGCCTCAGCGGATACGGAAAAAGCGAAATCGAACAACTTGAACGGGGGGTTGAGAAATTCATTTTCGTTCTGGATGGCTCACTTAAAGTCATCCTGGACAAAGAAGAATATAATTTGGGATGCGAGGACACACTTTATTTTGATGCTTCCATTCCCCATCACTTAGTGAATCCGGCTCCGAAACAAGCACGTTTATTAATGACTGTTTCGCCGTCAAAAATTTGATTTCCGGAAATTACCGCTTCTTTTTTGAGGATGTCGAAGCCTCTGCAACCCAAGCCAGGTAAGGCTTGTGCCCCCACGCGATTGGAATGCCTATTATTTCCGGAATAGAATAGGAATGGAGCGAACGAATTTTCGCTTCGAGCTTTTTTAAATTCCGAAATTCCGTTTTAATAATAAGAAGAAATTCTTTTGCCTTTTCAACCTTCCCCTTCCAAAAAAATATCGACTCAACCTTTGGAATAATATTGGCGCATGCGGCTAAATGACTTAACACAATCTGATCCGCTATCCGGGAGGCTTCCGATTTGGAAGAGGTGGTAACAAAAACGATAAACGGTTTTGAAGATTTTCTGGAGGCTCGCACTTCGGAAATACTTGATTAACTGTTTCGTTGACTGAGGCGCGACAAATAACCTGTGGCTTCATCCCCCAAGTTGATATGTCCCTCACGGGCCAACCATCCCAAACTCATGAGAATCAGTTCTCTTGGCTTATTGGTTCCCTTCACTAAATCTTCTAACGTCGCACTTTGGTGTTTATCTAAATAATGCCAAATATCGCCTGCGGTAATTCCAATTCTCATAATCATGTTGCGACTCCCGTGGTTAAATGGTTATCGTTTAAGATAATAACAGACCCACTTATAAATATCAAATTATCATTACTGTCCCATTATAAGTTGAATAGCATCAATTGGTTATCGTTTTCATAG
>MHFR01000020.1 GCA_001804285.1 Candidatus Danuiimicrobium aquiferis
ACACTCTGAACCGGAGTTAAGCCGTCCACATTGACATGGATCCCATCATATATGTCCTGTTTCACCACGTTTCCCGTCCCGTCAAGGGCCGCTTTTACAGTCTGATCATTTACATAATCTAAGATCAATTGATAACCCGTCCTGAACACGACACTTTGTACCGGATTCAAACCGGTGACATCTTCATGCAGGCCTGCATAGATATCCTGCTGGATAGGCGATCCATCCGGCCCAATGTATGTAATAATGGTTTGATTTGCTTTAAATTCCCGGCTTGTTTGGATGGAATTAATTTGGACGTCGTCAGCAGTAAAAGCAATTTCATCTTGTCCATAGCTGAAGTAGTAGACAGCATCCTGCCCATTATATTGAAAGGAATACTTCTTTTCGGCATCGTTTAAAGAACCGTTTCCTATGCCGGCTTCAAGTGTGTTCCCATCTAAAGAAAGGCTGTAAATTTGAATGGCTTGATTTGTATAATCGATAACGAAAGTTTGGTGGTTGGCGTCATCATACAGGTAGGCGAGCTCAACAAAATCATTGGAATCGGGATTATCCATCGGAGGCCCACGATACCGAATCATTCGCCCAAAATCTAAATCAGGCAATATTTCGTAATCAACATAAAATTGCGGTTTGGCAGGAATCAAAACCCTGTAAAAACCATCCCCTTTGAGCAGCGTCGGTTTGAATTGCGGTTGAGTATTCAAAACCGAAAACTCGCCCCTTTCAATAAAATCCCCCACTTTTTCCAAAAGCCCAGATGTTTCATCCACTAACAGTTTCGCACGATAATAAACACCATCTAAATGATTCACATAAGTTAAAATTCCTTGCTCATCATTATAAATATATTCTATCCAGACATAGGGCTCTACCCCAACCGGCCCTTTATATTGAAGCAATCTCCCAAGCCCCCCCTCGGGAAGCTTTTCCACCACCTGCAAATAATCGGAATTAGCCGGATCGGAAAACCGGTATGTATCACCAAACACCTCTTGCACCAACTTCGCCTCAATTCCGCCCATCCCGTCATCCGCCAAGACACCGGATGCGATAAAATCTCCGGAAATACTTTCCACCACAAAAGTATTTTCAACAAAATCGTAAAAAGTCACCTTATCATTTTCATATTTATACTCCACATGAATCGGAATATCAGGAGTCGCAGGATCCTGATCATGATCATACGGCCCTTGAAATAGAACAAGCTCCCCAATTTTCTTGTCTAATAGCTGCCAGATTTGCGTCGTCTGCGCTTGAACGTCAACAACAGTCAACTCATGCTTTTCCCAGTCCCAATTATAATTTCTAATTTCTTCCAGTTGTTCCTGGCCTTCAACCAGTTTCACATTTCCATAACTCAACAACAAATCCGGATCATACGTTCCCGGCAAATACGAATAGATTTGAAACTTATCTTTTTCTCCCCCCATCCCCCTTGTCACTATTAAAACATTTTCAGCCGATCCGTTTTTCTCAACCCCATAACGAAACTCTTTTATCTCCACCTGATCCGGATACCGCGGATTCGTATAATCTGCCATTTCAATGATTCGGTTATTTTGCGTATCCACTTTGTAATAAGCAGATTCAGATTCACAAGTTTTAATAAAATTTTCCTGTGCACATTGCGTGGGCTGAAGCAATCCGGAGTCTTCTTTAAACATCTGGAAAGGCTCAATCGGTTTTTCAATCGGTTTCGCCTCAAAACTTTGAAGATCAATTTCCGGCTTGTTCAATTCCGGCTTCGGCTGTCTGAAATCATCGGAATAACGAATATCATCAAACAAATCTTTTTGAGTGGTTTGGTTGGGTGACAAACTTGAAGGTGGGGGGGCCGCATTGACATATGCAAACGCAAGCTGCAAATCAGATTGAGTGGTAATAAATGCAACGACCACAATCATCGCAACCACTCTCAGCCAAATATAATATTGTGAGTTCCTAAATTGCAGCATATTTTTCAATCAACTCCTCTATGTATGCGACTTTTTAAAGCAAAATCTTTTCTGGTGAAAATAAATGCCTACAAAATAATTCTTTCGTAAGCATTTTCTTCTCTTCAGAAAAAACTTTTTCACAATCCTCTTATAAGGTTATGATCTTAATTTGTTAAAACCATTTATAATTTACTGTTAAAAGAAGTATAACCCATAAGATTATAACTTTCAATAGTGCAAACTAACCTTTTTAAACATCTTTAAGTTGTTTTAAGATAAAAAGTTACAGATTTAAGCCTTTTTTATCATATTTTATTTATTTTTACCTGTTATTTTAAATTTAAAAGCATTACTACGCGGCCAGTAGAGAAAATCTGCATACATACGATAAAGCTTATGCATAAACTTTAGAATTCCGCGGTCGATAAGATAAAGACATGAAAGTTGTTACGATAAAAAAACAATGAAATTCAGAGGTAAAAAAGAAACCCTCAGTTTTGGAGCAAACATGCTTGAACGGCGGAAATTAAATATTCTATTAGCCTCACTAATTTTAGTCCTTCTTACCGCCGGTGTTTTTTCACAGGTTCGGCATTTTGATTTCCTCAATTTGGATGACAGGGACTATGTCACCAGCAACGAAATGGTTAAAGACGGATTAACCTTAGAAAACATCAAATGGGCTTTCACGACGAACCACATTAGCAATTGGCATCCTCTAACATGGATAGCACTGATGACGGAGTATCATTTCTTCGGTCCCAATCCACTCGTTTTCCATGTTACGAACGCACTCATTCACTTATTAAATACGATCCTCTTGTTCTATTTATTTTTAATCATGACTCAAACAATCCTGGGAAGTTTTTTTATTGCGGCAATCTTCGCGATCCATCCGATGCATATTGAATCTGTCGCCTGGGTTGTTGAAATAAAAGATGTCCTAAGCACCTTTTTCATTCTTTTATCGATATTGGCCTATGTCAAATACGTCAAAAGGAAAAAACCATTCTTTTACGGGATTGCATTATTACTTTTCGCATTTAGCTTAATGGCAAAACAAATGTATGTCACACTTCCATTTATTTTACTATGCTTCGACTTTTGGCCGCTCCAGCGAAGCAAATCTACGATCCCATCCGCGGGGGTCCTCCGGGAAAAATTACCATTTTTCCTTCTCGCGTTTTGTGCCTCTTTGATGACCCTGCACGCAACCAGCCAAGTTTGGGAACGTTTACCACTACAAGCCAGAATTGACAATGCTTTGTTTGGCTACGTTGAATATATCAAACAATTTTTTTGGCCTAATAAGGTTAGCGCCTTTTACCCCTATTACAACAATACTGTCTCGTTTTTGAGCTTTTCAGCTAAGGCCCTACCTCTTATCTGTATCACTGCTTTGGGGCTGAAGCTTTCCAAAGCAAAACCATATTTTATTACCGGCTGGTTTTTGTTTTTAGTATCACTGCTGCCGGTTATCGGACTTCTCCAAGTCGGATTTCAATCGATGGCAAGTCGCTATACTTATTTCCCTTATATTGGCCTAAGCATTATCCTATGTTATGGCCTACTGGATATGCGACCAAAATGGAAATGGCGGAATTTATTAATCACTTTTCTAATATTTTCGATCACAGCCGCATTAGCCATACGCACATCGCATGAATTAAAATATTGGAAGAACAGCATTACCCTTTTTAAGCGGGCTGCCGAATTACTGAAAAAAAACAGTCAGGCAAGCTATATTTTGGGTCTGGCATACTATAAAGAAAAAGAATACGACGAGGCTGAAAAATATTTAAACGAAGCCTTGGAAAATTCGCCGGACCTTCCCAACGCCCGCATGGCTTTAGGATCAATTTATTTAGCTCGGAAAGATTATGAAAATGCTATTGGCACTTTTAGAAAACTGACGGCGGTAAATCCCGATACGGCTTATCATAATCTGGGAATAGCTTATTTACAAATGGGTGATTTCTACGAAGCGATAACAAATTTTGAAAAAGCTATTATCAACAACCCTAATCTTGCCGAATCTTATGTAGCGCTTAGCAAATGTTATTTAAAAACTTGCAACATCGAAAAGGCGATTTTACATACCAGGCGCGCCTTGGAAATTAATCCCGACTATGCGGCAGCGAAAGAAATCTTAGAATCAATCCAATCGATGGGTGACACTCTCGAAAAACAGAAAGAACATTGTAAAACCATGCAAACCATCGAAAAACTCAAACCAATTTCACAATTAGCAAAGCTTCCAAAACACGTTCAACGCATTCCAAAAGTTTACAATATTCCGCGCTTATAACTGCAATAATGAGAGGATATTACAATCGTTTCGCCGGTTTATTGAGTTAAATATCGCAACACGGATATGTCCAGTTGGTTAATTTGTTTTGACGGAAAACTATTTTTACTACTTCACTATTCGAAGGATATGCGCAGGTTCTTTTTGAGGATCTAAACGTATATAATTTTTTTCACCCCTCCACCAGAACTTCTCTCCCGTAATCAAGTCTTCAACTTGATAAGACCACCCCGTCTCAATTCCATACTCCCAAACCGGAACGTGAATCAAATCTTCCTGCACACGAAATGGATCCAAATTAACAACGACGATAATCGGATTAGATCCATCCGCAGTATTTTTCCCATAACATAAAATTTGATCATTACAAGAATGAATAAAACGCAAATTCGCATATTGCCAAAATGCCGGATTCTCATTCCTGATCTGATTGACTCTGGCAATAAAATCTTTGATGTGTCCGGGCCGATCCCAATCCCAAACCTTATATTCATATTTTTCGGAATTGAGATACTCTTCAGATCCGGCGCGAATCGGCGCGTTTTCGCATAATTCATACCCGCTATAAATTCCGTAATTTGACGAAAGTGTTGCGGCGAGCACCAGTCTCATTTTAAAAGCAGGGCGGCCGCCTTTCTGAAGAATCTCGTGTAAAATATCGGGCGTATTTACAAAAAAATTCCCGCGGAAATAATATTTCATATCCGTCTGCGTTAACTCTTCCAGATACTCCTGCAATTCCCATTTTGAATTCCGCCACGTAAAATAAGTATACGACTGCGAAAATCCTGCTTTCGCGAGATATTTCATGATTTTAGGACGTGTAAACGCTTCTGCCAAAAAAAGCACATCGGGATATTTTTCTTGAACGCCGCGGATCAGCCACTGCCAAAAATCAAAAGGTTTTGTATGGGGATTATCAACACGGAAAATCCGGACACCTCTCTCAACCCAAAACAGAACAATGCTTTTCATCTCCTCCCAAATAGCCTGTCTGTGCTCACCACAAAAATTGAGCGGATAAATATCTTCATACTTTTTAGGCGGATTTTCCGCATAGCGGATCGTTCCGTCCAGCAACCGGTAAAACCACTCCGGATGCTCTTTCACATAGGAGTGATCCGGAGAACATTGAATCGCAAAATCGAGAGCTATTTCCATATTCAGCGTTCGCGCAGTCTCAACAAATTGCTCGAAATCCTTCATTGTACCGAGTTCCGGGTGAATCGCTTTATGTCCGCCCTCTTTATTTCCAATCGCCCATGGTGATCCGGGCGAATTTTCATTTGGCGCAAGCGTATTGTTCGGCCCTTTTCGGTTCGTTGTCCCAACCGGATGAATGGGCGGTAAATAAATAACGTCAAAACCCATCTTTTTAATTTCAGGGAGCCGCTTCACGCAATCTTGGAATGTTCCACTTTTATTTTTCTTCCTTCCCTGCGACCGTGGGAACATTTCATACCAAGCCCCACAAAGCGCCCGTTTACGATCCACATAAAGTTCAAACTCCTTTTCACCGGAAGTCACTCTTTCTTTCAACAGCACATCCGAAACAATTTTCTTGAAATCAGATGCTTGAATGATCCGCAAAACCTTATCACTTACACCGTCAGACTGCTTTAACAGTTTTCTGAAATTTTCAATCTTTTCGCGCACTTTGGAATTTGCCTGTCTCGCCATTTTTTCAAGCAAGGAATCGCCTTCCGACAATTCACTTTTCACATTTGGATTCGCAGTGGCTTTCTTTTCAACAAACTGGGCCCATGTCGTAATCGGATTAAACCATGCCTCGACGGTATAAAAATATAAATCATTCCGGTCAGGTGTAAACGAAGCCCGCCAGTGATCATTTCCCATTAGAACCATCGGTATTTCTTGCCAATTCGGATCCGATCGTCTGCGGTATTTTAACGAAGCACCGATGATGTCATGCCCCTCTTTGAAAATATCCGCTTCAACCGTAAACAGCTCGCCTTCACTCCATTTTACGGGAAATTTCCCGCTATCAACCGAGGGAATAATATTCTCAATCACAATCAATGCCATAAAACCTGCCTTTAACCTGATGTCCTGTATTTCCGGAATATTATCTGTTAACTATCAGCGCAATACACCGCCAACCGTTAAATCAATCAAAATGCCCGAAACCGCACTGATTCCGAACAACAATATCATCACTTTTATTGTATCGATAAAATCCTTGTTTTCCTTAATCAAAACAAGCATTCCGAGTCCTGCACTTGTCGAAAGGCCGGCAATCACCGAACCGAAGCTGATACCGCCCTTGAGAAAAAACTGGGTAATCGCAACCGATGCCGCACAATTCGGAATCATCCCCACAAAAGCACAGATGACCGGTTGATAAATGGTATGCGTTAGGAACGCATGATCCATGCCGTCAGCCCCGACTTTCGCAATCACAAAACTGATCACAAACGATACAACAAATATAAAAAAACATATCTCCGCCGTATGCCACAACGGATACAAAATGAAAGACTTAAATCCGTGTTCTTTTTTCACATGTTCTCTTCCGCAGCAATGGCTTTCTTCCACAACAGAGAGAACGGCAGCTATCTTTGCGTACGGTGCATGTTCGAAATTTTTAGCTACCCAATCAACTACATAGCCCGCAATAATTGCAATCGTCATTTTTATCAATATGATGGGAACAACCAAATTTATTTTCCCCGGCTGGGAAAGAATGACAGGAATGGCTTCATCCGAAGTGGAAATATAAACGGCAAGCAGCGTCCCGAGACTCATCACACGCTGAGTATAAAGCACCGTCGCAATAACTGAAAATCCGCATTGAGGAACGCAACCGCATAATGCGCCCAATATGGGCCCGACAGCACGGGAACTTACAATCAAGTTCTTTATCCACGCTTCAAACTTATCTTCTGCAAGCTCCACAAATACGTAAATGACAAACAGAAATGGAACCATTTCCAATGTGTCACTCCACGCATCCAATAGAACACGCAACATTGCACACCCTCAATCAACTCGTTTACACCTTATTTTAACGTACGACTGTATTTAGGGTTCACTGAAAAAAGTTTTTGAGAACAACGATCAAATATTTTCCAGCCATATCGTTTCATTTTCCTATCGTTATTTC
>MHFR01000021.1 GCA_001804285.1 Candidatus Danuiimicrobium aquiferis
AGAAACCAGAAATAACGATAGGAAAATGAAACGATATGGCTGGAAAATATTTGATCGTTGTTCTCAAAAACTTTTTTCAGTGAACCCTATTTATTTCACTTTTTTAATCTTTTGTTCAATCCGGTGAAGCAAGGCCTTAAACATGCATAGTTCACGTTTATCAAGTCCGGTTTTCTTAAAATAATGTTCGAGTCTGAATAAAATTTTATCCAACATATCTACTTTCCCGGGCCCGTTCCGATATCCCGCCATTTCAAGAACACGGTAAAAGTCATCCATGAGTGCTTCGAATTCTTCCACCTTTGGATAAAACCCGGCTTTCCGCTTTAAGAATTCTTTCGCCTGCCGCGTTTGGCTGAAAACAGAAAATGCGGAAATTGCAACCGCATGCGAAAGATTGAGCGACGAATATTCTTTGCCCACCGGAATGGTTGCCATCACGTGACATTTCGCAATTTCCTGATTTGAAAGTCCGTTTTTTTCGTTCCCGAAGACAAGCGCTACTTTTTGGTGCTTGAGCGTATCCAGAATTTGCGAAACCACTTCAATCAATGATCTCGGCTCGCCGCGGCGATCTCCTTTGCGACAGGTAAGCCCAACCGCAAGTGTCGTCTGATTAATCGCCTCTTCAAGTCTTTGATACACAACCGCTTGATCCAAAATTTTTCTCGCCTTCCAGCCCGGCGTATAAGCTTGATCGACACGATGCGGAGCACATTTCACCAAAAGCAACTTGGAAAGCCCGAAATTTTTCATCGCGCGCGCGGACTGGCCAATATTCACGGGATTTTCCGCCCGCACTAAAATCACTTGGAGATTTTTTAAAGAAGTAATCATGGATGGTTTCATTGATGAATAGCAGAGATAAAAATGATGAGAAATCCGGGCTAAGCCTCTTCAAACATATCCCAAAGAAGATTGACCACGCGTTCCAAATTGAGGACGTCAAACTCCTTAATGGTTTTTGCGAGCATTTCAACTGTTTCGAGAGGAAGAAATCTCTTTCCGGTTTCAAAAGCGGCAATCTCATCTATTCCCAAGCCTGTGAAGCGTGAAAGTTCGGAAAGATTTACTTTATATTTTCTTCTTAAAAGGTTGAAATCTAAATGATCCATGGCATTAGGGTAACATTTCGGAACTAAATATACAAGAAAATTGCGCCATTGTGCCATTGAGAAGGCTCGACGAACGAAGCAATTTTTTAAATGGTTTTTTTTAGACCAATTCTCCCGTCAGGAGACATCCCACGCTCGAGTGAGCTGAATCATTAGAATAGACCGTAATTGTCTTTGACTGCTTCCCGGATTTTCCGCGCGAATCAAATTTAACAGTGATTTTCCCCGTCTCATTGGGCTTAATCACCTGAGGCATGGCTTCCGCTACAGTACATCCGCAAGAAGTTGAAATCCGTTTGATCTCCAAATCCGCATTGCCCCGGTTTTCAACCATAAATTCATGATTCACAATTTGGCCGGCAGGAAGCTTTCCAAAATCATAATTCGGCAATGCAATATAAATGGATGGCACTGCTCCTTCATTTGGTAAAGGCTTAACATCTTTAACCGCAAAAACTTGCCAAGAAAACACGCCACAAAAAACACACAAAGACAAACCGGCAAAAACCGTTTTTAATAATAACCGTTTGTTTTTCATTTTTCTCCGGGAATTTTTACAACATTAAAAATCGCTTGAAATATAGATACCGAATTTACTAAAAAAATCAAACGCAACCAAACGGCACTAACTTAAGCGGCTTTTTCAGTTAATTCTTACCAGTGGTTTCCCCCCGGGCAAGCCCGGGGCACCTTCCAACATCTGGCCTCGCTGGGAATTTTTTCGTTCCCTGCTCGGCTCGCCCTTCGGGCGCCATTCACCCCCGGGCAAGCCCGGGGGGCCCTGCTGGGTGTGCTGGATTCCCGCTTTCGCGGGAATGACATATAATGCACCTTTAATAGACAAAATACCTTCTGTCACTTTTCTTGTCATTCCCGCGAAAGCGGGAATCCAGGGAAAAATGCTAAAATTTTGCCCAGATTACTTAATTGCAACTTTCGTAATATCTCCGCCCTTTTCTTTCAACTTCTGTAGGTAAATATTATAACGCTTGGTAAGCTCCGAAAGCTGTGATTGAACTTTGGATATCTCCTGCCGGATGCCTTTTCCTTTTTCGCTGAAAAGTTCCTGAGGAGGGAGCCCTTTCATCTGAGTTACAATTTTCTCTACTTCCTTCTTCTGAGCGGCAATCGCACTCGCATAAGCTTTTGCTGCATTTTCCAGCGACCCAACCGACATTTTTTCGGCCTCAGCCTTCACTTGATCAATCGATTTGCTCGTATCCGCTTTTTGATTGGCGCAACCTGTCACAGCCAAAACTAAAATTAAAAATATAGCTAAACTTCGAAGTTTCATTTTATTCTCCTTTTTCTGTTCTGTTTTAATGATAAAACCATTAAATCAATCGTCCCCTGTTTATTTTGTCATTCCAATTATATTTTGGGAAGCCGCATTCGACACTATATGCAAATCCTGTTGAGGAAATGGAATGCTAATATTCGCAGCCTTCAACCCTTGATAAACCGCTAAATTGACTGCATAGACTGTCTGGAAATATTTAATCGTCGGAACCCAATAGCGATATCCGATATTCATCGATGAATCGCCAAATTCCTGGATCCCAACCTGCGCCGGCGGATCGGTTGCAACATCCTGTAATCGTGAAAGCGTTTTTTTGACTACTTGAATCGCCGTTTCAGGATCGTCCGAATAACTAACGCCGACGACCGCCTCAACAATTTTATACGCGTTTGAATTATGCAGAACTTTTCCCACAATTTTATTATTCGGAATCGTGATCGTAACCCCGTCTTCATCGGTTAAAATCGTACACGCAAGCTTCACCTCTTTCACAAGACCTGTAACCCCCTCAATAGAAATCGTATTCCCGACCACAAACGGCCGCGATAAAATAATAGACAATCCGGCGCCGTAATTCGAAAGCGGCCCCTGGATTGCGAAGCTCGCGCCAAAAGCAAGGGCGCCTAAAGCAGCAATAAAGGGCGAAATCGTGATCCCAAATTTCCCGAGCGCGATAATAAAAGCAAACCCTAAAACAAGAATGCTAATCACGCTTGCAAGAAATTTGGACAAAGTAATATCCAATTTCTTTCTTTCAAACAACGCTAAACATTGGCCGGACACCCATCTTGCAATCAGCCATCCAAGGACGAGAACAACGATGGCCCCCAGCACCTGAAAACTGTAATTAACGGTGAATTCAATTGCGGTATTCAGAATTTTCTGCAATGCGGTAATTTCTTTTTCCATGACCGTATCTCCTTTTTAATAAAGATTCTCTCCAAGGATCGAATAATGGCAGATTATAACGCCCGCTATTCGGGAGACACAATACTTTATTGTAAATAAGCATTGTGTCCCCCGAAAATGAAATCTTGTAGCATTGTAGTAGGGAACAGGCATGCCTGTTCCCTACTACAATGCTACAATGCCAAAATCTCCTTTTGTACGGCCTCAAATTTCACTCTCAAACTTTTTAATTCGCTTCCCCCCACTTCAAAATCAAATATCTGATCCGTTCTTACAAAATAAAGCCGGGCTTTTGAGACAGTTATATTGAGAAGTTCGGAACAAGCAAGCATGTAAAGCAGCATTTGAGAACGGTAACGCTCGGCATGGGTGGGAAGTTCCTTCCCCCTCGACGGGGGAAAACCAGGATGGGGGTGTGAAGAATCCCCCCCCCGCCTTTGTCCTCCCCCACAAGGGGGGAGGAGTTCGCTTTGTTCGTGTCCTTCCATATCGGTGGTCTTGTAATCCAAAATGATCCAATCTCCTTTTTCGGTTTGATATAAAAGATCAAGTGTTCCCTGAATCACGCCATAACGAAGACGGAGCACAAATGGAATTTCCGCATACCGGCCGCGGGCATTTTGAATGTCTTGAAATGTTTTCGATTCTAAAAACTTTTGAGTCAGCGCACGCGTCTCTTCGACTGTTTCCGGATCTAAACCACGGACGTTTCGGTCAACAATCGTTTGTGAGTTTTCACGCGCTTTTTTCGGATACGTCACCAGATACTCGAAAATCCTATGAATCACCGTCCCAAAATCCGCTGCATTTGTACTTTCCTCCGTTGGCACTTCCTCCCATTCTTCTATCTTTTCAAAACCAACCTCATCCCCCCTCACCCCTGCCCTCTCCTCCTGGGAGAGGGGAAGGGTGAGAGCTGGAAACGCACCTAACTCATAGTGTCGCCGGTATTCGGCCTTATCGTGTTCGAACAATGCGTACGCACTGACCGGCAAATCAATGCGTTCAAAACGCGCGAGAATAACCGGCTTCAATGCTTCCAGAATTTGAGACACTTGCTCGGGCTCTTCAACTTTGAGGGGACTGGCCGTTTCCAGCGTTTGCCTGATTTTTGAATTTTCCGCTAAAGCAACAGGGCGCGGTTTCTTTTTTCCCCTGGATTTTTTTTCCGGTGGAACTTGAATGGTTTTCTCGCCCCATGCCTCCTGAATCCAGTCAAACCAGTTGGTCTTGTCGCTCGCCTTGTTTTCTTCCGCCGCTTTTTTCCGCACACGCAAAACCCCGGACAGGACCAAATGATCTTTGGCGCGCGTCACGCCGACATACAAAAGGCGCTTCGCCTCTTCGCGTTCCGCCTGGCTTATTTTTTCTTTGATCCACCGGTAAGTCAGCGTGTCTTCATATTCGCGCGTCTCTTCATTAAAGGCTTTAAACCCCAGCCCGGAATCCGGATCCACCAGAAATGAATTGCGCTTATTCTCGCCTTTCCGGCTTAAGTCAGGAAGGAAAACCGCTTTAAATTCAAGCCCTTTCGATTTGTGAATCGTCATCAGCTTCACCACATTTCCTTCAAGCGCTTCCACCTGCGCTTCGGATTCCCGGACTTCCTGCGTCCCGAGGCCCTTCACATAACGGACGAAATCCCCCAAATGAACGGCCTCACGATTCTCAACTTCGCGCGCCAGCTCGATCAATTTCCGGATGTTTGCAAAATGCCGTTTCCCCTGCGGAAGCGAAAGGACATAGCGATCGTATCGCGTCTCGGCGAGAATCAGCTGCAGCGTTTCCGAAACCAGCCATTTTTCTTTCTGCGACAAAAGATCGAGAAAAAATGTCCGGAACGTTTCGAGTTTCGCCTGATCCCGTTTTGAAATTTCCTTGATCTCCCGGCTCTGAAGCACCGCCCGGTACAAGGGAATATTCGGATTCACACGCTTCGATGCGTGTGCAAGCCAAAAGAGCGTATCGTCCGTCACCTGAATCAAAGGCGACCGCAAAATGGCGGCAAGCGGAATGTCGAGATGCGGATTTTCAAGCACTTCAAGAAAACAAGTCAGGTCTCGCACTTCCGGCTGATGATAGAACCCGCGTCCGGCAACGACATAATACGGAATGCCGAGATTCCGGAGTTCATATTCATAATAAAAAATGTCCGTTGCCACACGGAACAGCATGGCAAAATCCTGATATTGATACTGTCCCGATTCGACAAGAACCTGAATGTGCTCAGCAAGCAGCCGCGCTTCCCGCATTCTTGCTTCAACGACAGATTCGCCTTCCCCGTATTCAACCGGCATGAATTCAATCGACGCCATTTTCTTTTCCGGAAATTCGCTCGCCGGGACAAGCGGTTCAAACTGCCGTTTTGCGCCGCCGCCAAAGAGGCCGGCAAAAAACGGATTGATGTCCTCAAGCAATTCTTTCCGCGACCTGAAATTTTCAACAAGCGAAATCCGTTTGCCGGAATTTTCTTCCGAAAAAATCCGTTCCTTCTCGAGAAAAAGCGCAGGCTTCGCCCCGCGGAAACCGTAAATCGATTGTTTCCAGTCACCAACGATAAACAGGTTGTCCGGCTTTGACACCACCGTAATGAGCCGGTCCTGCAAGGGCGACGTGTCCTGGAATTCATCCACCATGACAAACTTGAAATGGTTTTTGTATAAATTCCGGCACGCTTCGTTCTTCGGCTCGCTTCCGCTCAAAAGCCGGACGGCTTCCAGCTCGAGGTCGTTAAAATCAAGGCTTGCGCGCTCGCGTTTGAGTTTCTGATATTCCGTCTCAAATTGGATCGCCAAACTTAAGAATGCCTCGCGAACTTTTCCGCAAAGCCGTTCTGCGGCAAGGCCAATCCAATCCTCCAGTAGCTTCCGGACATTCAAAATGGTTTCGTTGGGCTTGCCCCGCTGATCAAATTTTTTGGTAAGCATCTTCAATTTTTCCAGGTCTTTCCAAGTGGAGACCTCCGTTGGAATCGCTTTTTCAGCTTCCGCCGAAATCGATTCCTTCCCTTTAATGGCAGAAACGGGCTTAAGCGCGGAAAGTGTTTTTTCTTTCAGTAATTTTTCAAATTCTAAAGATTGGGTAAGCGCGACATCGCCCAAAGAAATGCCGGACGTCCGGATTTTTTCCGCCACTTCCTGAATAGAGTCGCGAATGTTTGATTCGGAATAAATATGCAGCAGATTAAAACTTTCCGGCTCTTCAAAACGCGATTCGATAACTACGTCCAGCGCAGTTTCTTTTAAGATACTTGCTTCTTCCTGTTCGAGAACGCGGAATGCCGGATCAATTCCGGCCTCAATCGGATGTTCGCGAAGAATTCGCGCGCAAAAGGCGTGAATGGTTCCGATATAGGCATTCTCAAGTTCGCGCCTCGCCTCTTCAAGCCCTTCTTCGCGAAGGGCGGTGGCAATACGCGATTTCATTTCATTCGCAGCACGTTCGGTAAAAGTGATGGCGAGGATTTCATTCGGCCGCGCCAGTTTTTCGCGGATCAGATAAATGAACCGCTCGACTAATACGCGCGTCTTCCCCGTTCCCGCGCCCGCAGACACGCACACACTCCGGTCCACCGTCTCAACCGTTTCCTTTTGTGTTTTCGTTAATTTGCTCATATCTTTATTTTACGTCCTCTGTCATTCCCGCAAGCCTTAGGCGGGAATCCAGCAGTTCACGAAGAAACCTTTCGCTTCTCCGCCAAACAGCTCGGCGGATCCGCCATTTTGTTGGGTGGACGCTACACTGCGCGCGAAAGATTCTTGGCCAACCGCCAAAGAAGAATCTTCCGTGCTCGTTGGTAATTGCTCGTCGCTTCGAGCTGGAAGCTCCTCACAATTAAAACGCTCCATCAAAAGGTTTCTTCATCTTGACCTTCCCCAATTCAGTGGACGTTTTGTTAAGAAGAAATAGTAGTCGTATTTTCTCTTTCTTTTTTCGCTTCCTTTTTTCTTTCTCTTT
>MHFR01000022.1:0-24193 GCA_001804285.1 Candidatus Danuiimicrobium aquiferis
GAGAGCCAAAAGATTATTCAATGTTAAAAATATCGCGGGACGAATGGAGGACAATTTATGCTGCAGCCGCTTAAGTCAGTGCCATTCATGCCTGTCCCGTTTTTATTTTCCTCCTTTTTATTTTAGAAAACCCCTAAAAATGCCGTAAACTTCATATAATGGTTTGTATTTTATTTTTCAAAATTATCTGATAATGAGAGATTTATTATGTCCGATATTTCCCTGAGAATCATTAAAATATTACCCGAAGAGCCATGGAAAGTTCTACTCTACCTGATGCAAACAGGCGAATTTGCTTCTTTGATGCCTAATGTGAAACATTGTAAGGTGATTGAAAGAGGCCCTAAGCACGCCATTACTGAATGGAAAGTTGAAATTGATCAAATTTTGCTGACATGGAAAGAAAGAAGTGAGTTTGACTTCAATCATTTTAGAATTGCTTTTAAATCGGTTGAAGGAGATTTGCCGAAATTTGACGGCTATTGGTCTTTAGTGGCTCATCCTCTTGGAACACAAGTAGAACTTGATATCGAAGCAGATATTCGAATTCCGCTGATTTCGCAGGTGATCGGTCCGGTGCTGACTGAAACAATTAGGAAAAATTTCAATCTGATGTTGGAAATGTTGAACCGGAAAATTATTACGGAAAAATATACCGATTTTAAAGAAGGCCAGGAGTCCAAGATTGGAGGGTTTGCGATTATCGGGCATCCTTATAATTTAGACAATCTGATTCGCTATTTGCAATTTTTAAATCCCGGTTTTGTCCCTCCGTCCCGCGAATTCTTAAGTAAAATGCTTGAAATGGTGCCATCGTATGAGATGACGCTTATCAAGAAGTTTGTATCCACGGCAGGAGTCGAAACTCACGGGTTAGTGATTATGAGCACGTTTATACCGGAAATGGCAAATGTTGATCCCGAGTTAGTGTTCCGAAAAGTTGTGGAGGCGTGTCACGTGGCAGAAAACTATCGGATCGGAATCGTAGCGCTCGGCGGATTTACTTCGATCGTGGGCGAACGATTCGGTGATGAACTGAAAAAGCATGTTCACGTTCCATTGACGACAGGAAATACGTATACAGTTGCCGTGGCGCTTGACGGGGTCAGAAAAGCATGCGAGTTGATGGAAATCAATCTTTCCGAAGCGACGGTTGCGGTATTGGGCGGTGGAACGGGTGATATTGGCGGAGCATGCGCAAGGATTTTATCCGAAGAAGTTAAAGAAGTTATCGTGACGGGGCGATTTCCGGAAAAAGTGGCTTTACAGGTGGAGCGATTTAAGCATTTAGGGCTGAAAAATGTGAGAGGCTTTACGGACAATCTTGAAGCTTGCCGAAACGCAGAGATTGTGATTGCTGCTACCAGTGCGACAGAGTCGATTTTGACGGAAGAAGTGTTTAAGTCGGGCGCGGTTATTTGTGATTTGGCGTACCCGAAGAATATTTCATATTCTGCCGGAAAGCGTGACGATGTTTTTATATTCTCCGGCGGACTGGCTGAAATTCCTGAAGAGGTTAATTTGGGTTTTGAAATCGGCCTTCCTGCATCCCGTATTTTATACGGCTGTTTATCGGAAGCAATTTTGTTAGATCTTGAAAAACGGTACGAAAGTTTTTCGTACGGAAAAGGTAATATTACGCGTGAAAAGGTAGATGAAATCAAGGCGATCGCTGACAAGCATGGTTTTCATTTAGCGCCGTTTTATTCCGGTAAAAGAATGTTATCGACGGAAGATATCGAAAAAATCAAACAGGCAAGTCGTGTCAAGATGGCAAAATGAACCAGTATGAAAAATTGATTGATGGATTGGGCGGGATTGAAGAAGCCCGCGCTTTGAGTTACAGCGAAAGTGCAAAATTATATTCAGCACATCTCAACCCGTTTCTGGTTTTGATTTCGCGTTTTCTGGGATTCAATAAAAAATTTTCCCGGGCATCAGGATGCTATCTCTACGACGAAGAAGGAAACCGCTATCTTGATTTTCTTGCCGGATTTGGTTCTCTCAATTTAGGCCATGAACCGGAGGAATTAATCGATGCGCTGCGACAGACCGAGCATCTTCCTAATTTTCTTCAATCCTATCTCAATCCGTTTGCCGGAAAACTTGCGCAGCACCTAAGCCGTTTGACAGAGAATAAACTTTCGCGCGTATTTTTTTGTAATAGCGGCGCGGAAGCTTGTGAAGCGGCGATGAAGCTTACGCGCGCTTCAACTGGGAAAAAAGTAATCGTTTCGGCTGAAGGTGCTTATCACGGGAAAACGATGGGTGCACTTTCGATTTCAGGAAGGGAAAAATATAAATTGCCATTCGCGCCGCTGGTGCCCGAGACGGTTTGCATTCCATATAATGATCTTCAAGCGTTGGAAGAAATTCTTAAAACACAAAGTGTTGCAGCGTTTATTGTCGAGCCTGTGCAGGGCGAAGCAGGTGTCATTGTTCCGGATTCGGGATATTTGAAAGAGGTGAGGAAACTTTGCGATCAATACGACTCTTTGCTTATTCTTGATGAAGTTCAATCCGGAATGGGGCGGACGGGACGGTTTTTCTGCTATGAATATGAAGGAATCATGCCGGATATTTTAACATTGAGTAAGTCGCTTGGCGGTGGAGTGATCCCTCTGGCGGCGATGCTGACAAAAGACAAAATTTGGAAACGTGCTTACGGCAAGTTTGAGACAGCGTTGCTTCACTCGACTACATTTGGAAATAATACGCGGGCCTGCGCATGCGGGATCGCCGCGATTCGAACCATTATTAAAAAGGATTTGTCAAAAAATGCAGCGGATATTGGGGAGCTCATGCTGTTGCGTCTCCGAGAACTTCAGCAGAAATACAGTGTTTTAAAAGCTGTTCGCGGAAAAGGATTGATGATCGGTTTGACCATTGCCCGCATTAAAGGGAAAAAGTCAATCTTTGAAGGAGGACTTACTTTGTGGATAGCGCGGCAACTGTTTGTAAAATATCGGATTATTACGGCTTTTACACTTAATAATTATGATGTTTTGCGGATCGCGCCTCCATTGATTTTAAATTTTGATGATGCGTATTATTTTTTAAATTCGCTGGAAGACGTGTTAAAATCGGCAGAGAAATTTGCTTGGTTCAGGCTGGTGAAGTAAGCAGAGCAGGAGCAAACGATGGACTTTAAAATTGAATATGTCGAGAGCGAACAGGACATCGAGAAATTTGTCCGGTTTGGCTGGGAAGTCTACAAAAACAATCTGTTTTGGGTGCCGCCGAATGTGGCCGAAACAAAAAATTTTCTTGCGGGCAAAGGATGCTTTTTTGACCATTGCAAGCATCAGTTATTTGTAGCAAAGGAAAAATCAAACATTGTGGCAACGGTTGCGGCATTCTACGATCATAAATTGTCAGAACATTGGGGAAAGGAAATCGGCCTTCTCGGCTTTTTTGAAGCGCTTCCGGAAAAATTTGACAGCGTTCAAGCATTGTTTCTGCAGGCGGAACTTTATCTCAGAAAGCTGGGTGTGGAGGTGATTCAAACACCGATTAATGGAAGTATTGCGAATCCCGCCGGACTTCTGATGAATGCTTTTAATGAAATGCCGGTTTTCCTGATGCCGTATAATCCGTCTTATTACCGCCAGTATTTCAGCCGGCTTGGCTACAAACCCATTAAAGAGCTCATTGCGTACACGATGGATCTTTTAGATGATCGGCTTCAACGGAAAATTAATTATGTGCTTAGGCGTTCTCAGAGTTCCGAGGTGAAAATCCGGAAATTTGACCGGACACGTTTCCGGGAAGATTCGAATACGCTTGCGGCGATTTATTCAGAAACATTCAAAGACCATTGGGGGTATACGCCTTCGTCCGAAGAAGAAATGTATGAAATGTTAAATCCGTTTAAATTAGTATTAGACAACGATTTAGTTTTGTTTGCCGAGCACGAAGGAAAAGTGGTCGGTTTCACGCTGGCTGTTCCGGACTACAATCCGATTTTTAAAAAACTGAATGGGAATTTCGAATTTTTAAATGCGTTTTCATTCTTTTACCTGGCCAAGAAAGTCCGTGAGGGACGGTTGATCGCAATTGGGGTTAAATCTGACTGGCGCGGGAAAAAAATAGCGCCGCTTCTTGTGGCTTCAGCTTATAGCGCTATGATCAAGAAAGGTTATACGCGGTGCGAATATTCTTGGGTGTTTCGCGAAAATATGTCTTCCCGGAGCGTGGCCACCAAATTTTATAGCGACGATTATCGAAGTTATTGTGTCTATGAAAAGAAAATCCGATAAGTGATCATGAATATCCCTTGGGCAGAACCATGGCTTGAGAGTATTTCCCAAACGATTCAATCCGCTCAATTTTATTTCAATCCTTACAGCCTTCCGTTTCTGGGCGCGGCCATTTTTATTTTGTTTTTCGGTAGTTATATTTTTTCCCGCGGCGGGTCTTTTCTTCTGCGGTTCAGCTTTTTGACAGTTTGTGTCAGTTTTTTTCTTTGGCTTGGGGGAACATTCATTACGTATTCCGCCGGAAATGAAAACGGCGCCATGTTTGGAATTTATATCGTATATTCAGGCGTCAGTTTTATTATGCCGAGTTTATGCTGGTATGTCGCTGTCTGGCTGAATCAGGTCAGGAAAAACAAGGGTTATATTATTCTCGGATTCAGTCTGGGGCTTGTGTTTACGGTTCTTATTATCAAAACGAATTGGATCGTCTACAGTTTAACGAAGCATTTTTTTGGGTATCATTCGCGTTTAAGCATTCCGGGCGGTACTCTTTATTTGAGTTTTTTTACTGCGCATTTACTTCTTTTCTACGGCACGCTGGTCCGGGGATTGCGGGCGGAACAAAACGAAGTTATCCGGCAGCAAATCCGTTTCTTGATGGGATCTTTCATTGTCGCCAATCTGGGCTGCTCCGATTTTCTTCCTTGTTTCGGCTTACCCGTTTACCCGGCTGGTGGATTTCTTCTTGTGACTGCCTTTAGTATGCTGGGCTACACAGTGATCCGGTATAAATTGTTTAATATCGAAACGGTGATCCACCGCACGATTGCATGGTTTATGACCACGATCGTAGCAATATCTCCTTTTGCTTTATTCGCTTATTGGATCCGGGAATGGATGGGGGGTTTGTCACCGGCGGCTGTAACAAGTTATTTAATGGGACTTGTGCTTGTGTTTTATTTCTATTACCGCGCGATTGAGCCGCGCTTGAATCATCTGTTTAGAAGGCGGCACGCGAATTTGAGGACGGTGTTTGGTTTTTTTTCGGGGGAATTGGTGCACCTGAAAAGTCTGGAAGATTTACTTTCGCGATTTGTTGAAACCATTCAACGAAGCGTTTATTCGAGGCAAATAGTGGTATTTTTGAAGGATGAAAGAGCCGACCAATATATCCCCGTGCGGACAACCGGAATCAGAAAACCAGAATCAGTCGCGGTTTCACATTCTTTCGTCAAATTGCTGTCGACGCAAAAAGACATGATGATTACAGATTTGATGTTAAGCGATCCCGATCTCAAAGAACAAAAAGAAATCATCAGCTCTTTTCTTGCCGGGGTTCAGGCGGTTTTGGCGATTCCGCTTGCCATTGAGGAGAAATTACTCGGATTTGTTACGTTGGGAAGGAAAGAAAGCCTTAAAAAATATTCAGCCGATGAAATGCATTTTCTTTTCCAGATCCGTTCGCCTTTCGTGATAGCACTTTCCAATTCCCTGCGCTTAATCGAAATGCAGGAAAATCTCCGGAAATGGAATGAGGAACTTGAAGAAAAAGTCGAGCAACGGACCAAAGAACTCCGGGAAACCCAGGAACAATTGATCCAGGCGGAAAAACTTGCGACGATCGGAACGCTTGCGGGCGGCGTGGCGCATGAGATTAATAATCCTCTGACTGCAATTTTGACGAATGTGCAGATTCTTAAGATGGACGCGCGCCAAGATGATTTTGATTCGCTCGACTTAATTGAAGAGGGTGCGAAACGTTGCCGGGAAATTGTGCAGAAAATTATGAAATATGCACGCAAGTCAACCGGGCCCGAGCAGATGGCAAGAGTGGATCTTAATGAAGTGATTGCCAACTCGATGGCTTTTTTAGAGTATCAGCTTAAACAGGAAAACATAGAGCTGATTCTTGAGCTATCCAAGGAATTGCCATATATAGCAGGGAATCGAAATGAGCTTGAGCAAGTGATTACGAATTTAATGATTAATGCGAAAGATGCGGTTTTAAAAATGGATCGGCCGCCCAAAATCGAAGTGAAGTCATGGGTCCAAAAGAATAAAGCCGGATTTTCCGTTCGGGATAACGGCGTGGGGATTCCCAAAGAAAATCTGACGAAAATTTTCGATCCGTTTTTTACAACAAAAGATGTCGGTAAGGGAACGGGGCTTGGTTTAGCCGTTGCATATGGGATTGTGAAAAAGTACAATGGTCTTATTGAGGTGTCGTCGCAAGTAGGCAGTGGAACGACCTTTACGGTAACGTTTTAACTTTAACTCAGGGATATTTCCCAATCGTGCGGGGTCCCGGGGTGCGAGATACCGGGAATACCTGTTTAGCGTTCTGAAGTTGGCTATTGCCCCTCACCCTAACCCTCTCCCTCAGGGAGGGGGCAGGGGTGAGGGCAATTTGTTAATCACTTCAAAGCGCTAAACTAATACTATCGGGAGCCGGGAACTATGATGATGAATCGTAAATCCGTGTCGATCGAAGCAATGGTTAGAAAAACATTTATTTTTGCGGCCTTGTTTTCGATTATTTTTGGAGTCTTTGTCGGGATTTCTTTTTGGGCGCAGCAATATTTTGGGCATGAGGAAAGCCGTGCGCGGTTTGCGGGAATTGTGTTAAGCGTCCTTTTGATTGTTTTTGCGTATGGCCCAATCAGGCGATTCCTCGTCAATTTGACGGATCGTTTCTTGTTCCAGAAAAAATATGGTTATCAAAAACTTCTTCGCGATGCATCCGCCGGAATTTCCCAGATCAAGAGCTTACGCCATTTGGCTAATCTCGTCGTTCATTTTATGACGATGCGAGTTCGCGTCAAAACGGCCGTGATGATGGTCAAGGACGAAAGAACAGAAAGATTCCGGGCCGTCAGTATGCGCGGGTTTCAAGTCAATCATAACGCCAAACCTTGCCATGTACTTGCTGCCGACGATATTTTGATTGATTATGCGAATAGCAAACATGCGCCTGTCAGCGTGGGGGAGATCAATAAAAGGATTTCCGGATGGAAACAGGTGAAAGACAAAAATCTTGTCGCGGAACAAATTGATAAGCATTTGGCGATTAAAAACCGGATGAATGAACTCGAAGCAGCCTGTTTTATTCCGAGTTTCCTGGGCCGGGAACTGAAAAGTATTTTGTTTTTAGGGAATAAAAAATCGGGAGACGATTTCAGCGACGATGATTTGAATGTGCTTTTTACGCTTGCGGAAGAATCGGCGATTGCGATTGAAAATGCACGGCTCTATGATGAGGCCGTGCAAAAAGCGGAGGAGCTTGAAGCCATCAACCGTCAACTTCAGGAAGCTCAGAGCCGTTTAATTAAAGCACTCGATGAAACTGAAATTGCGAATAAACAGCTCCGCGATACGCAGGTGCATTTGATCCATGAACAAAAGATGGCGACACTTGGGCGATTAGCGTCTTCTGTGGGGCATGAGGTGAATAACCCGCTGACGATTCTTTCGATGAATGTCAGCCGGGCTATTTTGAAATACCGGAGAGACCCGGATTTGAAAGTGGGTGATATTTTAGACGTATTTCAAAAGATGGAACAAAATATTAGCCGCATCAAAGCAGTGGTGAATACGCTCACCGGGCTTCTCAAGCGGTCGCAGCACGGGAAATATGAGCCGCTTTCCCTGAAATTGATATTGGAGGAAACGCTGCCGCTGGTTCAATTCCAAACCTATCTTGAGAATTTGTCGGGAACGGAAGTTGAATTCAATATTCCCGGAAATATTCCGCTGATTAAAGGGGACTTGGAGCGCTTGCAGGAAGTTTTTCTTAATTTATTTATCAATGCCTATCACGCGATGGCGGGCCGGAAAGACAGAAAAATTACGGTCACGGCGCATCCGGATCCGAACGATTCTAATTTTATTGTGATTGAGTTTTCGGATAACGGTTGCGGGATGACGGATGAAGTGATGAAAAAAGCGTTTAGTTACGGGTTTACCACAAAGCCGAGTGGAAAGGGTTCCGGAATCGGACTGTATATGTGCCGTTATATCGTGGAACTTCACGGCGGTGAAATCCGGGTCCGGGCGAAAGTGAATGAAGGCACGACATTTGTGATTACGCTTCCGATTTATCGGGAAGAACCGTCTTCAACCTCAGCGCAGAGTTCAACAACATAAAAACTAAAACGGTTTCATAAGGTCTGTCATCCCCGCGAAAGCGGGGATCCATTAGCTGTGGATTCCCGCTAAAAACATGCGGGAATGACACTTATGTGGACTTGTGAAACTACCTTTAATCAATCGAGGAGAATGAAGATGAAGAAATATTTAATCTTGTTGATGGTATTATCAATGGCGTTTTTTTCCGGCTCTGTTTGGGCACAAAAAACAGGCGGAGGAAAAGCCTTTAAGCAAGGGCAGAAAGCAAAAGTCGAGCAGCATAAAATGCAGCAGAAAACCGAGAATAAAGAATTCCGGACGACCTTAAAGGGAATGGAGCCCGAGGTAAAAAAAGCAGCTGCGACGCAGCATCGCGAAATACAATATAATGAAAACAAAAATTTCCGCGACAAAATGCAACAAGAAAAAAAAGAATTTGTCACTCAAAAATTGGCAAATAATCCAAAGCTGACGGAAGACCAGAAAAACGCGATCGCGAGCCAGATGGATGTACAGCATCAGGAAAACCAGGCTTACCGCGACCAGCAGCATCAGCAAAATATGATTGAAATCCAGAAGATTATGACGGATAAAAACATGCCGTCTGAACAGAAACGAGCGGCGTTGCAAGCATCCCTTGCCAAGCAACGTTCTGAAAATAAGGATTACCGGAATACTCAGAAAACAGAGAATCAGGAATTTAAAAACCAGATGAAAGCTTCTGCTCAGTCCAATTCACCCAGCCAGACATAAAACCTGTGTCTATTATTATATATTTATATATATGGTTGATCATCTATTGGTAGAAAATCATTTTTAGCGTGGCACTGCCAGTAACGCCTCCTAAGACTATCCTAAGACTTAAGACTAATTGTTTACCTTTATCAAAAACGGGATTAATATACTTTTGTAACAGGTACCGTTTAAGGGGCATTGTCCGAAGCAGCAGTTATTGAAATGTAAGAGATACCCATAGTGCTGTAGATGTAGATGAAAGACAAAAAAACAATGAGCTTTTATAAAAAAACGATCTAAACAAGGAACTACCATGAACAAAACAATTCTTATTATTGATGATGATCTGCTTGTTCTGAAAACTATTCAAAACCTGCTTCGGCGAGAGCAGTTTGATTTACAAATCGCTAAAAGCGCTCAAGAAGCGCAACTCAAAATAGAAGAAAAAGTTCCTAATCTCATTATCTGCGATGTCCGAATGCCTCAGGAGGATGGCATATCTTTTCTTAAAAAGCTAAGGACCAATACGGAACATGAGTTATCGAAGATTCCGGTTATTTTTGTTACGGGCTACGCAAGTGAAGATGTCCCAATTGATGCGATTAAGCTTGGCGCAAAAGATTATATATTGAAACCATTTGACCTTGATGAATTATTAGCAAGTATTAAAGCCCATATTTCATGACGATTTTAAATAAATATAAGACAATCCATGCAGGTTTATATTTACGGTTAAGGCTTTTAAGAAAATCCTTCCATCAGTTTTGGAAACGGCATATTCTTTCTTGCGTTGGGAATTACATTCGTGAAATTAAATCTGAAATCTCATCATCTTCGTTAGGTTCAACGCCCGCCATTATATTGACTTCATTTACATGCGCGAGAGACCTTTTGATTATTTCTAAGTTATTTCAAGATAAAAACTTAACCGTTATTGTGCCAAGAGATTTGACGAAGGATAAGGCTTTTAATTTTTTCACAGCAGTTAATCAAGTGCTTTACTACGATGGCAAATCTATGTTTCATATGCTCAGAAGTATTATTGCAACCCTCAGAGATTTCAACCGAGCGATTATTATTTCGCCGGAGGCAACTCAGCGCTTTGCGAGTCATATTATAATTGATCCAATAATCGTTGTCCGGATTGCGATGACGGCAAACGTACCAATTATTCCGATAGTTTTGCATTGGCGAAACAGCAAGAATTTGTTTGGGCAGATGAAAAGAACGTGCGATGTTTGGATAGGCAAAAAAAATTATATATCGCCTAAAAACGATGATTTTAAGGATGTATTTTTTAAACGGCGTGGTGAACGAAAATTTAAGCGTTTGAATCGAGAGGAGCTAATTGAAATCGGTCAGCGAGTATTTTCGAAAATAGTACAAGCAAAAATATGACTCAAATATATCGGAGTAGATGGAATCGCAACTTTTTTATTTCGCTTGCGTGCTATTTGCGTGATGCGATAGTTTTGGCTCTGCCAATTAAACGACTGCCGAAAATATTGATTCGATTGTTATATGGTGTTGATGCAAAATTTGCATTTTTAGTTCATCCTCGCTTCTATCAAGATGTTTATATTTCATCTCCATTTTTAAATCCTTTGAAATTTATATTGAGGAAAAAAACGGCATATAAGTTTTTATCTCGAATGCCACCATTCGTGCTGAATAGTGTTCGCACAAAGCAAGGAGCCGATGGTTTTGTTGTCGCGCAAATTACGCTTCCCGAGCTAATGTCTGAAGAGCGAAAATACACAATAAGTGTTATGGAAAAATCGTTGAAATTAGTCTCGAAAATCACCAGAGAAGGTGCTGTTGTTGGTCTGGGGGGCTGGCTTCCTATGATTTCTCGCCGGGGCGCAGCATTGGAGAAATGTGCAGAAAAGCTTGGGCTCAAGATCACCAATGGGCATTGTGGAACGTTAACGTCAATTTATCTAACAATCGAAAAATTGGCACAAATCGGTGGCATTAATATGAAAGAGTTAAGTATTGCAATTATTGGTGTCGGTAAGATGGGAACTAATGTAGCTAGAGCATTAAAAAATAAAGTCGGAGAATTATTCCTAATTGATATTAATAAAAATAATTTAGGAAAAATTAAAAATGAATTAAAATTGGCTGGAGATTTAAGGACAAGAGTCGAAACACTATTAAATGATCCCCGAGATATGGTGCCGCTAAGAAATATTCTAAAGAAGTGCCATATCGGAGTTTGTACAACTTCGGCATATCGAAAAATACTTCGGGTAAATGATATGCCTGACGGTTTCATTGCAATTGATGATGCCCGTCCTGAGGCATTACCCAGAGATCCCAAGAATGAACGGCTTGTTTTAGAAGGTGGACTTCTGAAGATCAAAGATGCAATAATTAATTATGATTACGGTTTTGGCCTCGATAACAACGTATTTGGTTGTTTAGGCGAAGCGTTTATGTTAGCTCTCTCTAATGGTGAAAATTTGAAACCTACTTTAGGTGATGTGGATATTCAAAATTTCTTAAACATGTTAAATTTTAGTCGAGAGAATGGGGTGTTAGCTGGTGATTTGAAATCAAGCGAAGATTTTATTTCGCATGAAGATGTGAAGGAAGCCTTCTTTCGAAGAGGTTTTATTCAAAACGAGTAAATAGTTACTATTTGAACTATGGAAAATCTGTCTCTTTACGCTATTAATTCTTCTGAACTATTGAATTACGTAGTTGCTTATATTTCCCTCGGTTCCGTTTTGTTTTTTTTAGCAATTTTTGTTTTTGCTAAGAATCCTCAAAATTCACTCAATAGAATATTCTCTATATATTCATTCGCGATTGCATGGTGGAGCTTATTTACCATTTTGATGATTACTAGTAACAAACACTCAATCGCATATTTTTGGGATCAGATTTGTTTGGTTGGGGCGATTTTTATTCCGACTACTTTTTTCCATTTTGTTCAAATATTTCTACGTTTGCAGGTTAAGAATAAATGGTTCATCAGATTTTTCTATCTTTGTTCAATCTTTTTTCTATTCACGAATTTTACTACATATTTTGTTTATGACGTTAAACCTCAGTTTGCATTTTCATTTTATACTATTCCGGGATGGGCTTATCATGTGTTTGTAAGTTATTTTTCGCTCCTTAGTACGATCGGAACGATTCAGTTGTTTATTGCTAAGCAAAAAAGCAAAGCGGATAGAACAACATTTGCCTATCAGGCTAAGTGGCTGTTTTATTCAAGCTTACTTGGATATATTGGGGGAGGAACTAACTTCATGGTGGTATATGGAGTCGAAATTCCTCTTGTTACCCAATATGCAAACTATGCCGTTTTGGCTTATGGGCTATCAATGGCGTATATCATCCTGCGTTACCGATTTCTAGATATCGAAATCATTATCAAGCGGACGCTTGTGTTTACGGGACTCTTTGGCGTGTTGTTGAGTGTGGTGGTTGGGGTGACAGCGTTGACGCAGAGTTTTATCGGAAAATATTTGCATATGGGGGATATGAGTGTCCGCGTGCTCAGTATCGTTGTTGCCATGCTGCTGTTTGATCCGGTTCGGAAATGGCTCGTGAATCTCACCGACAAATATCTTTTTCAGAAGAAGGTGGATTACCGGCAACTGCTCAAAGAGGCGAGCGAGTATTTAGCTCATGTGGATAGTCTCAAGCGGCAGACGATGCGGATTGTCTCGTTTATGATCAAGAAAGCGAGAATCAAAAATGCCAGCATTTTTGTTTACACACGGCGAGATCCATCAGGATTGGTGCTCGAAGCAAGCCGCCCGGCCATACGTGAACTTTGCGGCCTTGGTTTTTCTCAGGCGGGTAGCGGAAAAGGGATCAAAATTCCATTTACGCATCCATTGATTGTTTACCTTTATCAAAAACGAGGACCGATCGAGAAGACCCATCTCAATGAAATGCGTGAAAAAGAACTCTTTACGCAATTTCAGGAGGAACTAAATGAAATTCATGATTTATTTGTAAAGCTCAAAGCGGAAGCGGCGGTTCCATGTTTCGGGGGCGAAGCTCACCGGCAAAATAGCCCGCTTCGCCAGCAAAGCGAGATGAGCGAGCAAGTCCACGCGAAAGCAGGAAAAGGGGTTTCCCATTTGCGCGGGATTTTATTTCTCGGGTCGCAGAAGTCGGATGAGCCGTATACGGATGAAGATTTGGATGTATTTTCTACGCTTGCGCAGGAGTCTTCGATTGCGTTTGAAAATGCACGGCTTTATGACGAGGCGATTCAAAAGCAAAGAGAGCTTGAGCAGATGAATAGCGAGTTGGAGAATGCCCAGTCCCAGCTCATTCGTGCGCTGGAAGAAGCGGATTTGACCAACCTCAGGATTAAACAAATGCAGGGCGAGCTTGTGGAAACGAAGAAGCGGGCGCTTCTCTCGGGATTGAGCGCTGCGGTCGGGCATGAAATCCGGAATCCGCTGACGCCGCTTATGACTCATGTGGTTTTTTGCCAGCGTGCGCTTGCGGATGGATTCAAACTGTATGAAGAAGTTGCCCCTAAGATTGAACGCGATCAGCAAGAAAAATTTTCGGAAATGCTAAAGGAATTCAAAAAAAGGTTTGATAAAACTCAAGGTGGATTGGATCGGATCAAAGGAGTTGTCGGAACGCTTATCGATTTAGTGAGAGCCCGGACGGATAACAAACAGGCGGTCCAGCTCAAGCTCGTGATTGCTGCGGCATGGGAAGAAGTCAGATTCCAGACCTACTCAGAAACGCTCGTGATTCCCAAATTGACGGTTGATATTCCCGGCGAGTTTCCATTTGTCGAAGGAATCACGCAGGATTTGCAGGGTGTATTTGTCAATTTAATGATTAATTCATTACACGCGATGGAAAAGTCCGTGAATAAAGATATTACGATCAGAGGAATGATTGATTCCAAATATCCGGCTATGGTGATGATTGAATTTCAGGATAGCGGCTTCGGAATTCCGGAAGAAAATTTAAGCAAGGTATTTGATCATGGATTTACGACAAAGGGCGAAAAAGGGACGGGGATCGGGCTTTTTTATTGCAAAGATAATATCGAGCGTGTCCATCAAGGCTCGATTGCCGTCCGTAGTGAAATGAGCGTGGGGACGACTTTTACGATCCGACTTCCTATTTTTAATCCGGCAAAAAAGTAAAATTAGGTATCTGTTTAGCGTTCTAAAGTGGAATGAATCGGATGGCTGGCAGTTTACCTTTACTCACGATTGCCGATGTATTTGATAAATAGAAAAGCGGGGATTTAGGTGCGTGATGAATACCATTGTCATTATTGATGATGAAAAAGATATTTGCGAAATCATGGAGGATATTCTCCGGGGAGAAAATGATTTGTCGGTCCATACTGCTTTGAACGGTCCCGACGGAATAAGTCTGATCAGGCAGTATCGGCCCGACGTTGTCATTTTGGATGTGAAACTTCAAGCGGGGATGGACGGGGTAGAAGTGTTGAGTGGAATCAGGGAGTCATTTCCGGAGATTAAAGTTGCGGTGATTACGGGTTATGTCGAGGATGTGATCGAACAAGAAATTAAAGACATTGGAGTGGACGCGTATATTGAGAAACCGTTTACGCCTTCTGAAATTCTGCAGGCCATTCGAAAATTGTTGGAATCTAAAGAGAGAGGACACCATGGTTAACCAGAAGATTGCCCTTGTCGTTGATGATGAGAAGGAAATCGTGGAGTCGGTCTCGGATCTGCTCAAAAAAGATCTTCATTATTTGGTTTTGAGCGCGACGGAGCCCGAAGGCGCGGTGGATATGGCACAGAATTATTTGTTTGATTTGCTGATTATTGATCTTCACATGCCGCGCCTCGATGGTTTTCAAGTGATGGAACTGGTCCGGAAGAAACAGCCTTCCGTCAAAGTGATGGTGATTACAGGCCTTCTTGACGCGTATAAAGACAGGCTGAAACATGTGCGTGTTGATAAAATTATCGAAAAGCCATTTGATCCCGACGGATTTATTAAAGATGTGTTGCGCGTGGCCGGAGCTGTCGATTGGCCTGATCGCGCCAAGGCATCTACCAATATTCCATGCGCTAAAATATTGATTGTCGATGATGAACAGGAGCAGTGCGAATGTCTCCGTGATTTTTTTCAATATGATCAGCCGAGCGAGTACACGGTGGAATTTACGACCAAGGCGGAAGACGGGGTGCGGCTTGTGAATGAATTTGAGCCGGATTTTTTGATTTTTGATATCAAAATGCCATATTTAAAAGGCGACGAAATGTATCAAGTGATTAAGAAGGGAAACGGCCACAAGCCCCGGGTATCGATTGTTGTTTCGGCCGTGACGGCGCCTGCGATTGTTGAGAAGATGACGCTTGAAGGATGTGTCTATATTCGAAAGCCGTTCAGAATTGAGCCGCTTCTTCAGTTGATCCGCGATAAATGTCTGGAGTTTGGGTTAGCCAAGCCTGTTTGATTGCTATAAGTCAATGTATCGGCGGGCGGGTGACGATGAATATTTTCGCTTCGAAAGTGTCTAAATTTTTAAATCGGTGCGGAATACTTCCGTCAAAATAGGCCGATTCATTGGATTGAAGCCGCCTGATTTTTCCCCCGTGCATAATTTCGATCGTGCCTTGATCGACATAGATGGCAATCATCGAATTATCCCTGAATTTCCATTTTTTAAGTTCCTGCAACGGTTTGATGGTCATCAGGCCGAGGAAAAAATCCCGCCGGCTTGTACCGGGAGGGCTGAGGGATTGGAATGAAAATCCGTGCTGACTATATTCAATGTAGCCGCGCTGTCCAAATCCGGTTTTAAAAAAAGACGTCGGATTTTCACCCATAGCTCGCAGTGAAAATTCCGGGAATGAAATGCCGAATGCTTCGGCGATTTTGATGAGTTTTTCGGACGGAGGATCCTTGATCTTTCCTGAAATGACATTCAGCAAATAAGATTTACTGAGGTCGCATCGTTCGGATAGCCAACTGATAGCCAATGGTTTTTCGGTGTCTGATATTTCTTTTAATAATGTCCGGATCGCCAAGTCCCATCGCGCAACTTTTTGCCGTGGAGCGTCCTTAAATTGTTCGCTTAAATCGTTTGAAAGTTCATCGTACATATTGATTTATTCCTGTCGATAAATTGTGCTACTTTGCGCCTTTTTCCGGATTTATTTTAACTAAATATTTGTTCATTTTCCCTCAATTATAAGAATACCTGACGTAATTCATTTAGTCAAATTTGACAGGTGGTTAGCCAAAATAAACGGTTTCCGTTTTCTTGACGCATGATATTTTATCAGGTAGATGAATTAATAGAAGGAGCCTATAGCGGTGCTTGAAAGATGAAGAGAAAGACACTCGAACCAAGGAGGTGGCTGAAGATGGCAAGTGTTATTGTGAATCCAATCGGTGAATTAGAAGCGTTGGCGCTGTTTAAAGGCTGGTTTAACAATAAGATGATGATTATTTTAATGATGAGCCAATATCCGCACTTGCGACGGAAGCAGAGCGGCATCGCCGGGCAAATTGCGTTTTTTTATGATCTTGAACATCATTATTTAATTGAAGGGGAGCGGCGGCGGATGTGCCGCAACGCGATTCGCTGGCTCAAAGCATTCTTTAAAGTTTATCCGGTGCGGATTTCGGTTGGACGGAGCCGCAAAGCATTGGTAATGGTGGTCCGGATTTATCAATCGTTCGGATTATCATTTAATTGGAATGGGAAAACCCACGGCTCGGTTTAGTTTTAATGATATAGGAGAGTATCGATTATGAATCCATTTGAGCATAATATTGTGAGCCTGCTATATGCGATTAAAGGCAAAAGCGAATCTTATCTTGAACAGATTGAAGAAAATCGTTTTCAGAATTTGAAGGAGCGATCGGACCGGGCGGAACAAATTGTCAAGAAAACGTATTTGCTTGCCGAGGAAGCGCTGAAAATCACAAAACGGTTTGAAATGAAAGGCAAGCCGGATGGCATGCATGGCGGGATCGGAGAGCCCGAAACGGCGTATTTTAATTTAATGGGCATATGGAATAAAACGGTTGCGTTGGTCGGCGGCGAAGTAGATATGGGCCGAATTGATGTGATCAATCATATTCCGGATCCGTTCCCGGCCATCGAATGTCACGGGCGCGATTTGGAAGAAATTTTATATCATGTGGCAAAAAATGCGGCACAGGCGGTTTCCGAGGGCGGGAAAATCATTGTTCGGGCTCATGTGGGTTTATCGCGATATTCCGAGCAGGCGGCTTTCATATCGATTTCGGATACCGGGAATGGAATCCCAAACGAGCATTTAAAGTATGTTTTTCAGCCTTTTTATACCACTAAACCGATGAATGAAGGAAATGGCATGGGGTTGTTCTTGGCAAAAACACTTGTTCGTAAAAATCGCGGTATGATTAGTCTTTCCAGCTTCATTGGATATGGTTCAACCTTTACCCTCGAATTTCCGCTGAAGCATTGAAGATCAATCGAATGGTCAGTAATTATTTATTTTGAAGTGATTAACAAATTCCCCTCACCCCTGCCCTCTCCCCGGGGGAGAGGGTTAGGGGGAGGGGTGATAGTCAACAAAATATATAGGCGCGTGGACGATTCCTGTACCGGATGAACTTCGTAAGCTGCTTTAGAAAGATGGAACTTTCTTCAATAAATTATCTTAATCCCTTGCATATTTTAAAAAGGCAGGTTAACTTTTAAGTGGGAAACAATATTATCAAACGGAAAAACTAACCGATCAACTTGGGATAAAAAATTGGCGAATCTTTATGAAGAAGATTTGAAGCATCGCGGCGGAGATACAGTCATCAAGCTCGCCACCATTGATGATAATCTGCGGGATGTGGATTATTTAAAACATATTCTCGCTCAATCGGCGAATCCTTCCTTCCGAATTGATAGTTATCCCCGGTTGCAAGACGGTATGGATGCTTTATCGAGCGAAAAAGTTGATGTCCTTTTGTTGGATTTATCTCTTCCAGACAGTAAAGGCCTTAAAACATTTATTAAAATACACAGCTATGCTCCCGAAATTCCAATTGTCATTTTGAGTGGGATGGATGATGACACCATTGCGCTTGAAGCTGTTCGAAACGGTGCACAGGACTATTTGGTCAAAGGGCAGTTTGACCGGAAACTGTTAGTTCGGACAATATTGTATGCAATCGAACGCTGCCGTTTAAATAAAAAGTTGGAAAGCGTCACCAATGAGCTCCGGTCAACGAATGAACGCCTTAAAAGTTTAAGCTTAATTGATACATTAACGGGTGCTTTAAACCGCCGTGGAATTCAAATTGCGCTTTCCCGTGAAATTCAATGGGCGCTTCGCGATCTGACGAAATTGCTCGCAATTGTCGTGAATTTAGATGATTTCAGAAAAATCAATGAAACATTGGGGCATGTTGTTGGCGATGTGGTGCTCAAGGAAACGGTGCGAAAGATTAAAGCGTGTCTTCGCTCAACCGATTATATTTCGCGGATTGGCGGGGATGATTTTCTTATTCTTTTACCGAAGACAAGTCAGGAAGAAGGAACGATGATTGCTGAACGGTTGCGTTTGCTGATTTCAGACGCCCCGATTGAATTAACTTCCGGTAGAGAATTGAAAGTGACGGCGAGTATTGGAGTGGTGACGGCGAATCCGGAGGCGCCATCGGTGGATGAATTGCTTGAGCACGCCCGGTCGATTTTGTCTGCCAGCAAAAAAACCGGGAAAAATAAAGTAACAGCCCATCACGGTGATCATGAAGGGAATCCAGGCACTTCTTCCGGTTTTAGTGATATTTATGATGTGCTTAAGAATGGGCGCCATTTCAGGGCGGTCAAACAACCGATTTTTGATTTATCGAATGATAAACTGATTGGTTATGAATTCTTGAGCCGGACGACGATTCCGGGTTTTGAAAATCCGGAGGTATTTTTCCGGGCGTGTCTGGAAGCCAATATTTTGACGCTTGTGGATCACCGCTGTCTTAAAGTCTGTATTGAAGCATCACATTCATTGCCGGCCGATTTGCATCGGCATTTGAATCTTTTTCCGTCAACCATGATTGATATTCCGGTTGAGCATTTGCTGTCTGCATTTCCTAAAGATATGAACGGGAATACCTATTGCATTGAGATCAGTGAGCAGCAAATCATTGGAAGCCCTTCTTATCTTTTGCAGGCGGTGGATGCTTTAAGAAGAGAGGGCATTCTCATTGCGATTGATGATGTCGGTTTCGGGCGAACTTGTCTTGAGAGTCTCGTGATGTTGGAACCAAATATCATTAAAATTGATAAGAACTGTATCAATGGAATTGCCGATAATATCATCCAGGCAAAGCAATTAAAACGGATATTGGATATTGGCAAAGTGCTTGAAGCAGAGGTCGTTGCTGAGGGGATCGAACGGCCTGAAGATCTAAAAGTTCTTAAAAAAATGGACGTTAGATACGGGCAAGGCTATCTTTTGGGTCGCCCGGGATAACTCCCGCCGAGAGAGAGAGTTTTTCTCGATTCTTCTTTTTCTCTGTTATGCCGTTTAGTTTTTTTTCGGACATATCGAAAAAACATCAATCATATAGACAAAACCGGCGAAAATATAAAAGGTATTTTTCAAATATAGTGTTGTGTAAATGGTTCGGTATCGGATAGAATAAGCACACATAAATTTAATAAAACCAACTTGATTGAACGCTTAATTCAACGACGCATATGATTACTTTTATCATTATTCTTCTTGTCGCAGGCGCTTGCGGTTTTGTATTGTATTTATTTATGAAACGTTTCAAGGTGCTAGGAGAGCGGAATCTCAGAACCGGCCTCGAAAAGCAGTACGAAGCAGAAGTGTCCGATAAAGAAATCACCGCACGTGTTGCGCATGTCATTAAAGACCTTTCCGTTCCGCTCCATAAACAAGTACAAGCCGCGCAAGAAATCTCGTCTTTGCTCGAAGAAGAGATTGCTGCAAAAGCAGATGTTGTCCGGAAGGAAGTTACGGCAAAATACGAAAAAGTGGTTGTCGAAAAAGAAAGAGCGGTTCAGCAGGTGACTCAGCGCTATGAAACGGCCAACCGGAATGTAAAGAAATTAGCGCGGGAAAAGAAGCAGACCGAAGCCATTGTGAAGTCGCTGGCGGATGGGGTGGTGGTGATGAATGCAAAGGGTGAGCCGCTGATGATGAATCCCGCTGCCGAGCGGTTACTGGGCATGAAACAGGGTGCGGGAAAAGAGGCCAATCTATTACAAGATCAAAGCGAAGAGCGTGTGGTTTCGTTTTTGAATAATAAAGACAATGAACAAGGAGAAGTGGAAATTGCGGTAGCGGGAGGAACTGATGAAACGAAGCGAGTGCTTCGGTCAAGTCGAGCGGTGCTGCAGAATGAAAACGGCGAAACCATCGGTATGGTTTCGGTGTTGACGGATGTGACGAAACAGAAAGAAATTGCCGCATTGAAAGATCAATTTGTTGCGAATGTATCTCACGAATTGAGGACGCCACTTCATTGCATTAAAGAATCGGTCGGGCTTTTGCTTGAAAAAATCGTAGGAGAGATCAATAGTGAACAAGAACGTGTGTTGACGCTTGCAGAGCGGAATATTTTACGGTTGACACGCCTGATTAATGATCTCCTTGACTTTGCGAAACTTGAGGCCGGTGAAATGAAATTGAGCCTTTCAACATTTCCGGTGATGGATTTGCTAACCCATATTCGCGATACGTTCGATCCGTGGGCAAAATCGAAAGGGATTACTATTACGGTTTTTTCACCCCATGAAGGGCTATCCATCGAAGCAGATCATGATAAATTGAATCAGGTGATTACCAATCTTGTCGGAAATTCAATGAAGTTTACGCCCGAGGGTGGAACGATTACGATGAAGGCCGAAATTGTTAAACGTAATAATCCGCAAGCGCCTGTGATGGTCCGGTTTGCGATTCAGGATACAGGCCCCGGTATTGCGAAAGAAGATCAGGCTAAAATTTTTGAAAAATTTACGCAGACCAAGACCGCCACTCAGATTAAAATGAAAGGAACGGGTCTCGGTTTAGCCATTGCGAAGGAAATCGTTGAGCTCCATGGCGGTGAAATCTGGGTTGAAAGCGAAGAAGAAAAAGGAAGCAGCTTTTTGTTTACGATTCCTGAAAAATACGCATCGGCGGTGCCTGCGAAGCCGGAGGAATCCTGATTTTTTAGCGTTTGCAATCATTCCGAACTGATCTCAAATTCACTTGATGCCACATGAAATATGCGATTATCGCAGATGTCCATTCCAATTTAGAAGCTCTTCAGCGTGTTCTGAAAGAAATTAAATTTAGGAAAATAAATCAAATTGTCTGTCTCGGTGACGTGATTGGCTATGCGGCCAATCCCAAGGAATGTTTGAAGATTGTCACTGAAATAAGCCGTACCGTGGTGATGGGAAATCATGAGCGTGCGCTTGAAGATATAGATCTCCGTTTCCATTTCCACGATATGGCCGTCAAAGCCATTGCCTGGACATCCATTAAACTGACTGCCAAAGAAAAAGAGATTGTCCGGAAGTTCCCTTATATAACGATTGATAAGAAAAACGATACGACGTGGACTCACGGTAGCATTCACGAGCCGCATTTATTCCATTATCTGTTAGATGACCAAAATGTGTCTTTGTCGTTTCATAGTTTGGAAACAAAAATTGGTTTTTTCGGGCATACGCACGTTCCTTCAATATATTCGGAAAGCGGACGCGCCTCTTATTTAGCGGAAGGAGTGCACAAATTGGACCCTTCTGAACGTTACTTAGTTAATCCCGGCAGTGTCGGACAGCCGCGAGAGCGGGATCGGCGCCTGAGTTTTTCCATTTATGATTCCGATCAATATATTGTAGAAATTATCCGTTTGCCTTATGATAACAAACGCGCAGCTCAAAAGATACGCAAAGCAGGCCTGCCGGAATTCTTGGCGGAACGGTTATGATGAAGAAAACAGAAGCAAAATCAAAAATCGAAAAGCTCCGGAAAACAATCGAATACCACAACCGGAAATATTATATCGATGCGGCACCCGAGATTTCCGATCAGGAATATGATCGATTATTGAGGGAATTAATAGATATGGAAGCGGTTTTCCCCGAATTTAAAACTTCCGATTCTCCAACCGAACGGGTCGGCGGCGTACCCCTCAAAGAATTCAAAACGGTCGAACATCGGATTTCCATGCTCAGTATGGATAATACTTACTCTTATGAAGAGCTTCTGGATTTCGATAAACGGGTGAAAAAAGGATTGGGAAATGATCGCGTTGTTTATTTTGTGGAAGAAAAAATTGACGGAGTATCTATTTCGTTGAGGTATGAAAAGGGGATTTTGCGGTGGGGGGCGACGCGTGGTGACGGGAAATTCGGCGATGACGTGACGGAGAACTTAAAAACCGTGAAAACGATCCCGCTTCGCCTGGAGGCGGTGACCGGGGATTTATTCTCTCGGGATTTGCCCGGTGTCTTGGAAGTTCGTGGTGAAGTCTATATGTCGCATGACAGTTTTAAAAAAGTGAATCAAGAACGTGAGATTTCGGGTGAAGAATTATTTGCGAATCCTCGAAATGCCTGCGCAGGAACACTTAAACTTTTAGATTCTAAAATGGTGGCGAAAAGGAACCTCAGTTTTTTCTGTCACGGGATCGGGCTATCGGAAGGGCTGGAATTAAAAAGCCAGCATGAGCTTTTTGAATTTTACCGGTCCGTCGGTCTTCCGACAATCGAGTATGCGAAGCGGGTCGGGGGAATTGAAAATGTGATAGATTTTGCCACGTCTTTTGAGAAAAAAAGAAAAAGTTTGAAGTATGATATTGACGGTTTGGTGGTGAAGGTCGATTCTTTCGATGACAGGAAAATATTAGGGGTAACAAGCAAATCGCCGCGATGGATGATTGCATATAAATATCCCGCCGTGCGCGCGGTGACGAAACTCAGGGAAATTGAAATTAGTGTCGGTCGGACCGGTGCGCTTACACCGGTTGCGATTTTGGAACCGGTGCGGTTATCCGGGACGACGGTTTCCCGTGCCAGCCTGCATAACCGGGATGAAATTGAACGCTTGGACGTTCGAGTCGGTGATTATGTTGAAGTTGAAAAAAGCGGGGAAATTATTCCGAAAGTTTTCAGCGTGGTGAAAAATAAACGGACGAAAACGCTTCCGAAATTTAAATTTCCGAATCACTGTCCCGTTTGCGGAAGCGAAGCGGTCAAACTGGGCGATGAAGTTGCGATCCGCTGCGTGAGTCTTGCGTGTCCGGCGCAGCTCAAGGGCCGGATTAAACATTTCGCCATGCGGGATGCGATGGATATTGAAGGGCTGGGGGATGTTTTAGCGGAACAACTTGCCGATCAGAAATTAGTCAAGGATTTGGCGGATATTTATTATCTCGATTTTGATCAGATAGAGTCTCTTGAACGAATGGGGAAGAAGTCTGCCGAGAATTTGTTTTCCGCCATTGAACAAAGTAAACAACGCGAACTCTATCGCCTGATTTTAGGACTTGGAATTCTGAATGCTGGAGAGCGGGCTGCGGAAATTTTAGCAGACCGTTATAAAAGCCTTGATCGTTTGATGGAGGTCACAGAGGAGGAACTTTGTGAAATCCGGGAAATTGGTCCCGTGACCGCAAAGTCGATCGTTAATTTTTTCAAGCAATCGGGAACGCACAAAATTATTGAAAAACTTCGCAAGGCCGGTGTGCGATTTAATATCGTCGAGCGCAAGAAAGAAAGAACACCGTTTAGCGGAAAATCGTTTGTGATTACGGGTTCTCTTAAGCAATATTCGCGTTCGGAGGCGGAAAATCTGATCCGCCGTTTCGGCGGAATTCCGAGTGCCAGTGTCGGTAAGAAAACCGATTTTCTCGTGATGGGCGAAGATCCCGGTTCTAAATATGATAAGGCGAAAAAATTCGGCGTGCTGATCATTGAAGAGACAACATTTTCGAAAATGATCGAAGTCGGGAAAAAGGCCGAAGTCTAACCCGACTTTCTCATCGATTTTGTGAATCGACGAGAAAGTCACTTTGGGCGCAATCAGTTACGCCCAAAGTTTTGCGCCCTTATTAAATCAGGGCGCAAAAGATAAGCCCTGCGGCGCAAAGACGCAAACATCTTTGCACCGCAGCTCTTACGAGCGGAATTTCTTATTAACGAT
>MHFR01000022.1:24210-30297 GCA_001804285.1 Candidatus Danuiimicrobium aquiferis
TAACGATGAGAAATCCGGGCTAATTTGAAAGGTTCTTTAAACGTGTGTGCGATGGCAATTGGGGTTAAAGAAAATCCGAGAACGCGATTTGAAGTGCTTATCCGGGATTTTATTACTTATGTCAGCGTCGAAAAAGGGCTCGCGGCAAATAGTTTGTTTGCGTATGAAAGTGATTTACAAAAATATGCGGCCTACTTGACGGCAAAGAAAATAATGAATATCGCCGAGGTGAACCGGACTCACATCACGCAGCTTCTTTTCCATGAAAAGAACCGCAAACAGGCGGCAACATCGATTGCCCGGTTGCTGGTGGCCATTAAATTGTTTCACCGGTTTTTGTATGCGGAAGGATTGATTAAAATTGATGTGACGAGTCTGATGGATTCTCCGAAACTTTGGAAAAACCTACCCGACTTTTTGAGCCTTCAAGAAGTTGAAAAATTGATTGATGTGCCTGACATCCGTCAGATCACAGGAATCCGCGATCGTGCGATTTTGGAGCTTCTGTATGCAACGGGCATGAGGGTTTCGGAATTGGTGGGACTGAAAACATTAGATGTCAATTTGGAAGCGGGATTTCTCAAGTGCCTCGGAAAAGGCGGAAAAGAGCGAATTATTCCGCTTGGCCGGAAAGCAAAAGAAGCGGTTGAACGGTATATGCGGAGTGATGTATTTCGGCGCTATTCGGGTGAACCATTGTTTTTTGGATTAAAACGGGCAACGGGCCTCACGCGGCAGGCTGTGTGGCAAATGATTGGAAAATATGCCAAGCAAGCGGGGATTCAAAAGCACATTACACCGCATACACTCCGGCATTCTTTTGCGACACATCTCCTTGAACGGGGAGCGGATCTTCGCATTGTTCAGGAATTGTTAGGTCATGCCGACATATCGACTACACAAATTTATACACATGTGACGCGGGATCGTTTAAAATCAATCCATCATCAATATCACCCAAGAGCATAAACAGAGGAGTTTTTATGAATATGAAATGTTTCAGTTTGATTCTCGTTGTTTTTTTTGCAGTGACCGTTCCAGCATACGCTGCCGAATCAGATGCTCAGACCCCTCAAACGCAGGGTGTATCTTTGGAAAAGTATAGAACACAGGCGGGTTTGAGCGATCAGGAGCGGCGGTTACGTGAGGTTGAGCGGCAGTTGAGCGATATGAACCGGAAAATCAGTTATATGGAGAATTCAATCGACCGGCTCGAGCGGGCTGTCAGTGATTTACGGAATAAAATATAATCTCGCAGATTCTTGCCGAGAAGCTGATAAAGCATGCCCAATTCCGTCATTGTAGAAGCCATTTCAGAAGGTCAAACGCGCATCAAAGTTGTTCTTCCCGATGCGGTGGGCCTCCTTTCCGTTATTACCGGACATTTTTCAAGCTATAGCATGAACATTATTCGCGCTGAAATTGACACGTCCGAAAAAATGGCCATCGACATATTTGACGTTACCGCAAAAGCGATGCCCGATTGGAATCGGTTTGAAAAAGAATTGCTGGATTATTCGCATCAAATTCAAGCCGGGAACATCAAAGACGTCCGCGCCGAAATTAATAAAAAAATTATTGCGCATCTCAGGACTCATCAAGATTTTTATCTGAAGAAACTTTATCCGATTGATCTTACGATCGATCAGAAAAGCTCTCCGAATGAAACGATTGTGAATATTAAATCACAGGATACGCCCGCTTTCCTTTATGAATTAACGAATGCGTTGTCGCTTCTCGGATTCAATATTTGCCGGATGGAAGTGGAGACGATCGGTAGCGAAGTCCGCGACCGGATCTGGATTACGACCGAAACCGGCGAGAAAGTGACGGAAGAGGGGAAACTGAAATCGCTTCAATGGGCCATCTTGATGATCAAACAGTGCACGCACTATCTCCCTCAGGTTCCGGATCCGGCACAGGCGCTGGATAAAATTGTGCTGCTCGGAAAAGATATTTTTCAGCGCGAAGATTTTGATACGATTTTGCTTTCTTTTCAAAAATCTCAAGCGCTTGAAAATTTATCAAAAGTGCTCGGAAGCAGCCGCTTTTTGTGGGAGGAATTTATCCGCTTTCAACACGAATCGATTCTGAAAATTCTCGGCGAGCCCAAATCATTGACGAAGCGGAAAGGAAAGCCGGTGATGGCGGGAGAATTGAGAAGTCTTCTTTCGGACAAGCATGAATTTCGGCTTAAAGTTCAAGCATTGAATGAGTATAAAGATCAGGAGATGTTTCGAATCGATTTAAGGCATCTTTTGGGAAAGACATCGTATTTGGAAGAGTTTGCCGAAGAGTTTACCGATCTTGTGGAAGTGGTGGTGGAGATTACGCATGAGCTTGCGTGGGCGGAAACATTGAAAAAGTTGCCGCATCCGATGGTGTCCGAAACTGAAAAAAGTTGTGATTCTATTTTTGCGTTGGGAAAATTCGGCGGGCGCGAATTGGGATATGCGTCAGACGTTGAGCTCCTGTTTGTTTATTCGGATGATCCGGATTTTATGAGCGAGCGAAGCCGGCGGAATCTTGCATTTTATACGGAGCTTGTCCAACTCTTTTTGACGATTGTGCACGCGAAGGCAAAAGGTGTGTTTGAAATGGATCTCCGCTTGCGGCCGTTTGGTGACGCAGGGCCGCTGGCGACTTCGGTTGAGCTTTTTAAAAATTATTATTCACCGAAAGGCGAAGCGCGTAATTTCGAGCGTCAGGCGTTTATCAAATTGCGTCCTGTGATTGGTCCCGAATGGCTGATTGACGACGTGAAGTGCCATCGTGACGAATTTGTGTTCGGCGGCCGGCCGTTTGATTACGCGGATGCGCTTGAACTCCGGAACCGCCAACGGAAAGAATTGGTGGAGAAAAATACCGTGAATGCCAAATACAGCGCCGGGGGGCTTCTGGATATTGAATATTTGATTCAATCGGTACAGATTGAACAAGGCGGTAAACAGGAAGGCGATATTCGAACTCCGAATACGTTAAAAGCGATTGCGGCTTTGCAAGCTGCCGGTGTGTTTGATGAAAAGATGGTCCGTTCGCTCAAGGAGGCCTATGTTTTTTTAAGGAATCTGATTAATTCGCTTCGAATCGTCCGGGGAAATGCGAAAGATCTGAATATCCCGGCGTATGATTCGATGGAGTTTACCATGCTGGCCAGGCGATGCGGATATTCCGGGAATGATGAAGCCATTCGAAAAAAGTTGAAACAGGATTGCGACCAATATATGCGAACGGCGAGCGAACTCTACGAGCGTGAACTGAACCGGCTGATTCAAACGTATTGTTCGAAAGCCGACGTTGAAAAAGTAAGGGAAATATCAACTGCCGGATTGGAAATGAAGTTAGAAGATGTGTTGTCTGCGGAAGTTCCGGCGCGCATTCTTTTAGCATTTGAACGGCTGGGGTTTTCCGAAGTTGAAGAGGCGATTCAGCGGTTCAAGCGATTTTGCGGAAATTCCGCGTTTTTGCCTGTGACGAAATCTGTAATCGATCCGTCATGGGCTGTTTGGAATGATGTTCCGGATCCAGATATGGCGCTTAAACATTTTGAACGTTTTTATGAACAACATGAAAACAAGCAGGCTTTTTGGGAGGTGTTTACTAAAAATCCCCAGTCCCTTTCGATTCTTTTAAAACTTTTTGGTGCGAGCCGGTATTTATCGGAACTTTTGATTTATCATTCCGAAGACTGGGATTGGGTGCGAGACGCTAAGAATTTTTCGGCGGAAGACATTCAGAAAAGTTTGGAAGCGATCCGGCCTGTGTTAATGAATGCGGAAATGTTGAGAAGGGTTCGTCATCGTGAAACCCTCCGAATTGCGCTCGCGGATTTGATTGCGAATCAACCGATTGAATCCATTTCAAAATCATTTTCGCAACTTGCGGATAGAATGATAGAAAAAGCACTTCGAGAGGCGTATCAGGGAAATTCGCTCGGTGTTGTCGGGCTCGGAAAATTAGGGGGCGGGGAACTGAATTTTAGTTCCGATATTGATCTTATTTTTCTTTCGGATGACGGAGCTTTTGGTGAAGATTTGAGCCGGGCGATCCAGTCATTGATTAAATTATTATCAGCGGGCGGGCCCGATGAGTTTTTGTATCGCGTCGATTTACGCCTTCGGCCGCACGGAAATGCCGGCAGCATTTTTTTATCGAAAACGGATTCCAGCAAGTATTACCGGGATGAGGCCGATGCGTGGGAATTCCAAGCGTGGCTCAAAGCGCGGGCCGTTTCTGGGAACCGGATATTGGCAAATTCTTTAATTGCTGAAATAGTGCCGCTGATTTATCGAAAGGAATGGCCAAATGCGGCACTCGACCGGTTACGGGTCATCAAACGCCGTTATGAAGAGGAAACCGCGGCTCAGGGCGATTCAAATCGTCACGTCAAGATGGGGATCGGCTGTATCCGCGACATTGAATTCAGTATTCAGATGATCCAGTTGCTGAAAGGATATCAGTATCCCGAACTGCAGACGGGAAATTCTCTCGCAGCGCTTCGTGAGATTGAGCGGTTGAAACTATTGAATGCGAAAGATTGCGGTCAGCTTCGCGAAGGGTATGAGTTTTTGCGGCGGATTGAAAACAGGTTGCAGTTATTCGAAAACCGTCAGGTGTTTAGTATTCCAAAAGACAAGAATCGTTTGAATGCTCTCGCGCGTAGTTTGGGTTTCAGGGGCCTTGGGAAGGATTCTGAGGCGGACCGGTTTTTGAACGAATATGATGAAGTCAGGGAAAGGTGCCGTTTGATTTTTGAAAGAGTTTTTTACCAGCAGGTTATCGGCTGATTCGATTTTGCAGTAAAACTTTGAGGGCAATGAAGAAATCTTTTGCCCGGATTTTCTTTCCTTCGCTCGCCGATCGGCCGTGATAGGAGATCGGAAGTTCGATGATCCTCGAGCCTTTTTTCGCCAGTTTGGCTGTGATTTCAGGCTCAAAATCAAATCGTTTTGTTTCGAGTTTAATTTCTTTGATCAAATCCGCGCGGACGACTTTGTAACAGGTTTCCATGTCCGTCAGTTTGGTGCCGAACAGGATATTCGTTATCAAGGTCAAAAATCGATTTGCGATATAATTCGGAAACGCCATGCCTGCCGGACGTTTGGCTTCGAGGAAACGGCTTCCGTAAACCACATCCGCCTGATGTTGTATAATCGGTTTAAGCAGCTTTGGTATTTCATTCGGATCGTATTCAAAATCGGCGTCTTGCACAACAATGATGTCGCCACTGGCATTCTGAATTCCTCGCTGGATGCAGTATCCTTTACCTTGATTGATTTCGTTCCGGAATAACCGAATTTTATTTTCGAGATGCCGTGTTTCCAGGATTTTTACGATCCGGTGTGTCCGGTCGGCGCTATGGTCATCCACAATAATCAGTTCGAACTCAATGGGGAATTTGACTTGGAAAATTCTTTCAACTAATTTCCGGATCGTCTTGGCTTCGTTATAAGCGGGGATGACGATGGAGATTTTTTTAAATGTTTTTTCGTTCACGAAAATGCCTTTGCTTTGATTGTATGGTTATCGGCTTTTGTTTTCAATTCTTTGCGCTTGTTTTTTAGCCGGGTTTATCCAAAAAAGTAATGTTTGCGAACGGGTTCCGTAATATGCCACGTGCAGCTTAATCCTTTCGGAAATGTGACCAAGTCACCTTTTTGGAAAGAAGCTTCACCTTGATCGGTTTTAACCGTGCCTTTTCCTTCGAGGAAATAGCAGATTTCGCGGTCATCATAAAACCAATCGAAAGTGGATGCTTCCTTTGTCCAAATCGGCCAATTCGCTATTTTAAGTTGATCAAGTTTTTCTTTGGATGGTTTTTCTACTTTTATTCTCGAATCGATTTGAAGCTTGGGCATGAATCACCTCGTCATCCTAATGATTTTAAATGTTTGATTGATCCGATATGTTTATCGTAAATATTCTAACAAAATGAATAGAATAAATGTAATTGAAATCAATTTTATTGACGGAAATTTCATTACTGTATATACTCATTACTGTCCCATTATAAGTTGAATAGCATCAATTGGTTATCGTTTTCATAGTTGTTAGTTGTTCCTTGAAATGCTGTAAGTGCCTGTAAAA
>MHFR01000023.1 GCA_001804285.1 Candidatus Danuiimicrobium aquiferis
CCTGATTTAACAAGGGCGCAAAACTTTGGACGCAATTGATTGCGCCCAAAGCGACTTTCTCGTCGATTCACAAAATCGATGAGAAAGTCGGGTTAGTGAATTGAACCAAGTTTTCAATGAAATAAATTTTACACACCGGAGGAAGCAATGGCAACTTATCTATTCATCGGAATTCTGGGTGCGCTGGTTTTGGCCGTTATCTATGTCATCGCCACCTACAACAAACTTGTTGCTTACCGCGTTGAAAGCGAAAATGCGTGGAGCCAAATCGATGTTCAACTTAAACGCCGTCACGATTTGATCCCGAACTTAGTTGAAACAGTCAAAGGCATCATGAAATTCGAACAAGAAACTCTGACAAAAGTCATGGAAGCGCGCGGCCGCGCGATGGGCGGAGGAAATTTCTCGGACAAACTCAAAGCAGAAGGCGAAATTTCCGGTCTACTCGGACGCTTGATGGCGGTGTGGGAAAATTATCCGGATCTCAAATCAAACCGGAATGCGCTTGCGCTTCAGGAAGAATTGACGACAACGGAAAACCGGATTGCCTATTCCCGCGGACATTATAACGACGTGGTTACAAATTTTAATACCATGATCCAGATTTTTCCGTCCAATGTCATTGCGCAAATTTTTTCGTTTGGCAAAAAAGATTTCTTTGAAATTCCGGCAGCGGAAAAAGCCGCACCCAAAGTTCAGCTTTAACATATTGGGGACGGGCATAGGCTCGTCCCTATCATTTACATCATTTACTCAACATGATCAATCCCCTTCCGGTCGATACCGTATTCGAAGCCAAACGACGCTCACGAAAAGAGACAACCGCACTCTTTTCGATTTTGATCGCGATCTACATCGTGATTTTCAATTTTATGTCCATTGTTGTGCTGATCATCTGGCGGATTGCGGAACGCTCGGAACGGTTTGAAATCGAAAACATCGCGTACGGAAATCCCTCATGGAACCGGCCACTGATCACAGTCCATGAAGCAATCCCGATTGTGCTTTATACAACCTTGATCGCAATCGTGGTGGCTGTGATTCATTTCATCATCGCGCGTAACGAGTCCACTTCGAATATCGTTAAATATCTCGGCGGACAAAAGCCGGACCCGTCAGATGAATACCATTCGCGCTTTATCAATATTGTCGAGGAAGCGGAAATCGCCACGGGAATTCGGCCGATTGAACCGGTCGTCCTTTCCAACATGGGTGCAAATGCGTTCGCCGTACAAGACGGGAAAAACCGATGCGCGATCGGCGTCACAGAAGGCTTGCTTTCAAAACTTGACCGTTCGGAATTAACTGCAGTCATTTCACACGAAGCAGCTCACCTGCTCCACGAAGATTCGAAACTCGCAACCACCGCGTGCTCGCTCTCGCAGGTATTCGCGATAATCAGTCGAGCCTTGAGTGAATTTAATCAATACCGGTTTATTTCATTCCGAAAACGCGGGGGCGGAAATGCGGTTCTGTTTATTTTGCTTGCACAAGTTTGTCTTTGGACACTCGCAACGGTTGGTTATGGAATTACGAGTCTACTGAGGCTTGCAATTTCCCGGAACCGGGAATATCTGGCCGATGCCCACGGCGCGGAAATGTGCAAAGATCCGCTTTCGCTGGCTCAAGCACTGGATAAAATTTCTCACAGTAGTCGCGGCGGGTTCCGTTCCGCACAGGATTTATCCACCATTTTCATCATGAATCCGAATACGTCCGCACTTGACGAAACTGAAGGAGCAGTCGCGGAACTTTTCAGCACTCACCCGCCCGCAAAAGAGCGGATTAATCGATTGCTTAAATGGGCAAAAGCGGATTTAAGCCTGCTTAAATCAGAACAAAAACCGGAAGTGGCAGCCATTTCCCAGCCTGTCGGAGATAGAGCATTTTATCACCGCGCCGAAACCGGCTGGAAAGGGCCGATGAGTCCGGCAGAATTGATTGTGCAAGGACTCGTGAATCCCCAAGCGATGGTTTCGCCCGCCGATCAAGATGAAATTCAGCCGGCCGCAAATTATGCCGATTTAGTGCGCGAGCTGGAAAACGCACAAAATATTGAAGGCCTTGGCGCCAAAGAAAAGTGCCCGCGCTGCAATACCGGTCTTCACGAAATCGACTACGAAGGGACACAAATTTTGCACTGCAAATTTTGCGACGGCCATTTGTTAAAAGGCGGCCACCTTGAACGGCTGATCGCCCGCCGTGATCAAACATTTACGGAGGAAGAAATTCAAAACGCAAAAAACATCTGGCTCGCTTCCCAAAAAGGGTCGATCAAAGATGCCTGTAAACTACCCTATATCAAATGTCCGCTTTGCAACCAGCCGATGATAAAATCCTTCCACACGCTTCACACGCGCGTTGTGATTGACCGCTGCACAAATCCAAATTGCGGCGCGGTCTGGTGTGACAAGGGCGAACTTGCAATGATTCAAATCCTGGTCGAAAATGCAACGGCACTGTTAACGAAATAAATTATTATCATCATCTAAACAAACTAAGTAATGCATTGCTCCAGTTACTTCCTCCCCCTTGATGGGGGAGGACAGAGGTGGGGGTGAATTCCTATTTCCCACCCACCCCCATCGAGAGGGAGGAAAAACGTCCGTCAAACTCTGGTGTCTTTTCCACTTGAATTAATTCGAAAAAATGATAATTTTTACACATCTAACGAGAATCAAAATGAAACGACATTATTTCATCCTAATATTTTTTCTATTCACGGGTTGCGCAGCACTCAATCCGTGGATCGAAAACGTCAATATCATTCCGATCCCTTATGAAATCCAAGCCGGACAGGAAATGGCCAAAACAATTATCAAAGAAACCCCTCTCTCCACCGATTCTGCTCTGAATGCAAAAGTCGCGGCAATTGGAAATCGCCTTGTGGCCACACTTCCCAAAAAAGATTTCAATTACGCATTTTACGCGGTTCAGAATAAAGAACCGAATGCTTTCACGACCCCCGGCGGGAAAATTTATGTGCAAACTGGCCTCATTCAATTCTCAGGCAACGAAAACGAACTCGCGGGCGTGTTGGCCCATGAACTCGGGCATGCCTACAATCGGCATCCGTCAAAAGCAATGACTCGCACTTACGGCGTTGAAGCGCTCACCAATCTCATTTTAAATAAAAATCAAAGCCAGCTAAAAAATATCGCACTTTCTGTCGCAAAAACCGGAATCCTTACAAAATATAGCCGGAATGAAGAACGCGAAGCGGATGAATTTGCTTTTAACATCTTGCAGAAAGCCGGATATCCGACCACCGGACTCGTTTCATTTTTGGAGAAAATTGAAAAACTTCAAACCACAGCGGGCGGCCCGACATGGCTCGCCACTCACCCGCCAACTCCCGAACGGATCGCGCGGTTAAAAGCGCTTGAAGCAAACCAAAAACCCGGCTCAATTACAACCGCACAAGGTTCCAGGTTATAATCGGTTCCGGTACCCCTTCCCAAAGTACGGTATTTGTTTAGCGTTTTGAAGTGATTATCTGTAAAGGGCACCCGTTTTTTTGTCATTCCCGCGAAAGCGGGAATCCAGAATCAGCTGGATGCCCGCTTAAAACATGCGGGCATGACAGGGTTTCTATGTGTGCCACTTCAAAACGCTAAACAATTACAAAGTACGGGGTACTCCGACAATAAGAAGTCAGTACCCCGTACTTTGGGAAGGGGTACCGACGATTCTATCATTAAACTTTTCGCAGAGAACTCTAATTTCGGGGTTTCGCGCGTAAATTTTCTGAAGCGCCGCAGGATCCACGGCATTTAATTTCTGATAAATCTCGAACGCCTTTTTTTCATCCTTCATTAAATAATAAGTCCACGCTTCGGAACGCAGTACCCGGGAATCATTGGGTGCAATAGCCAGCGCTTTTTCAATGGTTCGAAGGCGAACATCAAAAAGCGACCCGTAATAATCAATGATTTTTAAATATGCGCTGATTAAAATTTCATTATTGACGCCCAATTCATTTGAAATTTCAGAAAATGATTTTTCATTTTCAAACTTCCATTCACTTCTCGGAACAATCCAACCTTCCGCGGCAATTTCCTCCGCAAGAGCGCGCCCGGTGAGAGAATGCCCCTTAATCGAAAAATGAACATTATCCACAATGACAGGATCGCCCAAAATCCCGGCAAGCGATTCTGAAACAAGCACTTTTTCCGTATCTAAGTAAACAAACCGATGCGTTTTGCGAAGATCGTTATAGACTCCTAAAATATCTTTATTTGCCCGCACCATAATGGTGTCATTATCACGCGCTTCCTCGAAATATTGCCGGGCATCCCGAAGTTCCCCGTTCCTTAAATAAATCTTCGCGAGCCGGAAACTCAACTCGGCGTAAGTCGGATCAATTTTGCGGGCAACTTCATAAAATTGAAGCGCCCCGATATCATCTCCCGACGCCTCGGCTTTTTCCCCTTGCTTAAAAAGTATATTCCAACTCGAAAGCGCTTCGGAAGAAAGGTTTTTCATATGAGCCGACTCAATCGGCGGAAAATCTTTGATGTTGGAAACGGGCTTCATAAAAATAACCGGTCGTTTCCGTTTTTCCGCCAGTTTCATAATTTTTGATAAGTTTCCGCGGAAAAAATCGAGATTTTCGCGATAGAATAGATCCGTGTGAAGCAATGCCCGTGTCGCTCTCCTGTCACCGATTTGATTTTCAATCGTTTCTCGCCCCATCCGGTCTTGGAGTTTTTTCTTTTCTTTACGTTTGATCTTTCTTTTTACAAACTCGCGATAAACTGCAGAAATAAAACGGCTTTGCTGAACGGTACTGCGGAATAAATAAGCCGTATTTGAATCCTCAAACGGAATTTCGTCTTTCCGTTCATCTTGCAAAAATTCATTATGTCCCATATAAAAAATCGCGATGTCCGGCTGATAGGCAAGCGTATCACGGAATGTTTGATACGTGAAATTGCTGCCGCGCCCCATGCGCGCAAAATTCACAATGCGGACATCCTGATCGGGAAGAAATTCTTTTAAATATTTTTCGAGCCAGCGGATCGGGCCTGAAACTTCATCGTAAGGGGCGCCGACAAGCGTTGATTCGCCATAGGCAAATACGCGCATTTCCCCTTTTGCTTTCCGGAAAGGTAGCTTCGTTTTCATCACAACGCCTTCAACAAAATCATCCGCTCCCGAAGGGAACCCCAACACGCGGAAAATAAGTTCAAGAAAAATAAAAAGAATGATCGTGGCAAGCAAAACTTGGCCGACGGATTTCAGGAAATTTTTTATAAACGCCGCAAATGATAGCAACTTTTTTTGTTTCATACCTCTCCCACAAATGTACATTTTGATATTTTATGAAAACCAGAGCATGATATCAAATGAGGCATCCTTACGAAAGCAAAAAGATTTATTTGTATCTCTTTATCTGAAAGCCGGTTATAAAACTTCACGAAGACGCGAATTTCTCTAAAACCAGCTAACAATACCCTTCAAGTTATGATAGAATTACCCCTCAATTTTCCGGAAGCATTTCTGGAAGCGCCCTAGCCCGGATTTCTCATCGATTTTATGAATCGACGAGAAATCCGGGCTAGCACAAGTTTTGTCATCGCTGCATGTCCGATGTACTGTTTGGCGGGCATTCGGGAATGACACTGACAAAGATTGGCAAAACCGTTTCTCGATAACAACTGAAATAATTTATGAATAATTTATTAGATTTCGCGCTGATTTCATTTACTTCATTATTTGTCATCGTCGATCCGATCGGATTGATCCCGATATTTCTCGGTATGACCGAAAACAATACGGTCAAAGAACGGATCCGGATGGTGACCGTTGCTTCGATCCTGACTTTCATCATTCTATTTCTGTGCTCGATTATCGGTCACCGGATTTTTTCTATTTTCGGCGTAACGATGTCGGCTTTTGAAATAGGCGGTGGAATTATTCTACTGATCGTCGCTCTCGACATGGTCCAGGCGCGGCGCACAGCAGTCAAAGCAACGGCGGAGGAACAGACCGAAGGTTCACACAAAGAAAATATCGCCGTGACCCCTCTCACTATTCCGATGCTCGCAGGCCCGGGCGCCATCACCACCGTTATTATGCTCGGGGCAAAAGCAGATACCTTTTACCATCAAGTCATTTTGACCAGCAACATTTTCCTTGTGGCTCTTATTTCTTATACTATTTTACGAACGGTCTCCGTTCATTCATCCGTCCTCAGCATTACTGTCATGAATATTATTACGAGGCTCATGGGACTCCTCCTCACCGCTATCGCCGTCCAATTCATTTTAAACGGAATCTCCTCGGCCCATATTTTTTAAATGTCATTCTCATCTCATTTCATCTCCCCCAATGAAAAGCACCGAAAAAGCCTGGAGATTTCATGGAAAGAAGGAATCCCGGCCAGTTTCATGCAGGCAATCGTCGATTACTACATCACCCCGCTCGGATTATTGATCGGGGCAACACCCTTTCAAATCGGCTGCATGGTATCGCTTCCTCAGCTGCTTGGCGCGGTTTCCCAAACACTCGCGACCAAAATGATTCAATGGCTTGGCAGCCGTCTCCAGTTTCTCGTGCGGGCAACACTGATCCAAGCGCTTCTCTTCGCTCCGATTGCGGTTCTTTCATTGAGTCTTTTTCCCGGACGCATTTATTTCCTCATTTTTCTCATGATTTTTTTTCAAGTATTCGGCAATTTAATCAATACCGTCTGGTCAAGTTTGGTAAGCGACTATCTGAAGCCCGAACAGCGGGGGCGCTATTTCGGCTGGCGTTCAAGAATTGCCGGATGCGCAACCCTCACGGGGATCATCACGGCGGGAATCGTCCTCTATCTTTATCGCCACTTCAGTCCTTCGCTTGGATTTTTAATCGTTTTTCTATTCGCGCTTGCCGCGAGACTTTTATCATCACGGCTCATGTCAAAAATGGATGACCTTCCTATCACCCAAACAGCAGAACATCATTTTACTTTCCTCATGTTTTTGGCCCGATTCCGGAAAAGCAATTTTGTGAAATTCACGATTTATGTTGCCGGCATTATTTTCTGCTCTTATCTTGCGAGCCCGTATTTTTCTGTCTTCATGCTCCGGGATCTCCGTATCAACTATCTTTCCTACATGATCGTTCATTTGACACTCGTAATTTCAGCCATTATCGCATACCCCATTTGGGGAAAACATGCCGATGTGATCGGAAACGCAAAGATCCTGAAAGTCACCGGTTCCCTGATACCGCTTTGCCCGCTGCTCTGGGTTTTTTCTCATGATTTATGGTACTTAATTCTCATCCAAATATTCGGCGGCTTTCTGTGGGGCGGATTCAATCTGTGCACGGTCAATTTTATTTACGATTCCGTTTCTCCCGGCAATCGCGTCCGTTGTTTAAGCTATTTTAATTTAATCAACGGAACGGCCATTTTTTGTGGAGCCGCAATCGGTGGAATTTTAGCAGAACGTCTACCGCCTTTTATGGGATACCGGTTATTGACTCTTTTTATGTTGTCCGGCTTCTTGCGCTATTTAGCAAATATTTTTCTTTCAACCGGTTTTAATGAAATTCGCGGCACTAAAAAGAAAATATCCAGCATTGAACTCTTTTTCAGCGTCATTGGAATTAAACCACTAACCGAACATCCTCAGGAATAATTTATGGCTCGAAAACAGAAACAAAAACCAATATTAACCATGGGCGTCGAACTCGAGACCTATTCGATTGACGTTTCAGAAAACCGGATTTGCCGCGATCTCCATTTTCCAAGAAAAGCCACCGTTGAAAAAGGGGAAAAATTCACCCGCGACTGGAGTATCGGCTCGGAATACAATAGCAAGGTTTTCAACACCATCCGCGAGTCGTTTTTCCTTTTAAAAACCGGCCTCCGGAAATATACCGAATTCCGCGAAAAAAACGGACCGAATGACCATTACGTCATTTTCCCCATCGGCGGCTGGGTAGACCGGTTCGCGGGAACTCATTTTCATCTGGCCGTCAAGGGGCGAAAATTAAGTTACCCCGAAGCAAAGGAACTTGCGGGATATATTCACGATTATATTCCGTTCCTGATCGCCTTGTGCGGCAATTCCCCGGTCTGGCGAGAAAAATTGACTCATTATTCTTCAAACCGGTTGCTTCGGGGCTCTGAAAAATATTGCAAGCCCACGAAACGCGGTGTTCTATATAAACACCATTTCCGTGAATTGACTTACAACCGCGAAAACAAGAAAAAGCCGCCGACGCTCGAAATCCGGATCGCTGATGCTTCCCTGCCGGAGTATGTTGTTGCAGCACTTTGTGTTTTGCGTGCCATCGCTTTAAAATGGGTCCGGCAAAAAGAAGTCTTGAATCAATCGACGCATGCCAATTATTTAAAAGCTCGCGATCATGCGATTCGTCTCGGTCCGAAAGCAAAAATCGCGTGGACAAATCACTGGGTCAGCGTTCCGCACTATGTCGATTTATTTTTTCGGAAATATAAAGACGAACTTGAAGAAATGGATATTCCGGAAGAAATCATCCGAACTTTCAAATATCTCAAAAAAGAGTGGAACCAAGCTGAAGTTATTCGCGCAGCAGCCGAAAAATATCAAAGGAAGCACCGTCCGACATGGCAGCGGCAATTCGCAAAACGTTACGTAATCGCAATCGAAGAATTACTTGACGGAAATTCATTTGAACGGTTTGCTCATATTTTAGGGGTTAAACTCCCGAATATCGACCGGACATGGCTCGGAAGGAAAGAGTCGAATTGGTAGGTGTCATTCACCTTAAAAGCTTCTGCGGCTCGGACAGCGGCTATCGCCGAACTCGCCTCAGAAGCTTTTAAGGCTCATTATCTTGGCAAAAAAAACCCATGAAACTGCGAAAACGGAAAAACAAGAAGCTCCCTTTTATCGGAATTACCTGCGAGGTCATCAAGCAAAAACCTTATTTCTCGGAATTTTATCTTTTCTGTGATTACCGCTATATCCGCGCCATCATGCGTGCCGGCGGAACTCCGGTTCTGATTCCTATCATCCCGTTTGGAAGAGACGTTTCGAAATTACTCGAACATATCGATGGACTTGTCATAATCGGCGGTGCCGATATTCATCCGAGTTTCTATCATGAAAAACCGTCGCGGAAAACAAATCCCATTTACCGAGGCCGGACGCATTTCGAAATTCAACTTTACCACGCGGCGAGAAAAAAGAAATTGCCTATCATGGGAATATGTTATGGCATGCAACTCATCAATGTGATACACGGCGGAAGTTTGATTCAAGATATTCCGTCCGAAACGAAAAAAACCCGAAATCATCGCTCCATACATCACCCGCTTCACACAGTCAATGTCATTCCGAATTCGCTGTGCCATCAAATATTCAGACGGAAATCATTCCCTGTCTACTCAAGCCACCACCAGGCAATCAAACGACCCGGGAACGGACTTAAAGTAACGGCCTTTGCGGATGATGGAATTCCGGAAGCAATCGAAGGCCCGTCGCACGTCTTCGCAGTACAGTGGCACCCTGAAAAGCAAGCAAAGAACCCAATTCAAATGCGGCTTTTCAATTATTTTATTAAACTTGCCCGGTCGCGAAGGAAAAGAATTAGACGTGCATAGGCACACAGCCCTTCATAAACAACACGAGGACTAAATTATTTCTTGCCCCCACCGAGTTGATTTAATTCTTTAAGTTCGGCGAGAAGCACATCTTTGGCTAATTTGAAGGAGCCATCTGGAAGTTTTACCCACACCGGTTTTCCCGAAGGAGACGTAGATCCCCATCGTTTAATCCAATCTTCCGCCTTTTCTTGACGATAATGCGCTGCCACAAATATCCGCGATACTCCTGCGGCAAACTTCGCGGAATAATATTGGTCTTCAAAAAGAACTTCGACATTTGAATCAAACAGGCGATCACACATATAAACAAGTTTTGAGAGCTCAGTCATCGGCCGTTTTTGGAATTGTTGATAAGCACGGCTTTCCGCACAACGGGGAAATCCGGGGTAAAGTGGCGCACCGGCATCTTTGAGGCCATCCAATGCGAATGCTTTGGCTGAAAAAAGAAACAAGAAAACTAGAAATGTGATGTTTAATTTTTGATAAAAATTCCGGGACATCTTTAGAAACTCCTTAGTTAAAATATAACCTGTTTTTTAAAAAATTCAAGTGCGCCGTTTTGAAGTAATTAGGGTTCACTGAAAAAAGTTTTTAAGAGCAACAACTAAATATTTTCCAGCCATATCGTTTCATTTTCCTATCGTTATTTCTGGTTTCTCAT
>MHFR01000024.1 GCA_001804285.1 Candidatus Danuiimicrobium aquiferis
CACTTACAGCATTTCAAGGAACAACTAACAACTATGAAAACGATAACCAATTGATGCTATTCAACTTATAATGGGACAGTAATGAAAACATATAATAAAAAAGGCCGGGGATTAATTCCCGGCCTTTTTTTACCTGACAGTCGTTTAAGTAAGTTGCGAGGCTTCTTAAGAGGCTTTGACCTTTTCCGGAATACGCATTTTATAAAACGATTTCCAAACAAAGAATAGGCCCGCTAATAGTAAGACAGCACCACTGATGCGTGTTGTTGCCGGGTTCATCTTGATAGCGATCTCAACGGCCAGCATGCCGAAGAGCGTTGAAAACTTGATGATTGGATTGAGAGACACAGAGGTGGTGTCCTTGAAAGGATCTCCTACCGTGTCACCTATAACCGTCGCCGCATGGACTGGCGTGTTTTTCTCTCCAAGGTCCACCTCGACAATCTTCTTCGCATTGTCCCAGGCCCCGCCCGCATTGGCCATGTACATGGCTTGAAAAAGGCCGAAGACCGCAATAGCTATGAGATAGGCGATGAAGAAATACGGGTCGAATAGCGCAAAAGCCAGCGTCAGAGTGAGCAGGCCAAGGAAAATATTCCACATCCCTTTTTGGGCGTATTCGGTACAAATTTTGACAACCTTGATTGAGTCCTCACGTTCAGCCACCTTCTTGTCGAGATTCATGTTCTTTTTAATGTACTCGACCGCAGAATAGGCTCCTGTGGTAACGGCCTGGATAGAAGCGCCGCAGAACCAGAAAATCACCGCTCCGCCGCAAAGAAATCCGAGCAGGATTGGCGCGGCCGTGAGTGAAAGCTTTGCATTCAGCAACATCTCACCGATATTTGCAGGCACAAATGCTCCCGCAGCAGCAAGGACAGCTCCAGCGTGAAGGTGTTCCTGCAGAATAAGGATGATTGAAAAAATCATCGTTGTCGCGCCGGCAACAGCTGTTCCGATAAGCACCGGCTTGGCAGTTGCTTTGAATGTATTGCCTGCGGAGTCGTTTGCCTCAAGGTAGTGCTTGCCGCCTTTGAAGTCCGGTTTAAATCCAAAATCTTTTTCGATTTCCTGTGCGATTCCCGGAATAGACTCTGTCTGGGCCAATTCGAAGATCGATTGAGCGTTATCTGTTACCGGTCCGTAGGAATCTACAGCGATGTTTACTGGTCCCATGCAAAGAAAACCATAAGCCACAAGGCCGAATGCGAAAACCGAGGCATGAGGCATGATTTCTTGAAGTCCCATTCCGGAGATCAGGTACGCCGCAAACATCAGGGTTGCGATGAGAATGCCTTTCCAGAACGCAGAAAAGTAACCCGCTACAAGACCTGAGAGAATTGTGAGAGATGCCCCGCCCTCACGTGAAGCCGTGACGATTTCCTTGACATGCTTGGAGTGAGAAGAAGTAAAAACCTTGGTGAATTCCGGAATGAGGAAAGCTGCCAGAGTTCCGCAGGCGATGATCGAAGCGAGTTTCCACCACAGTGTTGGGTCAGGAAGGTCGCCAACGAGCAAGTACGACATCCCGTAAGAAGTTGAAATGCACAGGACCGTCGCAATCTGGATCAGGCGCGTTAGCGGCTCCTCGAAATTAAATTCTTTTAAGTTTTTGTACTTGCGTTCAGAGATGGCCTTGTTAATGAAGTATGAAACACCGGACATGAAATCCATCAGGAAGCGCATGGCAAAAATCCAGACGATGAGTTTGGCTTGAAGCGTCGGATCTTTCACCGCAAGCGTGATGAAGGAAATCAGCGCAACACCTGTTACGCCGTACGTTTCGAATCCATCAGCAGTCGGTCCTACCGAGTCACCGGCATTGTCTCCCGCACAATCTGCGATAACGCCCGGATTGCGTGGATCGTCTTCTTTAACCTGGAAGACGATCTTCATGAGGTCTGAGCCGATGTCGGCGATCTTGGTAAAGATTCCTCCCGCGATGCGAAGAGCGCTCGCGCCAAGTGATTCACCGATGGCAAAACCGAGGAAACAGTAGCCGACGATATCCCGCGGCACAAAAAGAAGGATGCTTACCATCATCACGAGTTCAATGGAGATTAAGAAAAGCCCCACGGACATTCCCGCACGCATAGGGATGTTTACAACTTCCCATGGTATGCCCCGAAGGGATGCAAAAGCGGTCCGGGCATTGGCGTATGTATTGATGCGAATTCCGTAAAATGCTACGAGAACTGAACCAGCCATGCCGACAACGGAAAAAAGTAGGACCAAACCCAAGGTTGTAATGGATTCATGCTTGAGCGCAATGAAATAATAGGCCATTGCACACGCAATAATAGCGAACAGGATCGTCAGGAATTTTGCCTGCTGTTTAAGGTAGGTTTTGCACGTCTGAAAGATCGTTTCAGCGACATCGAGCATTGATTTATGGGCCGGAAACGCCTTGACTTTCACAAACTGATAAAGAGACAAGCCCATTGTTCCAAGGATGACCATTGCTCCGTAAAGAAGAATCTGGAATCCCGTAAGTCCGCCGAACAAATTAAAAGATCCTTGATGAAGATCCGGAATTTTCAAATCCGCTTCGCTGGACCAAGCGGCGCCTTGCCCCATGCAAAGCACAGCGAAAAAAAGAAGTCTACTGAAAGTTTTTTTCATATGTCCTCTGTTGAATTGGTAAGTATCTTTTTAATTCTTTTTGGTTGCATACTTTCCGGGGTCAGACCCCGAGAGGTTAGGTTTAGCCCGGATTTCGCAGCGTTAATAAGAAATTCCGCTCGTAAGAGCTGCGGTGCAAAGAGGGTATTCATCTTTGCGACGCAGTGCTTATCTTTTGCGCCCTGATTTAACAAGGGCGCAAAACTTTGGTCGCAACTTATTGCGCCCAAAGCGACTTTCTCGTCGATTCACAAAATCGATGAGAAAGTCGGGTTAAAATATGGTTAAAATTGGGAAAAAACAAACAAGCATTACAAAAACGGTTCACTTATCTATAGCTTCGGGAATGTTGTCAATAAACTTTAACGATATTTTAGCCTGGATTTCTCATTATTAAGGAGAAATTCCGCTCGTAAGAGCTGCAATGCAAGGGGGGGTTATTTTTTTGCGACGCAGGTTTGACTTTCCATAGATAATTTTATAAGGGAGTCAAAACCAGTCCTTGAGCTTTCATTGAAAATCAAATTTCGTTTGAGAGTGGCGCAAGGGCAGGGCTTATCTTTTGCGCCCAGATTCAAAAAGGGCGCAAAACTTTGAGTGCAACTCATTGCGCCCAAAGCGCCCTTCTCACCGATATCCAAAATTGCTGAGAAGGGCGAGTTAGGTGAATGGACTGATAAAAAATTAACAAACGGGAAAGCGAATATCCTTTGACAGTTAATATTTAGGTGTTGATAATGAATCGAATTTCGAAAGGAAGCAAATGCCGAAAGCGTTTATCGTTAAATCATTTACAATATCCATTTTAAAAGCGCCGTTAATTGAACCGTTTCGGACAGCAAAAGGCGAGCACAAGTTTCTCGAAAATGTTTTATTTGAAATCAAGTTTCAAGATGGGACAATCGGGCGTGGCGAAGCGGCCATTGCGAGCCATATTACAGGAGAAACAGTCGATGGTTCGATGAAGAACCTTCGCGTGGCCGGGGAATATTTGATTGGGAAGGAAGCGTGTGATTATCTCAAGATTTCTTCCGCACTTCACGAGATGTTTCCGGATAATAAAGCCGTAGTTTGTGCCCTTGAGATGAGTCTGCTGGATGCGCTTACGAAAAAGTGGAATATTCCCCTTTATCGATTTTTTGGAAATTCTTGCAAGCACTTGACAACGGATATTACAATTGTGATTTCCGATCTTGCTCGAACGGAAGAGGCAAGCCGGAAATTTTACAAGCAGGGATTCCGGATGTTTAAAGTTAAAATTGGCGGAGATTTTGATTCAGATGTTAAGCGTGTTTTAATAGTGAAAAAGTTTACGCCGAAAGCAAAGATTTTTTTAGATGCCAATCAAGGTTTTAGCGCTAACGAAACCTTAAGGTTTTTGAGAGAATTAAATCACGCAAAAGTTTTTCCCGAACTCATTGAGCAACCGGTACCGAAAGAAGATTGGGAAGGCTTGAAAAGAGTGACACGGATAAGCAAAACTCCGGTTTGCGCCGATGAAAGTGTCCGATCGATTGATGATTGTGTCCGGCTGATTCGTGAGAAAGCCGCGCAAATGATTAATATAAAATTGATGAAATTTGGAGTGATTCATGCGCGCGAAATCGCGCAAATTGCGCGTGCGAACGGGATAGATTTGGTGATCGGAAGTATGTTGGAAAGCGGTTTCGCCGTTTCTGCGGCAGCGCACATGGCGGCAGGTTTGGGATGTTTTAAATATGTTGATCTTGATACACCGTTTTATATAAAGAATGGATTAAATGAAATGCCGCAGCTGAATTGCCGCGGAGTTTATGATATGCGTTCCGCGAAACCGGGAATTGGAATAAAAATTCAATGATTCACGATCCTTTTTTTCTTATCATTTTTTTATTGATTATCGAGAGCGCGATTCTATGGATTTCCAAGAAGCCGCGTTTCAAAAAATATTTTTCGTTTTTACCGCCCGTATTTTGGATGTATTTTCTTCCGATGCTTGCATCAAGCGCAGGTTTGATTGATCCGAAAAGCGGTGTGTATTCACGGATTTCAACTTATTTACTTCCCGCAAGCCTTGTGTTGCTGCTTTTATCGTCCGACATTAAAGCCATTATGAAATTAGGACGCCCGGCACTTTTGATGATGTTTGCCGGAAGCCTGGGGATTATGGTTGGGGTGCCATTTGTATTTTTTCTCATGAAGCCTTTCGTTGGCGGCGAAACGTGGTCTGGATTTGGAGCTTTGTCGGGATCATGGATTGGCGGAAGCGCAAACATGATTGCCGTACGCGAAGCACTTGGGACACCGGATTCTGTTTTTTCGCCCATGGTGGTTGTAGATACAGTCGTTCCTTATGTGTGGATGGGGATTTTGGTTACGATTGCGAATTTCCAACCAGTATTTGACAAATGGAATCGGTCGGATAAGAAAATTTTGCACGAACTTCAGCAAAAAATTTCCGGGGTCGAAATCGGAAAATTCCGCGGGTTTAAACGGGATAAAATTCTCGCGATTTTTATGGTTGCCGTTTCAGGCGTTATTCTTTCACAATTGGCAGGAACTTTTTTGCCGACAGTGAAAGATGTATTATCGCCTTATTCCTGGGCGATTATTATCGCGTCGTGCTTTGGAATTTTGCTGTCATTTACGCCCTTGAAGAAGCTTGAAAATTCCCGGGCTTCCCGGATCGGTTATTTCCTTTTATATTTTGTTTTAACGTCAATCGGTGCAAAGGCCAGCATTGTAAACATTGGATCGACAGCCCTTTTAATTCTGGCCGGATTTTTAATTGTTCTGATCCATGCGATTTTTCTTCTTGCTATTGCGCGAATGATTAAAGCGCCGATGTTTCTTGTGGCGGCGGCAAGTCAGGCGAATATTGGGGGCGTTGCATCTGCTCCGATTGTGGCGGAAATTTATCAACCAGGTTTTGCCTCAGTAGGGTTGCTGTTGGCAATCTTGGGAAATATTTTAGGAACCTATTTTGGAATTCTGATTGGACATATTTGTCATTTATTAAGTTAGGGGGTTTTTATGTTGAAAACATGCACGGTTAAACTTGTGGGCGGGAATAAATATCAGCGATTGTTGAAAGAAGGCATTGATACTCAAAATTTAAAATCAGGACATGTGATTTTAAATTCCGGCGAATCGGTCGGGGCACATGAAACCGAAAACAAAGAAGAAATCATTGTTATTCTTGAAGGGAAAGCCGAAATCATGTGCGAGAGCAGCGATTCGATTCATGCCGAATCAAATTCCGTTGTATATATTCCGCCGGAAACAGTACATGATGTTCGAAATATCGGCACCGGGAAACTTCGGTATGTTTATGTGGTTTCGATGATTAAATAAACACAGGAGTTTTCAAAAAAAGGCAAAATAATTCGTCGGCGAAAAGAACATGAAATCATTTACAGATCAACGTGTTTTAGTTTGTGGTTATTCGCAAGCGGGGTATCCGCGGGATGAAACATTTCTTGCTGTTTTGCGGCAATTTTCATTTAAGCGGTTTTTTGATTTACGTGTGGTTGATCACCGCTGGATTAAGTATGGGATTTTGCAAAAAAGCGATAAATCAAAAAGTCTCATTTTGGAATACCGTTTGAAATGGATGCGGTTTTTAATTAAAACACTTATTCAGATCAGACAAGTTGATTTCATTTTCATCATGAAATGGAACGAAGACTTAGCTTTGGATGTGATCCGTTGGGCACGCGGCCGGGATATCAAAATTATTTATGACCTTTGGGTTTCTCGCTATTTGCAAGCGAAACGAGATGAGACCAATCAAAACAAATGGTTTGAATTAGAAAAAACAATTATTGAACAGGCAAATTATGTTTTGGCGATCACGCCGCAATACCGGCAATTTTATATGCAAACTTATGGTGTCTCTGAAGAGAAAATTTCCGTAGTGCCGCATGTTTTAGAAACAAGTTGGTTTGGCCCCCGGAAGCCTGATGCGGCCGAAGAGAAAAAATCATTGATTGTTTGTTACTGGGGCCAGGCGCATAAACATCATGGTCTCGCCGTGGCTTTTGAAGCGGCGAAGTATTTAAAAGACATACCGGTCGAGTTTCATTTTTATGGACCACTCAAATTAAAAGAACGAGTGAATACGGCTATTCAATCGCTTTCTCTTTCCAATATTTATTACAAAGGATTTATGCTCGATACAAAAACGCTGATTCAAGCGGTAGATAAAGCGGATATATGTTTGGGGCATTTAGTTGCGGAACATGATGCGCACTTGGTTTTACCCAATAAAGCCATTCAAGGAATGGCAAGGGGGAAAGTGGTTATTCATATCGAAAATTCAGACCTGAAATATTTCTATCAGGATTCCGATCAGGCAATAACTCCTCTTTGGTTTTTTGTGGGCACAGGAAGACGGTTGGCAGACGACATTCAAACGCTTTATAATAAACCTGCACTGCGCGAGCAAATCGGCATGAAAGCAAGGCAATGTGTGTTCGAGCGACATTCGCTCCACAATATGCAAACAGCGCTTGAAAATGTGATGCAAAACATGATGAATGAAAAGGTTTTATGCGAATAGGATTCAGTCCGAATCGATGGAAAAAAACCGAATATAAACCATTACGTGTGACAGTGGCGGTTCTTGTTTATGCGCCCAATTTTACGGGATATTACAAACATTGTTTTGATGTTATACGGATCTGTTTAGAGAGCATTCAGCGGCATACAAACATTCCGCATGAACTTCTCGTGTTTGATAATGGAAGCTGCGAGGAAGTTTCAGGATATTTAATCAATTTGAATCGATCCGGGCAAATCGGTTATCTTATTCGATCGGAACGGAATATCGGCAAGATTGGGGCTTGGCAGACGATATTTCATACTGCCATGGGAGAAGTGATTGCGTATTGTGACGGGGATGTATTTGTTACGCCAGGGTGGTTAGAGGAGCAGTTGAAGATTCTTGATACGTTTCCTGATGCTGGAATGGTGAGCGGATGGGCGATCCGGGACCGGTTTCGTGACTTGAACCAGGATACAGATGTGCTGATAAAGAAATTTCCTGATATAAAAATATCATTTGATCAAGTGCCGCGAGATGAATGGGAAATGGACTTTGCTCTCCACACCGGACGAAATATCGGCGCGTATTTAACTGAAATGAAGCATGTGAAAACACCTTCCGCTACCTACAAAAATATCACGGCTTATTTATGCGCTACACATTTTCAGTTTATCGGGTTTAAAAACGTACTGGTTCAAGCGTTGCCGGAAAAATGGTCGGGTGATTTGATGGGGCAAATGGTCGAATACGACCAAAAAATCCAGAAACTCGGTTATTATCATCTTTCCACCGTTAACCGGCATGTCCGGCATATGGGAAATATGGTTCCGGATGATTTGGCAGATTTTTTGGGAGCCGAAGCCGCGTATGCAAAAAATCATTTTAAGAAAAAAAATAGGTTTATTTTCAAATTACTCAAGAGAATTTGTGAAGTAAGATTGGTTCGACGGATATTAAATTATATATCCGACCGGATTTTTTGGATTCTTCATTCGTAAAATTTGGAATGGGTCAGGAGTTGGATATGTTGGATGTCTGTTTTTATATGAAAACCATGACGCTAAAAGAAAACCTCGGAGCGGATGGGAAAATTGCAAGACAGATTGCCCGAAGAATTCTTGAATCGGCCCGGAGTCGGAATCCTGTGGTGTATGGGATTGAGACCACCAATGATTGCCGGATGAAATGTGAAATTTGCCCGCGCACAAAAAAAATAAACCGGCCCGTTCAAGATCTTGATATGAAAGCGTTTAAAAAAATTGCCGAGCAGATTCGGCCGTTTTCGAAAAAACTCTGGCGACAATGGGAAACTTTTGTAAAAGAAACGTATCAGATTTTGCCCGACGAGATGAACGAAAATCATTTTTTTCTGTACATCATTCCAAAAGTTTTAGTTTTACACGGTTATGGAGATCCGTTGCTTGATGATTCAATCGGTGAGAAAATAAAAATTTTGACCAAACGGCATATTAAATCATACTTTAGTTGTCATCCACTTGCGTTTAATATGGAAAAAATTGTGGAATGTTTCGAGAACGAATTGACCTATCTCAAATTTTCAGCAAGCTCTTTAAACCATCCGGGTTTTTTAGCACAAGTCGACGATTTGCTGGCGATTAAAAAACAGAAGGGATATGCGACGAAGCTCGTGATGGCGATGGTTGACATAAATCATTCCGGTCAAAAGAACGAATTGGCGATGTTAAAAAGAAAATATATTCCGCAAGGCGTGTATGTATATTTAAAAAGCCAGGATCAACGGTGGTACCGGAATCATCCTGCCGAATCACGGGCGATTCATTGGAACGAGTTTTGCCAGTTCCCATGGTCTTCCATGTCTATTCACTCGGACGGAAGCGTGGTGCCGTGTTGCACAATCTATAATCACGAAATGATATTAGGAAATACAGCGCGAGAAAAGCTGAAGGCGATTTGGAACGGAACAAGTTACAAAAAGTTTCGCGAGCAGCATATAATAATGAATGCCAAGTCGAAATGCACAACGCGATGTGATATGAAATTAATCGGCGAATGGATAGGAGCTTAAAGAAATGCCGGGAAAAAATAACATTTCCTCATGCGAAGTCCTTGTCATCATTCCTGCCCGCGGCGGGTCGAAAGCAATTCCCCGGAAAAATATAAAATTGTTTGCGGGGCATCCGTTAATTGCTTATAGCATTGCTGCAGCGAGGCATTCCAAAAGCGTCCATCGGATTATTGTTTCTACTGACGATCCCGATATTGCACAAATAGCCAGGCACTACGGAGCCGAGGTTCCGTTCCTTCGTCCACGACAATTTGCAAAAGACAATTCATGCGATTTTGACGTGTTTCAACATGCCATTCGTTGGTTGAAAGAAAATGAGAAGTACTCGCCGGAAATCATTGTGCAGTTACGACCCACATCGCCGCTTCGGCCGCCGGGGTTGATTGACCAAGCGGTTGAGATGTTCAGGCGACATTCCAATTCAGATTCGCTCAGAACCGTAACAATTGCGTCCCAAACGCCATTTAAAATGTGGGAATTAAAACAAAACGGTTTATTAAAACCTGTGTTGCGATTTAAATTGGCTGAAGCGTACAATATGCCCCGCCAAAAGCTCCCTCCTATTTATTGGCAAACCGGGCACGTAGACGTGTTTTGGCTCAAAACAGTCAATCAAAAAAAATCACTGACCGGAAGGCGTGTGTTGGGTTTGATTGTGCCAAAGGAATATAGTGTGGATATTGACACATTAAATGATTGGGCGTTGGCAGAACGGTGCATGCAAACTAAAAAAGGTAAATATATAAAACCTGATTTACTTTAAGCGAAGTAATTATTTAATGTTTTGAAGGAACGGCGGTTTTTATTTGTGTCATGCCCGCATGCTTTCCCTCGGTAAGGCGAGGGCCGGCCCTGTATTTCCAGGGAAGCGGGCATCCAGCATTTTTCTGGATTCCCGCTTTCGCGGGAATGACAAAACGCAAAACAAATACAGAGAGTCAATATGCCAAATAATGTTCGAATTGGAAACCGATGGGTTGGATCTAATAAGCCAGCCTATATTGTGGCAGAAATCGGTATCAATCATAACGGACGGTTGGATTTTTCGTTGGAGATGATCAACCAGGCGAAACGCGCCGGATGCAATGCGGTTAAATTTCAGAAACGAAATCCGGTCCGGTGCGTTCCGTCTCGAGAAAAACAACGGAAATTGGAAACACCGTGGGGATATATTTGTTATTTGGACTATCGAAAAAAGATGGAGTTTGGGTTAAAAGAGTATAGAAAGATTGATTCTTATTGTAAAAAAATTGGGATGACATGGTTTGCTTCTTGTTGGGATGAAGATTCGGTGAATTTCATTACGCAATTTAACGTACCATGTTTGAAAGTTCCGTCTGCTTGCATTACCGATTTCAAGCTTCTCAAACAGTTTCACAAAACGGGATTGCCGATTATTTTATCAACGGGAATGTCGCGGTTGGATCAAATTGAGAATGCGGTTCAAAAATTAAATACGTCCAATCTTATCATTCTTCATTCCACCAGTATTTATCCTTGTCCGGTCGAGAAACTTAATCTCAAAGCCATTCATACATTAAAACAGAAATTTGACTGTCCCATCGGATATTCGGGCCATGAAGTCGGACTGCCGACAACGATAGCCGCCGTTGTTTTGGGTGCGTGCGTCATCGAAAGACATCTGACGCTTGATCGGTCTATGTGGGGGAGTGATCAAGCTGCATCCATCGAACCCGTCGGATTTGTTCGATTGGTTAAATATATCCGAACGGTTGAACAAGCGCTGGGTGACGGAGAAAAAAAAATTGATCAACAAGAATTAGTTGCAATGAAAAAACTGAGAAAGATCGGATTCAGCGTATGAAATTATCAGTTATCGTTCTTGTTTATAATGAAGCGGAAAGTATCGTGGAATTATACGAAGAATTAAGCAAGGTATTAAAATCCGAATTTTCCACCGATTGGGAAATTTTATTTGTGAATGATGGAAGCTCGGATTCGAGCGAAAGCATTTTGGAGCATGTTGCTACGACGGATTCCCAACATGTACGGGTTGTGAGTTTAGCGCGCAATTACGGACAGACGGTTGCCTTGGCTGCCGGTATTGATTACAGCCGAGGGGATATCATCGTTAGCATGGATGCAGATTTGCAGAACGATCCAGCGGATATTCATTTGCTTATTCAAAAAATTGAAGAAGGATACGATCTTGTGAATGGATGGCGACAAAAACGGAAGGATTCTTTTTTAACGCGAAAAATGCCTTCTAAAATTGCAAATTGGCTTATCAGCAAAATGGTCGGAGTGTCTCTCAAAGATTATGGATGTACGCTTAAGGCTTATCGCAAGAGCATCATTGCCGCTTTGCCCATGTATGCCGAAATGCACCGGCTGATTCCGGCATATGCTGTTTTATTTGGAGCCAAAGTTTTTGAAGTACCGGTGCGTCATCGGAAACGTAAATATGGCAAAAGCAAATATGGACTAAACCGGGTGTTTAAAATTATTTTGGACCTGATGACCTATAAATTTATCAGCCGGTGTCTAAATAAACCGATGCGTCTGTTTGGAAGCATTGGAGCTGTAATTGCCGGAACAAGCAGTGTGATTCTTTGCACGGTTTGGCTTGGCCGATTTACAGCGAGCGGGATCGCTCCTTTATGGGTGATTTTGTTGGAATTAGGAATGCTTATTTTGATTGGAATCCAAATCATGCTTTTGGGATTGGTAGTTGAGCTCGTGATGTGGGTTTATCGCCAGTCTTCAAACAAACGTTTTTATCAAGTCAGACGATTCATTCTGCCGGCGGATTTCAAAAAAAAGTAGATTTGTTATAGTAGATTTATCAACATAGAAAAATTTAGTGAGCCAAAAAATCCCAATGCGATTCTCAAACAAAAATAAGTATTTAATCATAATAGCGCTTGCGCTTGGAACTTTCCTTGTTATTATTCAACGCTTTCAATGGGTCACAGATTATCCATTTTCGCTTTATTGGTCAGAAGGAAACCGCTTGTACGACTATTCGATTTATTTTATGGCGGATAAATACATAGCTAATTCACGGCCGGTTTTACCGTGGTTTTCTCCGGGAAGATATCTAACGTGGGGAATTTTGTTCCTTTTGCCAAACACGACCATTTGGCTCCATCGAATGTGGACAGCGATTCTTGGAACAATTCCGGCTTTTTTATTTGGATATATTTTATCTGTGAGGCTTCGCTTCCCGGGTTTAACGAAATGGATTTTTATTCTATGGACATTTTTATTTTTATCGCAAGGGCCGATTTATTGTCCGCTTATTTTTAGCGCATGTCTGATCGTTGGTTTTGTTCACGAGCGTCATGTGGTTCGTTCGATGGCCATCACAATGCTTGCAGGCTATTATGCCGGAATCAGCCGATGGATATGGTTTATGGCGCCGGGAATTTGGAGTTTTTTAGTTTTATGTTTTGAAACGCAAAGAAATTCCGGAGAAAAAAACTTTACCCGGATCAATGCTGCGAAAATCGGGATTCCGCTGGCTGGATTTGCGGGAGGCTTCATTGCATTTCTTCAGGTGCTATTTTCATCGACAGGCACCATTCAGCTTCATCAAAGCGAACCATTGCTTTGGTATCGATTATTTCCGAACGCCACATATTTTTTTGGCATTTTGCCCGGATTTGCGTTGACGGTTGTCCCTTTGATTGCGATAGTTGGCTGGATTTTTCGGAAGACTTATTTTCCGTTAAACAAACCGGAGCAATTAATACTAGGGTTTGTGCTCCTCTGTTTTTCGATGCTTGGGATGATCGTAAGTGTGAAAATAGGATGCGGTGCAGATTTGCATCACTTTGATATGGCGTTTATTACGTTCGCGATGATTGCGGGTTACGGCGCGAAAGAATTTATAGACTGGCAACCCGCCTTAGTTCAAAAATTACCGGAATGGATATGTATTATGGGTATTTTGGCGATTCTGATTCCCGTGAGTTATGCGGTAACCAGATTTCATCGGGTACAAGTTCCTTCCTTTAAAGACGCAAAAAATGCAATAGAACTCATTCAAGGAAAAATAGAGCAAGCCCAAGTCCAGGGAGAGGTTTTATTAATGGACGAACGTCAGCTTCTGACGTTTGGTTATTTAAAAAACGTGAAACTCGTGACGGATTACGAAAAAAAATATTTGATGGAAAAAGCCATGGGGAATAACGGAAAAGTTTTTCAAACATTTTATAGCGATCTTGCGAAGCATCGTTTCTCTCTTATTTTGAGCGAGCAATTATCAACGCGAATAAAAGGAAGGCGGCGCCGGGTTGGAGAAGAAAATAATGCGTGGGTGAAGTGGGTTGCCGTGCCGCTTCTTAGGTATTATGAGCCTATTTGGACATATCCAAACCGGGGGGTAGGACTTTCTTTACAGCTTTTAGCCCCGCGAAATAAATCATTTAAGAACAAAGAATGAACTTCAAAATTAAATCAATGATATCCAAACGAAAGCATCGGGCCGTTCACGAGCAGCCTGCCGGGAAAATATTTCTTCAATGGGACGATCAGACTTGCAAGTTAATAGGAAAGAAAAAAACGGAAAATCGGGGAACGGCGATTGTTTTTGGCATGTATAAATTTTGGACTATTGTCGGTGTTTATATCAGTTTTTTGCTTCGCATCAATCGATTTGAGAAAGTCATTTTTCTTTATACGGATGAAGGTTTGTATGATCCTCATAAATATGGAAGTTTATGTAAAAGCGAATCATACAGAAAGGAAATTCTTTCATATTTAGATGATTTGCGGATGATTCAATGTGTGCCGGTTCAAAAAAATATAAACCAATATACGATAAATGATGAATACCGCGAATGGATTGAGGAGCAAAGTCGTTACGACGCATCTTATATCTGTCGCAAAGAAAAAATATTAATTGATAAAAAAGACCGACTGATCTATCAGCATCGGGTTGAACGAAACACTGCTGCGCTTTTTAGTTTTTTGGCATTGATCGAAAACGCTGCAATGCCTGTTGTCTATATGCCAAACGGTAGATTAATGGAAAGCGGAGTGATTCGGCGCATATGCCAGAAGAGGGCGATTCCGTATGTAACCTATGAATCATACGGCACAGATAATCGGTCAATGTTTCTTTCAAAAAATAAAGCATGTATCGATTTAGATATAAGCGAAATTTGGGAAAAGATAAAAGAGGTTCCGCTCACCCAAGAACAGAATGTTTGGATGGAAAAATTGATATCAAACCGGCATTACCCTTCACGATTAATCCATCCCGGGAAAAACTATATTGACCGTCAATATCACGAGGTGGATATTGATGCTGAACTATCTCCTCACATTAAAGCGTTTTTAGCCGAATCAGGTAAAACGGCATTATTGTGCGGAAATGTGACGTGGGATTCACAAGCGCTTGGAAAAGGAATTTTTTATAAAACGACGGTTGATTGGGTTTTGGATACAATTCAATTTTTTATTGATGAGCATCCGGAATGGAAATTGATTATCCGCGCTCATCCGGATGAAAAGCGTTGGGCGTCCGAAGACCGGCTTTCGGAACTTATCGAATTTAAACTAAAAAGTGTACGGCACCGTATTTTGATCATATCCAGCAGCGAAGATGTGAATACCTATCGGTTAATTTCTCACGCGAATGTAGCTCTCGTTTGGACGAGCATGATTGGCTGCGAAATCGCATTACGAGGAGTTCCCGTGATGACAGTGGCGGATTCTCATTTTAGAGGAAAAGAGTTTACCATAGATACTGCAACGCAGGAGGAATATAAAAACCAGCTTACTCAAGCGATGAATGGAAATATCGGGACGTTGTCGATAGAGGAAACGGATTTAGCAAAACGTTATTATTATGCTTTTCTTAATTCTATTTCTCACGATCTTGGTTTTATCTGGCGTCCTGATCGTTGGAGTTATAGTTATTTAGCGACATACCCTCTCGAAAACGATTCTCTTTTTGTAAAACAGCTATACGAACTTGTAATATAGATGCGTTTCGAGCAAGCGTTTGTGCTCTACGCAGTTTTGATGTATGATAGAACGGTATAAAAAGGAAACGGGTTATGAAATGGAATAACAAAACCATATTTGTCACAGGCGGAACCGGATTTTTCGGGCAGCGCTTCATTCAGATCCTTCTTAAAGAAAAAAAACCGAAAAAAATCATCATTTTCAGCCGGGATGAAATTAAACAGTATGAGATGCAAAAACAGTTTAAACATCCCAAACTGCGTTTTTTCCTCGGGGATATCCGGGACGAGGGACGATTGCTCCGTGCTCTGCAAGGAGTTGACTATGTGATTCATGCCGCGGCGCTCAAAATTGTTCCGCTCGGCGAATATAATCCATTCGAAGTGATTAAAACAAATATTTTAGGATCGCAAAATTTGATCAATGCGGCTATTGACCGGAAGGTCGAAAAAGTCCTTGCGATCAGCACCGATAAAGCTGTTCATCCGATCAATTTGTATGGCGCCACAAAACTTTGCACGGAAAAAATGTTTATTGCCGCAAATAATTATTCGCCAAACGGAACCCGCATGAGCGCGATTCGCTATGGAAATGTGATGGGGTCGCGTGGAAGCGTCGTTCCCTTATTTAAAGAGGCCCGCGAAAAAGGAGTCGTGACGATTACGGATCCGAGGATGACCCGGTTCTGGATGATGGTTGACGATATTTCGCGTTTTGTGATTCGGGTGATTGAAACGATGAAGGGCGGGGAAATTTTTGTTCCGAAATTACCGAGCATTAAAATTACAGATTTGGCAAAAGCAATTTGCCCCGATTGTAAAATTAAAGTGATCGGCAACCGGTCGGGTGAAAAAATTCATGAAACGCTTGTGGCGGAAGAGGAAGGCGCTTATACCTATGAATCAAAAGATGCATTTACCATTCTTCCGCGTGTGGTTTTATATCAGTCAAAACGGAAAATGAAGGGGCGTTTGCTGGGAAATAAATTTACGGGATACCGGAGCGATACAAACCGGGATTGGCTGACGGCTGCTGATCTAAAACAAATTTTTAAACAGAAATTTCTTTCAAATCAATAAACCGGACAATCATTCGCTTTTCTTGTGGCTACGACATTGACCTCCTCCAAAACCGGAATTATTATTCAAGCCAGAATGCAATCCAAACGATTGCCGGGCAAAGTGATGTTACCTTTGGCCGGCAAAGTTCCCATGCTTTGTTGGGTTGTCGAACGTTGTTTGAAAGTTAAAACCGCCGACAAAGTGATTGTGGCAACAAGCAAACATCCAAAAGACGACGTTATTGTTTCATACTGCCATCAGCATGGATACGCCCATTTCCGGGGGAGCGAAACGGATGTTTTATCAAGATACAATGCATGTGCGCGGGAATTTGGGCTGGAAGCTATTGTAAGGATTACATCCGATTGTCCGTTTATATCGCCGGAGATGGTGGATCGGTGTATTCAGCTTCTTCACCGGACAAAAAGCGATTTTGTTCATAACGCAAGATTGGATCGTATATTTCCTCTTGGGCTCGGGATCGAAGTGATCACGATGGATGCGTTGGCTCGAATCAATAAGTTGGCGAAAAAACCCGCAGAGCGGGAACATGTGACATTTTATGCATATGAACATGCGAAGGATTTTCGGATTCATGAGTTGAAATCATTGCGGGGATATCATGCCGGGCAGCTTCGTTTGACGGTTGATACGCAAGCTGACTTTGAAGTAGCTTCATTGGTGGCCAAAGAGTTTCAATCAAAAGGTGTTTTGGTGGATACGAAGGAAGTGATTAGATTTTTAAATAGGCGCCCTGAAATTACGGCCATCAACCAATCGATAAAGCAGACCAAAATTCACGGGAAGGTTATATAGCTTGATTGTTCCCTCTCCCTCCTTTTTAAGGGGGGAGAGGGTTAGGGCGAGGGTGGATAAAACTCGTTCATTATCCCCTCACCTTCATCCTCTCCCTCTTAAGGGGGGAGAGGAGCATAAGAAAATTGCCGAACGCAAATTGTATAAATATAATGCCGGGCATAAGCAAGAACGGTTGACAGGATTTATCGGGAGAAAATATGAAAAGCGATCATCAAGCGCCCATGTTAATTATTCAAGGACGTTGCATTAGTTTAAACCATCCGACCTATTTTATTGCCGATATTGCGGCCAATCACAATGGGAGCTTGAAACAAGCAAAGGAACTGATTGCGCTTGCTAAAAAAGCGGGTGCTGATGCAGTAAAATTTCAGCATTTCAGAGCCGAAAAAATTGTAAGCCGGTATGGTTTCGAGTCTCTTTCCGGGCAGTTATCCCATCAAAGAAAGTGGAAAAAATCAGTTTTTGAAATATATCAGGAGGCAAGCTTGCCATGGGAATGGACCCAAGAGTTAAAGCAACATTGTGATCAGGAGGGGATTCATTTTTTGTCGGCACCTTATGATCTGGAAACAATTGATATGTTGGAACCATATATAGCGGCGTATAAAATTGGGTCGGGGGATATCAATTGGTATGAATCTTTGGAGCGGATAGCGGCGAAACAAAAACCCGTATTGCTTTCGACGGGGGCTTCAACGATTCCGGAAGTGAAAGCAGCCGTTCATTTAATTGAAAAAATTAATCCGCAATTGTGCGTCATGCAATGCAATACCAATTACACGGCAGATCCTGAAAATTTCAAGCATGTTAATTTAAATGTGTTAAAAGAATATGCCCGGAGATTTCCGGACGTTGTTTTGGGATTAAGCGATCACACGATAGGCCATACGACAGTGCTTGGTGCGGTGGCCTTGGGTGCGCGTGTGATTGAAAAGCATTTCACAAGTAACAGGCAGCAGGAAGGGCCGGATCATGCTTTTTCCACGGAACCGAACGAGTGGCGCGATATGGTGCTAAAAGTTCGCGAAATGGAGTGTGCGCTTGGTGACGGAAATAAGCGGATTGAACAAAATGAATTAGAAACAGTTATTGTTCAGCGAAGAGGCTGCCGGGCGGCCCGGGACTTGCAGCTCGGAACGGTACTTGGTCGAGCGGATATAGAACCGTTGCGGCCCGCGAGCCCAAACACAATTAGCCCGAATGAGGCATATCGGATGGTTGGTAAAAAAATAAACAAGTTTATTCCCAAAGGGGAAGCGTTTCAGTGGGAGATGTTTCCGGAATGAAAACATCTCCCACTGAATTCTCTCTCATTGTGACTTGCTATGACTCAGAAAAGTTTGTCCGGGAATCTCTCGAGTCTATTCATGCCCAGGATTATGAGCATGATCAATTCGAAGTGATTTGCGTGGATGATGGGAGCCGGGATCAAACGGCAGATATCATTCAAGAGTTCAAATCTCGATTCCCGTACATTGTTTATTTAAAAACAATTCATCAGGGATTGGAAAAAGCCTGCAATGAAGGAGTTAGGCAAGCGAAGTTTCCGTGGATTGTTCGGGTTGATTCCGATGATATGATTAAGGCCAATTTTTTGACGAGAATGAATAAAGCCATTCAAGAAACTGCAGGGATGAGTTTTTATTATTGCAAACAATATATGGAATACTATTTTAAAGAAAACCAAATCGCAAAAGAACTTCCCGAATTTGATCCGGAAGAAATTTTTTCAAGAGGTGATTTTTTTGCGACCGGTACGGTTTATCGGAAGTCTGACTTATTCGAAATCGGACTATTCCCCGAAAACGTGGTAAATTGCGGTCTTGAAAATTATAGTGTCATCCTATCCTTGATTGTTCATCAGAAAAAGGGTGTTGCTGTAAGCGGAACAGGATTTTGCTATAGACGGCATTCAACTAATATGAGCACTTTGAGGCGGACGGCCATTATCGAATACGGTAAACAGTTATTAGTTTCTTATCATCGTTCATTTCAAACGAATCAGTATCATCCGTATGGGTTGATTATTTGAAAATAGAGAAGCGGCGTAGAAGTTAATTTGTAGCAAGGTTCCCGGAAAAACGATTGTCGGGATGTTTTCCCGCGATGACATCACAGAAATAATCAAACACATCTGAATGATTCGGCATAAGCTGATCGAGATTAAATAGTTTCTCGCGTATCTCATGGCGAAGCAAATCATCTGGCGCAAGAGAAAACGGAAGTTTAAAGCCATAATCCATTAAAGATAACCGCGCATACCGTTCGGCCAGATTTTTTTGTTCAGATGACATCGGAGGAAGATCGAATAATCGATTTAAAAGATGATCGTATTCTTCTTTTGTTTCCGGATCAATTGTAAATCCCCGTCCCCGCACATGTGCCGGGCCCGCCACAATTTGAGCTTTTCCATTACATGCCAGTTCTGCATTTAGCGCGCTGGACATAAAACTGATATAAATCTGAGCCAATTGACCGAGAGAGAAAGTATTGGTTTTGTTATCCGAATCGATCAGCCGGACATTGGACGGCAGGGAATAACCAAACGCTTCAATCAACATGTCCCCGATTCGTTTAGATACTTGCAGCGGGGCAATTAATGATTCACCCGGGTGCGTACGAATAATCAGGATGTCATTGGGATAAAGCGCGGTAAACCGTCGGACGCTGTAGACAAGCCATTCGTTCATCGTGGAGAAAAAAGAACGATCCCGCCGGAGAGAGGTATCAAACGTTAAATTTGAAATCAGCAGGGCGATTCGCGCGCGATCAGGAATACGGAGTTGCTGTTTGAGATCATCCATTCCGCTTTCTTTGCTTCGCTGATAATCCAAGAAAACGGGAGCCTTCGGATTTCGCCTTTGATCCAAATACCGGTAAAGCTCCTTGCGTTCTGTTTCGCTAAGCGGAATATTCCGGCGAGCGGCCCATTCATCTTTCAGATTTAAAAGCTGGGGAGCGTCATTAATTTTTAAAATGATTTGAGACGCATGATAATTATATTCTGTGATTGCACAGTCAAGGCCCCTCATCCGGGCAATGACAAAAAGAGGATAGGAAGTGCTGACAAGGCCGGCGAACATATAGACACGCGAAATATTCAACTCTTCGAGAATTCGCTCAAAAGCCAGGATCGACTGCATGGATTGTTCGGTTGCGATGCGAAGGCGGCTGGGAAAATTTGGAAACAGCCATGGTTCTTCATGAGAAAACCGGCGAATCAGCGTCCGCGAGATCATTTCTTCAAGGTTGTATCCGTGCCAGAAGCCGATGTGACGCAATTGATCAAACGTTTTCTTTTTTAGCCAATCGGAGATTATTTCGTTGTCGCTCGGTTTAAAAAAATGGCTGAGAGGATAATACGGAAGTCCCGCATTTTGCAAGACTTGTTCGGTACGAGATAAACAGGAACCGCACGGTGCTGATGGACAAAGATTGCTGACCTGTTCACAAATTTTAAAAACCCCATCACAGTAAATCAGTTGTGGATCGTAACCGCGCAGCCGAAGCGCAAAAGCGATGCTTACATTCAAGCGAAGCGTGCACGCCCGATCGATCAGAATTAAAATCCGGGTCTTTTCTTTAGGGGCGGGAAGATCTAATTTTGGAAGCTGTTTTCCAAGGCGTTTGGATAAACGCGCGTATGGAAGATCCATGTATTTGGAATGTCCGGTTATTTGCGCAAGGGCGCAGGAGAGTTGAACGAATGGAACTGGGGCATGATTTTGCCATCTGTCCAGTAACTTTTTAAATAAATTTTTTGATAAAACGGTCATTGATAGAATATGAAAATTCTGAAATAGGATTGATAAAATATTCGGGCAAATCGTATCATGATGTTATGCGATTGTAAACGGGATTGTCACGGGATGTCCACGGGATTGTCATAGATTGTCCGTCGCAATCAAGGTATGTTTTCGTTTGGGAATTCTTTATTCGAGAGGGAGAAGGTCTGCACCATTTCATATTTGAAAATGAATGGTCAGTTGATCTAAAACATGATATCTTTTTGTTCTCAATAGAGTATGGGAGATATTAAATGGCTATGACGTGTTGTGAAATAATATTTGAGGATGATTTTCTCATTGCGGTGAATAAACCGGAAGACGTTTTATCACACCCCAACCCCGGGAAAGGAAGCGGGGCTGGAAAGCAGGCAACACAATCAGCTGCTTTTGAAGGGCCTTACGATTATTCCCACCGGAGGTTTGATACTCCCGACCGGCCAGTATGGCTAATTCACCGGATTGATCAAGACACATCAGGTATTCTGCTTGCGGCAAAAACCGAAGAAACCGCAAAAAGTTTACGGACAATGTTTGATCAACATGCTATTCGAAAATCGTACATCGCGCTTGTCGGCAACCGGCCGTTACCGCCCAAAGGGAAATGGAATGATCATTTAAAAGAGGAAAAACATCCGGATTATGTACGAGCAAAGATCAATCCTCTTGCGAAGCCGAATGTGGAACTGCTTTATGCGACCAAGCAGAATTTCCCGAAATGTAAATTAGCATTGCTCGAATTTTATTTATTAACCGGGAGAACGCACCAAATCCGTGTTCAATCGGCGTTTCACGAAAATCCGGTTGCGGGAGACCGGGTTTACGGTGATTTTGTGTTGAATAAAAAATTGAAAGAGCGGATCGGCCTTCGCCGTCTGTTTCTTCATGCTTCGGAATTAAGCTTTCAGCATCCGCAAACGAAAAAAAACATCATGATTCAATCGGCCCTTCCGGAAGAGTTGGAAAAAGTTTTGCGGCGGGCGTATTAAATTATTAATTTGAATCTTTGCAAAATGACATGGAGCCCCTCCCCCTTAATGGGGGAGGATAAAGGTGGGGGTAAGAATCTTTGCTTATCCCCCCCCCAGCCCTGCCTTCCCCCACAAGGGGGGAAGAGGATACGAGATACTCATTTTGCAAAGATTCAGTTATTAATGAAGGAAAGGGCAAGAAAGGCAATTTTCTATTATACGGGTTTTTAACAAATCATGAATCTTGTTGAAATTGTTATTTTATCTTTCGGCCTTGCGATGGATGCCTTTGCCGTATCTATCACAAGCGGATTCATTTTAAAACGCCCAAAAATCCGGCACGCTTTAAAGATGGGATTTTCCTTCGGAATTTTTCAAAGCCTCATGCCGATCCTCGGGTGGTGTGCGGGAACCAGCCTGAGTGCCATCATCCGGAATGTGGACCACTGGATTGCATTTGCGTTACTTTTTGTCATTGGCGGAAAAATGATTTATGAAGGAATAAAACCCGGAGCGGAAAACGACAATAGCAATCCGCTGGATTTTTGGATGTTAATGACATTGTCCGTTGCAACGAGCATCGATGCTTTGGCGGTTGGAATTAGCTTCGCTTTTTTAAAAATTAATATTATTTTACCTGTTATCATGATCGGATCGATCACCTTTGCCCTTTCCGCGTTCGGGGTGTTAATCGGACGGAAATTCGGGCACTTGTTTGAAGACAAGATCAAAATCTTTGGCGGAGTGATATTAATCGGGATCGGAATTAAAATTTTAGCCGAGCATTTATTAAACTGAATTTGCGCTTTTCTGTCATTCCCGCCCTTAACAACCTATGGATCTTTCATGGGAAGTTAAGGGCGGTGCTGACAAACCTTAGGAATTTACTTCTGCGAGCATTTCCCGAAAAATGCGCAATCTTTTTTCGGGAGATAATTCATTTTCAACCGGTTTGGGGCCGAGCATTTTATCGATGATGTCCAAACACGGTCGCAGTCCTTCACGGTTTGCGAGCTGAATGCTGAGTCCCGGTCGGGCATTTAATTCAAGGATGAGAGGTCCGAGGAGTTGATCGATGACAAAATCTGCTCCGATATAGCCGAGTTTAAAAATATCGTAAAGCCGGGCGCCGATTTCAAGAATGTCATTCCAAAACGGGATCCGGATCCCTGCAATTTTAGTGTCCGTGTCCGGATGATTATCGATCAAACGGTCACGATGAACGCCGCCGATCGTGATGCCGTCACGCATGTCGAGGCCCGCGCCGACTGCTCCCTGGTGAAGATTTGCCCGCCCGCCGGATTCTTTGGTCGGAAGCCGGAGCATGGAGATTATCGGAATTCCCCGGTAAATGATGAGCCGGATGTCCGGAACGCCTTGATAGGAAATCGGACGGAAAATGGGATGGCTTCGGACATAATATTCGAGAAAGGCATGGTCGTCTGCACCGCCTAACGAATAAAGGCCGGCCAGAATATTCGATACATGATATTCGACATCTTCTTTACTTAAAAGCTCGCCTTTTGCGGTTTTCCATTTTTTTCCGATTTGTTCGGTGATTGGAAGAATGCCGCGTCCCGCCGAACCGCGTGCCGGTTTGACAACGAATTCTTTCATGTGTTTAAGTTCGCGCAGAAGTTTCAATTCAAAATTATGTTTAATTTCGAAGTAAAGCATGGGACATGGAATTCCATGCTGTTCAAGTAATTGTTTGGTGAGAAGCTTGTTATCGACCAGCGGATAAAATTTTCGTGAATTATTGCTTAAAATATAATCAATATTTCGCCGGTTCATTCCCAATAGACCGGGAGCGGTGATCATGATTGTTTTTTTCCGTACACTTTTTTGAGTTCATTAAACCGGAAAAGTTCCGTTAATCGAATGCCGGTATAACGGCCCAAAAGAAGTTGAATGGCAATAATGGTGAGCAGAATTTCGGGAAAAGCGAAAAGATATTTTTTGACGAAATCGAATTCCATTAAATAATAGGCGCCGATGGCAACGACGGTTGTTCCCAAAGCGCCCTGAAAAGCTGCTTTCGTGCCGTCTTCAACTTGGATGACGGCAAAACGCTCAATAATCCATGTAATGATTACAATCGGGAAAAGCGAAACATAAAGCATTTCACGTTTTCCGCTATGGAAGCCGGTCATCATAATAGCAATGACAACGATGACGACGGTTGTAATGACAATGGATAGCCGCGGAATAATTAAAATTTTGAAATAATCTAACAGTGTGCGCATCAGCCAGCCTAAAAACACAACGCCTGTTACGCAAGAAACTCCTACAAAAACAGAAATTTCCCGAAAAGCAAGTGCCAGCAGAATCGGAGCGAAAGTTCCGAATGTCGGAATTCCGATGATGACGCGGGCGAAACCGACGACAAGGGTTCCGATAGGAAGCAGGAGAAGTGCATAAATGGTATTTTGGAAATGAAGCGGTAGCGAATAAAGCGACCATGGCTGATCGACGGGCGGGATGGTTTCTCTTCCCATCGAGAAGAAATAATTGAAGCTGGAAAGCCCGACATGTTTAATGAGAATGTAATCACCGCGGTACAGTTCAAGATAGTTTGCCGGCATATAAGCGTAATGGCGGTTGACGACGTCGAATGGAATCCATTGGTTTCCGATATAATTTTCAGCCCAGACGTGCGTTATTTTTTTAACGCCGTTTTCCAAAATCACTCCGCCGACAATGCGCGAAGGAATCCCTGCCGCACGGCTTAATGCGACAAACAGTCTTGCCTGGCCGCCACAATCCGCTACAAGCTGGTCCAAGGTGCTGGTGGCGTCTTTGCTGCCTTTTTCGGATTGATATTTTACTTTGGTTGTGACAAAGGTGAATATTTTTTGAACAGCTATTCCGACGGCATCATTTTTTGAAATGGTTTTTGAAAGATATTGATTGATTCGCGGATCCTGAGACTGAATTTCAATGGAAGGAAGAAGCCACGGTTGAAATTCCGCAGGGTAGAATTCGAGCGGCTTTTTCGGGCGCACAAGGCCGGCGGGAATTTGGTAATCGGCACTTTTAGCGAGGACAGAAAACGTATATTTAATCGTTTTGGAACCATTTAGGAGTTCAGACCGCCAGAACCCGATTCTATTTTTTGTATTTTCCCGGTCCCGGATGTAAAATACCATTCCTTCATTATTAAAATGTTCATTGTAAATCGTTTGCCGTTCAGTTTCTTTGGGGAGGGTGAATCTTACTTTTGCGCGGGATCCGGTGCCCATGAGATCCATAATGATATTGACCCGCCACAAAGAGCGTTTGAATTCCGGTCGGATTGTTTGGCCTCCGTAGAAGATTCTTGAAGTGATAAGAGCTGCTGTTATGACGATCAGCAAAAATGCGGCAAAGTATACTTTTTTATTCATAATATTTTCCGATTATTTATAAAATCCATTATAAAATAAAAACACTGAATATGATAATAGAGTTTGTACATTTTTCAGCGAATTGCCTTCCCCCCCCTTTCCGCCCAACAGGACGGCGCTCGCCTCTGCGAAGCCACGGCTTCGCTACAGCGGAGCAGGGGGTCCGCCAGCTCTCGCCAAACAGCGCGGCGAGTCCGACGCGTATTTTGGCGGATGTTAGGTGGACATCCTCCCCCATCAAGGGGGAGGATAAAATGTGCCAGGTAATCTTTTTACTTTTCTCATCCCGTGATAGAATAGAAATAACACATTCTGACAGAAAGGAGTTTTATGACAGACAATAGAGAAAAAGACAGTTGTATTTCGGGGTTTAAAGCTTTTTTTAAGAAAATTGCTGAAAAAATTGATAAAGCAATGGAAGAAAAAGCAAAAAGCAAACCATGTTGTTGCGATGGAGATAAAACCGATCAGCAAAAGGAAGGGTCATGTTGCAATCGGCCGTAAATTGGATTGTGGATATCCTGTTGAGGTTTCCCGCTGAATCGAAATGGACCGAAATGGTCCGGTTTTTCATTTATGATTCCGTCAAGATTTTAAGCCTTTTATTCCTGATGATTTTTGCGGTTGGGATTTTGCGGACGTATTTACCTCACCGGAAGGTCAAAGATTGGCTGAATCGGCGGAAAGGGTTCGGTTATTTATTTGCTTCACTTTTTGGTGCGGTGACACCATTTTGTTCCTGTTCGTCTATTCCGATTTTTTTCGGATTTTTGACAGCCGGAATTCCGCTTGGCGTTGCGTTTGCTTTTCTGGTGACGTCGCCTTTAATTAATGAATACTTAGTGGTGTTGATGCTGGGCTATTTTGGCCTCAAAATCACGCTTTTGTATGTGCTGAACGGAATATTGATAGGCGTTGTTTGCGGGCTCGTTTTGGGGAAATTGCGTTTAGAGCGACATTTGGTACGGGATTTTATATCTCCGGAAGATGAAAATGGGAAAGAAAAGGATTATCGGAATTTTTGGGAAAGAATTTTATTTGGATTTGGAGAAGCCAAAGACATTGTCCACAAAATTTGGCTGTGGGTATTGATCGGAATCGGAATTGGGGCATTGATTCATAATTTTGTGCCGAATGAAGCAATCCAGGCAATCACAAATAAAACCGGAATATGGACAGTTCCGCTTGCGGTTTTGATCGGGGTTCCGATGTATGGCAGTTGCGCCGCGATTGTTCCGATTGCGGTGGTATTATTTCAGAAAGGCGTTTCTTTGGGAACGGCGCTTGCCTTTATGATGGCAACGGCCGCGCTCAGTCTTCCGGAAGCTATTTTGCTCAGACGTGCGATGAAGCTGCCGCTCATTGCGATTTTTTTCGGGATTACAACCCTTGCGATTATCGTGACGGGATATGTATTTAATTTGTGGCAGAGCATGTTGATGTGAGTGTACGGGGGCACATGAGCACATGAGCACAAGTGCACAAGGTCATTATATTTTCTTGTGTTCCTGTGCTCTTGTGCTCGGATTCTTTCCCAAACAAATTTCCGTCCGGTGTAACCGTTCAGCTCCGTCATTGCGAAGCGTGATTCCAAGAGATGCTGAAGCAATCTCAGAACGTTAGATTGCTTCGCCACCTATTTGTCCTTTGGCTCGCAATGGGCATATTACTCATGAAATGTTGCTATTGTTAAAAAAACAGTACCAACTTAGATAATTAATTTTGTTC
>MHFR01000025.1 GCA_001804285.1 Candidatus Danuiimicrobium aquiferis
CCAAAAGATTATTCAATGTTAAAAATATCGCGGGACGAATGGAGGACAATTTATGCTGCAGCCGCTTAAGTCAGTGCCATTCGGGACAGGCATATGGCTACGAAGAGAACGATTGCCTGTCCCTTTTTTCTGGTTTATTCTAACAACTTATTCTTGCGAGTTGATTTTCTTGAGGATTGACGGTGCCCCCTAAATTAAAACGATTAGCTTTAAAACAGCTCAAAAATCAATTTTTCGAACTCACTTATGTCCCGGATTTCGGATGCCATTGGACGCGGTTAAAAATTAAATCGGGCGGTGAATGGATGGATTTGCTTTATCCTGTCGAAGATCCGGAAGAATTACGCGGCCAGCCGACGAGTTTAGGTTCCTATATCATGGCTCCGTGGGCGAACCGGATTCCAAACGGTGTATTTGAATTTAAGAAAAAACGGCATCAGATATTGCCTAATTTTCCCGATCAAACAGCCATTCACGGAGACGTTAGAAGACGGCCGTGGAAAGTTCAGTCTTCGACTTCCGCGCATGTGAAAGCGGTGCTCGATTCCCGTGATTTTGAAGATTTTAATTTTCCGTTTGCCCTTCAATTCATTTACGAAATAGTGCTTTCGGAAAATAAACTTCGCACGACGCTAATGATCCAAAATCTTTCAGATGAACCTGCGCCGGTCGGAATGGGGCATCACCCGTTTTTCAAGCGCCGGTTAACCGGACAAGATCAGGATGTGAAATTAATTCTGCCGGCTGAAAAAGTTTATTCGGCGGAGTCTTCGTTTATTAAAGGTGAGGCTAAACCAGTTGCGGAGAAGTTTGATTTAAGGAAAGATGGTTTTCTCGGGAACCCTGATTTGGACGATTGTTATACCTGTCTTTCCTCCGATACGGTTCAGCTGATTTATGCGGGTTCCGGTGTGAAGGTCGACCTGAAAGTTGAGCCGGTTTTTGGGCATTTTGTCGTCTATGCGCCCAAATGGGATGACGGAAGCGAAAGGCCGTATTTTGCGGTTGAGCCGCAAACTCACGTGACCAATGGGTTTAATTTCTATGAACAAGGCTGGAAGAATACCGGGGTCAAAGAATTGAAACCCGGTGAAAAATGGGGCGGTTTTTTTGATTTGCTCATTCACACAATGTGAATGAGTTTAATATTGGCAAATGTATTTTAATCAAGGAGAACGACGATGAAAAAACAGATCATTTTATGGATGCTTGTTTTTGTATTGGTTGGCGGGTTGGGCGTTTCCGGTGTTGATGCTTACCACGGAATGAAACATGGCAAAGGGCATTGTGGTGGGATAGAAGACCGGTTGTTTGACAAGGCACATTTTTATACGAAATATCAGGATGAGCTCGGGCTTGAAACGGGGCAGATTGACATTATCCGGACTTTAAAATATTCAACCAAGAAAGATTTAGTCCGTTACAAAGCGCAAATTGATACCCTGAATAATGAAATCGATTTTAAAATGTCGGACGACGTTCTCGATTTGGATACCATCAGCCGTTTGATCGATCAAAAGTATGAACTCGAAAAAGCACGTGAAAAGTCTTTGCTTCAATCTTATTCACAGATGAAAAGTATGCTTTCTGAAGAACAAAACCAGAAAGCGAAAAAACTTTTACGTTCAAAAGGGAAAATGATGTCGCACTCGGTGGAGCTTACGCCCGCGAAAAAATAGGCTTTCAAAAGCACCGGTTTACTAAAATAGGCCAAGCAATTGCTTGGCCTATTTTATATGGTCCCTTCTATATCCGTGGGGTATTTCCCGATGTAGGAGAAAAGAACTTTTGCGGTTTCTTCTAAATTGTTTCCGAAAGTGATAATGCCTTCTTCGTGTCCCGCCATCACAAGTATTTTTTTTGATTTTAATCCCGTTTCACGGAAAAGGCGTTCAATTTCCAGTGCCATTTCAGGTGTTCCGTAAGGGATCTCTTTCCTCGAAGTCGGAACTTTGTTGAGCAGCTTTTGCCAGAGTTTTTTGTTGTGAATATGAATGACCGCTCCGATTGAGGGATCCATCCTGTAAATGGCGGCGTGCGTCAGTGATTCGGAAGAGGCTTTGATCGGGCCGCGGCAGGTAACGCTATTTTGTTTCAGGTCGAAATGGCTGACGCGGGTATAATGTTTTCCGGTTAGTGCCGGAAGGTGTCCCGTTTGTGATCCGGTGATCATGAATTCATTTTTTGATCGCGTCCGGCGTATGCTGATATTGCCGAATCCGATTCCATTATCATAAACGCCAATCAATCCTTCACGGTATAAACGATTACGACAGGTATTAATTCCACGGAGGTTTTTCATCGGAATTGGAGGCGTTTTTACCCAATGGCATCTAAACTTGATAATTCCTTCATCAGGCACCTTTTCCGAGCGTTTTAATTTTGGATAAAGTTTTAATAGGCCGTTCTTGTTTGCTTCTGTCACGCCCCGCTCGGTAATAAGCCCGGTGATCAGGCGATTTGGCGTCACGTCAAACCCGTAATTTGCGGCAGGGCTTGTTTTGGGCGTCAAAAGGACTGACTTGATTTTGCCTTCCGCAAGGCCTTGAATGAATTTCACTTCGTCTGCGTTTCTTTTTTCGATCGGGATTTCTTTAAGGCCGTTTTTGATATTCCAATCGATCGTGCTGGAAGGAAAGGCGACATAAAATGGAATGTGATTGTCGTGAGCGGCTAAGGCCTTTAAATAGGTCCCGATTTTATTGGCGGCATCGCCGTTTGCGGCGACGCGGTCGGCGCCGACGATGACCATGTCGACCATTCCGTGCTGCATGAGATGTCCGCCCGTATTGTCGGCAATGACGGTATGGGGAATTCTGCGTTTGCCTAATTCCCACGCCGTCAAACTCGCGCCCTGATTTTTTGGGCGCGTTTCATCAACCCATACGTGAATTTTAATGCCTTTGTTGAACGCGTGATAAAGCGGCGATGTCGCGGTGCCCCATTTGACGCATGCTAACCAGCCGGCGTTACAATGGGTGAGAATATTAACAATTCCGCCTTTCTTCTTTCGGCTGATTTTTTCAATGAGCGCAAGTCCATGAAGACCGATTTGGCGGCACATGTCGATATCTTCATTGAGTATTTGTTTCGATAGTTCAAATGCGGTGTTAATTTTCTTTTCAAGTGAATTGATGGGTAATATGTTTTTTAGCATCCGGTCAATGGCCCAGTTCAAGTTAATCGCCGTCGGGCGAGTACGGTGTAATTTTTCACCCGCGGTTTTCAGGAATTGGTCGGCATTCTTGACTTTTTTTCGTTTTGCCTCAAGTGTTGCGATGTAAATTCCGAACGCCGCTGTTACGCCAATCAACGGTGCGCCGCGAACATGCATGTCCCGGATCGCTTTTTCAACGGCATCGATCGTAGCCAAGTTTTCGATGATAAGCCGGTGCGGTAAATACCGCTGATCAATGATCTGAATGATGCGGTGATCTTTGGCGTTTATCCAAATGCTTTGTGAAGGCGAAGGCTTATTTTCCATAAAATGGCACGCTCTTTTGTTTGTGAAATAGTATCAATGGCCGATGTAATATTCAATGTTTGTTTTGAAGTTGTCGAAAATTGAATAAAGGCGGAGAAAATATTTTTCTTATGAAAATAGTCAAAATAATTCAAATTGGTTTTTTCTTGTTTTGTTTGTTTCCATGGTTTGCCGGGTGCGCGACGAAGGCGGACCCAGCACCGCCCGCCGGATTTGTTGATACTGGGATCATGATCCAGGATGAGACAGTTCCGTTTCAGAAGGTATGGTTCCAAAATGGCTTTGATTGGAAACAATATTCGTCTATCTATATTGCAAATGTGGATACCAGCTACTTATCCAATAAAGATACGCAAGGCGATCCAGAAAAAGAAGGAAGCGGTCAGCAGGATATTCAGGAGCTTGCAATGTATATGCAGGGCATGTTTAGGGTTGCTTTCTTGAATGATCCTATGCGTAAGTATCAACTGGCTTACAAGTTCGGCGATGGGGTTTTGATTCTGGAGATTGCGTTAATTGAAGCAGTGCCCACCAATGTTCCATTGGAGGCGGCAGGTTATGTGGGAGGCCCGCTGTTTGGCACTGTCGGAAAGGTTGCCGGCAGTGTCGCAAAAAGTTTTTTGCGAAGTACGGTAGCATTCGAGGCGAGGTTGAAAGATGGGCGGACCGGCGAGGTTGTAGCAATGTTTGCGGATCGGGAGGGGGAGAAAAGTTCGATTGTGAATGTAAAAGATTTTTCATGGTATGCGCATGCGAAGAGTATTATAAACGAATGGGCGGTGCAGTTTGTTCAGATTTCCAATAAAGCGCCCGGCGGAGTTATTGAGGATTCGGGAACGTTTGATTTAAAACCGTGGTAACCAAGAGAAAGGACATGGGGACGGGCATAGGCCCGTCCCCAATGACGACGCTATATGTATAGACTTGGGATTGATTTGGGAGGGACGAAAGTCGAAGGGGTTGTGATCGATTCAGGCGGGAAGATTTTATTCCGCGAACGGGTTCCGACAGAACAGGAAAAAGGATATGAGCACATTCTCGGACAGATTAAATATTTGTATGATTTGATGATTCGTAAAATTTCCGGGGCAGAACATACTTTTGGAATCGGAACTCCCGGCGCCGTTTCTCATAAAACCGGTTTATTGAAAAATTCAAATACAGCATGTTTGCGGGGAAAACTTTCAATCTCCGAATTGGAACGCTTTTTGGGGAGAAAAGTGGCGATGCAAAATGACGCGAATTGTTTTGCCCTGGCGGAAGCGACTTTTGGGGCGGGGCAGGGAAAGAATCTCGTTTTTGGTGTGATTATGGGGACGGGTTGCGGCGGCGGAATTGTGCATGAGGGAAAAGTGATTGACGGCTTGCAGGACATTGCAGGGGAATGGGGGCATATGTCGATTGATCCGAACGGACCGGAATGCTATTGCGGACAACGTGGATGTGTCGAAACATTCATTAGCGGGGGCGGGCTTGAGAGGCGTTTCCGGGAGGAGGATCAAAAGAAGTTGTCACTCAAGGAAATTGTGGCTTTCTATCGGAAGGGTGACGCGAAATGCGTGAAATTTATGAAAACTTTTTTTGTTCATTTCGGGCGGTCTCTTGCAAACCTTATCAATATCTTGGATCCGGACATCATCGTTCTGGGTGGCGGAGTTTCAAATATTGAAGAGCTTTACACGGAGGGGGTGGAACAAGTTCGTAAACAAGTATTTAGCGATAGCCTCGAAACTCCGATTGTTAAACACTCGCTTGGCGATTCAGCCGGTGTCATCGGTGCGGCGCTGATCGGAATTTAGGTCGAAAGGAAAAAGTTAAATGCGCGAATTTGATCCCCGCGTAGGCGGGGATTCAGGAATAATGGATTCCCGCCTAAAGCATGCGGGAATGACAAATTTCTAAGAACGCATTAAGCCCTTTCCAAGTTCCAGCATTTACTTTATTCGCGCCGGCAATCTCTTCGCTCCCCAAGTCCCCGGTTTTTCACAAAAGACACCTTCACATTTCGTTTCGCAAAACTTGCAGACCCCATTTTTTATGATGTTCCATTCTGTGAGGATGTATCCATTGCGACCGATGAGCTTTTTATTGCAACGGTGGCAGTAAGTGCTTCCACCTGTGTTGTCTTGAATATTGCCCGTGTAGACATGATGAAGTCCGTTCTGTTTGGCAATCGTCCGTGCGCGAAACAGAATGCTTGGCGGCGTTGGATGCAAGTTTTCTATTTTCCATGCGGGATGGAAAGCCGTGAAATGAAGCGGAACATCCGGCCCTAAATTTTTCATGATCCATTTTGTCATTTCATCGATTTCAGATTCGGAATCATTTAAGGTCGGGATTAAAAGTGTTGTGATTTCAAACCAAACGTTGGTTTCTTTCTTAAGGTAAACCAAGGTATCGAGAACGGGCTCCAAATGCCCGCCGCAATAATTTTTATAAAAGGAATCCGTAAAACCTTTCAAATCGACATTGGCAGCATCCATGTGCGCATAAAATTCCTTTCGCGGTTCAGGGCAAACATAACCTGCGGTGACGGCCACAGTTTTAATTCCCCGTTCATGACATGCTTTTGCCGTATCAATCGCATATTCGTGGAAAATGACGGGATCGTTATAGGTGAATGCAACGCATGAACAACCATTTTCTTTCGCTGCTTGCGCAATCATTTCGGGGGATGCGGTATCGCAAAGGGTGTCCATCTCGCGAGATTTGCTGATATCCCAATTCTGGCAGAATTTGCAGGTTAAATTACAGCCTGCGGTTCCGAAAGATAAAACGGGAGTTCCCGGAAGAAAATGGTAGAGCGGTTTCTTTTCGATCGGATCGATGCAAAATCCACTCGAGCGGCCATAGGTGGTTAAAACAATCATCTCATTTTGGCATGCCCGGACAAAGCAAATCCCTCGTTGGGCGTTTTTCAATTTGCAATGTTGCGGGCACAAATCACACTGAATACGCCCATCTTCAAGCTTATGCCAGTATTTTGTGGGGACGGTTGTTTCCATGTGTTTTTTTTCATCAAAAGTCATTACTGTCCCATTATAAGTTGAATAGCATCAATTGGTTATCGTTTTCATAGTTGTTAGTTGTTCCTTGAAATGCTGTAAGTGC
>MHFR01000026.1 GCA_001804285.1 Candidatus Danuiimicrobium aquiferis
GAAAATGAAACGATATGGCTGGAAAATATTTAGTTGTTGCTCTTAAAAACTTTTTTCAGTGAACCCTACGTACTTTCAATTAACTGCTTAAAAAGATTGTTTAAAAAAAGAAACATTCGCTTGTAATATTAGACTTCTTGTGGTATTCTTCCAATACTTCACACCTCAAAACTCGAATATTTCCTGCTTTTTCAAGGAAAAATCCAAGACGAGAGAATGAGGGTTTTTTCATCAAAAAATTATGGAACCGGCCGAAAACATTCAACAGATCGATCAAAAAATTATAAGAAAAGACGTCTTAGCTGTTGCTGAGTATTCGTCTATTCTCCACTCTTTCGTTGATGTCGATCAATTTATTAATTTCTGTTTAGATGCTATTTTAAGTCTCCTTCATGCTTCTTCAGGATCTTTCTTCCTTTGGGATGAGCGAGCCAAAGAACTTATTCTTCGAAGTGTTAGGAATGACCGGGAAGAGCAAATGCGCGGGATTAAAATGAAACTGAATGAAGGGGTTACAGGGTGGGTGGCTGATAAGGGATGTTGGCTTTTGGTAAAGGATATGGCATCTGATGATCGTTTTGCAAATTTAAGGAATAACGCGAACCGGAAGTATGATACTTTTTCTTTTCTTTCGCTGCCGCTGATTGCGGGAAACCGCTTGCTCGGGGTGATCAATATTACCGAAAAAATCAACCGGGAACCTTTTGTTCAGGACGATTTGGATTCTGGAAAAGCATTTGCTACTCATATTGCGCTTGCCTATGAAAACCTGAGAACTAAAAAATCATTTCAGATAGAACAACAGGGCCTTGAACAGAAGATCGAAAATCTTGAGCGGCTTCTAAAGCAACAAGCTGATTATGTATCTGTTGGTAAATTAGCTTCTCATCTTGCTCATGATTTGGGAAATCCGATCGATGCGACAAGGCGTTATGTCAATTTAGCCTTAAGCCAGCTTGATGAAAATTCGCCCGCAAGGGAATATTTGTTGAAAACGAAACAGGGAATCAAACGGACGGTTCGGATTATCAGAGGATTGTTGGCCTATTCTCGTGCGACGGGAAAAACCCGTTTCATGAAAACCGAAATACACACGCTTTTGGATCAAGCATTGGATCTGTTTGCACAGGATTCCAAAAGCCATGAAATTAAAATTGAAAAACAGTATTTGGGACGCGAAATTTTCGTTGAAGAAAATGGGCTGTTGGCTGTTTTCCAGAATTTATTTAAAAATGCGTTTGATGCGATGAACGGAACAGGCGATTTAGGAGTCGGGACTATTGTGAATGATGATCAAGTGACTGTTCAAATTAAAGATACTGGTTGCGGAATCCCAAAACATTTGGCAGATAAAGTGTTTGATCCGTTTTTTACGACAAAAGAAGAGGACGAAGGCACCGGGATCGGCCTTTCGATTTGCAAAGAAATTGTTGAACGTTGCGGCGGTAAAATCTTTTTTGAAAGTAAAGAAGGATCTGGGACTGTGTTTACGGTCACATTTCCATTCGAAAGGAGAAATAAAAACAAACCATGACACAAACATTAACGAGATCAATTTTAATTGTGGAGGATGACCAGCTCGTCCGGGAGTCTTTGCGAGATGTACTTTCCGTTGAGGGGTATACGGTTGAGACAGCTGCGGATGGCAAGGAGGGAATTCGAAAATTAGAAGACGAAAGTTTTGACTTGGCGCTTGTGGATATGAGACTTCCGCAAGTGAGCGGTATTGATGTCTTAAAAACTGTAAAAGAAAAATATCCGAAGCTGGATATTATTATGATGACAAGCTTCGGAACGATTGAGACAGCTATTGAAGCAATGCGATTAGGCGCGACCGATTATTTAACAAAGCCAATTAACGATGATGAAATTCGAACCCTTCTCGACCGGATTTTCGGGCCCAAGACTTTGGAGCACGAAGATGGGCATGTGAGAAAAGAATTTGTAGAAAAGAAAGATGGTTTTCATAATCTCATTGGTGAAGCGCCCAAAATGCAAAAAATTTATTCAATCATTCGAGCGATTTGTGATACAGATACAACGGTTTTTTTAAAGGGCGAGAGCGGAACTGGCAAGGGGATGGTTGCTCAGGCGATTCATTATAGTGATCCAGCGAGACGAAATGGGCCTTTTATAGAAGTGAGTTGTGGTGCGATTCCCCGCGAATTATTGGAAAGTGAATTGTTTGGGCATGTGAAAGGTGCTTTCACGAGCGCCGTCCGTGACAGAATCGGAAGATTTGAGCTCGCAGACGGAGGGACAATTCTATTAGATGAAATTGATTCGCTGCCGCCGTATTTACAAGTCAAGCTTTTGAGAGCCCTTCAGCAAAAGGTATTTGAGAAGGTTGGAGATACCAAGACGATTAGTGTGGACGTCCGTATTATTGCCGCAACAAACCGGGATTTAACTGAGGAAATCAAGAATGGAAATTTCCGGGAAGATTTATACTATCGGTTAAATGTGATAACCCTTGAAGTCCCGCCTTTGCGCGAGCGCAAAAGTGATATTCCCGCGCTGATTCAGCATTTCATTCGTTTATATAATGAAAAAGCAAAACGTAATATAGCCGGGGTAAGTCGCGAAGCTATGAATTTACTGATGAGCTATGATTGGCCGGGAAATGTTCGTGAGCTTGAAAATTTCCTTGAGCGTGCTGTTGTATTGTCTACTTCAAATGTGTTAGACCAATCCAGTTTTCCAGACGGTTTTGCGGAAACTCCCGGAAATGTTCAGGCCAGCCAATCTGCGGCACAAATGTCTCTTAAAGAGGCGTTGCGGGAGCCTGAAAAAAGGATCATTGTTCGTGCGTTAGAATATTCGGGGTGGAACAGGCAAAAAGCAGCAGCAGTGTTGCAAATTAATCGGACCACTCTTTATAATAAGATGAAAGAGCACAAGCTTTTGTAATTGAGCCGAGGCAGAGCGCTCATCCTAACCCGACTTTCTCATCGATTTTGTGAATCGACGAGAAAGTCGCTTTGGGCGCAATCAGTTGCGCCCAAAGTTTTGCGCCCTTGTTCAAACAGGGCGCAAAAGATAAGCCCTGCGTTGCAAAGGAACAAACCCTCTTTGCACCGCAGCTCTTACGAGCGGAATTGCTCATGAGCGGTGAGAATTCAGGGCTAACCTTTTCCTCGTATTTAAAGTAATAAAATCTATTCCAGATCACCTATCTTTAAAGCCACGTTTGTTGTTAATCTCTTATTGATGTAAGGAATGACATAAGCTATTATAAATGTAATAGGATTATATTCTGCATATTTAAGGAGGTAGTGTTTCGAACAAAGATGATATTTAATGCCAGTTTAAAATTGTGCGAAGAATGTTGCAAAAGGTACTTAAGTAATAAGCAATAAACACGTTAAGTAAAACTATATTTTTGCCGAACAATTATTAGGGTCGTTTGTGGTTTTTTTCAGCGTTTAATCTGTCTTATCAAGGTTTCTTTTTCGATCCTATAGATTAATCTCCGTATGAGGAGGAATAAGAAAAATGAGTTACTTTAAACTCTTAGGCTTTGAGAAAGAGCCGTTTTCAACAAGTCCGGATCCGGATTTCTTTTATTTGACCAAAGAACATGAAGCCGCTTTGACTAACATTTTAATAGAATTGCGTTTGCGTCGAGGGCTTTCGGTTATTTTGGGTGATGTGGGAACGGGAAAGACAAGTTTATCTAGGAAATTGATCCAATGCCTCAAAGAGCGTGATGATTTCGTTATGCATATTGTATTGGATCCATGCTTTGAAAGTGAGCATTTACTGCTGACGTCTCTCATCCGTAATTTTGAAGTGAATATGGACCAATTTCTATACCACATTCAGCCAAATCATACGGCAGACCGGCTCACCGTGCTTGATTTAAAGGAAGTGCTGGAAAAGTTCCTTTATCAGAAAAGTATGGTGGAGCAAAAGACGGTTGTCCTGGTTATTGACGAAGCGCAAAAGTTGAATGAAGCGTCTATCGAAATGCTAAGGGTTCTATTAAATTATGAAACGAATGACAGGAAGCTTTTGCAGCTTGTTTTGTTGGGGCAATTGGAATTGCATTCAAGAATGATTAGAATCCCTAACTTTTTTGATCGTGTCAGCTTTAAGTTTACCTTGAACCCTCTTGGTTTCCAGGAAACGAAAGACATGATTAATTTTCGGATCAAACAGGCTGGATATAATGCAAAGTCCCATTTGTTTTTAGACGAGGCTATCTATGTTGTGCATAAGGCTTCACGTGGGTATCCGCGTAAAATTACTTTGCTTTGCCACCGTGCATTAAAACATTTAGTCATGAAAAATCAATGGGTTGTTGATGAGAATATTATGAAAGAAATTATAGAAGAGGATATTCGTGCAGGATGGGTCAGTCAGATTCTTCATTAACACCTGAACAGCAATTACTTAAGCTGATTGAGGCGCAAGGCGGGAAACAGCAGCCGAAAGCAGCTTCAGTTCCCGCTCCGGTAACGCCAGCGGCCAATACCGGAAGTGCTAAAAAGGTTGAACCGTTACCGTCAATGGCTTCTGCGCCTTCTGCTACAGCGTCGAAAAAAGATCAACCGGTCGGAGAGCAGTATCAAACGAAAAGAAAGGAAATTCAAAACGTACTGTCTCTTAGCTCGATTCGGGGGCGATTGTCGTATGTTCAAGAGCAATGGACGTCTTTTATTAAAGGGCAACGTGAAGCTCTTCGCTTGAAGCGTTTTGTTAACTTGGCTAAGGCAGGAACGGCCATCACGGGATTGTTGTTGGCGATTGGTCTTACTTATGATGTTTTGAATGCTCGGTCAGAATATAGTTCCTATTTTGGCATTCAGCAGCAGGATCGTGCAGAGGTGCCTTCGTCAAAAATACGGACATTCGGGTCCGATTTTTTTGAGAGAGTAAAGGAGGCGAACGTTTTTGCTCCATCGGATAAAAGAGCCGATGCGGCCGGCGGGCAAAATGTTGGTGCCGACGGAACGTCATTTCAATTAGTGGAAATGACAAAAGATTTAAAATTGACTGGTATTTCATACGATCCCGATGATCCCAAAAGGACATATTGCATGATAGAGGATCTCAAGAAAGCGATTACGAATTTTCTAAAGGTGGGTGATTCAATTTCAGGTTTGACGGTTTCTGGCATTGACACAGAAGGTGTTACCTTGAAGTTTAATGAAGAAGAAATTAAAATCAGATAATGAAAAATTTTTCATTTAAACAATCTTTCTTATTTGCTACGGTGTTAGCGGCGTTGCTTGTCTTGACGGCAAGTAACGTTTGCGTTTATGGCCAAAGCGAAGTCAAAAGCAATCCGATTCAAGGTCTTGAAAAATCAATTTTTTTGGATCTTCGAGATATTAATGTTGTGGACGTGATCAAGTTTCTGGGGCTTGAAGGCGATTTGAATATTGTGACCAGCAAGAATGTCCAAGGGAGATCCACTCTACTTCTCCATCAAGTGACCATCAAAGATGCGTTGGACATTATCTCGATTTCTAATCAGTTAGCTTACCACATGATCAATGGGATTATTTATGTGATGACCGAAGAAGAATATTCCCAGCTATACGGAAAAAATTTTAATGACCAGCGCCGTGTTTCGACACGGACATTGAAATATGCGAAACCGACGTATGCTATCCAAGCCCTCCAGGCCGTGCAAAGCGCTCTTGGAAAAGTGATTATTGACGAGGAAACCGGCACGATTGTGATGATGGATACCGACGAAAAACTTCAAGCCATGAATAAATTGATTGACGATATTGAAAGTAAATTAGAAACGCAAGTGATTAAACTACAATATGCGGAAGCGAAAGTGGTTGAAGCACAGTTGAAAGCAAGGCTCGATGCGAAAGCTGTCGGTTCTGTGATTGCGGATGAACGCTCAAACCAAATTATTATCAGTGCTTATCCAGACAGAATGAAAGAAGTCCTGGAGGTAGTAAAAGCACTGGACAAAGAAAATAAAGCTGTTTTGGTGGAAGCTCGAATTTTACAAATTACGATTAATCCAAAATATGATTATGGGATTGATTGGGAGAAATCATTTACTCAAGGGGCGGCTGGCATGCTTGAGAATTCTTCAATTAGGGATAAGTTTCCAATTAATTCGACCAATGTTACTTCTGCGACTGGTTTCACCACACTAACTATTGGTGATCTCACAGAAGATGACTTCATCTTTCAAATCAAAGCACTCAAGCAGGTTCTGTCGACAAAATTACTCGCGAATCCAAGATTGATGATTCTGAATAAACAGGAATCAAAAATCAATATTGGTGACAGGATCCCTTATGTGATTACGACGACAACGGGGACAGGTAATAATGCATCTATCAGCGAGGATATTCGTTTTATTGATGTCGGATTGCAGTTGGCTGTGACACCGACTATTAATGACGATGGTTTTATAACGATGAAAATAAGACCTGAAATTTCAAGTCAAACTGGAGAGGTTGTAACACCGACAACCAATAAAATCCCCAAAGTTAATACGAGTTATATTGAATCGACGGTTGTTATTAAAGATGGAACGACAGTTGTCATTGGTGGGCTTCGAAAGGACGCTTTGAATACGAATGATAAAGGAATCCCATATTTAATGGATGTTCCTCTGTTAGGAGAGTTGTTTAAAAGCAGATCTGAAGAAACGGTTAAAACGGAGCTTGCGATGTTTTTGACACCAAAGATTGTGAGTGGAGCAGAAGATATGACGGATGAACAGTTGGCCATAAAGCCGGCCCGCATTTAAACAATCATTGAAATGAGGAAACATATGAACGATCAGAATTTTAATAAAGGGGAAGCGTTAAAAGTCGTTATGCTTATCTTTGTGTTCGGTATTTCCCTTGCAATGAATAGCGGCATAGTTCATGCTGCAAATAATGTGTTTTCTCAAAATGCGTATGCGGAAGACGGGCAGAATGCAGAAGCACTTGTTTCCACATTGAATGAAACACTTGAAGAAAACCGAGGACTCAGAGAGCAGGTGACCAATTATGAAAATATGGTTAAGAAAGTGAACGAGGATCAAGGCATGCTCAAAAATCAGATTCGGGCACTCAATACGGGGAAAGCAAAACGGGAAGAAGAAGCTCGGACCAAAATTGTTCAGCTCGAACAGCAAATCAAAGAATTCGACAAGGTTATTGCCGATTTGAAAAACGTAAATAAGAATGTTGATGATGTGAAGGTGAAGGCCGAAGAGCAGATCAAGGTAATCAAAGAAGACAATGCGAAGCTGAAAAATTTATTGGACAAGTCTATTTTGGAGGGGGAAAGGGATCAGTATCTTCAGTTGATTAGTGAATCGGAAAGTTCGGCGGAACGTGCCATCGAAAAACTTTCGGCTGCCGAATTGAATAGTTTGAAAATGAAGATGGAACTGGCCAGCACATATTACAACTTAGGAACGATGTTGTATGAACAGCAAAATTATGAAAATGCAGCCAAACAGTATCAGCGAGCGATAGAGTTAAACCCTATGGATTCTTGGGCGCACCACAATCTGGGCATTATTTGTGATTATTATTTAAAAGATAATACGAAGGCCGTCGAGCACTATAAGAAATATATTAAGTTAAAGCCAGCAGAAGAGGAAGCTCATAAGATACGGGAAAGAATTCTGGAGTTGGAACTGCAGAAAGAACTCGTTCCGGGAGAACCCTTGGCGGGTGATTTTAAGCGGGATCATCCGAAGGCAAGATAGCATCATAAAATAAATCTTTTAATTTCGGCTCTACCTCTTTGTACAGGGTTTAACTAAGTGTTACTTGAAAAGCAAAGAGGAAGAGCCTTTTTTTTAAGCATTAAAGAAGATACAATCGCAATAAAATTATAAAAGTTTTATTAAGATTTTATTATGTTTTTTAGCATCCTTTTGTTTGTATTTTATTCGCAGATTAAAAAAATATAATGTATACTTTTACCTGTACAGTCCTAAAAATCCGTTTATTCCTAAATTCGAGGAATAATTTTTTTTCTAAGCGGCTTGAAAAGGCAAACTCATCGAAAGATGAGGACGCAAAACCAAAGGTTTAAGTCTCGGAGGTTAGAGATATGACGGCTTGGTTGCCAAGTTGTTTGGGACATAGAACTTTTTTGCAGAGTTTTTTTCTGCGAACAAACAAACACGAAAATCAAAAATTGAAACCCAATATTCTAAAAAAAGGCATTTCTGTCTTCAACTCTTGGGTTCTGTCTGCACTTTGCTTATCGAACTTGTTTTTTATAGTGTGGAATCCTTCAGCGTATGCAAATAACGTTGCTATCGAAAACGTCTCGCTCGTTAATCAGGCAGCGGCCGCCGACACGATCGTCATAGAGTTTGACGTTTCTTGGAGTAATGCCTGGCGCGATTCAGTTAATCATGACGCTGCCTGGGTATTTGCCAAGTATTGCACCGCGAACTGTTCAACAACCGGAACCTGGTCACATGCAACCCTTAAGCGATCGGGAACGAATCCGAGTGGCTTCGATGATGGGACGAAACAGGCGGGATCTGATTTTATCGGACTTGATATCATTGTCCCTGATGACAAAAAGGGCTGCTTCCTGAAAGTAAACAGCAGCGGTTCGGGTACGGTTGATTTCCATGATGTGCAAATGATTTGGGATTACGGGCAGGACGGTTTGTCGGATGCGAGTGCGATTGCCGCAACCACGTATGTGAAGGTGTTTGCCGTTGAAATGGTATATGTGGCCGAAGGTGGGTTTCGTGTTGGGGACGGAAGCGACGGAACAAACGGCGAATTTGAGTTTGGAAGTGGTTCAAGTGTTGCACCCGCGATCAACAGCGAGGCAGGTATTTCCTTTACCGCAAATGCGGCGGATGCATGGTATTACAATACGGATTCTACCGCGGATGACGATACCAGCGGGACGGTTTTTCAGCTCAGTGAAGCATTCCCTAAAGGTTATGAAGCATTTTATGCGATGAAATACGAACTTTCGCAAGGACAATATCGCGATTTTTTGAATAACTTGACACAGGCGCAACAACAAACACGCGTTGCAGATACGCTGAACAGTGAAAATGCGGCCGGGCATTATGTTATGCTGGGAGAAGACGTGACTGCAGTCGCGAGTCGGCAAGTGATTAAAGCAGATTCCGATCCAGGAGACGGAGAACCTTATTCGTTCGGAGCGGATCGGGATGAGAATGGAACCTTGGATGAAGCTTCGGACGGAGAGTGGATTGCGATGAATTATTTATCTTGGATGGATTTGGCTGCGTATGCTGATTGGGCAGTGCTTCGTCCGATGACGGAATTCGAATATGAAAAAGCTTGTCGCGGACCTATTTCACCGGTTGACGGTGAATACGCGTGGGGTACAACAGACTTGACCGATGGCGAGACACTTTCGAATGCTGGTGCTTCCAGTGAAAAGGTCACAGAAACAGGAGATGGTTTGACGAATTACCAAAACGACGGGATTTTAGGACCTTTGCGAAGCGGATTTGCAGCGACAGCGACCACGACTCAAAGGAAACAAGCCGGGGCAGGTTATTACGGGGCTTTGGATTTGACTGGTAATTTGTGGGAGCGGTCTGTTCAGGTGGGAAATAGTAAAGGGCGAAGTTTTAGCGGAACGTATGGCGACGGAATTTTGGATTCTTCAGGCAATGCGACGAATGAGGATTGGCCGGGTTACACATCCGGCAGCGGTGTTAATAGCGCTACGGGTGCGGGTTTCCGCGGTGGTGCATGGGATGAATCAACCACCGCATACCTTGAGGTTTCGAATCGAGCTTATGCCGGTGACGATGATAATACGAGACGCAGTGATAGTGGTGGACGTTTGGGAAGGGCTGCATAAGCCATATGACAGAATTTATTCAATTGCTATTTAAAATCATAAAAATTTTCAATTTTTAATATAAAAAATAAACCTGTGAAAAAAACTAAAATCCAAACACATAGAATCCACAAAGGCTGGATGAGAGGGATAGCTTTTTTGCTCACCGTTTTTCATTTGGTGTGGGCAAACAACGGATATCTCGCTTATGCAGCTATTTACACTGGCGGCAGCGGTTCTGGTTATTCCGAGGGCGAAGGACAACCGGCAAGTACTGCCTACGAGCTTTCATTTACCACTTCGCCGTCGTCTGCGACTGCAGGACAAGTATTTAGTACACAACCTATTGTTAAGATTCTGGATAGGAATGGAAACGTTGTAGACCCGACTACGGAATGTACTATCGCGCTTTCTATCAATAATAATACAAACGGTGCAACTCTGGGTGGAACGACCTCGATGGATAGCGTGGCTGGTATCGCCGATTTTTCCGGGAAGGGTTTATATATTGACAAGGTCGGAACTCTGTATACGTTAAAAGCTTCCGCTTCCGGCGGTTCTTGTGGTGCAGCTGTGAATTACGGTGTGTCAAGCTCGTTTAATATTACGGCGGGTGAATATACGGTTCATTCCGAACTTTTGTACGATGCTAGCGCAAGAAGTTATTACATTAATAGTTGGCTTGAAAGCGGTGGAACGATTATATCGGATTCAGCCTGGGCGTGCGGCGATATCAATATCGTAACGTACGATGCGACCGGAAACGATGGTGCCTCAACAGATCCAACATGTAGCAATGTATTGACGAATAGCGTGTTTAGGCATACATGGACACCCGATGATGCGAATGAAGTATATCGCGGATCAGTTACGATTATATATCCAGCCAGTTCCGGTAGCTCATATTCAGCTCAAGTTTTTTATAACCCAAACGCACAAGGGGTCATCGATGAAATATTGACAGATACCGCAGCGGCGAATTGGGATCAAATCACCAATTTAGAAACAGATGTGAGTGCGATTAAGGCAAAGACGGATACGGTCAATTGGGATGATATTGATGCGCTTAAAACTGCGACAGGAGCCGGGCAAGCAGAATCTCTTTACACCAAAGTGGGCAACGTTTTAACTGCCGTCAATAAAGCCAATTGGGATGATGTTAAAACCATGTCCGAAGCGGGAATTAATTGGCAAGATATTAAACGTTTGAGTTCACAGACTATTAATTGGGAAGATATTAAAGCGCTTGCAACTGCGAATGTTGATTGGACACAACTTTCAACATTTACGGTTGTCGGAATTAATTGGGATGACCTTGTTTCGTTGACCACCAACGGAATCAATTGGACGAATATCGGCACCATGTCAAAAGCCGGAGTGAATTGGGATGATATGGAAGTTTTATCGAAAGCGAACATTAATTGGGATGATCTTCAATCTCTTTCGAGCGCCAATATTAATTGGTCGGACTTAAAAGTGTTTAGTGAGATTGGTTTGAATTGGGAGGACATGAATCTGCTTGCAAAGGCAAATATTAATTGGGATGACATTCAGGCGCTGAGTATTGCCGGGCTGAATTGGACCGATCTGCAAATTCTTTCCGATGGAAATATCAACTGGAGTGATTTGAAAAAGTTAGCCGATGCGCAAGTGAACTGGGATGATTTGGCTTATATGACTGGTGCGCATGTGAATTGGACAGAGACGATCAACTGGGATAATTTGGCAAGTTTATCAACCGCGGGTGTTAATTGGACGGATATGCGAACGATGAGTGATGCAAACGTTAATTGGACGGGATTGGATGTTTTGGCGGATTCAAATGTCAATTGGAGTGATCTCCAGGCGCTTACGGATGCAGGGATTAATTGGACAGATTTCAGACTATTTAGCGATGCAAATGTGAATTGGAATGATTTGAAGAATCTTGCGGATGCAAATATTAATTGGCTTGATTTTCAGTCAATGAGTGATGCAAATGTCAACTGGTCAGATCTCAAGATTTTTAGCGAGGCCAATGTGAATTGGGGAGATATCAAGGCTTTGAGCGATGCCGGGATGAATTGGTCTGATCTTAAAGCGTTTAGCGATGCCAATGTGAACTGGCTCGATATGAAAGCGCTTTCGGATACGAATATAAATTGGTCTGATTTGCAGGTCATGAGTGATCTGGGCGTCAACTGGTTGGATATTAAGGAAATGAGTGATCGCGGAGTGAATTGGAGTGACTTGAAGATTCTGTCTGAGACAAATGTTAATTGGTCAGATCTCCAGTTGCTTAGCGATGCCGGTGTTAATTGGAGTGATCTGAAGATTTTGGCTGATGCAAACATTAACTGGTCGGATTTAGATATTTTAGCAAAAGCAAATATTAATTGGAGCGACTTCAAAACACTGGCCGAAGCGAACGTGAATTGGACCGATCTGCAAGTGATGAGTGATGCCGGCATGAATTGGAGTGATTTTAAGATTTTTAGTGATGCGAATGTGAATTGGAGCGATTTAAAATCATTGGCAGATACCAATATCAATTGGGATGACATTCAGAGATTAAGTATCGGTGGAATTAATTGGTCGGATATCAAGGCGCTTGCTGATTCAAACGTGAATTGGTCCGATCTGAAAACGCTTGCAGATTCTAATATCAATTGGGCAGATTTAAATCAGTTGGCTGCCGCGAATATTAACTGGAGTGATTTAAAGAGTTTTGCTGATGCGAATGTCAACTGGGCGGATATTAAAGCGCTTAGTGATGCGAGAGTGAATTGGTCAGACATGAAGATTTTGGCTGATACAAATATCAACTGGTTAGATTTGCAGGTCTTGAGTGATACAAATATCAACTGGGCTGATTTAAAAGTTATCGGAGAGACGAATGTGAATTGGGCAGATATCGGAACTTTATCGGATGTCGGAATCAACTGGGAAGATATGCAAGTGTTGGCAAAGGCTAATATTAATTGGGCGGATTTGAAGGTGATTGCTGATACGAATGTGAATTGGGATGATTTACGGGCATTGAGTGATGCCGGGGTGAACTGGAGTGATTTTGAGCCAATGAGTAAAGCGAATGTCAATTGGGGTGATATGAAAATTTTGTCGGAGGCGAATGTAGATTGGTCCGGAATTCAAACCTTGAGTCTTTCGAATGTGAATTGGAACGATCTTCAAGTGATGAGTGATACGGGAGTGAATTGGGGGGATATAAAAATTTTATCAGAAACGAATGTGAATTGGGATGGAGTTAAAACTCTGAGCGAATCGAATGTGAATTGGGGAGATTTGCAGGCGATGTCGGATGCCGGAGTGAATTGGGAAGACTTCAAAGTTTTGGCAAACACAAACGTTAATTGGTCAGACTTCCAGGTTTTGAGTGATGCGGGAGTGAATTGGGGCGATATCGACGTTTTAGCAAAATCGAACGTTAACTGGGCTGATCTCCAGGTCATGAGTGATATTGGTGCCAATTGGAGTGATTTTAAGGTCTTATCCGAATCGAATGTGAACTGGAATGATTTTCAGATTCTGAGTGATGCCGGAGTGAATTGGTCTGATTTCAAGGTTTTGGCAGATGCCGGGGTGAATTGGGATGATTTTGTTGTCATGTCTCGAATGAATGTAAATTGGGCAGACTTCAAAGTGTTGGCAGATGCAAATGTGAATTGGACAGATTTGCAAACGATGAGTGCTGCAAATGTGAATTGGGATGAATTAAAAGCGCTAAGCCAAACGCTTGTGAACTGGACGGATTTACAGGTGATGACTGCGGCGAATATCAATTGGTCTGACATAAAGCCGCTGACCGAATCCAATATCAATTGGAGTGATTTTAAAACGCTGAGTGAAGCGAATGTGAATTGGACGGATTTGCAAAATTTGAGTGAGGCCGGTGTCAATTGGAATGATTTCAAGATGATGAGCGAAACGAATGTGAATTGGGATGGAATGAAAGCCTTGGCGGCGAGCAATGTAAATTGGGATGATTTGAATGTTCTGAGCGAGGCTGGGGTGAATTGGGCTGATATGGAGACATTAGCGTCCGCCAATGTGAATTGGTCGGACTTGCAGGCCATGAGTGATATGGGAGTCAATTGGTCAGATTTCAAAATTCTAAGCGAGACGAATCTTAATTGGAATGACTTTAAGGTTTTAAGCGATGCCGGAGTGAACTGGAGTGATCTGGATGTATTAGCGGATGCGAACGTGAACTGGATTGATTTGCAGGTGATGAGTGATGCCGGCGTGAACTGGCTTGATCTTGAGCCTCTCACGAAAGCTAATATTAATTGGAGTGATTTTAAAGCATTGAGCGAAGCAAATGTGAATTGGGAAGACTTCCAGACCCTGAGCCGGGCAAATATTAATTGGAGTGATTTACAACCATTGAGCGAAGCGAACATCAATTGGAACGATCTCAAAATTCTTTCAGAAGCCCAAGTGAATTGGCAGGATCTTCAAACCATGAGTGATACCGGAGTGAACTGGTCTGATATGAAGATATTGGCGGAATCGAATGTGAATTGGAACGATTTTCAGGTTATGACAGATGCGGGTGTTAATTGGGATGACTTGAAGACATTGGCTGATACCAATATTAATTGGGCGGATTTACAGACATTGAGTGATGCCGGAGTGAATTGGCTTGATTTAAAAGATATTGCCGACCGAAATGTCAATTGGACCGATTTAAAAATGCTGAGCGATTCCGGCATCAATTGGAGCGATTTTAAAATTCTGTCCGACGTGAATGCGAATTGGGATGATTTAAAGGCTTTGAGCGATGCCGGCGTGAATTGGAGTGATTTTAAAACATTGTCCGAGGCAAACATCAATTGGATGGATTTGCAGACCATGAGTGACGCCGGGGTGAACTGGAGTGATTTTGAGGTGTTAAGCAAAATGAACGTGAATTGGGATGATTTCAATATCTTGAGTGACGCTGGAGTGAACTGGGGTGATTTGAATATTCTCGCAAATTCAAATCTAAACTGGTCAGATTTGAATTTAATGTCAGATGCGGGAGTGAATTGGGCCGATTTCAAAATTCTTGCAGATGCGAATGTTAATTGGAATGATCTTCAGAGATTGTCCGATGCGAATGTCAATTGGACGGATTTCAGTATCTTAGCGAATACGAATATTAATTGGGGAGATTTGCAGGCATTAAGTGATGCAAATGTAAACTGGGGCGATCTTCAAGTTTTAAGTGATGCCGGCGTGAATTGGTCTGATATGGAAGTGTTGTCCGAGGCCACGATTAATTGGACTGATTTTAAGGTTTTGAGTGAACAGGGAATCAATTGGGTCGATTTTGAAGTGTTGGCGGATGCGAATATTAATTGGATGGATCTTCAGGCACTGAGTGATGCGAATGTCAATTGGCAGGAATTAAAAGTGATCAATGACGCTAATGTCAATTGGATCGATTTACAAGTGATGAGTGATGCCGGGGTCAATTGGGTCGATATGAAAATTTTGAGCCAGGCAAATGTGAACTGGAATGATTTGCAGGTTTTAAGCGATGCCGGTGTCAATTGGGGAGATTTCAATATTTTATCTTCCACAAATATTAACTGGGCAGATTTCCAAACTTTGAGCGATGCCAATATTAATTGGAGTGATTTTAAAACGTTGGCAGACAGTAATGTGAATTGGGATGACTTACAGGTTATGAGTGATGCGGGAGTGAACTGGATTGACCTCAAAGCGCTTTCCGATCTGAATGTTAATTGGAATGATCTTGAAGTGCTTTCTGTCGCAAATGTGAACTGGTCTGATTTTACTGTTTTAGCAAATTCAAATATCAATTGGAACGATTTACAGGCGATGAGTGATGCGGGTCTTAATTGGCTCGACATGAAGCAATTTTCTGATGCGAACGTCAATTGGTCTGATCTGAAAATTCTAAGCGATATGGGGGTGAATTGGTCCGATTTCAACGTTTTGTCCGCGGCAAATGTGAATTGGGCTGATCTTAAGGTTTTTGCAGATATGAATGTCAATTGGTCTGATTTGAATGCAATGAGTGATGCCGGAGTGAATTGGGCTGATTTGGAAGTGTTAACGAAAGCCAATGTGAATTTCACTGATTTACAAATCATGAGCGATGCGGGGGTGAATTGGAGTGATTTTAAGATCCTTTCCGATGCGAATGCGAATTGGACGGATTTTCAAAGGATGACAGATGCCGGAGTGAATTGGTCGGACTTCGAAGTTTTCTCGAAGGCGAATGTGAATTGGGCGGATTTCAAAGTATTAAGCGAAGCCAATATTAATTGGACCGACTTGGAGGTTTTGTCTGATGCGAATATTAATTGGTCAGATATTGAGGTGTTGGCCAAGACAAATATTAACTGGAGTGACTTAAAAGTTATCGCAGGAACCAATATCAATTGGAGTGATCTCAAGGTGCTTGCCGATGCGAATATTAATTGGGCGGATCTTCAGGTTCTGGGTGACACCAATATTAACTGGTCTGATTTGCAAGTGATGAGTGACATAGGAGTGAACTGGATGGATCTTAAAACTCTGAGTGACATGGGTGTCAACTGGAACGATATGAAAGTTTTTGGCGAGTCAAATATTAATTGGAGTGATATCAGGAATCTCTCTGATGCAAATGTGAATTGGGGAGATTTACAAACGATGAGCGATGCGGGAGTTAACTGGACTGATATGAAGGTTTTTAGTGAAGCCAATGTCAATTGGGATGATATGAATGCGATGAGCGATGCGGGGGTGAACTGGGCTGATTTGAAAATTTTGTCTGACAATAATATTAATTGGGCAGATCTTCAGGTGTTGAGTGACATGGGAGTCAATTGGGAGGACCTTAAAGTTTTGAGCCAGACAAATGTCAATTGGTCGGATTTTGAAGTTTTAACGAATATGGGAATTAACTGGGCTGACTTGAATGTATTTTCTATTGCAAACGTGAATTGGTCCGATTTGAAAGGTCTTGCTGACACCAATGTGAATTGGGCAGATCTTCAGGCGCTAAGTGATGCCGGTATTAATTGGAATGATGTCAAACTGATGGGTGATGCGAATGTGAATTGGGACGACCTGAAGACCTTGAGCGATGTGAATGTCAATTGGACGGATTTGCAAGTCATGAGTGAGGCTGGTGTCAATTGGATTGATATGGAAGCATTAAGTAAAGCGAATGTGAACTGGGGGGACTTACAGATATTGAGCGATGCCGGAGTGAATTGGGCTGATCTTAAAGTTTTAAACGACGCGAATATCAATTGGAGCGATTTACGGGTCATATATGACGCGAATATCAATTGGAGTGATCTCAAAGTGTTTGCCGATGCGAATATTAATTGGACAGATTTTAATGTGTTAAGCGCAGCGAATGTGAATTGGGCGGATCTTCAAGTATTGAGTGACGCCGGAGTGAATTGGAATGACATGAAGATCCTTTCTGAGACGAATGTGAACTGGAGTGATCTGCAGATTTTAAGTGATACCGGATTGAATTGGAGTGATCTGAAGGTTTTCACAGAAGCAAATGTAAATTGGGCGGATATGAAAGCCCTTAGTGATATGGGCGTGAATTGGAGTGATCTCAAAGTGTTAGGCGAGACAAATATGAATTGGCAGGATCTCCAAACGATGACCAATGCGGGCGTGAACTGGAGTGATTTTAAAGTTTTATATGACGCCAATATTAACTGGGATGATCTGCAGGCAGTGAGTGATGCCGGAGTGAATTGGAATGATTTGAAAGTGTTGAGCGATATAAATGTAAATTGGAGTGATTTGAAAAATATGAGTGATGCCGGAATGAATTGGGCTGATCTCAAGGTGCTTGCCGACACGAATGTGAATTGGGGTGACCTTCAATTAATGAGCGATGCGGGAGTGAACTGGAGCGATATGGAAATTCTTTCCGAAACAAATGTGAATTGGGATGATTTTAAAGTCTTGAGTGATGCCGGACTAAATTGGGCGGATATCAAGATTTTAGCTGACACCAATGTGAATTGGGCGGATTTGGAAATTCTTTCTGACGCAAATATCAATTGGCTCGATTTGAAAGCAATCGCTGACACCAACATTAATTGGGGCGATTTGCAGGCATTGAGTGATGCCGGAGTCAATTGGCTTGATTTAAAAGTGTTATCCGACATCAATGTAAACTGGAGTGATTTTGTTGCTTTGAGTGTTGCTGGAGTGAATTGGACGGATTTGCAAACGATGTCTGACGCGAATGTCAATTGGTCTGATTTTGCGGTTCTTGCTTCTGCCAATGTGAACTGGAATGATTTGCAAATCATGAGTGACAGAGGAGTCAATTGGGATGATTTTGAAATTTTGGCAAAAGCCAATATTAACTGGAATGATTTGCAGGTGTTGAGTGATGCCGGGGTGAACTGGAGTGATATGAGAGTTTTAGGGAATACTAATGTGAATTGGGCAGATCTTCAAGTGATGAGTGATGCCGGAGTGAATTGGAGTGATATGAAGGTTCTGGGCGATGCAAATGTCAATTGGGATGATTTGCAGGTTTTTTCAAAGGCGAATGTAAATTGGGAGGATATCAGAGCTTTAAGTGATGCGAATGTGAATTGGGGAGATATGGAAATTTTATCCGATGTGAATGTTAATTGGGAAGATTTGAAAGTATTGTCCGACACCAATGTGAATTGGGGAGATTTACAGATTTTGAGTGATGCCGGAGTGAACTGGGCTGACGTGAGGGCTCTTGCGGATATGAATGTGAATTGGAATGATTTGCAGGTGTTGAGTGAAGCCGGGGTTAATTGGAGTGATCTAAAAATGTTAACGGATACAAATATTAATTGGATGGATCTTGAGGCCATGAGTGATGCTGGAGTGAATTGGCTTGATATGGAAGTGTTAAGCAAAGCGAACATAAATTGGTATGACTTACAGGTGATGAGTGATGCCGGGGTGAACTGGAGCGATATGGAATCCTTAGCGAAGGCGAATGTGAATTGGAATGATTTACAGATTTTGACAGATGCGGGTATCAATTGGAGCGACATGAAAACGCTGTCAGATGCAAATGTGAATTGGGGAGATTTGCAGGTCATGAGTGACGTTGGAGTGAATTGGTTAGATTTTAAAGTTTTGTCTGAAACCAATCTTAACTGGGTTGATTTGAAGCTGTTGAGCGACGAGGGGATTAACTGGTCAGACTTGAGAGTTTTAGCTGCGACCAATATCAATTGGGCGGATTTGCAAACGCTGTCGGATAATAATGTGAATTGGTCAGATTTGAAAATATTGGCTGATGCAAATGTGAATTGGAATGATCTGCAAAACTTAAGCGATGCCGGAATTAATTGGTCTGATTTTAATGTTCTGAGTACGGCCAATCTAAATTGGACGGATTTTCAAATCATGAGCGACATGGGAGTGAATTGGAATGATTTCAAAGTTTTATCTGACGCTGGCGTCAATTGGGACGATGTCAAACACTTAAGTGATGTGGGAGTGAATTGGGCCGAGCTTAAAGTTTTGAGTGAGACCATTGTGAATTGGGACGATTTAAAAGTAATGTCCGACGTTGGTGTTAACTGGAGCGATTTCCGCATCTTGAGTGATTCGAACATTAACTGGAGTGACCTCCAGCAGATGAGTGATGCCGGAGTAAACTGGAGTGATATGGAGGTGTTGAGTAAGACGAATGTGAATTGGGGGGATTTGCAGACCCTGAGCGATGCGGGGGTGAACTGGAGCGATCTAAAAATTCTGAGTGAAACGAATGTGAACTGGGGTGATTTTCAGGCGCTTAGCGATGCTGGGGTGAACTGGAGTGACATGGAGGTGCTGAGTAAAGCGAATGTGAATTGGGGAGACCTTCAATTAATGAGTGACGCGGGAATTAATTGGTTAGATTTGAAAGTGCTGAGTGATCAGGGCATAAATTGGTCCGATCTGAAAGTCCTTAGCGATGTGAATATCAACTGGAACGATATTCAGGTCTTGAGTGAAGCGGGGATTAATTGGAGTGATATGAATATTTTAAGTTCGGCCAATGTGAATTGGGGAGACTTACAGGTTCTGAGTGACGCCGGGGTGAACTGGTCAGATTTTAAAGTGATGTTTCAATCAAATCTGAACTGGCTGGATTTGCAAGTGTTAAGCGATGCGGGGGTGAATTGGGCTGATTTGGGTTCGTTGAGCGCTGCCAATGTCAATTGGAACGACTTTAAAGTCCTTAGCGAAACAAATGTAAATTGGAATGATTTGCAGGCATTGAGCTCTGCGAATGTGAATTGGGGGGATTTAGAGGTTTTATCCGATTCCAATATTAATTGGGCGGATTTGAAGGCCGTCGCAGATGCCAACGTGAATTGGGGAGACATCCAGGCAATGAGTGATGTGGGTGTCAATTGGAGTGATATGAAAGTGTTGAGCGATGCGAATGTCAATTGGACGGATATACAGATTCTGAGTGAAGCCGGGGTGAACTGGAGTGATATGGAGGTCCTCAGTAAAACGAATGTGAATTGGAATGATTTGCAGGTGATGAGTGACGCGGGAGTGAATTGGTCTGATATGGAAGTCCTTTCAAAGATGAGCATGAATTGGTCGGATATAAAAGTACTTAGCGATAACAATCTAAATTGGAATGACATCAAAATCCTTGGTGATGAAGGGATAAACTGGAATGATTTGAAAACCCTTTCGGATACAAATATTAATTGGAGTGACTTAAAAGTGATTGGGGACACAAATATTAATTGGGCGGACTTTTCTGTGTTGAGTGACGCCGGGGTAAACTGGAATGATTTAAAGGTTTTGAGCGAAATCAATGTCAATTGGGCGGATCTTCAAATTCTCAGTGATTCGGGGATTAATTGGTCTGATTTGAAAGCACTAAGTGATGTGAACATTAACTGGGGTGATTTAGAGGTGATGAGTGATGCGGGGGTGAACTGGAGTGACATGGAGGTTTTGAGTAAAGCGAATATGAACTGGGGAGACTTACAGGTGATGAGTGAAGCCGGGGTGAACTGGAGCGATATGGAGGTCTTAAGTAAAGCGAATGTAAACTGGAATGATTTACAGGTGCTGAGTGAAGCCGGGGTGAACTGGAGTGATATGGAAGTACTGAGCAAGACGAATGTGAATTGGAATGATTTACAGATTCTGAGTGATGCGGGAGTGAACTGGAGCAATATGGAGGTCTTAAGCAAAGCGAATGTGAACTGGAGCGATATGCAAATATTGGCTGATGCAGGTGTAAATTGGTCCGATCTTAAAATTCTGAGTGATGCAAATGTGAATTGGGGTGACTTACAAGTGATGAGTGATGCGGGATTGAACTGGAGTGATTTTTATGTCCTCGGTTCTGCTAATATCAATTGGTTAGACTTACAGGCTCTGAGTGACGCGGGAGTAAACTGGGCTGATTTTAAAGTTTTGACTGAGATAAATATAAATTGGACTGATTTCCAAGCATTGAGTGATATGGGTATTAATTGGGGTGACATTCAAATTTTAAGTGCAGCGAATGTGAATTGGGAAGATTTAAATGCGTTGAGCGAATCAAATATTAATTGGGGTGATTTACAATTATTGAGTGATACGAATGTAAATTGGATAGATATTGAAGCACTGAGCGATGCCGGAGTGAATTGGTCTGATATTAAAATTTTCAGTGAAGCAAATATCAATTGGGAAGACGTAAAAAAGTTAAGCGATTCGGGACTCAATTGGACGGATTTTCAAATCATGAGTGATATGAATGTGAATTGGGGAGACATTAAGAATTTGTTTGATACGAATGTCAATTGGCAGGATCTGCAGGTGCTTGGAAATTCCAATATTAATTGGGGGGATATTCAGGTGCTGAGTGATGCTGGGGTGAATTGGAGTGATATGAAGGTGCTGCTTGATGAAAATGTTAATTGGGATGATTTGAAGCAGCTGTCATACACGAATATTAATTGGAGCGATCTACAGGTGCTGAGTGATGCCGGGGTGAACTGGAGTGATATGGAGGTCCTCAGTAAGGCGAATGTGAACTGGGGAGACTTACAGGTGATGAGCGATGCGGGAGTGAACTGGAGTGATATGGAGGTCTTAAGTAAGGTGAATGTAAATTGGAATGACTTACAGGTGCTGAGCGATGCCGGGGTGAATTGGAGTGATTTTAAAGTTCTAAGCGATCTGAATGTTAATTGGGAAGATTTGCAGCTGTTGAGCGATTATGGAATTAATTGGGCTGATTTTCAAATTTTAAGCCGATCGAATATTAATTGGGCGGATATCCGTTTGCTAAGTGATGAGGGGCTTAATTGGGAGGATTTAACTGTGCTATTCAGCTCAAATGTGAATTGGGGAGACTTACAGGTGATGAGTGATGCGGGAGTCAACTGGCTTGACATGAAAGTGCTGAGCGAGACGAATATTAACTGGAATGATTTGCAAGTGATGAGTGACGCTGGAGTAAATTGGGGTGATATGGAAACGTTAAGCGACGCCAATATTAATTGGAGCGATATGCAACTTTGGACCGATTCTAACGTAAATTGGGGAGACTTACAGGTGATGAGTGATGCCGGGGTGAATTGGAGTGATATGCAGGTTCTGAGTGATGCGGGGGTGAACTGGAGTGATATGGAGGTCTTAAGTAAGGTGAATGTGAATTGGACAGATCTGAAAGTTTTAAGCGATATAGGGACAAATTGGCAGGATCTGGAAGTGCTAAGTGATGCGAATATTAACTGGGATGATTTGAGGGTGATGAGTCTTACCAACTTGAATTGGACAGATCTTAAAGTGTTCAGCGATGCCGGGGTGAATTGGGGAGACTTGCAGGCTCTGAGTGATGCAGGGGTAAACTGGGGTGATATGGAAGTACTCAGTAAGGCGAATGTAAACTGGGATGATTTTAAAACACTGACAGATAGGGGAATCAATTGGCTTGATTTTAAAGTTTTCAGTGATGCAAATGTAAATTGGGGAGACTTACAGGTGATGAGTGATGCCGGGGTAAATTGGGGTGATATGGAGGTCTTAAGTAAGGCGAACGTGAATTGGGGAGATTTAGAGGTTCTGAGTGATGCGGGATTGAACTGGAGTGACATGGAGGTTTTGAGTAAAGCGAATGTAAACTGGGAGGATATAGGTTTTCTCAGTAATATAAATATTAATTGGGATGATCTTCAGACGCTAAGTGATGCCGGGGTGAACTGGTTTGATTTTAAAGTTCTTTCGGATAGCAATGTAAACTGGGGAGATTTACAGGTTCTGAGTGATGCGGGAGTAAACTGGAGTGACATGGAGGTTTTGAGCAAGGCGAATGTGAACTGGGGAGATTTACAGGTGATGAGTGACGCGGGGGTGAACTGGAGTGACATGGAGGTTTTGAGCAAGGTGAATGTGAACTGGGGAGATTTGCAGGTGATGAGTGATGCGGGGGTGAACTGGAGTGATATGGAAGTGTTGAGTGATGCGAATGTGAACTGGAATGATTTACAGGTATTGAGTGATGCGGGGGTGAACTGGA
>MHFR01000027.1 GCA_001804285.1 Candidatus Danuiimicrobium aquiferis
CATGCTTTAAGCGGGCATCCATAGTTGCTGGATTCCCGCTTTCGCGGGAATGACAAAAAAGCGGACGATCTTTTATAGATAATCACTTCAAAGAGCTAAACAAATACTAATTAAGGTTTGAATGATACCGGCGACTTATCTATTATTAAAGACAGTAGCCCCATACTGATTACCTATAATCACCCTTGGATACTTTAATGAAAATCAGGGCTATCCGTCCTCTTTTAAATAAAATTACCGTCCTTTCTATTCTTGTGACTACGATTTTTTCCGGTTGCGGATTGATTGACCGGAGGCCTGCATTTAAGCCGCCCCAAACGTTGCGTCCGAATTTGTATCGGGGCGTGTTTCAGGTGCATAGTGAATTTTCACACGATTCTCAAGCCAATTTTGATCGCATTATCAAAAACGGTGATCGTGCAGGGCTTGATTTTGTCGTGATTACCGATCACTCGACGTTTGAAGGAGCAGAAGCCTACCGCAAAGGAAAATTTTCCGAAAAACCCCTATTGATATTTGGAACGGAATTATCGACATCGGGCGGTAATTTGTTGGTTATGGGAGTAAATGAAGTTCCTCCCGATATTATGGATACTGAAACGCAAATTGAGTGGGTCCACCAGCATGGCGGATTTGTGGTGATCCCACACCCATTCTCCAAGAAAAAACATTGGACGATGTGGGGGCTGCGATCGATTGACGGAATGGAGCTTTTTTCGCTTTCCGATATCTGGTATAAAAATCCAGCAGCCTATATTTTTAAAAGTGTATTTCTTTTTCCAGAGGATTTTCTGAAAGAAATGATCAAACGTCCGGGTTATGCGCTTGGCTATTGGGATATGATGCAGAAAAAGTTTCCCATTGTCGGATTTGCAGGCCTGAATGCTCATATCAAGCTTGAAATGTTTGGAATTCCTATCGAAAATCTATTGCTCTATTTTCAATCTGCTACAATGTATGTAGAGGCCGAAAATTTGACTGCAGAAAAAATAACAACTGCGTTGAGACAGGGAAATAGCTTTATCGCGTTTGAAGTGAACGGTCTTGCAAATGATTTCCAATTTTCGGCCAGGACTGCTCAGCGTGCCTACGGACAGGGAGCGACGATTGATACACAGCCGGGTGAGGCGGTTTTATTTTCTGTGATGATTCCTTTTGAAGGGCGGATCCGATGTGTGTTGAACGGAAATATAATCAAAGATGAGGTGGCGAAATCACTTGAATTTCGCGGAAGTGAGCCGGGTTTTTACCGTGTTGAAGTTGAACGGGACGGCCGCCCATGGATCCTTTCAAATCCGATTTATCTTTCGCATAAGCCGCTTCCAGTGGAGTCAAAACTGTTCTAACCCGACTTCTCATCGATTGAAAAAATGATGAGAATAACCTGGTTAGCAATGAGAAATCCGGGCTAATCGGATCTGATTTAAAGGGTTGGGTCGTATCTTTTTTGAAAATATAAAAATTATAGGTTGACACGAGAATGTAAATACGGCTATGATGCCCACGTAGTAGCAGGTATGAAACTGAACGCCGCAAGGTTAGCAATTTCACCTTGCGGTTTTTTTGTTTTAAGGACCAGAAGTGACAGGATATTGAATTTGAATCATGTAGTTTGTAAACAGCTGAACTGTCATGATTTACTATAATTTAGATAATGGAGAGTATTAAAATGGCAAACGGTACAGTAAAATGGTTTAACAACGAAAAAGGTTTTGGATTTATCCAGCCCGAGTCCGGTAGTGATGTGTTTGTTCATCATACAGCGATTCAAGGCAGCGGTTATAAGTCTTTAGCCGAAGGACAGAAAGTTTCTTTTGAGGTTACAAAAGGTCCCAAGGGCGATCAGGCAACCAACGTTGTTGTGCTATAAAGAATAAAGTGGATGGGGTCCGGTTTAAACCGGGCCCCATTTCATGTGTCTCGTGTTGCAACCACATTAAATTCCCCGAAAAGTTATTAAAAATTTAACTTTTTCCTCAAGATTTTTTTTATCGTGCCGAATATATAACCCCGCACAAAAATGTTTTTGTGTGATATGGGCCAATTTCAATATTTTAACCCGCTCGGTCACGAGTCGTCGGAAAGGAACCCGCCATGGAAGAGAAAAATAACACTAATTTCCTCAAAAATTCACAAATTATCATCTTGGGTTTCTGCATAGCGTTAGCCACTATTCTATCAAGCGTTATCATTTCGCAGGCAATCGTGAAGATGAAAAAGTTTACGACAGAAGTGATTAATGTGACGGGTTCAGCTGAGCGGATGATTAGGTCGGATTTTATCGTTTGGAAGTGTAAGTTTTCACGAAGGGATCTTAAAATGACCATGGCCTTTCAGATGCTCGAAGAAGACTTAAAGGCGGTTAAAGTCTATCTTATCTCACAGGGGATCGATGAAAAAGATATGATCGTTTCCCAGGTAGATACCGAACTCCTATATAAGAAGAATTTAAAGGGAAATGATACGAACGAAATCGAAGCTTATCTTCTGAGCCAAACGATTGAAATGAGATCTTCCGAGGTTGATCAGATTACGGATGTTTCCCGCCAATCCACAGAATTGATTAATCAGGGGATTGAGTTTATTTCAGAGTCTCCGCAATACCTTTACACCAAACTGCCCGAATTAAAGCTGGAGATGCTTTCCGAAGCGACCCAAAATGCGCGAAAACGGGCCGAACAAATGGCAGCTGCGACAGGCAGTAAAATCGGATTTATGCGCTCGGCCAGAATGGGAGTGTTTCAGATTACTCCGCTTAGCTCTGTTGACGTGTCCGATTGGGGCGAAAACGATACTACTTCAATTGACAAAAAAGTGATGGCAGTGGTGAAAGTTGATTTTTCGATTGCCGGAAACTGATAAAAAATTCAATAAAGGGGTTCATTAGTATTGAATTTTTGAAAGATTTCTATGTGTCAATGAGATAGGGAAAGTGCCGGTAGCTTCTTTTTTGATTTTCAATTCTGATATAGGTCAGCACGGCGTTTCTTAAGTTCTTCGTTCTTCAGGTATTCATCCAGATTTGTATTTTGTGAATCAATGTAGCCATTCGGTGTGATTTCCACAATACGGTTGGCTATTGTTTGCACAAACTGGTGATCGTGAGAAGAAAAAAGAATCGTTCCGGAGAAAGTCATGAGTCCGTTATTGAGTGCCGTAATGGCTTCCAGATCTAAATGATTCGTGGGTTCGTCGAAAATAAGAACATTGGCGCTCATCACCATCATCCGTGCGAACATGCAGCGCACTTTTTCTCCCCCCGAAAGTACCTTCACGCTTTTTGAGGCTTCATCCCCGGAAAAGAGCATGCGGCCGAGAAAACCGCGAATATAATTTTCATCGGTTTCTGCCGAAAATTGGCGCAGCCAATCGATAATGCTAAGGTCTTTATCAAAATAGGTGCTGTTATCTTTGGGATAATAGGCCTGAGTGGTGGAAGCGCCCCATTTGAATGTTCCTGTGTCCGGTTTGAGTTCTGACGCGAGAATTTGAAACAACGCTGTTTTTGCCAAGTCGTTTCTGCCCATAAACGCAATTTTGTCACCTTTGTTTACGCGCAGATCCAGTTTGCGAAACATAACGTCCCCATCAATGGTTTTTGACAGTGTTTCGATATCGAGGACATTGTTTCCCGCTTCACGTTCAGCTTTAAATCCCATGTAAGGATATTTCCTGGATGATGGCTGAATATCTTCGATCGTTAATTTTTCTAAAAGTTTTTTCCTTGATGTTGCCTGCCGAGATTTCGATGCGTTGGCGCTAAACCGCGCAATAAACTCTTCTAATTCTTTTCTTTTTATTTCCACTTTTTTATTTTGTTCAGACCTTTGCCGGAGTGCGAGCTGGCTTGATTCCGTCCAGAAGGTATAATTGCCCGGATATAACCGGATTTTCCCATAATCAATGTCTGCAATGTGTGTGCAAACCTGATCAAGAAAGTGGCGGTCATGAGAAACCACGATGGCGGTATTTTTAAAATTGTACAAGAAATCTTCAAGCCACATGCCGGTTTCCATATCAAGCTGGTTGGTGGGTTCATCCAAAAGCAAAATGTCCGGATTCCCAAACAAAGCTTGGGCGAGCAGCACGCGTACTTTCTGGCCTGCTTCCAATTGTTTCATTTTTAATGGATGAAGGGAATCATTAATTGAAAGGTCTCTCAGTAATTCTGCAGCTTCGACTTCGGCATTCCAGCCATTTAAATTTGCGAATTCACTTTCTAATTCTGCGGCCTTAATTCCGTCTTTATCCGAAAAATCCGGTTTCAAATAAATCGCATCTTTTTCCTGCATGACTTCGTAAAGGCGCTTATGGCCCATGATCACTGTGGTCAGGACGCTGAATTCGTCATAAGCAAACTGGTCCTGTTTGAGAATAGAAACACGTTCGCCTTGAGTAATTTCAATGGTTCCTGCCGTAGACTCTATCTCTCCGGAAAGAATTTTAAGGAAAGTGGACTTGCCTGAACCGTTCGCGCCAATGACGCCGTAACAATTCCCGGGTGAAAAAATGATATTGGCATTATCGAATAAAACGCGTTTACCGTATTGTAATGAAATTCCTCTCGCAGCAATCAAAGCAATACCCTTTCTTTCAGTTCGGGTTAGAACTTGAAGATTCTTGAATTCGTATAGAAGAGAGCATATTATAGCATGCCTTGATTAATAAGATAATAGTATATGACAGCAGAGATTTGAAAGAATGTGTGATTGAAATTGTGTCCTTTGAGCCTGGACTTTATGTCATCCCCGCATGCAGCGAAGCAGCACTGCTCCGCCGTGCTTTCTCTCGGTAAAGCGAGGGCTGGCCTTGTATTTCCAGAGAAGCGGGGATCCATCGAGCCAAGGATTCCCGCTTTTCCGCCCAACAGGACGGCGGATCCGCCAGTTTGTTGGGTGGACGCGGGAATGACACAAAGGACACAATATTGGTTTCATGATCATTTGGAAATTGATATATAAGGATGGAACAGAAATGTTATTTCCCGTGTCTTCGAATAAAAATGAAGAGCTTAGACGTGCGATGGAAAAGCTCGGTATTGCAGAGGCGGATATAGAAGAATCCTTTATCCGTTCCGGAGGCCCCGGGGGTCAGAATGTAAACAAGGTTTCCACCTGTGTGATTTTAAAACACCTCCCCTCGGGCCTTGTGGTCAAATGTCAGCAGGACCGTTCGCAGGGGATGAACCGGTATTGGGCCAGGCGGATCCTCGTTAACAGAATAGAAGCTCAAATCCACGGCCGGCAAAGTGAAGAGGCGAAGCGTATTGCGAAAATCAAGCGCCAAAAGCGAAAACGTTCGAAGCGGGCCAAAGAAAAAATCTTGCAATCCAAGCATGTGCACGGTGAAAAGAAACAGCTCCGCCGGCGCGTGAATCGGGAAGATTGATGTCTCAGCATACATAATAGAAAATGCAGGATACTGCTGAAGGGGATAGCACGGCACGTTTTTATGTCTCCGGATTTTGTAACTCGCCTTGTGGCGTAAAGCCATGAAACATCGTATAACCTTTAATCATTCCATAGGACTGCTCGTTGTAGAAACAAATGGAACAATGGAGCTGTCTATAGTCCCGTTAAAAGGCCACTCGAACCAGCAACTTTTTAAAGCTGGTGAAATAATTATAAAGTGAAGGGGGACTTTATTTTAAGTCTTTATATTGACTTTTATAAAGATTGTGGTATTGTATTGTTAGGTATCCTTTTTTCAGGGAATTTGATAGTTGCTCGTGTTTTATTTCTTTTGGGGTGAGTTCGCTTTTTGAATCGTTCAACAAATTAGAACGAACACATTTTCCGGTATTCCATACAGATCAGCGCACAACAAAAAATGCTGTTCGAAAAGGGGGAATATATGGAAACCAAAGATTTCCTTAGCCGCTTTCGCCGCAATACGCTGAATAAAGTTATTTCAGAAATCCTCACTATTTTATTTTTATTTGGTTACACACCTTTTACATTTGCCGCTGAAAATATAGAACTTGCACCGCAAAACATTCCGGAAAAAAACATAGTCGAAAATAACGTTTCGTTGACTTCCGCTGTTCAGGAAGCAACTGATCAACCGGTCACTGCCATCGATTTTCTCATGGAAGATAGTCAGGCGTTATCGCCTGCAACGTCTGAGGAACAGGTGGCACCCCAAACAGAATCCACCCGAGCTGCGGAAATTCCCTCCGTATCCGTGCCGGAAGAAGTCAGCGCACCGCCGCTTATTGTCGACGGTCAACCATATGATCAGGCCTTAATTAGGGTCCACTGAAAAAAGATTCAAAAGCATGCAACCTCATTGAAATAAACGACATCGGATTGAAAAAACAGGTGCAGGCATGGTAAA
>MHFR01000028.1 GCA_001804285.1 Candidatus Danuiimicrobium aquiferis
AGGGCTTGAAAAATAAGGGTTTCTTCAATCTACTTCACATAATACAATACTCAACATAATACCTTTAATGTGAGTCAACTCGATGGCGGGAATATTTTTATTTTTGATGGTCTGTGGATTAGGTGTGTGCTATTATTCATCCGTTTCAGCAACAAGGGTTGCGACAATCGCGTAAAGACGCCACGTTAAGTGATTTGCCCCGTTGCCGGTTCTGTTTCCGGCAACGTCCTAAAGCCGCAAGGCGTAGGATTACCAAAAAAAGGAGCAAGTCACTCATGTCAAAACAAATCACCAAAAACAATTCAAACAAAAATCATATCTATTCCCGCATTCATCAAATTCTGGAATCCGCGCGTTCCAATATTGCCCGTGCTATTAACACAGAAATGGTGCAGGCGTACTGGCTGATCGGGCGTGAAATAGTTCAGGAAGAACAAAAGGGTAAGAATCGCGCTGCGTATGGAGAATCGTTGTTGCAATCACTTTCAGAAAAGCTGACAAGAGATTTCGGAAAAGGGTTTGACGAAACAAACCTGCGCAAGATTCGGCAGTTTTACCTAACTTTTCCAATTCGAGACGCACTGCGTCTCGAATTGAGCTGGACACATTACCGCATCCTCATGCGGATCGAAAACCTGCAAGCGCGTTCATTCTATGAAATTGAGTGCGTCAAGAATAACTGGTCTGCCCGGGAATTGGAGCGTCAAAAAGGATCTCTTCTTTTTGAGCGGCTTGCTTTAAGCAAGGATAAAAAGGGGCTCATGAAATTAGCACGGAAGGGACAGGAACTCGAGACGTATGCGGACACAATCAAGGATCCGTATGTTCTGGAGTTTACCGGTCTTGCTCCGCAAGCAAAACTCTATGAAAGCAAACTCGAACAAGCGCTGATTGATAACCTTTCCAAATTCCTGTTGGAGCTGGGAAAAGGGTTTACCTTTGTGGCACGGCAGAAACGTATCACGCTTGATGGCGATCATTTTTTTATTGATCTTGTTTTTTATCACACATTGCTCAGATGTTATGTCCTGATTGATCTAAAAATCGGGAAATTATCCCATCAGGACATCGGGCAAATGCAAATGTATGTGAACTTCTACGACCGAGAATTGAAACAAAAAAGCGATCTTGCCACGGTTGGACTCATTTTGTGCGAAGACAAAAAAGAGGCCGTTGTGCGTTATACGCTTCCCAAAAGGAATAAGCGGATTTTTGCTTCCAAATACAAACTATATTTACCTTCGGAAAAAGAATTACAAACAGAACTCAAGAGAGAAAAATTGTCTTTTGAAGCACAGAAACAGTTGTGAGTAAGGTTAAAAAATTAGATAAATCTTAAGGAGAAGTAAAAGCCATGCCATCCAAAATATTTTTCACTGCGGATCTTCACCTTGGTCATAAAAATGCGATCAAATACTGTAACCGCCCGTTTAAAACGGTCGAGGAAATGAACGAAGTTCTAATCAAGAACTGGAATAAGATCGTTTCTGACAAAGATAATATTTATGTTGTCGGTGATTTTGCTCTTATGGGACCGAAAAAAACGGAAGAAGTTTTGAAAAATCTAAAGGGACGGAAATTCTTGATCAGAGACAATCATGATAAAAGCCTCAAAGAAAGCATGGCGCTTAAATACTTTGAATGGATCAAGGATTATTATCTTCTGAAAGTGCAAGATTCCGGTGCTATTCAGAAAATCGTTCTATTCCATTACGCTTTGAGAACGTGGGATTCGGCTCACTCTGGCTCGTGGAGCTTGTACGGACATTCGCATGGAAATCTCAAAGATGATTCCACTTCCCTGTCCCTGGATGTGGGCGTTGATTGCCACAACTTCCGACCCATTTCATATGAAGAAGTGAAGGAAATTATGCCAAAGAAAAATTGGAAACCGACAAATCAACCCGAAATTATTAGTTAGACAGTAAATATATTAAATTCAGCAGGAGATACAATTTCTACAAGGCTATGTCTCAAAACAAATGCCCAAGTAGGCTTTTGCGCGCTGATAGTCTTTAAGGAAGTATTTCGTGAACGATTCGATATCATGGGATTAACAGATGAAATAACAAAACTTGGCAGAGGTCTTTGATTCAGAAGTATGAAAAAGGAAGGCAATTAGGTAATCAACACGATTTTTTACCTAATTGAACCGGTTGATTACCCAATTAAACTATTAACTATTTCCCCAACTTCACCGCCTCAAACGCCAGATTTTCCGGCTTCCAGCCATGACTTTCAATAGATGTACAATTAATATATTTATCGGAAGTCATGACAGTCCTTGCCTTTTCGATTAAACTTTTCATTGGAAGGCAAGGGCAGAAATGTTCCAAATGGTCCTCCGCCTCGCTGCAAACCTGGCACTTTTGGAAATGTTCCGGTATGTAGGCTGGCAAGATGGTCTTTGGCATCTTTTGCGCTTGAAAACACTTTACCCTTCTCAGATGTCAATTTTTCGATCTTTTTCCATTCCTTAGAACTATAAGGTGACTCTGCTGTCACTTTACAGGGCATGATAACAATGCCATCTTTGGTTACCCCAAACGCGATCGAAGAGCCCTTTTGTAATTGAAGGATCTTTCTTACACGATTAGGAATCGTGACTTGCCCCTTCGAAGTCATCTTTGTCGTCTCAATAATCGTCATGCCCTGCCTCCTATGTATGGTTTCCTTACTTTCCTACTGTAAGGATACACGCTTACCGGCAGGAAGTCAAGAAAGCAGAGGGCAGAATTTCGCGCAATTTACCCATTATTTCTATCTAATGGCGGAATTACTTTAAATTACGACACAACAGAGATTGATTCTTGAGTATATTTACGATCTATATATATTTTATAATCCTTGTCTCCTTTCAAATTTTTTATATACTCAGCTACAATTTCCACATGAAATAAATCGTTATAGTGTGGTAAGTGCTGGGCCTGATAAATCCATGCTTTAATCATATTTCCGTTAACCCCGAATGTAATTCCTGTAAAGCTAAAAACCTCGCTGCGGAATTCTGGTTTTCTGCATGCAAAACAAAAAATTCAGTGCTGGGAATATTCTGGTGAGAACGATTATTCATTAGGCATCTGGAGAAAAATCGCGTATGCTATCTTGTGTAAAGGGGGTGATTGACTTGGGTGATAAAAGTATTTCGAAAAGAGAAACAAAAAAGAAAAAAGGCATGTTCAAAGGCAAAAAGAAAAAAAAGTAAAGTTCAAAGCTGGGTAGTCATGATTTACTGATAAATAATCAGAATTATATATATTGGGAATCATGACAGTCCTTGCGCTCCCATTAAAATTCAATCTTCGTTTGAGAGTAGTGCAAGGGCAGTCATTTCATGTTCATCAAGAATAGTAGCTGCCCATGCTTGCCTGTTCACCTGAAGCAACCAAAGGAAAATGATGAAACCTAATTATGGCGGAAACAAAAGAAGAAAAGAAGAAGCCCGTAAAAAGAAACGGGAAGAAAAAAAACTTAAACGCTTGAATAATAAAAAAAATACGGATCCGGCGACTCCAGAATCATCGCCAGTTTAAGATTGAGTTGTACGATACTTGAATCTGCTACTTGATTATCCCAAGATGGTTTCTTATGGACGCATACGTGTCAGAGTGCCTGAACCGTCGGTTTTTGCTTTGCATAATCGGAAAAGCATTTCCCCAAACTAAATGAAACCTCCAAAGAAATTTAATCGCATTTAAGTGCTTCAAACCATCGCCGGATTGTGTTAAATGTTTCAAAAGGAATCTCCAAAGTTTAATTAACAAAGTACAGGATCCGGTTATAATTAAGCGAGTCCGGTCAAATCTACATCCTCAAACACCGGATTTTCCGGCTTCCAGTCATGTTTACAATAGATGAACAATTAATATATTTATCGGAAGTCATGACAGCCCCAAATTTTCAATAAATAAATAGCGTATTTTAAAAAGTGAATTTGGGCAGTAATGTTCTAAATGTTCCCTCGCCATGATGTGTAGCGGCCCACTACCATTTTTAAAGAAAGAAGCCATCGAGAGTTAATCTCGGTGGCTTTTGTGCTTTCTCGACCCTCCAAAACAAGATTATGTAATTCCGAGTTCTTTCTTATACGCTTCGGTGATAGCGCGTGCAATTTCTGGGGGAAGCGAGGAATTGTCGAAAGGCATTTTCCGGTTTTTTATTTTTTTATTTCTGGAATTGACTAATTGTTCGAATTGACATACCGGCATCACGCGAGCCCCGTAAGCGCGAACTTGGTTGATCACAAAATTATCGTCAGAAACGACACATGCATTGGTCTTCTTCGATAATTGTTCCAAAAGCGTGATGATTCTTTCGTCCGCATCCTCGTTGGTTTCTGAAAAAATCAAATCGATCTTGGGCGGATGAGCCTGGGGCAAATCCCTGAATTGTGATTTCCCATCAAACACAAGAATGATTTTTAAAATATCTCCCCGCCCGGAGGCGAATTTTCCACAAAATGCCACTAATGCGTCGCGGGCGGCACGCAAACTTTTATCGAGCATGGTTTCAAGGCTCGGAATTTTATGAATGACATTATAGGCATCAAGAATATAAATCATGGCAATATTCTATCATAAAAAAAGGTGCCGGGTGTTAATGCTCAGTAATGAGGAAACACTTGTGAAGACCGAGCATGGGTTGTCTTTCCTCAAATTGTCATCCCCGCAAGCTTTTTTGGCGGGGATCTAAGAGTAAGGCCGCTGTCGCTAAGGCTGCGCGAAACAAAGATTCCCGCCAGAAACATGTGGGAATGACATGAACGGCGTTTGTCAGCCTTTTCTTTTTTTCTCTCTGATTCCCGCTTCCGCGGGAATGACAGCAAAGGATGTTTTATTTTGTTAACTTCACTGCCTCAAACACCAGATTTTCCGGCGCAATAATCTTTGATACAATGGATGAATATTTCGCCGTATTCTTTTTGTTTTGCGGCACCGACGCCGAAAATCTCCGCGAATTGTTCGATCGTTGCGGGCTTAAGGAGCGCCATGTCTTTCAGCGTTTTATCACTGAAAACAATGTAGGCGGGAACGCCTTTCTCTCGGGCGAGGTCCACGCGTTTGGCGCGTAACACACTAAATAATTTTTCATCGACACCTTCCCAATCACTTTCGCGCTTCTCCCGGCGTTTTTTCTCAACATCTTTCTTCTTGGCAAGCACAACGGGTTTCGCCAAAAGGGGCACCACTTCGCCTTTAAGAAGCTTGCGCCCCGATTCTGTCAGAGCAAGCGTCATGTACTCGCCCCGTCTCTCGAGAAAGCCCTGCCCGATCAGTTGTTCTACCATAAACCGGATAAAGATTTTTGTTTCACTGGACATCAGGCCAAACGTTGAAAGTGTTTGATGCCCCCATCGTTCGATGGCGTCCGTAAGGTCTCCTTTGAGAATATCGGTGATATGAGCGGCGCCGAACCGCTCCTGCGCGCGGACAACGCAGGACAATATTTTCTGCCCGACAACAAGCGGCTCTTCGATCATCTCGACTTCGCCCAGGCAATAATCGCAGCTGCCGCAATTTCTCTGCTGATAGTCCTGCGAAAAATAATTCACCAGATAACGGTGCCTGCACTCGGGACGCACGCAGAAGTTGTACATGGCGCTCAGTTTTGACAGCAAGACTTCCTGATCGGAAGAATCTCTCAGCATATATTCCCACGTCCGGTAATCGCCCCCGGAATAAAAAAGATAGCAATCCGCCCGAAGGCCGTCGCGCCCCGCGCGTCCCGTTTCCTGCTGGTAATGTTCGATGGATTTCGGCATCGCGGCATGGATCACATAACGGATATTGGAGCGGTCTATCCCCATCCCGAACGCAATAGTAGCAACGATCAGCGGCACGCTCTCCGAAGAAAAGGCGTCCTGATTTTTTTTGCGTTCGCTGTCCGGGAGGCCCGCATGGTAAGGCAGGTTTTGATGTCCGAGATCGTTCAGCTTTTCGGATATTTCATCTACGTCCGAACGTTTAAGACAGTAAATAATACCGGGATCTTCGGGCCGTTTGCTAATAACATCCACAACCTGCCTGATCACATTTCCCGAACGCGGGAGAACGCGGTAGGTCAGATTGGGCCGGTCAACACTGCCGATATAAACATGAGGATGATCGAGCGCGAGCTGTTCGATGACGTCCTGCTGGACCTGGCGGGTCGCGGTCGCGGTAAATGCGTGGACTGTGATATTCTCAAAATTCTTTTTGATTAAACCGAGCTGACGGTATTCTTCGCGAAAATTGTGGCCCCAATGACTGATGCAATGAGCCTCATCGATCACAAAAAACGACACGTTCACGCTTTTTAAAAGATCCAGGACCGGCTCAAGCGCCAACCGTTCAGGCGAAAGGTAGAGAAGTTTCAGCCCTGCGGATTTTATCCTTTCAATCACTTCTCGCTCGTCTTTTACACCGAGGCTGGAATTCAGGCATTCTGCAGAAATCCCCATGTCTTTTAAATCATCCACCTGATCCTTCATCAGCGAGATAAGCGGCGAAATGATCACCGCCATACCGCCCGACACCAGCGCAGGCAGCTGAAAACAAAGAGACTTCCCTCCGCCCGTCGGAAGAATCGTAAGCGTATCTCGCCCGTCAAGAATGGAACGAATGGCCTCTTCCTGAAACGGCCAGAAACTTGTATACCCCCAATATTTCGACAGGGTTTGCAGAATGCGACTATCTGTCATGCGACTCCTTTGATACAGCCATTACCTGAAGTGAAAAAAGGGGAAAAGTGCGAAAAAAGGTGCCCGGCGCTTTTTGTAATATCACAAGAAGTTTCAAAACGGAATTTCTTAAAAACGAATGCCGTAATTTACACGCATGATAAGATTAATTTCTTTTATTAATTAAATTAACAACAAGCGATAAAATCACATTGCGTTCTGCCGGATCACTTTCCGCTATTAATAATGTCAATGCAACCAGCGCATTATCCGCAACCCGCTTCGATCCGTCTGTTTTATATAAAAGCCCGTTCTTTTCCAAAAACCAAATGAAAATAGCAGCGGCGATTCGTTTATTCCCATCGATGAAGGAGTGGTTTTTCACAACAAAATACAAAAGATTCGCGGCTTTTTCTTCAACGCTTGGATACAATTCTTTCCCATCGAATGTTTGGTAAATTGCTCCCAATGAACTCTTGAAGGATTCGTCTTTTTCTTTGCCGAAAAGCTGCGAGGACTTAAACCGGTTCTTTAGCTGCTCAATCATTTTATGCGCTTCATGCTGAGTCAGTTTATATTTTACGTCGCGTGTCGTCTGATTAATTTTCACACGTTCATGATCATAATCATCCAGCAAATCAAGTGCATAACTGTAATCACTAATGACCTGAAGTAATCCTTCTGCTTCTGTGAGTGTCAATTTCTTACGATCTTTTGCGTGCCCGATCAATTTGATAGCCTTTTGTAAGGCATCTAATTTTTTCTTTTGTTCTGCCAGTCTTTTTTCATTCAACGTATATCCGTCAATCAAATGGTTTCGAAGCACGTTGGTTGCCCAAATGCGGAATTGCGTCCCTCTTTTTGAGTTCACGCGATAACCAACAGAAATAATGGCATCAAGGTTATAATAATCTATGGCTCTTTGTATCTGGCGATCACCCTCTGTTTGAACTGTTGCATAATTTGCAACAGTTGCTTCTTGAGCTAACTCTTTACTTCCATATATGTTCCGCAAATGTCGGGAAATTACGGATTTATCCCTGCCAAATAAATCGGCGATTTGATTCAAGCTAAGCCATAGCATCTCATGTTTTAATCTTACTTCAACTTCCACTTGTTTATCAGCAGTTTGATAGAGAATAACTTCGTCGTTCAAGTGCTTTTCAATTTTTCTATTCATATAATGCTCCCTTTTGACCAATGCGCGGGACATTGGGTTTTTGACAATCAAAGTTGTTTTGGAGGGCAAACCACTTTTGTAGAGTCTTTACGTCCGCCATTAAAGCTTCGGCGGATCCGCCAACGCTTTGTGGCGGACGATTGTCGCAACCCTATTAAACTTGTATGAAATTATAAATGAGGAAAATTCACTATGCCAGCGCTTTTTTCCTCGAATGTCGCGATTTACTCATTATTTTTCGCTAATGTCGCAAGTCTTAAATTGCGAGATTCAAAATTTTAAACAAGTATTGCACCCCCGAATTGAAAGATGTCAGATCACGAAGATTTCTCCGTCCTTAAGGCGGCGGACTTTCTTACCAAAATGATCGCGGTATTGTTCCGGATACACCTCAAGCTCTTTCATCAGCCATTCCTCACCACAAACATTTTCAAAAAGTTTCTTGGCTTCCTTCCTGTTTTTCGTTATCCTTCTCATGGGGACAGCTCCTTTCTTCCTCTCTCGAGGGTTTTTCCCACGTGGATTATCCACACAAGAGCTGTCCTCTTCAACTTTCAACTAAAAATAGGATATCTTCGTAATGCAGCACAGGCAAGTTCCCGCGTTGTTAGAGGCTTAACTCCACTGCTTCAAACACCAGATTTTCCGGCTTCCAGAAATGTTCGAAATGGTTGCGGGGATAGCCGAAGGCGACTTCCATAGTCGCCACATGGGTTTGATTGAAAAGTTTTATGCGGAATTTTGAAAAAGGTTGGGATGGCGAGCCCAAAAGGCCTAAAACGACTCGTATTCAAGTGGCAGCCATTCTTTCCTAAAGCTTTTAGGCAATTTGTTCGCATACCGGCATGCCGGAACAAACCGTACTAAAATCGGATCATGTGTCCGAACCAATAAATAAACGCGATCGCGATAACGTGAAGGATCCACCAGCCTGGTTTAAAAAGCATGAATCGGTGCATAACAGTTCCTCCCTATTTCCAAAAAAGGTTCCCAAAAGTATAGATAGCGGCAATGCCAACAAGATGCACCCACCACCACCCCATATGCGGATAGCGGAAGAAACGCCCTTTCGAAACCGCATCGGTCTCAGACTTCAAAAATTCCAGATCGAACAGCGCTTTTCCCAACCCAAACTTTGCCCACAAGACCGCGATATCAGCGAGCGTCGTCATCAAAAGGATGTTCGCCAGCGTGACGGGCCCTTGAAAATGAACAATTGAAAAATGGGCCATGGTGACCGTACCGATGATCACCAAAAATCCGTTGAGGACATATGCCAAAGCGACCGTCCTCTTGTGCCAAAAAAGAAGCGGCAAACAGAATACACTGAGGATCCCGGAAATAAAAGGGATCAGGTGATCCGCGTCCTTGACAGGAGGATGAATCCTGAGATGCAGGCACCATCCGCCAAGAGCCAAGAAGAATAAACTCGCGATAAGCGTTACTTTGATCATCTGTTTTCTGCTCATGGTCTTCCCCCCTCATTGTTAATCTGCACCGGCACCCCGGTAATGTTCCGGCTTTGTACGAACACTAATTTTGACGGCTCTTTTGTTTTTTAATACACGAAGTCCTTCATTAAAAGTGCCTGTCATCTTTTCTTACGAGACTTTCCTTTTAAGCCCGTCATTTTCGTCGTTTGCCCGTCGGCTTTTTCTTTTCGACAATCCTTTTCTTTTCAACAACTTGCGGTTTAGCTACAGGAGTAATTTGAACGGGGCCGGGCCGATAATTGGGCCTTTCCTTTTGTGAATTTCCGCCCTTGCGCACAGAAAAGCAAGCTTTACAGTAGACTGGCCGGCCAGGGCTCGGTTGAAAAGGAATTTCACAATCTTTCTTACAGTCTGCACAGATCGCTTTATGCAAAACTCTTCCCCGGAAATGATTGTCTTGTCTTCTCTCTCCGTGATGATGAGGTTGAGCAGGCTGCTGCTGCGGGCGCTGTTGTTGTATCTGTGACTGTTGATGGGGTTGTTGCTGATGTTGATGCTGCTGAAAAGGTTTAGGCGACGGTCTTACTTCACCTGCCCTTGCTGAGATCTGCCTGATCAAGATATCAACCAAGTTATCCATCTTCTTGTCTAAAAAAGTGAGCTGCTCCTGCATTTTCACAATGATATCGGCTATGTCAGCCCCGCCTTTTGACCGAACTGAACTTTTTTTTTGTTTCAATTTCGATTGTTTTTTCATTTCACTCCTTTTTGTATGGCATCATTTGTTCTACAAACTTTAATTCTCTTAAGCCCTTTTCTCGCACGAAAAACTAACCATATACTGCTTTGAAAGAGGCAGAATATACTTACAAATCTCAATACAGAGATTTTTTAATTTCGTCAAAAGATTCCCGTAATTCCATGGCCGCAAGGATGGAAATTCTGAAAGGATATAAAACCCTGCCTTTTGAATCAGGTTTTTCCATTCCGAGTATTTTAAATCAGTAAAATCTTTTTGTTTAATCGGAGCAAGCACCCCAAACTTTACCAGAAATTCGCGTATGAAATTTGAAAGTAGCCGGGGCAGGAAAAAATCTTCGTTTCGAAACTCAAAGTAACACAGACCATTTTTTTTAAGTACCCGATTTATTTCCGCCAGGGTTTTCTCCCTGTTCTTGGTAAATTCAATACTTGTAATTGCCAAAATGACGTCAAATTTTTCATCCAAAAGAGGAATTGCCTCCATATCCCCTTGAATAAATTTTACGGAAGAATTTCGTTTTTTAGCGCATGTTAAAAATTCGTGGGAAAAATCAAAGCCTGTCAACCATCCCGAAATATCATGGAGCGCCTCAATCACCAGGCCTCTTCCGCACCCAAGATCAAGGATTTGTTTCCCCTTCTCAATATTTAGACGCGCCGAAAGCTTCCGATAAGCTGATTTAAACGCTTTCACCACTGCGGGGTCAAATCCCGCTTGCAACGGAAAATTTGCTCGGGCGAATGATTCTGTTTCAGAAATGTTCGTCATTGATATAGAAAAATTCTTTATTGAGGCGGAGAAGGTTTAACCGGTTGTTTTTCTTCCGCGGCCTTTTTAATCGGCTCATTCTGACTATCTTCCGAGGCCTCTTTTTCTTCCACGATTTTATAAACCATTTCGCCCGGTTTCACAAGACCAAGCTCCTCCCGGACCACTTCTTCGAGCCGGGAAAGATTTGTCCTGAGCAGTTGTTCTTCGTCATTCAGGGCTCGAACCTGTTTTTTTAAACGGCTGATGTCCTCTTCCAGTTTTTTTTCTTTTTGTTTCAAAATTAAATACTTGGAAATTCCGGGAAGATAAATAGCCCCGGCGAGGAACACAACTGCAAAAATCCAAATAGGTGTAATACGGCGCATGGTAATATAAATAAAAAGTTAAAAGTGAAAAGCAAAAACTGCTTCGACACATTCAATTCCCCAATGGGAAATTGAATGTGTCAGCAGATGAGAAAAACCGTTATTGAGAAATCTATTTTTTATTATTAACAACCGCAGCAACAAGTTTTCTTAGCTTTTTCTTTCGTCGAACAACACTTGCCGCCAAGAAATGTGCCGGCGTAAACAGCTTTCTTACCCAAAATCTCCTCGATCCGGAGCAGTTGATTATATTTCGCAAGCCTATCGGTGCGCGACGCGGAGCCTGTCTTAATTTGCCCCGTCGAAAGCGCAACGGCCAAGTCCGCAATCGTCGAATCTTCCGTCTCGCCGCTCCGGTGACTCATCACCGCCGTGTAGCCGTTTTTATGCGCAAGTGTTACTGCGTTAATGGTTTCAGTCAGCGTCCCGATTTGGTTGACTTTAATCAGAATGGAATTTGCAATTTTCCGGTCAATCCCCATTTGCAAACGTTTCACATTGGTCACAAACAAATCATCGCCGACCAATTGCATCCTTTTCCCGAGCCGGTCGGTCAGGATTTTCCAGCCATCCCAATCATCTTCGGCAAGCCCGTCCTCAATCGAAAAAATCGGATAACGGTTCGCCAGATGTTCATAAAACGCAACCATGTCCTGAGAAGATTTAATCGGATATTGATCCGCACAAAACACATACTTCCCCGGATTCTTATTCTCACCGGTTTTCGCCTGCCCATAGAAACTGGAACTCGCCGGATCGAGAGCGATCTTAACGTCAACACCTGCTTGATACCCCGCCTTCTCAATCGCAATCATAATCACATCAAGCGCTTCTTCGTTCGATTTTAAATCCGGCGCAAATCCGCCTTCGTCGCCAACCGCAGTCGAAAGTTTTCTTTCGTGCAAAATTTTCTTCAGGTTGTGAAACACCTCTGTTCCGATTCGAAGTGCGTCGGAAAAACACTTTGCACCGAACGGCATGATCATAAATTCCTGGAGGTCAACATTATTGTCCGCGTGGACACCGCCGTTGATGATATTCATCATCGGGACGGGCAAGATATTCGCTTTTTTTCCGCCCAGATATTGGAAAAGAGGAACTCCCTTTGACAACGCCACCGCTTTCGCACACGCAAGAGAAGCTCCTAAAATCGCATTCGCACCAAGTTTTGCCTTATTTTCAGTTCCATCAAGATCGATCAGAACCTGATCGATCTTTTCCTGACATGCGGCATCTTTCCCGGAAATGGCTTTGTTGATTTTAGTATTCACGTTCGCAACAGCTTTCAAAACACCTTTCCCAAGATAGCGGCTCTTATCACCATCACGAAGCTCGACCGCTTCATGTTCGCCGGTCGAAGCACCACTCGGAACTGCCGCACGCCCAAGTGTTCCGTCAGCTAATAATACATCTACCTCTACCGTCGGGTTTCCCCGTGAATCTAAAATCTCACGGGCATGAACTTTTTTAATCTTTGTAGACATGTCAAACTCCTTTTAATTACTATATTCATTGTATCTATTTCACGTTTTGAAACAATCAAATCTCCCATGCTCGTATTGTCATGCCCGAATGCTCCTATCGGGCATCTATAATTTTTGGATTCCCGCTTACCCCGGAAAAACTGGGGCCGGCCCTTTCTTTCCCAAGGGAATCGTGCGGGAATGACACAAAAACTGTTTAGAGGTGTATTATAGAAAAAGTTCGACAAGAAACAAAGCTTCTTTTTTCCCCGTATTTTGTGAATTCCGGTGTTGCCGGAAAACCCTATCTCTCTTATGATATCTTTATGAAACGAGGACTTTACATCCATATTCCATTTTGCAGGAAAAAGTGCCATTACTGCAATTTCGTTTCCACAACCAATCGCACGGCTGCCCTCCACAAAAAATTCATCTCCTCGATTGAAAAAGAACTTCAGCATGCAAAAGATCAATATGGTCATCTGGAATTTGACACTTTCTACATCGGGGGCGGAACTCCGTCATTATTAAATGATGACGAAATAACAAAATTGGTGGGCTGCATCCGGAAACATTTTAATTTCCGCCAAAATTATGAATTCACTTGCGAAATGAATCCGGAAGATGTCGATGAAAAAAGGCTGGCCGCCTATCTTGATCTGGGAATCAACCGCATCAGCCTCGGCGCGCAAGCTTTTCAAGACCGCTTATTGAAAGAAACCGGACGCACTCATAACGCTGAAGCAAATGTAAAAGCCTTGGACCTTCTTCGCGAAATGGGTTGTGAAAATATTAGTGTCGACATCATGATCCGGCTTCCCGGTCAAACCGTTTCTGATGTCGAAGAATCCATTCTCCGTTCCGTAGAGTTGGGCGCAAAACAACTGACTGTTTATGATCTCGACATTCATGAAAAAACCGTTTTCGGTGTTCAGCAGAAGCACGGCAAATTACATCTTCCGTACGAAACGGAGCATCTTCAAATGTTTCAGCTTGTAGAAAAAATATTAACCGACGCAGGTTTTGTTCACTACGAACTGATGACATTCGCGAAACCCGGCTTCGAATCCCGGCATAATCTTATTTATTGGCATAACGAGGAGTATCTCGGACTCGGCCCCGGAGCTTTTTCATACCTGAACGGCATCCGGTATCAATTTGCGAAAGACGTGAACGGTTATTTCAAGAAATGTGCTGAAAATAATTGGACGCGGGACATTGAAGACATTCTGACCGAAGAAGAAAAAGAATCAGAAACGTTATTAACGGGACTCCGGCTGGCGGAAGGAATCGATTTTGCTGGTTTGAAACTGCTTCGGCCAAAAATTGAAAAAAAAATAGATGAACTTTCATCTGAAGGTTTGTTCAAATTGTGCGGAACAAAAATAGCCTTCACACAAAGGGGCCGTTACTCAGCGGAAACAATTCTTTCCAACCTGCTGCCTTGACATCCGGCAGTGCCCCCCCCGCTTTGATTGAAAAAGGATTCATCCGGGTCACCGCCCCCAAGGCCGATCACGATCACGAAACTATTCTGGAAACGCGTAAACTTCTCCTTCCCGATTAATAGTTCCGTCCGCAAAAACCTGTTTATAACAATATTTGGATTTTATATTTATGTTTGAATGTTTGTGCAAAAAAAGAAAGGCAGGTTTTGACTCCCTCATAAAATTATCTATAGGAAGTCAAACCTGCCTTCTTCATATTCTTATTCCATCTAACACAGATGGAGCAATTTCATAGCTCCGGAGTCATTTCGGTTGGAAATTCTTACCAAACCACATGTGTCTATTTAGCGTTTTGAAGTAATGGCACCTTGCGGTAGTGTCATGCCCGCATGCTTTAAGCGGGCATCCACGTTTTTTTTGGATTCCCGCTTTCGCGGGAATGACAGAAAAGCGCGGATTCTACAGATAATCACTTCAAAACGCTAAACAAATACAACCACATTGGAGCAAGAATTTAACGAACAAATAAAACTACTTAATTTATTTCGTCAAAAAATATATGGCAAACCTGTTAATTACCAGTTTCCGCCACGATCGCCACGGTCACGTCCGCCGCCGCCGCGATTGCCGCCGCCGTGTCCGCCGCCAAAACCGCCACCGCCGCGTCTCTTGCCGCCGAATCCGCCACCGCCACCTTGACCACCGCGATAGCCACCGCCACCGCCGCCGCCAGTCCGAGGTTCTCTGGGTTTCGCTTCGGAAACATTGAGGTTCCGTCCGCCAAATTCCGTTCCATTCAGTTCAAGGGCTTTTTCAGCTTCTTCAGGAGTTCCCATTTCAACGAAGGCAAATCCTTTTGATCTTCCCGAAAAACGGTCGGTAATAATATCGACGTTTTTCACTTCCCCAAACTTCACGAACAGTTGTTTAATCTCTTCTGCCGTTGCTTGATAACTTAAATTTCCAACATATAGTTTCGTTTGCATTTTCTCTCTATCCTTTACTTGAATTAAATATCAAAAGCCCAGTAAGCTCCGGGCTTTCGTGTTCTAAACTTAGATTTTTACAACATTAGCTGCTTGTTCGCCTTTGGGACCTGTGATAATCTCAAATTCGACTTGCTGACCTTCGCTTAAAGATTTATAGCCATCGCCTTGAATCGCAGAATGATGAACAAACACATCTTTCCCGCCTTCGGCTTGGATAAATCCAAAACCTTTACGGTCATTAAACCACTTTACAGTTCCTTTTGCCATTATGGTACTACTCCTTTCCAAAACCCGAAATACTCCGGCTTTAAAACATTAAATACTACCGTCCTTGAGCTACCTTAACAATTTTATTTGGAACTCAAGGACCTTGCTGAAGTTCCGATCAAAAATCCATCGGTCAATCAGCCTGGAAGATCTGTGGGCTTCACCAAGAATCATATTCTTCGAGAAATGCCTTCTAAAACAAAAAACCCGCAAGGTGAAATTCTTTGCCTTGCGGTTAAGATCTTTCATATCCTAACTTAGGACGGTGAAATGATAAGTGAAAGAATCTGCAATGTCAAATAATTTAGACATTCAACTTTAATAACAGCATAAAATAAGCTGTTTTATGGCCCTTTTAGCTGCCAAAATAAGGGCTATCTACTAAGCTTGGCCGAACTTGTGATTGCGCCTTAAACAAGTTGCGCGCGAGCCAGTTCTCTTAACCGCTCAAAATCCCGTATTTCAAATTGTGTTGTTGGGATGGGCTTATGAACATCGACGATCCCATAAACCTTCGTTCTAAATAACCATGTTCCTTTGGGAATCGCTTCTGTTGTTCCTTTGATCGAAATCGGAAGAATGGCTTTTTTTTCTTTAATGGCTAATTTAAACGCACCATTTTGAAACTCTCCGATCTCACCGTCCGTGCTCCGGGTTCCTTCAGGAAAAAACAAAACCGACATGTCACGTCTCAACCAATCGGCTGCCTCACGATAAACTTTTTTAATACTACCCAAATCACCGCGTTCTAATTTAATATGCTTGCAAAGAGAAAGACACCAGCCGATGAAAGGAATGCTGAAAAGACTTTGCTTCGCCACCCATTTAAACTGTGCTCTGGTTTCATAGAGAACAACAATGTCCGCCAGACTTTGATGGTTGGCAACAATCACATAGGTTTCGTTTGGATCTATATTTTCGAGACCGGTTACGGTAACATTCCAGAAAGGATTTAAATTAATAATTCCCCGCGCCCACCAGAAACATTGACGGTGAACAATCTTGCCCTTCCGATCAAACGGGAAAAGAATAATGCTTAAGAAAAGACACACCAAAAAGAGAAGTACCGTCAAACTCGTAATTCCGAACCAAATTGCGGCAGATTTAATGGCAGTCAACATAAATGCAAACAATCCAAGCTCTAAATTGTCACGGCTTTCACCACGTGGATATCAAAAGCACACGGCCCTTTAGGCGTTTTTTCCACCTGGAATTCAACCTTTAAATCTTCGTCCAACTCATCAAAACGTATTCCTACCAAATCTTTTTGGTTAAAAAAGATTTCCCGCCCGTCTGTCGCGCTAATAAACCCAAAACCTCTTTGCCTCACAAGCTTGTTAATTTTTCCTGTAAACATATTTGTCCTTTCTTCTTCCGACATGATTTTAAGACAGGTTGTAGTTTAGCATGCACCCTTATGGAAGGACAAGCGTTATTCCGTCATATTTCTTCTCTTGGATTAAAAAATAAAAAAAATTTCGACAGGTTCCGAAAAATTTCAAAACTTTCCGATTGTGTTGACATGCATCCATTTCGGGGATAATATTCCCGCATGTCTGTTTCCCCCCGCGTCTACTGCCTATTAAAGCAGAGCTGGCTGAAACAAATATTTTTTCCAAATTAAAATTTTATATTTCATTACTGTAACCGTCATCAATAGCTACAAACTTTAAACCGAAAAGGAAAGGCTTAAACATGAAAAAAAAAGTCCTCATTTTGTCGATGGTTTTCGTTATGTCGTTTGTTTTAATGTTAAAAAATATTTGCGCAGCCGAGGCAATCGCAAACGGAAAAACCGTTAAACTGGATTACACTCTCGAAGTGGACGGAACCATCATCCAAGATTCGAAACAAACCAAGCAGCCGATGGAATACGTTCACGGTTCAGGGAAGATTCTCCCGGCGCTTGAAGAAGCATTAGTCGGCCTTCAAGTCGGTGAAAAGAAGAAAATTATTATTCCAGTCGATAAGGGATTTGGTCCAGTCGATCCGAAAGCCGTGATCGAAGCGCCCAAGACACAGCTCCCTCCGGGAGACCTCCAGGTTGGCATGCCCATGGGATTAACGAGCAAAGACGGCCAGAAAATGATCGGCATGATTAAAGAAATCAAAACTGATACGGTCATTCTCGACTTTAACCATCCTTTGGCCGGCAAAGAATTAACTTTTAACGTCGAAGTCCTCGAAGTCAAATAAGCACTCGATCTTACGGAACATCAGTCGACGTGCGAATTTTCAGCCATCCTGGAAATACAGGGCTGGTCCTCGCTTTTCCGAGGGAACAACGCGATCGGATCCGCTTACGTTTCAGCGGCGGAGATCCCGAGCAAAGTCGCGCTGTATAAAACGCACAGCACTTTGCGCTTTGTAAAGTGAGGGATCTTAAATAAGTGTAGATTTTATCAGTTATTCCTTTCGGTGTGCGTCAATGAATCAACTTGCGCACGTCTGTTTCCTCAAGAAATATCCTGAGATAGCCAAGTCGAGAGATACCGTTCGCCGGTACTATGGAGAATCATTACAATTGTTTTATTTTCAGCCTCCGTCCGCTTAGCCCGGATTTCTCATCGTTAATAAGAAATTCCGCTCGTAAGAGCTGCGGTGCTAAAGATGTTTGCGTCTTTGCGACGCAGGGCTTATCTTTTGCGCCCTGATTTAACAAGGGCGCAAAACTTTGGGCGTAACTTATTGCGCCCAAAGCAACTTTCTCGTCAATTCACAAAATCGATGAAAAAGTCGGGTTAGCCACTTCCAGCGATGCCCAGATAGCTGCTCAGCTCGAAATACGGGAAATATTCCCTTGTCAAATTAATTACTATTTAAACTGGTTCTTATGTGTTATCATTTGTACTGGAAATGGAACTTCCGCAGCTATTTTTCCAAATCTTCTACTTATAATAGTTGCACACCAAAGCAGTAGTTTCTGGTAAGAAAGGTCGCAAATGTACAAACGCCTCAAGCTCTATTTGATTAAGCCTTCTAAATATGACGACGAAGGTTACGTCATTCGGCACTGGAAAGGCGTTCTACCAAGCAACACGTTAGCCTGCCTGCTTGGGCTCGCAGAGGATGTGAAAAATCGTAAGTCACTCGGCGCTGATCTCAAATGGCAGATTGAACCGATTGATGAGACTGTCGAGCGAGTGAATGTCAAAAAAATCATCAGGGAAAGCCGCCGGAAAAATACAAAAACCATCATCGGGCTGGTCGGCGTTCAATCCAATCAATTCCCTCGGGCATTTGATCTTGGCCTTGCTTTTCGAAATGCCGGAATCGATGTTTTAATCGGCGGATTTCATGTCAGCGGCGTAACGGCAACATTGCCGGAACCGCCTCTTGAAATTCTCGCTTTGCGCGAGGCCGGCATCACCATCATCGCCGGAGAAGTAGAAGGCCGGTTGGAAATAATTCTCCGGGATTCAATCAATAACCAGCTTCATCCCATTTATAATTTTTTAAACACGCCGCCTGACATTTCGCAAGCACCGATGCCGATAATCCCAAAAAAACTTTCCAATCGTTATGCAATCCGAAACTTAGCAACCTTAGATTGCGGGCGAGGATGCCCTTTTCAATGCAGTTTCTGCACAGTCATCAATGTACAGGGCCGCAAAATGCGATTCCGGTCTGTTGACTCGATCATTCAAATGATCCGTCATAATTTTTATGAAAATAAAATCTCAAGTTATTTTTTCACCGACGACAATCTTGCCAGGCATCAACACTGGGAATCCCTTTTCGATTCTTTGATCGATTTACGCGAAAAAGAAAGAATGAATATCAGCTTTAGCATGCAAGTTGACACGCAATCCTACCGGATTCCGAATTTCATTGAAAAAGCAAGCCGGGCAGGATGCACTCAGGCTTTTATCGGAGTGGAAAGCGTCAACGAAGAAAACCTGGTTGCTGCTTCAAAAACACAGAACAAAACAGCAAACTTCAAGCAATTAATTGAGACTTATCTCAAGGCTGGAATCACAACACATCTCGGGTATATCATCGGCTTCCCTTTTGATACTCAAGAATCTATCGAAAGTAACGTCAGATTTCTGAAATCGGAAATCGGAGCTCAGCAAACATCTTTTTTCATGTTAACACCGCTTCCGGGTTCGGAAGACCATAAACATTTGGTTTCCCGGAAAGTCCCGCTCGATGCCGATCTCAACAACTTTGATTCTTTCCACGAAACTTTTCGGCACTCGCGGATGAATCCTCGGGCATGGACACAACTTTACGAAAACACTTGGAGAAATTTTTACAGCCTCGAAAACATAAAAGAAATTTTACGGAACACTCCCCGAGATCTCTATTGGGGCGTTTTTATGAATTTAATTTGGTATAAAAATTCGCTGCAAGTCGAGAATGGACATCCGATGCTTCACGGTTTTTTCCGTCTCAAGAACCGGAAAGAACGTCGCTCCATTTTCCCCCTTGAAAGCCGATGGGCTTATGGCAAGCGAAGAGCCTTGGAAATCTGGAAAACGTTAACCGGTTGGGCCAAATTAGCAGTCGAAATGGAAGAAGCTTGGCTTGCAACCCGCCACCGCGGCGTGCTTGAAGAACGCGTTCTATTAGAGCTTAAACATCTTCACTCTAAAACAACCGGATGGCGGAACCTTCGTGTTTCAGAACTTCAAAATATCTACCGGCAAGCAGCCATGGTTTTAGAAAAATCACAAACACGAATATTAACTCAACGGATACGGATTCCGTCGCGCTTCAGTTTGTGGTTAAAAAAGTGGAATGTGTTTTCAAACCAACTCACATTCAGCCGTTTACCAATGATTTCGTTCTGGAAGGAAACTGCAAAATATATAGAGCAAGGGAAAGTTTACAAACTCAAGCTCCACCGGATTATTTTTACAAGCCTGCAAGAAATCATCCTCTTAACGCGCTTTGTCCTTTCACTTCTCAAACAAATTGTTGGCACGTTTTCAACCGAAATGCGTTAGAAAACGTTCGATCAAACCTCAAACAAACTGTGCGTTGAAAACTCTGCATCGCTCGTTAGATTAATCCCCAAACGGTGCAGCCCTTTTTCATCTCCGGACGTCGGAATATGCGTCATATGGGCCTGGTAACCGGAAAGTTCCTTCAGAGCCCCCCCATCGCTTCCTGTGAGATTGGTCGTAGCGCTGATGCTGAGCGCAATTAAAATCTCTTCAAGATACAGACTGACAGCCGGGGCATTGAGCACATCTTTTTTAAGATGGCCAATCCATTCGATAAAGTTCGACGATAGCAAATGAATCCGATCAGGAATTCCGGCAACGAAGCGCTTTTTCTCAAAACTTTAAGCAACCACAATTTGATTGACTACTTTTCCCTTCGCCCCTTCTGAAACTTGAAGAGTAATTTTCATCTTTGTTTGAAGATCTTTAAAAGTCATCATTTTTTGCACTTGCTCTTCAGGGGGAAGAACAATCTTTTCTTCGCTCCCCTTTTTCCCCGCTAACTTAATTTCGATTCCGTTTTCAGTTTTCTTTAAATCAATAACCTTTCCGGTCACCGTCTCCGGCATCAGAGATTTTTCAGGAATTGAATTGTCAGAAGACTTTTCTTCTGCCGACTTTTTTTCCGGAGCGTTTTCATTCTCTTCTATTTTCGTCTTCTTCATTTTTACGGCTTCACCCATCAGAAAGTCCTGCGCTGTCGGCGGCGCTGCCTTTTCTTCTGGCTGCGTTTCCTTTTTAGCCATTTGAGGCGCTTGGGTCTGATTCATTTCCGCATTCGGCGCCGGCATTTCTGCCTGTTGAGCGCTTTGATTTAACTCCTGTTCTTTTTCAACGGGTGCCTGAGATGAAAGCCCCATAGAAACGCCCGCCGGAATCGTGGGAATTACCGGTGCTTTCGGCGTCAGTGGAGGACCTTTCGGAACATTCGGAATCTTGGGAATTCGAGGAGCACCCGGAATATTCGGGATGTTCGGGACATTCGGAATGTCCGGAAGCCCTAACATTCTCTTCGTAGAAGAAGCCATATCACCAAACGGCGATTTCATTCCCCTGACCCCTTTGACCCCCGAAGTTCCCCCGGTCCTTGAAGAAACGACTATTTCCTGCCCTACTTTTATGTCTTTGGCCAAGATAACCCCCTGTACTTGTGTCGATAAATCGACGAAAAATTTTTCTTTCCCTTTTTCGGTTTGCACGGTTAATTCGAATTGCTTCTTTCCGGAAGGTTTTATTTCTATAATTTGCCCTGAAATTTCCGCTGTCTGCGCGAAAACAATGACAGGAGAAATGACTTCGATAAATATAAAGAAAAAACATGTCACAGGCGCTATTTTGCATATCCACTTACGATACTGATTCATTCTTCACCTCTTTTGTTATAAAAATTTCCTAATCCGGCTTCCGGCAACAATGTAATCCTTTGTATTTTTAATTCTTTCACTGCACTAAAATCCGATCAAAAGCATCACTACCATATAAACCGCACCGCTTCCGACAAACCATATTTGTGTTTGAGTCATCGTGTTTAATATCCCCTTCAAAAAAAATAACAGCTTTTATAATGGCATGAGGATTTTTTAATGGCAACAAAAATAGGCAGCTTTTAAATTAAAACCTAAGCCGGCTGGAGATACCCCATCAGCATGAGAATCCCAACAATTAAAAGAGCCGCACAGATTATCCTCAATCCTGTTGAAATAATTTTTTCATCGAATCCCCGGATTCTTTTAACAATAAGTCGAGCAAGAATAAAAAACCAAACTGCAGAACCAACAACAAAACCCGCATAAAAAAACAAACGTATTAAAAATATATGAAGCTCCGGGAAATAGCCCAGCAGCAGACTCGCCCCCCCTGCCCAAAACGCAATCAAAACGGGCTTGCCCAGAACAATAAAAAACCCGATTAAAAAGCTGTTACCCAGGTTCTTTTTGTCAAAACGATTAAATGAATCCACCTTGCGCGACTGAAAAAAAAGAGCGATCGACAAAAAAAGAAGGGTTATTCCACCAACGACTCTACACAGAAACCTCCAGTTTGGAAGCTGTAATAAATGGTTCACTCCCGCAAAGGCCATCGCCATAAAGATAAAATCCGCACAAACCGCACCCATGCCGATCATAAATGCCATGCGCCGTGAAGAATAAACACCTCGATGGATTGCAGTCAGATTCACCTGCCAACTGATTAAACCGTTTAAAAACCCAACGAGAATTCCGATATGCATTTTGAGGCAAGTGTAGGAATTAGGTGTTGATCATCTCTTCGCGGTGTGAAATCCTTTTTTGCATCGGCAAGCTGATGATGGGTGTCCAAATCAAATAAATAGGGTTCACTGAAAAAAGTTTTTGAGAACAACGATCAAATATTTTCCAGCCATATCGTTTCATTTTCCTATCGTTATTT
>MHFR01000029.1 GCA_001804285.1 Candidatus Danuiimicrobium aquiferis
GAAATAACGATAGGAAAATGAAACGATATGGCTGGAAAATATTTGATCGTTGTTCTCAAAAACTTTTTTCAGTGAACCCTAAATAGCGCGTATTTGCATTGCTTTCACCGTTAAATGCTGCCATCAAATTGTCGAGCGTTGTTTTTGCGGGGGTGGTAGCAGCAGAATCCGGTACTGTGGAGGGAGCCATAGCTTCTTCAGCGCTTCCGATAGCAGCAAATGAGTAAAACATTAAAGACAGTAAAATAATCAGGATTAATGGTCTCTTCATCTTGTGTTTCTCCTTTTTTAGGGTTGTTAATTTAAAGGTAATAAAAACCGAAGGGTTTTACTATAACATAAAAAATAAAAGTGCCAAGTGGGCATTATTATAAAAAAAGTTTCGGGGCGATGTTTTTATATAGTATAATAAAATCTCTATAAGAGAGGATAGCTAACAAACGATGGCGAAATGGTTTAACTTAATTATTGGTGGTGTTTTTGGAACGGTGGGCCGCTACGCTCTTTCGGGGTTGGTCTATCGGATATTTGGGGCCAATTTCCCCTATGGTACACTGGCGGTCAATTTAAGTGGCTGTTTTTTAATCGGGTTTTTAGCTGCTATTTCTGAAGAAAAATTTGTTCTCGACACAAATGCCAGGTTGCTTTTAATGGCGGGATTCTGCGGTGCATTTACCACCTTTTCAACATTTATGCTCGAAACAGCAAATCTGATCAAAACCGGTGAAAATCTCGCGGCATTTTGGAATGTCGCTGCAAGCATTTCGGTTGGATTTTTATTGTTCAGATTGGGCGTTTATTTGGCAGAAATTATTTAATGAATGAAGGAGGCATTTTGATTATGAAAATTCCGACAGAAGGAAAATTGCTTAGAATTTTTATCGGCGAAGCAGACAAATGGAACGGAAAACCGCTCTATCAGGAAATCGTTTATCTTGCTAAAAAAGAAAATATGGCGGGCGCGACAGCGATCAAGGGTTTTATGGGATTTGGTTGCAAAAGCCATCTACACACAACGAAATTGCTGCGCCTCTCGGAAGACCTTCCGATTATTATCGAAATTGTTGATAGTGAAGAAAAGATAAACAATTTTTTACCGCATCTGGATAACATGGTTAAAGAAGGACTCGTGACGCTTGAACGGGCCAATGTAGTGATGTATCGGGCTGAGAAATAAGAAGCGGCATGATAAGGTGCTGCGCTCAAAAAAGGGAACAGGCATATAACTCAATGTGAGCCATTGCCTGTCCCCTTTTTTGATTTTTAACGTATTAACGTTTTATACAGCGTGTGCGTTTTCTTTGCAATGGCTTCCCAACTGAAAGTGTTTACAGCGCGCTTGCGCCCGGCTTTTCCCATTTTGATCCGCAATTTTTCATTGGCCATTAATTGATTAATTTTCCGAGCCAGATCGCGTGCAAATTTCTCCGGATGAATCGAATCAAAAGGGCTATTATTTTTTTGTTCAACAGGCACTAGAAAACCCGTTTCTCCTTCAAGTACGACTTCTTTAATTCCGCCGACGGCGCTGGCAACGACAGGTGTTTCGCAAGCCATGGCTTCGAGATTAATAATTCCAAAAGGTTCATAAATGGAAGGACAACAAAAAACCGCTGCATGTGAGTAAAGGGCCACTTTTGTTTGGGTGTCTAATATTTCTTGAATCCAAATGATGCCGGTTCTCGTTTTCTGAAGCTTTGAGACATGAGATTCCATTTCTTTCGCAATTGCTTTTGTATCGGGGGCTCCGGCGCATAAAACGATTTGAAAATCAGGCCTCATGTATTGAATTGCATTCAGGAGATGAATGATTCCTTTTTGTCTGGTAATTCGGCCAACAAACAGAACATATGGTTTAAGGGGGTCGATTCCGAAAACTTTCAATTTCTCGGGTGCTTTGACCGGACGATATTCGGCAGGATCAATTCCATTATAGATGACATGGACTTTTGCTTGATCGACATTGAAAAGTTTGACAATATCTTTTTTTGCTTCCGCGGAAACCGCGATCACTGCGTCTGCCATTTCTACGGCAGCTTTTTCAACCCAACAGCTAAATTGATATCCACCGCCGAGTTGTTCCTCTTTCCACGGCCGAAGCGGTTCAAGAGAGTGAGAGGTTAAGACAAGCGGAATCCCATAATTTAATTTTGCGAGAATACCGCCGAAATGTGTATACCAGGTATGAACATGAACCAAATCGGCGTCAATATTGGTAGCATTGAAATGAAGGCAACGATCAAGTGCGCCAAAAACGCTTTTTAAAGGTTTTGGCGCCGTGTAATGGTTGTTATTTACGCCAAAGCCGGTAACGGAAATAGATTTGGTGGAAAGTTTTTGATTGCCGAAACACCGTACGTCTACCTTGCACAATTTCGAAAGCGCTCGGCTCAAATAATCCACATGAACACCGGCACCTCCATAAATGTTGGGAGGATATTCATTAGTGAGTAGTAGAACTTTCATATGGACATTATTGTATTATGAAAAGAGCGGGCTGACTACAGGGAACTCGCGGTTTTATGTTGCCACGAAGCCGCGCGCTCCACGTTTTCACGAATGAAAATAGCTTGCTTTGGCCTGTCACGGGTTTACATGGCACGCGGCGACATATTTCTAATCCATAACCATTGAAGTACACCTAAATCTGGTGTAGTATTTGACCCTAAATTAAATTGATTAATCATCTGGGGCGTTGGGGTTCTGTGAGCGGAAAAGATTCGCAATCGTCAAGGAGGAAAAAAATGTATAAGCTGGTTTTAATTAGACATGGTGAAAGCGTTTGGAATAAGGAAAATTTGTTTACCGGATGGACAGATGTGGATTTGTCCGAAAAAGGGTTGCAGGAAGCAAAAGAGGGTGGCGAGCAGTTAAAAAAGGAAGGATATACGTTTGATGTTGCATATACCTCCGTTTTGAAACGCGCGATTCGGACACTTTGGATCGTGCAGGATCAAATGGATTTGATGTGGATTCCTGTTCATCGCGAGTGGCGTTTGAACGAACGGCATTATGGTGCGTTGCAAGGATTGAATAAAGCGGAAACAGCAGCTAAATACGGTGAAGAGCAAGTTAAAATTTGGCGGCGGAGTTATGATATCCCTCCTCCGGCGCTTGAATCGACGGATGAACGAAATCCCGAAAACGATCCTCGTTATCAAACGTTAAAGAAAAAAGAAATTCCATTGACGGAGTGTTTAAAAGATACGGTTGCGCGAGTCCTCCCTTGCTGGAATCAGGAAATTGCGCCGGCCATTAAAGCTGGCGAGAATGTTTTAATTGTTGCGCATGGGAACAGTCTCCGGGCGCTTGTGAAGCATCTTGATCATGTTTCCGACCAGGATATTATCAGTTTAAATATTCCGACGGGAATGCCTCTTGTGTATGAACTTGACGACGAGTTAAAACCGATTCAACATTATTATCTCGGCGATCCCGAAAAAGTGAAAAAAGCCATGGAGTCCGTTGCCAATCAAGGGAAAGCGCAAAAGTGACAGTTTTGAGAATTACGATTACTGATTGTGTTCCATCCAGTTTTTTCCGTTGAGGATTCTGGCGACCAGCATACTTGCAATATTGTCGCCGATTGCGTTGACCATGGTTGCTGGAGGATCGACCAAGATTCCCACCATCGAAATAATGGGAAGCGCTTCAATGGGAAATCCGTAAAGCGTTACGATCAACATTTCTCCTAACATTCCGCCTGAAGGAATACCACTGATCACGACTCCGCATAAAATAGCGATACCGATTGCCGTTAAAATAGTCCCGAGGCCGGTAAACGGGATATGAAAAATGCTGAAAAGAAGTGCAATTTTTAAAATAGCGGCAAGGCATGATCCGTCCATGTGCACGGTCGCGCCGATCGGGATTATAATTTCACTCACATCCCGCGGAATGCCAATCCGATCGGCTGCTTGCAGATTCGAGGGAATGGTGGCGATGCTGCTTCCAGTTCCGAGCGCTGTGACAGACGGGGGCAGAATATTTGACCAAAACATTTTAATTGCCCTCAGTCCGCCCGCAAGCCAGGCGTAAATGGAAAAACCGATCAGAAAATAAAGAAAGGAGAGCGGATAATATAGCATGACGGCGTGAAGATAAGAACCGAATAATTGCGTTCCGAAATTTCCGGTCAAATACGCGAAATAAGCGCATAGTCCGATGGGTGCATAAAGCATAATATATGAAATCACTTTCATCATGACGTGACTTCCAGATTGGAGAAAAGAGACAAAAAACCTCCCTTTTTCGCCAGAGGCGGCCGTCCCAAGACCAATTAAAAGCGAGAACAGAATCAACGGAAGCATATTTTTCTTAGATAAGATATCCACAAAGTCAGGAGTGGTAAATGCTTTCACAATTTGTTCCGGAGTTTTGACCGAAGAAATTTCAGGTACTACATTTGATGTTAAATTAATGTTAACAGTAGGCGGATAAAATTTAACACCGAGGATCATAAGCGATGCGGAAATCAGGCCGGTTGCGATAAAAATGAGAAGCATATAAATCAGTATTTTGCCAAGCCGTTTGCTATTTGACATTCCTGCGACGGCCGATGAAATGGAAAAAAAGACGAGCGGAACAACAGCCGTGAAGAGTAAATTTAAAAAGATATCACCCAACGGTTTGAGCGCAAGCGCATCTTTCTTAAAAATAAGGCCGATTGTGACACCAATGAAAATCGAGAACAGAAGAAAAAGGGAAAAAGAATAGTTTTGAATAAAACCGGACTTGGATTTCATTTCGCCTCGCTTGTTTAAGGTAGATTATGCAGATAATTTGAAAAGGATGCAAGAGGAAGTCGGTGGACAAAAATTTTTCAAAGGCGTATCATTAAAGTTCGCTAAAAGGAAAGACCATGGAGCAAAATAAAAAAACAGCCTACCAATTAATCGTCCTGTTTGGCGTGGTGAGCCTTTTCGGAGATATGATTTATGAAGGCGCGCGTTCGGTGAATGGGCCGTATTTAAAAGTTCTGGCCGCTAATGCGGCATTGGTCGGATTGATTGCGGGTGTCGGCGAATTAATCGGATATGCATTGAGACTCGTCTCGGGCTATTTGTCGGATAAAACAAAATCATATTGGCTTTTAACTTTTTTAGGCTACGGAATTTTAGCAACGGTTCCTTTGCTTGCGCTTGCCGGAACCTGGCAATTAGCCGCTATGTTTATTGTACTGGAAAGACTCGGAAAAGCGATCCGCAGTCCTGCGCGCGATACGATTCTTTCACAGGCAAGTTCGCAAGTCGGAACCGGTTTCGGCTTCGGTCTTCATGAGGCAATGGACCAAATCGGCGCGTTATCGGGGCCGCTTATTTTTACCGCCGTTTTTATGATTTTAAGCCACGGGAACCGCGAGGCAAACTTATCGGATTATCAAAAAGGGTATTCATTTCTTTGGATCCCTTTTTTATTTTTGATGGGGTCTTTAATCCTTGCCTATAAACGTTTACCGAATCCGGCCGCGAATGAAAATACAGTTCAAAAAACAGCTGAACCGGATCAATTATCCAAAGCATTCTGGCAATATACAATTTTTACTTTTTTTGCAACACTTGGTTTTGCGAATTTTGTTTTAATTTCATACCATTTTAAGGCGACAGGAATTTTATCGGATTCTCAAATCCCGTTTTTTTATGCGATTGCAATGGGCGTTGATGCGGTGGTCGCGCTTGCGGTCGGCAAGTTTTACGATGTTTTAAAGGAAAAGAGAAAGAAAAAAACTGCGGGATTGAAAATATTAATCATTGTTCCGGTTGCGACACTTTTCATAACCATTTTTGCCTTTTCAAAAAGCTATGTTTTCGCTTTCCTCGCAGCATGTTTATGGGGTGTTGTGATGGGGATTCACGAAACAATTATGCGTTCGGCGATTGCGGATATTACGCCCCTAAAAAAGCGAGGGACCGGATACGGGATCTTTAATACCAGCTATGGAATTGCGATGTTTTTAGGGAGCTCCTTGATGGGGTTGCTTTATGATTATTCCATAGCGTCTTTGATTACAGCATCAATTGTCATTGAAGTTTTGGCATTTGGTATATTTTTAACCATGCGGAAAAGCTTTTGAAAGGGAAAGACTACACAACAGAACGTATCTGTTTAGCGTTCTGAAGTGGCGAACACGCCAGGTTCGTGTCATGCCCGCATGCTTAAAGCGGGCATCCACAGTTTCTGGATTCCCGCTTTCGCGGGAATGACAAAAAAACAGATGCTCTTTTACAGATAATCGCTTCAAAGTGCTAAACAAATACAACAGAACTAAACAAATAAGAAGGTTAAACTTTTTAGTAAGAAGTACGTAAATAAATTAAGAATATAAAAATCAAAAACAAACTCCGGAATAACAAAACAGAAAGGAAGGATTAAATGAGGAAATTATATTTAACTTTAATCGGTTTTTTTGTGGTCGGGCTATTGCCGCTTTCGATCACATTTGCCCAAGAGGGAGATCAAAGCACTACACAGCAGGTAACCCAGGACGCTAAAAAAGCGGAAATTCAAAGTGAAATTCAGAAAATGCAAGAGCAAAAGAAGCAAATCAGAGAAAAAGCTCAGGCTGCAATGACTGCAGAGAAGGGATTACGTGATCAGATTCAGGCAGCGATGCAGGCCGGAGATACCGCTAAAACTGATGAGCTGCGCGGGCAGCTTCGAACGCTTCATCAGCAAAATATGCAACAAATGCAACAAGATATGCAAGCGATGCAAGAATACAGGCACGATATGAAGGGGAATATGCCTGGTGAAGGAATGGGAAATCCTCCTGGTTTTAATCCGCGCGGTGTAGGTCCCGGAAACCCTCCGGGATATAATCCACCAGGCGAAGGAATGAGAAATCCTCAGGGGGCACGGCCTTGGGACCGGCCCGGAATGAATCCTCCTGGAACCGGTCCTGGAAATCCTCCCGGGATGGGAAGGCCTCCGATGCGCGGAGCAGATTGGAAGGAGAATACAGCTGATCGTCGGGAAGATGTCATGGATCGCAAAGAAGATGTGTGGGATGCTCAACATCAAGGGGGTAAGAAAGATAAAATAGAAGATATTCGGGATCGAAAAGAAGACGTCCGAGATCGTCGCGAAGACGTGGTGGATCGGAAAACCGGCCCGGATCAAAAAGGATGGTTTAGCGGGTGGGGAAAGCCGAAGGCTGGTGGCAAGGCACAGGCTATCGGGAAGCCGCAGCCTGGCGGGAAAAAGCCTCGCTGATTATTCATCAAAACATATCACTACTGTCCCAATGTTGAATGATCTATTGTTTGTAACTTATTTAGGGTCCACTGAAAAAAGATTCAAAAGCATGCAACCTCATTGAAATAAACGACATCGGATTGAAAAAACAGGTGCAGGCATG
>MHFR01000030.1 GCA_001804285.1 Candidatus Danuiimicrobium aquiferis
CAGGCACTTACAGCATTTCAAGGAACAACTAACAACTATGAAAACGATAACCAATTGATGCTATTCAACTTATAATGGGACAGTAATGATAATTTATACCGAATAATATTTCACATTTGGTTTGGAGAACAAGCGGACATAGATAATGAGGAAGCGGGTTTAATAAAAGGGTTGTTTAAAGGCTCGCCCAGAGAAAAAGCCCACTACTTTATGTTTCGATTGTCTAAATCAGGAAGCGATCTCTGGAAGGACAGAATAGATTTTTTATATTCATACATGCATGCGATAGGGTCCTCCGTTTTGGCAATAGCCTTGGTGCTTACGTTTATATTCACGATTAAATACCCCCTACTTTGCGTCCTGTGTTGTCCGAGTTCTCCAATTTCGCGGACTGTTTCTCTCACGGCAATGATCTGGATCATCGTGGCGATAATTTTTTATTTAGGAAGAAAAGGCATAAGAGATACTTGTAGGCATTCTACGAAAATTTTCTATGAGTTAGAATTGGCGCCCAAGCGTGCGCAACGTTCTAAGAAGCAGGATCAGACTGAGTCTTAAGAGAATATTCGAGATTTTGCTTGTGAGCACAGACGGTACCATTTCAAAAGTGCCGGGCTTGGTCCTTAGACTATTAAATCAGAGCGATTAGCTTCGCCCCTCGTGGCCCGCGCCACTTTTTCATCGCTACAAGTAACGTCACTCATTGACGATAGGTAATGTGTTTGGCGTCCATCCCGACGAGCCATTCTTGACTTAGACGAACCTGCCAAAAAGGCAGGCAAGCCTGAGCGTCAACAAGACAGACACCTCGCTTCCATTTTGGAGGCGAGGCGTTTTTTATTGGGAAAATTATGCAGAAGGATTTTAAACAAAGATTGGAAGAACTTCGAAGTAATGCCAAATTATTAGTGGATGCTTGTGATCGATTTATTTCAAATCATGATTTTGATGAAGTAAGAAATATAGGCGTTAGATTGCGCCTACTCGTCGGAACACAAAAAGGTGATGGGCTATTGTTTGATCTAGCAAAACAATCAGGCGATACGTTTTCTGTCATGAAACTTAATCAGCATGGTTTTTTACAAATTACCGAGATTGAACATGGGACTGGAAGAATAGTTCAACAAGTAAAAAAACGGGCACTTTTTACCCAAATACCAGGAGGCAGATTGCCGATCGTTTTTTCAGAAAAAAAAGATAAGTCACTATATTCCGAGATTGAATTAAATGAATGGCTAGACAATGGATTTCTATTGGATTGGGAAGTGCCGGAAGAAGGGAAAACACCCAAAATAAGAAGTTTTACGCCAAGATTTTTAATTGAAAGGTATGCTGGTCAGGAAGCCGCACATGCGGATCCGACCCATGGAGTTTTTGGTGCTCCTGTAGAAAGCGTCACGATGGAATATAATTTAACGGACCGGAAATTGATTGTCCCTATAGTCTATGAATACCTATATCAAATTGGAATGACGGTCGGAAATATTGCCCTGGATTACTATGAAAAGCGAAAATGATTATTGATTGGCTTTATAGATTTATAGAGGGAATGAGTAAAGAACAAATCAAGAAGCTTGCTTATTCATATTATGAAGATCGGAATTATCAGATGGGCAATTCTGAGGAGGATTGGAATCGAGCAAAAAAGGAAGTTCTTGAGGCGAGCTGTGTCGATATTTCTATTTTTTTTCTGCTCTTTGTTGGTTTTATTTTATGCACCGTATTTCTTCCCGCCATCTTAATGCCGCTCGTTATTTTTTGGGGTGTTGTATTCTTTATTGTCTTTGTAACTTTTTATACGTCGGTAAAAAAGATCGTTTTTGAACGATTATTTCGTTTTCTGCGAGCTACATTCATATCACTTTTAGCGGCTGTGCCGGCCTTCACTTTTTCGTTTCAATATTGGCCAGAGCTCAATATTGTTCAAGTAGAAAATGTCCGCTCGCTCGGTTTGCGTCCAGAAAATATCAAAAATAGTAAAGTTTCACATATTCCTGATGCTGCCGCTGTAATGATCAAAAACTCATCATCTGCTGTTGTGCGCGACGCCGAAATTAGATATTGGTTAGTTATGAAATCTGATGAGAAACAAGATCAATGCACACTGACGTATTCAACTGCTAATGAGAAATTTAGTTTTGGGCCAGAAGAAGAACGAAGTTTTGAGTTTGATTTTGGAACTCTAAAAAATAAGGCGCTAGAAAAAACTCAAACTCACGCTATTCATCTTATTGTAGAAGTTCGTTATAGGCCGTTACTATTTCCTTTTAAAGGGCAAAGACGATGGCAGGTATTTTATTATTCAAATGCCGAAGGCCACTGGGTTACTCAAAGAAAAGATCATTGGAAAGAATTTAATAGTTGGTATCAAGAATTAAAGCAAGCGTCGGCATATTCGAAGCTGTCCTTACCAGTTTGCATAGCAGAGGAGAAGGAAACTCAGTCGCCAACGACTATTCAAGGCTGATTAGTTTTGAACCTCTCGGACCACGCCATTTTTTCATGCGTACAAGTAGCGGCACCCATTGACGTTGGGTTGTGTGTTTGGCGTCCATCCCGACGAGCGTTGAAAAGAAAAGGCCACTTTGATTCATTTCATTGTGGCTTTTTTCTTTTGATGGGCTGTTAAGTTGGCAAATAGGTGGCGATATGTTGGCGGTCATTTTTGTAGGGATTTTTAATGGCGATTAATTTGACAATATGATAATATTTTTTTCAAATATCACGCACAGCAACAAGGGTTGCGATAATCGCGCAAAAATGCCACTTTAAGTGATTTGCCCTTCTATGAAACAGGAGGACAAATCATCATGTCACAAGAATTAACTTCAAAGCCCAATCTTCAAAGCTACAATCATTTTGTTTTTGGAATTCGGCAATTGCTGGAACAAGCACGGCATCAAGCCGCACGTTCCGTCAATGCAATCTTAACGGCGACCTATTGGGAAATCGGCCGCCGGATTGTGGAATATGAGCAGGGGGGTAAAGCCAGAGCAGAATACGGAGAAGAACTGTTAAAGCATTTGTCCCATGATCTTTCTCAGAAATTTGGTCGTGGGTTTGCTGTGCCTAATTTGGAGCGGTTTCGAACATTCTACTTGTACCATCCGATCGGCTCAATTTCCTCGGCAGCGCCGAGGGAATCAAAAATGTTATCTAAGAAATCCTCGACAGCGTCGAGGAAATTCAGCTTGAAACTTCTTGCAGCCGCTTTCCCGCTTTCGTGGTCTCATTACGTGAGGCTTCTTTATGTGAAAAATGAGCAAGCCCGAAAATTTTATGAAGCTGAAGCTTTGAGAGGAGGATGGTCTATCCGCCAACTTGATCGGCAAATAGGCTCCCAATTTTATGAACGAGCTGCTCTTTCCCGGAATAAGGTGGGAATGCTGAAAAAGGGTGAAATTAAGCAACCCAGCGATTTAGTGACAGCAGATGAAGAAATTAAAGATCCATATGTGTTGGAATTTTTAAATCTCAAAGATGAATATTCTGAAAGCGATCTCGAAGAAGCGTTAATTAAGCACCTTGAAAGTTTTCTTTTGGAATTAGGCGGCGATTTTACTTTTGTTGCCCGCCAAAAACGCCTTCGTGTGGGAGATGAATGGTACCGGGTTGATCTTGTTTTTTATCATCGCCGCTTGCGTTGCCTCGTTTTGATCGACCTTAAAATCGGAAAATTCACACATGCTGACGCTGGGCAAATGCACCTTTATTTGAATTACGCCCGCGAACACTGGACCCATCCCGAAGAGAATCCTCCTGTCGGACTTATTTTGTGTGCCCAAAAGAATGAAACCGTTGCAAAGTATGCGTTGGAAGGCTTGCCGAACAAGGTTCTTGCTGCTGAATATAAAACTGTTTTACCCGAGGCTCACAAATTGGAAGAGGAACTTAAGCGTACTCAACGACAAATAGAAAATCTCTCTGCGGAAATAAAGTAACGTAATTTTAGTCACACGCAACTTATTTGCAGACGCAGATGGAATAAGAATTAAATTGTATGTCCCGGAATTGTCTGTACCGCCACCCTTCTTTGCGAATTTGTCAGACAGTGTTAACAAAAAATGTCACTTGTTGCTTATTCGTGCAACAACCTGTTGCACAAAACAGAGATCCCGAAATAGCCAATCACTGATTGGCTATTTAGATAGCGCGAAATTCCTCATCAATGCTGAGAATATACCAGTCAATTATAGCTCGCCAAAATAGGGCGTTTCAGTCATGTTTTGGCGAGCTATATCCTCCTCTGGTGTAGACCGGTTAGCTTCTACACTTGCTATCTTTTTTCTTCAAAACATGAATTGATCCCATTAATTCATTCTTCGGTCGAAGGCTTTGCTGAGGTGTTTTCAGGACTCGCTTCTCGGATTTTCCAAGCACCTTTGGCGATTCTGTATAAAGATATAAGGAATTCAACTTCAAAGAACGGCCTGCCCGCCGACGCCTTAATGGCGGGTCGTTCTGGCGTATGTTTCGGGGAGGTTGATTATTATACAAACGTACATTATGAAAGTAAATCATATCAATTATTACATATCAATAATATTTATGTATTGACATTAGGCACACGATCTTGTAAGCTTGTATCATGAACAAAGTTTATGATTGGGATAATGAGAAGAACCGGAGATTAAAGAATGAGCGAAATATATCTTTCGAAGCGATTGTTTCATTGATCGAAAGCGGAAACATCATTGCGACGGTAACGGGCAAAGGAAAATATGCGCATCAGAAACAGTTTATCGTGGAAATGAACAAGTATATTTATGTGGTGCCTTTTGTTGAAGATGATCAAAAGATTTTTCCCAAAACGATTATTCCAAGCCGCAAGCTTACAAAACAATTTTTATCCGGGAGGAAATAACATGAAAAAATATAAGTTGGAAAAAGAAGAAAAAGAAATTTTGGATGCGATTGAAAATGACCAATGGGAGCTCGTTAGGCCAGAAAAAGCCGAGCTGGATCATTATGCTAAAATAGCGAGAAATACATTCCGAAAAGATCAACGAATGAATATTCGGATCTCAAAAGCGGACTTAAACCGGATTAAAGTGAAAGCAGCGGAAGAAGGTATTCCTTATCAGACATTGGTTGCCAGTATCATCCACAAATATGCGTCCGGAAGCCTTTTAGCTGCTTAAAAGATGGAGTGATTTGTTAAATTGGACTGCAAGTAAGGCCGTCGGCTCAGGCTTGCGTACCGCGAGACGTAACAAATCCAAAACAGAGAGCGTGGAGTCCTACGGGGGAGTTTTTATAACTAAGATACGCGTTACTATTCCGATGATTTAATGTTCGAAGCTCTCGGAGCGGACAATATGAAAAAAGCTGGAATGACGCAAAGAAAGCTTTAGATTTGGGATACAATGTTCACCCAGGTTTTTTAGGAGCGCTAAAAGCAAAAAGGTATAGCAGATAATTGCCCAGCCCAAATTATAGATTCTTCACTTTGTAACCAGTTGCGAAAGTCGTCCAATAGAGGAAGTTTTTAAAATTTAATATAAGCATTAGCCCGGATTTCTCATCACTAATGAGAGATTCCGCTCGTAAGAGCTGCGGTGCAAAGAGGGTTTACTTCTTTGCACCGCAGGTTTGACTTTCCATAGATAATTTTATAAGGGAGTCAAAACCAGTCCTTGAGCTTTCATTGAAAATTAAATTTCGTTTGAGAGTGGCGCAAGGGCAGGGCTTATCTTTTGCGCCCAGATTTAACAAGGGCGCAAAACTTTGGACGAACTGATTGCGCCCAAAGCAACTTTCTCGTCAATTCACAAAATCGATGAAAAAGTCGGGTTAGCCACTTCCAGCGATGCCCAGATAGCCGCTCAGCTCGAAATACGGGAAATATTCCCTTGTCAAATTAATTACTTCAACACATCCTTTTATTTTAAAGCGCCATCAAGTATAATCCTTAGCAAAGCGGATTCCCGCCAAAGGCATACGGGGATTAAATTCACGCAGGTTTGACTTTTCATTGAAAATTTAATAAGGAAGTCAAAACCAGTCCTTGCCTTCTGATATACATTAATGAGGGTCCACTGAAAAAAGATTCAAAAGCATGCAACCTCATTGAAATAAACGACATCGGATTGAAAAAACAGGTGCAGGCATGGTAA
>MHFR01000031.1:0-33004 GCA_001804285.1 Candidatus Danuiimicrobium aquiferis
GAGTGTGAAGTTTGAGTTATTGTCTCGGACCGGGTTGACGACGATCACTCGGAATACGTATCCATACACGCGATGGAGTTACAGCAAAGGTAATTATAATGGGTCGAATTTGTTAGGGGACTATCAATTGACAGCAACTCCGTACAGTGGTGTGAATGGGACGGGAGAGGTTGGGGTTCCGTTAACGATTAGATTCACGGTGGAGTACGAAAATCCGAGGATTGAAAAATTCAAGTTGATTGATGCGACTCTTGACAAACCGGTGCACGGATATGATCCGCTTGTGGATGGCGCAATATTGAGTCTTACAAGCATTCCGTCCTATGTGAATATCGAGGCGATAACAAATCCTACGCGGCTTGGCAGTGTGAAATTAGTCTTAACGAAACCGAGCGGAACGGTGCTGACGGTGAAACGCGATTTGCCGCTTTACACAGTGTGGAGCCGGACGGGAAACGATTATAAAGGTGTGAAGCTCGGAAAAGGGAAATATGTGCTGAGTGCGACACCCTACAGTCAGAGCAGTTATCAAGGCGTGGTCGGTGAGACGGAGACGATTAGGTTTGAGGTGGTGTAAAGAAAGTTAAAAATCAAAATTCAAAAGTGAAAAGTTTGGCAGCGCTTTTGGCGCTTAATTTTAAATCATAGGTATTCGTCATTGCGAACCGCCGAAGATAGGCGAAGCAATCGCAGGATCATAGATTGCTTCACCACTATTTGATTCTACGGTTCGTAATGACGGGGATATCTTTTTTGACTTTTGACTTATTACTTTTTACTTCTGTCCCAAATACTCCTTTGCTTCTTCTGCCACGTCCGTATCCGGCCAGTTTTTGAGAACAGTTTCGAATGCTTCGTTTGCTTCTTTAACTTTTCCGATACGTTTAAGTAAGATTCCTTCAGATGTTTTTGCTAAAGCCCGTACTTCATCGGAATAGTTTTTATTTTCAACAATCTCATTTAATAGTCCCAACGCGATTTCATCTTCTTCGTAATAACACATCAAAGAACTTATAAAAAGGCGCAGTTGGGAGCTGATATCAAAACGGCGTTCTTCGTCATAGCGGTCCGCAAGCTGTTCTAAGATTTGAGTTCCGCGCCTGATTGAGAACCTATCTTTCTCTTCGAGCAGATTTTGTGCTTTTTCCAGCATCGCCGAACGGGAAGCGTCTTTTAAATTGAAAAAAGCAAAGGCGGCCGCCTGTTTTTCTTTATTCACAAGCGCGGCGGCCGGTTTATCGCGTGACAGTATCAGCGCAGCGATCTTTTCTTCAGGGGCAAAACGGACTAATGCTTCCAATGAGCTTTGTGAAATATTTGCCGGCAGTTTAAATGACATGGATGGTTCGAAGATGAATTCTTCCAGGGTTTGAAGTTTAAATTTTGCCGGGACATCAGGAAATTGAGGCTGTTTTTTGATTTCTATAGTGCCTTTGAGCACAGCAGAGGTGAATTTTTTATCACCCAATTGTTCAATCATCGCAATGGTTCCGAAATTGGTAACAGAAAACCATGGCATTGAAAGAGAAAAGTCGCCCCGGCCCAACCCGTTTCCGGATTTGAAGAAAAGCTTTCCCGAATTCATAGTGAATTCGTTGCGGCCGAAGCCGAAATGCGAAAACTTTCTAATATTCAATTTTGTGTATTCTTCGAGTTTAAGAATAAACAACCCCTTGCGCTCTAATAGGACTGTTTCGTTTTCTTTCAGCACGAGCTCAGAGTTTGTGTTGATGAACATTCCTTGAGACAGTTCTCTTTTGGTTCCGTTGACTTGATAAGCCGGTGCGCCTGTCAAACTGATTACTTTTAATCGATGCTGGAACTCCCAGACAACGCCTCCGAGAAGTGACGCACAAACGATAGCGAGAGCAGTTAAAGCGACAACCGAATGCGGAATTTTAAAAGAGAAAGCCAATGCAGCATCGGCCCAATTCAACGCGGGTTGATACCAAGTCAGGGCCGGAAGCGGCTCCAGCCGGGTGACTTCGAAAACGCGTTCGTCCATGGAGAGGGGAGACGCTTCTTCAGTCAAGGCATGAAGCAGTACTTTCGTTTCTTCCATGGAGATCAGCAGATTCTTTAATTCAGGGCTTTCGTTAATGGCGGATCGAACCAGCTCCTCTTTTTCCGGAGGCAATTGGCCATCCGCGAACAAGCTGACATCTTGCGCGGTGATCTTTTTCGACGGCGCTAAGACAAATGGCATATCATTTCCCTTTCTCAGTATGAAAAATAAAATTCGATATTAAATTTTTTCGGATCTATTCGTTTCTTTAACATCATCCTTGCTTTTGCAAGACGGCCGGCAGCGGTATTGTAGGGAATCCGCAGGATATCCTGTATTTCTTCGTATGACAGTTCCTGTATGTCATGCAAAATTAAAACCGCGCGATATTTTTCCGGTAACGTGCTAATTAATTTTTGAATTGCTTCAGAATATTCTCTGGCTTTCAAGGTGTCTAACGGATTCGGACCTTTAGCTGAAAGCGAATCTTCCAGGTTACCCGGTTCTTGCTCGTTTTTTTCTTCGTGAATTGAAATCATTTCCGGAGTATGTGTCCGCTGCTTAAAATGATGGCGGGTAAAATTTTGGGCAATTCGATAAATCCACGGTGCTGCTGATCTTCCCGGGCGGTATTGATGCAAATGCCGGTAGACGTTGATAAAGGTTTTTTGTGTAATCTCCTCAGCGGCCCCACGGTCACCGGAAAGGCGATATACATAATTAAAGATCTTCACTTTGTATTTCATATATAAAGTTTCAAATGCACTCCTATTGCCATTTGAAGCATTCTCGATCAATTCATTGTCAGATAAAGTCGGATTCATTTCCCACATATATATCTATGACGCTTAATGTAAAATTTTTTGTTTATTTGAGAGTTTTTTCTCTAACTGTATTATGGACGAGCGGTTGCCATTAGTAAAAGTATTTAAGAAGACTATTTCGTTAAATTGTCTTAACTTATGGAAGTTAAACATTTTAATAAACTCGCAATTTGATTTTCTTAAAATATCGGCTATATTTTAAGTAGCTGGAGAAAAGAAAGGAGGAAAGGGTGTGTGATGAATCCCAATGGGTGTCTTATTGTCTTCAGAATTCTTATTCTAAGTCTGCCTTTATTTTACCCTTTCACCGCATTAGCGCGAGATGCGCCGACTGTTCAAATAGAAGAAACTCAATTGGTGGTCATTCAAGACGGCAACGTGTATGAAGTTCCGATGTCTGAAGGTTTCGGGTTTTCGGATTCTGCGCCTAATGTAAAACTGTTTTGGGTTAAAGCTTCAAAAACAACCGGCACAAAGTTCTCGAAAGAGGTTTCATCAACCTTAGAGAATCCGTCCGGGACGTCCCAAATAATCAATGTTCCAAAACCACCTGTTCCATATGTTACCGTTTTGGATGATTCCGTTTCTGAAAATATTCCTTCGATAGCTGTAGATAATCAAAATATATCAGATGAAAAGCCAAAAGAAGATGCGGACCAGAATGCCCAACCGGGAGAGCAAGATTCCGGAACAAGCGAGGATTCGGATCCATCGCCTCCGCCTGATTCAGATGTCCCAGTGATCATTGTTCCCCCTATTGTTACAAATCAGAATCCAGTAAGTTCTGCCGGTGCTGATATTGTTGTGACCGACGTTAATGAAGACGGTTTCGAAAATGTTGTTTTGAATGGAAACGGTTCTTCGGATTCTGACGGTAGCGTTACGGTCTACGATTGGCGGAAGAACGGTACTTCCATAGGTACGGGACAAAGTGAAACGGTTAATCTTTCGGTCGGGACGCATGAAATCGAGTTAGTCGTGACGGATAATGACAGTGCTACCGATTCAGATTCCGTGACTGTTAGTGTGCTCGCCAATTCTGGCACACCAACGGTTTTTTCCGTGAATTACCGCTCGATCGGCACAAGTGCAGCCACCTATTCTGTGGGGACCGTTTCTGCTGAATCGGATTCCGACGTGATCAACGGAAATGGAACCGCTTGGTTGTCCGGTAACTGGGGCCGCGGGGATAAAATTAATATCAACGGTAACGACTATTTTATTGATTCCATCCTTTCAGACACACAGTTGACCTTGCAGGCGGATTTTGAGGAAACTTCAGTCGGCACTTTACCTTATTCTATTTCGCGCTCATTTCATACGGTTAACGCTTGGGAGGCGGCGGTTGACGGTGATTTGATAGCAGACAATCGAAGTGAAGTAGGCGTTTTATATAAAGACGGTGTTTTTGATGAGCATGTGATAATAGACGGGTCTACGACCGATGCGACGCATACGATTACATTGACCGCGGCAGAAGACAATAAGCATTTGGGCGCAGCCGGAGCAGGAATTATTTTTGAGCCGACAGATACGGTTCCCCATTCGGTGGATCCCGAACGGAGAGAGCATGCGTTTCAAATTGATGATGACTATGTCACAGTGGAGTGGGTGGAGGTGCGGAACTGGGCTGGATGGAGCGTGTTGGATTTAAACGCTTCACCCGAAGCATTTCGTGTAAACGGAAATCATTTTGTTTTGCGAAATGCGATTGTCCATGATCAGACGGCTTCCACGCACGCGGACGGTGTTTATATCAATCTTGACAATTTAACGGCTACGATCGAAAACTCATTGTTCTATAATATCGAACGGTCGGCCGTTCATTTGGAAGCGAACCGGGCGGGAGTTCCGCAAGATATCCAAAACACGACAGTCTCGGTCAAAAATACGACTATATTCGGGTGCCATCAAAATGGCGCGAGTTTTTATGGGAATATCGGTTTTTCTGCGGGGCCTTCGGTTGGAAATTATGTTAATACCGTGATGGTCCTTGAAAATGTGATATCGATGGATGCGATGACTCCGGCGGGACAGGGAGATTTCAGCGAATCCGGAGGCAGTTTTACGAGTTCCAGGAACAACCTTTCTTCGGACCTTACGGCGCCGGGAACAGATTCACTTACAAATATTCTTTCTATAGATGTCTTTAACGAGCCCGCCGTGTATGACTTGACTTTGAAAAATGCTTCTCCCTCAATCGATTCCGGCGCGGATCTTTCGGCGTCGGGAATCAGTCATGATCTGGCGGGTGAAGTGCGGCCGGTTGACGGTGACGCGGATTCGTTTTTTCAATATGATATAGGGGCCTATGAATGGCGGGGGGCGGTTGTGAATATGCATTTTAACGATAATCCGAATGATGGCGTTCTGGACAGTTCATCTCACCACAATGATGGCGCCTGTGCCGCTGGAACGACTTGTCCGGCTTCAGCGAATAACAGGGAGGGCAGTACGAATAGCGCGTACACATTCGATGGCGATGATTATATTACACTTGCCAATGATCCCAGTTTCGATTTTCAAAACGCGATTACGATGGCAGCCTGGGTGAAGCCCACCGGGTCAGCGTGGAGGACGATTGTATCACGAGGATGGCAATCGCTTTATTTTGTTATATCGGGCACTGCTTATAATGGCGGTTACCGGATCGGTGTCCAATTGCGCGGGGTCAGCGGATTTGCAAGTGTTTGGTATCCGGACGTTGCGATCATGAACGACGTTTGGACACATATCGCAGTAACGTACGATGGTTCTGATGTTATTGTCTACAAGGACGGTGTGGTAGCTGCGACGCAGGCGGGAAACGGTTTGCTGGATCTGCTCAACGAACCTATTTTTATCGGCAAAAATATGCCTATGGATCCGGTGGGCGGTGAATATTTTAATGGGACCATGGACGAAGTAAAAATATATGAACGCAGTCTTACCCAAGACGAAATTCAAGCATTGTCACAGGAATCGGATTAACCTTCCTAATAGAAGTTTCATTCCGTCTCTTTAACCAGCCAGAGGATATCGTTTCTTTTGTCCCTGTAACCCCTTTAAAAACAATGACTTATAACCTACCGATAAATAATCGAAAAAAAATGGGACATAGGTCATAGATGTATACAGAAGTAATGAGTTACAGTAAACGGGCAGGTTTAGGAAGGGGCATGAGAGATGATGGAAAACAATATTATTCGAGACGGAAATCATTCGATCGTGAAAGTTATCATTCTAAGCGGCCAATCGTACTATTTAGAGATATTTCCGCCAGCCCCGTGTGAAAGCTATAGGGCTGAAAATAGATTCATTCATTCATCTTACAAAATTCAAGAAGGGGAGGATAGTGGTTGCTTTTTTGCCGCGGTAAACGGCAGACCGGTAGCCCATAGTGCCGAGCTCAAAGAGCCATCGGTGCGAACGTATCATGTGGACGAATAATAAAGATTCAAAACCGAGAATGCAAAGGGTTGAAATTGAAAACAGTCGAACCGCCGGTTTCCTGACTTTTTTGTCAAGGATACCGGTTCTTGTTTTTTGGGCCGATGCATTTGGGCAGTGCATTAGAAAAACAGGAAAGAAAACTATGTCTAATTATTACAGACATAATAAAAACTTTACAAAATATATATATTACATTATGATAAGTCCGTTGTTATTGTTGTACCGGTTAATAAAGAACAAAGTAATGAGGCATGATTTGATGCCGAAAAGTAGTTTTGAAATCAGTAAATCCTCTGAAGCACGAAGCTGGGGAGAACATTCTCTCCAATGCCCCCGTCCACATTTCTCCCCATTCTTCGTGTCATTGAAACGCGCGCTTTGCATTCTCCTTTCTTTCAATCTCGCCGTCATCTACATGATGCCGATAATGCCGATTATTTCGATACCTGAAGCTTATGCGGCGGCTGAAGTCTGCAGCAATGGGAGTGATGATGACAGCGATGGCACCATTGATATGGAAGATACGGATTGTTATACGGCGGGAAAAATCTATTACGTTTCTTCGGCGGGAAATAATGGCTGGAATGGACGTGCTCCGCTTTGGGATGGAACAAATGGACCGAAACAGACACTGTCCGCCGCGAATACGATTGCCAACTCTTTGACTCCGGGCGACAAATTACTTTTCAAACGGGGCGATGTGTGGACAATGGGTACAGATAGTTCATACGGCCTCGCGATTGAAAGTGCACATGGAACCCAAAGCAATCCTGCTGTTATTGGCGCGTATGGTTCGGGAGATCAACCGGAGTTCAGACTTTCGGTAACTAGCGCAATCATCAACATCAGGGGAACATATGACAGTAACACAGCGACTCAATGGTTGAGAATCGGGGACTTACATATCTCAACGCCTTATGCAATTGATGATATTGCTCCTGCACGGCCGACTGGAATAAATATTATTGAAACATATAGGCCGGCTAATCCCCATCACATCATCATCTCGGGGGTTATGGTCGAGAAGACGGGCGGTGGTGTCAGTTTTTACGAAGAGAACATAATTTTGGAAAATTCGGTCATTAGAAACAATAAATATAATGCTTGCACTATAGTGCCAACTGGTGGTCTTTCGTGCGCCGGCCACACCCAAGGATTATGGGGAGATTCTGACGCCAACGGCTTAATCGTTCGCAATAGTGACTTCTATGGCAATGGTCATAGTATGTATGACCACAATATCTACAGTCACGCCCCTAATTCCTTAATTGAGAACAATCAACTCCACGATGCCGGTAGTTGCTATATTGCTCACGGGACTGTCGATAATATCACCATTAGAGGCAATAAGATTTATAACTGCGGCAACGGCGTTGCCTTCAATCAAGGCTATTACTTAAGTGTTGGGGCAGAAAGGATGAGCAATATTACCATCGAGAATAATGCTTTCTATAACGCGGGCGGTCTGTATAGTGGTGAAGAGGTCATGCTGGGATCTTGCGTCGACTGTACGGTGAAGAACAACATCTTCTTCAATGGGTCTTCCGGTGTCTACCTTGGTCTAAATGGGCCAGACGCTGTTTGGAATGGGGATTATCCTAATCAAAATGTTCTGATCGCCAATAACACCTTTAATAGCGGGAGAATTGGTCTTGATACTAGAGGTGGTACTGTTATGTCGACCTTTTATTCCAAAAACAACATCTTCTACAGCTCTATCGGCAGTACCATTGACGCCAACAAGAACTTTACCGGTAACCCATCATTCTTAAATTCTTCCAATCCGCTTGGCTCCGACGGCATCCTCGGAACGGATGATGACGGGTTCATGCTTTCGTCCGGTAGTCCCGCAATCGATGGGGGTCTTACATTAATAGAAGTAGACACTGATATCCGCGGTGTTCTACGTCCGCAGGGCGATTTCTACGACATCGGCGCGTATGAGCATGGTGACTCTACGCTCGCTGTTTGCGGCGATAATCTGAGGCAAGGCTCTGAGGTATGCGACGGAACGGCTCTTGGCGGTCAGACGTGTCAATCGCAAGGGTTCACATCTGGGACATTGATATGTAATTTAACGTGCGATGGATTTGATACCAGTACTTGCATCATTCAAAATCAGCCGCCAACAATCAATGCAGGTCCTGATGAAGTCATTACACTTCCAATCAATTCAGTGAATCTCAGTGGAACCGTGACTGATGACGGGTTGCCGAATCCGCCGGCTCAGGTGACAGTAACCTGGAGCAAGCAAAGCGGGCCTGGGACCGTTACGTTCTCGAATCAAAATCAAGCAAGTACGACGGCGACATTTTCAGCTGCGGGAACTTATCTCTTAAGGTTAAGCGCAACGGACAGCGAACTAAGTTCTTACGATGATGTCGTTGTGACCGTGAATTCCGCGCTGGTTCCTCAAGCACCTGCGATTACAACGCCGCCAATTAGCCAGACTGTAAATGTGGGAAGCAGTACGACTTTTAATGTCGTTGCATCCGGCACCGCACCGCTTGCGTATCAATGGAGGAAAGGCAGTGTAGACATTTCTGGGGCAATCAATTCAAGTTATACGATTGCGAATGTCCAGTTGTCCGATGCGGGGAATTATGATGTGGTGGTGTCGAACGGAATTCTTCCGAATGCAACCAGCAATCCTGCCACATTAACGGTGACGGACAATCCGCAGCCCCAAGGCCTTGTACTGGAGATGAATTTTGATCAGGACCCGGCAAACGGAGTTTCTGACTCATCCGGTTACGGGAATAATGGAACCTGTAGCGGTTCTGCATGCCCAACACGCATTCAAGACAAATACGAAATCGCGAATCAGGCTTATGCGTTTGATGGGGTCGATGACGCTATTAGTGTGAACAATAGCGAGAGCCTCAGAATCCCGAATACGATTACGGTTTCTGCCTGGGTGAAGCCAGCAGGTTCGGGGTGGAGGACTATCTTGTCAAAAGGGAACAGCCAGGATCTATATTTTGTTGTATCCGGGTTTGCAGGCAATACAGTAGGGATTCAATTATCCGGAGTGACTTCAGGGGTTTGGTATTCAAATGTTGCTGTGCCAAATGCGTGGACGCATATTGCATTCACATATAACGGGTCGGAAATCATTATATACAGAGATGGGCAGGCGATAGCGCGAAAAGTGTACGCCGGCCTCATGTCAATTAACACCGCACCTTTGTATATTGGGAAAAATGCTTCGTCCCAAGAGTCATTTACGGGCGGCATCGACAAAGTGAAAATCTTTAAGGGGGCGTTAAGCGCTTCTGCAATTCAGGGTCTTTACAATGAAACGCCTCCGGTGGTGGTTTATACGATTAGCGCAAGCGCCGGTGAAAATGGAACCATTACCCCGAGCGGTTCGGTCAGTGTGAAAGAAGGGGACGGGCAACCGTTTGCGATTCAGGCGAACAGTGGTTACCATATTCAAGATGTATTGGTGGATGGTGCGTCAGTCGGCTCGGTGTCGAATTATACCATTAACAATGTGACGGCCAACCACACGATCAGCACAAGCTTTGCCAAGGACAATACCGCGCCGGTTGCGAATGCGCAATCAGTGACGACGAATGAAGGTACTTCAAAGGCGATTACGTTGACCAGCAATGACGTCGATGGCGATCCATTGACATATGCAATTGTTGGTCAGCCAATACACGGTGCTTTGAGTGGAACGGCACCGAATGTGACGTACACACCTGCCGCAAATTACACCGGAGCTGATTCATTCGCGTTCAAAGTGAATGATGGGAAAGTGGATTCATCTGCCGCGACGGTATCGGTTACGGTTACGGCGGTGAATGATGCGCCGGTGGTGAATGCTGGTGCAGATCAAACAATTACTTTGCCGATAAATTCAGTTGTGCTTAGTGGAACCGCGACGGATGACGGGCTTCCGAATCCGCCGGCGGCAATGACTTACACATGGTCGAAACAAAGCGGTTCAGGAACGGTTACGTTTTCAAATTCGGATTCGTTAAATCCCATCGTCACTTTTCCGGTGGGTGATACCTATATATTGAGGCTTACCGCGAGCGACGGGGCATTATCCGGTTATGATGATGTCATGATAGAGGTGGATGATTCCGAGCCGCCAGCAGGTTGTGCGCTGAGTTCAGCTTCATGGCAGAATTCAGATTTTGCTTCGCAAACGGGAACATTCACCGCTGAATTTGATGCGACGCCTGCCGCCGCGAACATTGATCTGGTGATTGGGCTGACGAAACAGACGGAGTTGGGGAATTCCTATAATTCTTACGCGGCTTTGGTTGTATTTGGCAATACCGGTGTAATCGAAGCGAGGAACGGGCATGGCTATTCAGCTATAACACCGCTATCGTATACAGCAGGCACGGCTTATCATTTTAGGATCAATATTAATCCGTTTGCTCATACGTACAGTGTTTGGGTGACGCCCGCAGGCGGGAGTGAGATTCAGATTGCGGCAGATTATGGATTCCGGACGGAAAGTGGTACGGGAAATCCGCTTCCGGTCAGTACGCTTTCCAGTTTCGACACGTGGGGGATGACGGATTCAACAGGGTCCGGCGGCAGTAGTGTATGCAATTTCACGGTTAGCGGTGCGCCTATTGCCACGTATACGATTACAGCAAGTGCAGGTGCAAATGGAACGATTACACCAAGCGGTTCGGTCAGTGTGAAAGAAGGGGATGACCAACCGTTTGCGATTCAGGCGAACGCTACTTATCATATTGCAGATGTTTTGGTGGATGGTGTATCTCAAGGTGCGATTTCAACATATACATTTAATAATGTTACAGCAAACCACACCATCAGCGCAAATTTCGCTGCGGATCCATTTCTTGCGCCGGTAATTAATACGCAACCGGTTGGTGGAAGTGTGAATGAAGAAAGTAATTTCGATTTAACGGTGAGTGCTACTGGGACGGGTACACTTTCATATCAATGGAAGAAAGACGGAACGAATATTGTGGGAGCGACAGCGGCGAAATATACGATTACGGCCGCGAAATCCACAGATACTGGAAGTTATTCAGTAGTTGTGACGAATACGGTGAGCGGAAGAACAGCGACAAGTGTGACGAGTACCGCTGCAGTGGTGACGATCGTATTGAATCCATCGCCTGCACCGGTGATCAATACGCAGCCGATTGGCGGAAGTGTGAATGAAGGAAGTAATTATGATTTAACGGTCAGTGCGACGGGAAGCGGCACATTAAGTTATCAGTGGAAGAAAGACGGAACAGATATCAGCGGCGCAACTGCGGCAAATTATCCAATCGCATCGTTGAAATTGAGTGATGCGGGAAGTTACGCGGTAGTTGTAACAAATACCGAAACCGGCAGAACGGCGACATCTGTGATATCGAGTGCGGCAACGTTGATCGTCAATCCGAAACCGAATATTCCGCCGATGGCAGTTTTGAAGGCAACTCCAAACAGTGGAATGGTTCCGATTTCCGTAACAATAGATGGTTCAATGAGTTACGACAGCGACGGAAGCATTATGAAATATGATTTTGACTTTGGCGATGGGCAGGTTTCATTAAATACCACAGCGATTCAAGTGCATGTATATGAAACGGCCGGAACATTTACAGCGACTTTAACCGTGACGGACAACAAAAGTGAGACGTCGAAGGCGTCTGCGACGGTGACAGTGAATCCAGTCGTCCCGCCGGTCTTCGGTATTTCGAAATTCAGATTGATCGATGCGGATAAAGATGTTGTGGTTGCCGCGTATGATCCGCTTGCGGATGGAGCGAAGATCAATAAAGCGATTTATCCGGGCTTGTTGAATATCGAAGCGATCACGAATCCGGCGACGGTTGGGAGTGTGAAGTTTGAGTTATTGTCTCGGACCGGGTTGACGACGATCACTCGGAATACGTATCCATACACGCGATGGAGTTACAGTAAAGGTAATTACAGCGGATCGAATTTGTTAGGGGAATATCAATTGACGGCGACTCCGTACAGTGGTGTGAATGGGACGGGGGAGGCAGGAGTTCCGTTAACGATTAGATTTGCGGTGGAATATGAAAATCCGAGGATTGAAAAATTCAAATTAATTGATGCGACTCTTGATCAACCGGCAAGTGGATATGATCCGCTTGTGGATGGCGCAATATTGAGTCTTACAAGTATTCCGTCCTATGTGAATATCGAGGCGATAACAAATCCTACGCGGGTGGGCAGTGTCAAATTAGTCTTAACGAAACCGAGCGGAATAGTGATGACGGTCAAACGTGATTTACCGCTTTACACAGTGTGGAGCCGGACGGGAACCGATTATAAAGGTGTGAAGCTCGGAAAAGGGAAATATGTGCTGAGTGTGACACCCTACAGTCAGAGCAGTTATCAAGGCGTGGTCGGTGAGACGAAGACGATTAGGTTTGAGGTGGTGTAAAGAACTGGCAAAAAGGGGACAGGCATATGACGCAAATGAGCCATTGCCTGTCCCCTTTTTGGGGTACCGTAGGCTGGTTTAATGGATTGCAAATTGCGCAAAAACCCCGTAATGATCTGAAGCATAAATACCGTTTGAATTCGGCTGGTTGAGAATGATCCGGCATTTTGATTCCGGAATCGAAGCCGAGAATTCTTTGCTTGCAAAAATAAAATCAATTCTCCGGTCCGGAAGTTTGACGGAGTGATAATTCATGTAAGGGTTCAGATTATCCCATGTCAGGCTGGGATCGTTGGGGCGCAAGGCTCCGAAGAGGTCAACATAACCCTCCTTCACCAATGTTTGAAGCGGTGTGTTTTGGAGGACGTCATTAAAATCACCCGCGAGGATTGCCGGCATTTTTTTCTTTTTCAGAAAATTGATTAATTCCGTTACTTGCCCGAGGCGGTAAAGCTCATCGTCCGGCCGCCATGCGAGATGCGTATTGGCGAGGAGAATGTTATGAGTGCCTATTTTGATTTCGGCAATCAGTGCGGCGCGTTCATAATCTTCCTGCGGTGACCGTGTGTCGTAAATTAAAACATCGTGAGTAATGATTTCAAATTTAGTGGCGATGGCAAGGCCAGCTTCCCGGCGCATAGCGGAAAAGGGAAGTGATGTCTTATCTTGGAGATCTGACAAGTGTTTTTCATTAGAGATTTCCTGAAGAAAAACAATGTCGGGCGAGTCTTTATAAAGTTCTTTCAGGAGAAAGCGCCAACGCTCTTCAAAAGGTCCGCATGCGCCCCAGGTGTTTAATGTGATGATGTTTACCATGTGGTTATTGTACAAAATATTCAGGATAATATTAAATTAAAAAAAAATTAAAAAAATGGGTGTTTTTTTATTCATTTTTAGTAAACTACGTTTTGCCGCCAGAAAATAAAGTTCACGTCGCGGAACCACGACTATTACGTTTGATTATGCTGTTCAAACGGACGATTCAATTAATTTTAAAATATAATTTTTCTGCGGATTAAGAAAGTTGTTTTAACATACAACCTGTCGATTATTTTGCTCCCGGTTTTCAATTACTTGTGTGGTGAAATTTTTTTTTAGAATCGGACTTTTTCCTTGTATCGGCAAATATATTTTGATATAAAAATGCTTGGGGAGAATGTAAAAAGGGGAACTTTGTAAGACTATTTGGAAGACAGGCTTTATTATTCATTATTATCACCCCGTCGTAAATCTCTCCCAAAAAACCGACACTTTCTTAACACGCAATTCGTAAATCAAGAGAAGTATGGATATTTATCCGGCTTTAGGCGATTCTTTTCTAAAACGGGAATCCATTCTTGGCGTCTTCAAAAAACGTTTGCAGGCATTCGCTCAGGGATACCGTCAAAATATCGGCCTGATCGGCATTCCTCTCACCGGAAAAAGTTCGTTGATGTATTTGATGTGCGATGCAATCCGCGAGATGGAAATGATTCCGGTTTTGTTCAGGTGCCGCGAAAGCGAATCGTTTGAACGTTTCTCCGACCGGTGGATGGCCGAAATTTTATTGAGCTGCTACCGGATTTCTTTCGGAAATGCGCCGAGCCAGTTTCATGATATTCTGCGTTCGCTTCGTTCGCTCATCCCGCGTACGCTTAAGCAAATGAAAAAAGTAAAAAAGTCCGTGTTCGCTTATCGGTTTGATCAGGCGTACCGTGAGCTTTTGAGTTTGAACGGGATCTTAAGTGAGGAGTACAAGAAAAAAGTTGTTTTGATGATTGATGACTTTGACCGGCTTGCCGAACTCAAATTAACCGATCCTTTTTCCGCGTTCGGCGAAGAGATCATGATTCAAAAGGAAACCATGTATATTGTTTCAAGTTCAAAACCGAAGCAGGGGCGGGCGATCTTGCAGGAAAAGTTGTCTTTGCTGTTCGGAAATTTTGAAGTAGTGGAAAATCATCCGTTTGATTTCGAAGAAGCCAAAGAATTTATTAAAACAAGGTTGGCCGGGAGGGAGCTGGATGAGCGATATGTCTGCTTTTTGATACGCATGACTGACGGGCATCCGTATTATTTGGATATTTTGACTTCGCGATTAAAATCGTATCTTTCCGTTCCGGACCTCAGCGATGAGCAACTGATCGTTCGGACATTCGCGCGCGAGTTAGATGACAAAAGCGGGATGCTCCATCATTATTTCCAAATGCAACTTCATTCGCTGCAGGCCGGTCGATCATGGCTATTAGCGGCAGATACACTGGCTGCAATTTCTGCGGGGCATAAAAAATTCATTCCCATTACGCGTTTTCTGCATCAGGCGAAAAATGATATGAAAAAAGTTTTGCAACGGCTGGTGAACGGTGAAATGATTCAAAAGCACGGCTCTATTTTCATTATTCCCGATCCACTTTTCCGGTTCTGGCTGGCTTCCGTGTATCACCGGGACCGGTTTTTATTTCATTCCGATCGTATTCAGGCGCGACAGGCATTTGTGCGGGAAGTTGAACAAGCGATTCAAAAGAGTATTCATGCCGATGCGTCCGAGCTTCCGAAACGGATAGAGGAATTATTCCGTCAGTTTAAGAACGATGTGGTTGAAATGCAGGAACGAAAGCTGATGTGTCCCCAATTTTCAGAAGTTATTTCCAAGCCCAATAATGGCCGTGTTTTTCCTGTGGTTGCTAAGAGTGCCAAGACTCGCTGGATGTGCCAAGTCCTTTCTCAGAGAGTGACGGAAGAGGATATTCATGTGTTTGTGCAGGATTTAGAGCGGTTGCGCAGCCCCGTACAGAAGCGGATGATTGTAGGGCTTCGGGGGATTGATCTGAATGCGAAACTGCTTGCACAAGAAGCGAAAATTCATTACCTTGATTTGCGGAAATTTAATTTTCTTTTGGATTTATATGACCGGCCAAAACTGGTAATATAAAGGCATGAAACGACTGTGGGCGCCTTGGCGGAAAAAATATATTACCGAAGGAACGGGGAAAGGGTGTTTCCTTTGCCGGGCCAGGCGATCCCGAAAAGATCGAGAAAGTTTCATCATTGCCCGTTCTAAGTCAAGCTTTGCCGTACTTAATATTTATCCTTATAATAACGGGCATGTGTTGGTTGTTCCTAATCGGCATGTGGCAGTTTTAAGTGCGCTCAAAGATAATGAGCTTCTCGATTTAACCCGCCTTTGTGATAAGGCCATGAATAAGATTACGAAGGTGATGAAAGCTCAGGGAATTAATCTGGGTGTGAATTTTGGGTATGCTGCCGGTGCCGGACTTCCGGGACATCTTCATATCCATATTGTTCCACGATGGGTGGGAGATACCAATTATATGCCGGTGATCGGGGAAACGAAGGTTATTTCGGATTCCCTGCAAGCGGTTTATGAGAGCTTGAAAATGAGTTGATGTTTTCCCGGAACTTGTCGATGATAAAGGCAAATTGTTTCTTTTCATTGGCTAAGAGATGAGAAGCAGTTTCATAAGTCTACACATGTGTCATTCCCGCAAGCTTTCCCTCGGTAAGGCGAGGGCCGGTCCTGTATTTCCAGGGAAGCGGGAATCCACAAATAATGTCCGCCACAAGGCGTTGGCGGATCCGACGCGTTGTTTGGTGGAGATCCCCGCTTTCGCGGGGATGACAGGTCTTGTGTATGCTAAATCCGAATTCTTTATCTGCTAAGTTTGACTCTTGAGGTTCAAGAGTGGTAGAATAATTATAACTATGAAAAAAGCCGAAAAAACCGTTATTGAGCTGGGGCTTTTCCAAAATCCTTCTTGGGGTGGAGGATACGGAGCTTTTGCGAAGCTGTTTGGTAAACCGGTCGGTTGGCTTTGTGTTATTGAAGACGGGAAACATCGCCTCATCCGGATTGACCAGAAAGGGCATCCGCATACCAGTGGCCATACCACCACCCACGATAAGCCGAGTTGTTCGCGATTCCTCGAGAAATATCTGCCGCAGTTAATAGATAATAATGAAGAAATCGATAAATTACCTTATACCTACCGCTGTCCCTATGGCGGTTGGGGAATTATTTTTGCGTTAAGCCGGATGGGGCAATTGAAAGGGTTCTTTGTTTTATGTAATTTGAGAAGAGCGCAGAAGCAATTAAAACCGTTTTTTACCCCATTTGAACAGTTTCTCCAGACGCATATTGAGCTGGTTTATAAGTCTTTTGAGCTTCAAAATTTTTATGAAACCGTTCATCCTCGCGCTTTAGCGCTTTCAACCATTCATTCCGTGCACCGAGTCATGGCTTCATCTGTGAGATTGAATGATTTGATCCCAAGGGTTGGCCGCTTGTGCGCACAGGTTTTAAAAGCGCAGAAATGCGCGGTTTATTTGTTGGATCCCGATCGTCATTATTTAATTCCAAAATTTTCATTCGGGGAGGAAAATGGCCGGAAGCGAAGAATCCGGATCGGATCAGGGATTGAAGGCCATGTCGCAGAAACCGCAGAGTTTTATTTCACGCGGAAATGTCTGGCCGTTCCATTCATTGAAGATGACGTTGTGGGCGTGGTCACGCTCAAGGATAAAATGGGCGATACGCCGTTTACAAAAACTGATTTGGAAATTCTGAAAACACTTTCCGAGCAGGCCGTTGGAGCGATTAAGAATGCGCAATTATTTGAGGAGACCGAACAGTTGACTTTAAGCAGCGTGAAAACGATTGGAGAGCTTCTTGCCTTGAGCTATAGCGGCGGGGAATATGTGCATCATCCGGTATTCGGTGAAATTACATACCGGATTGGGCAGGATTTGGGAATTTCCGGCGCGGATTTGACGAATCTTCATCGTGCGACTTATTTGATTGACGCCGGGCATTTAGGGACGCCGGACCATATTTTAATGAAGAAGGATAAATTGACGCAGCAGGAATTTGATGAGGTGAAACAGCATCCGAACCGGGGTGCGGCTATTCTACAGCAAATTAGCTCGCTCCGGCCCTTGATTCCGATTATTTTGCATCATCATGAGCGCTATGACGGCAAAGGGTACCCGAACCATCTGAAGGGTGAAGATATTCCGATTGGTGCCCGGATTATTGCTTTGGTGGATGCATTCATAGCGATGCTTTGCGAACGGCCCTACCGTGAAGGAAAAGGACTGAATGATGCGATTAAGGAAGTGAAACGAAATTCCGGGTCGCAATTTGATCCGAGAGTGGTTGAAAGTTTTATGAGGGTTGTTAATGATGTCACCATCCGTGAACAACTTGAGAAAATTTCGAACGAAATGGAAGTACGCAGCAACAAACAAAAAGTAAAGATGTCTTAAAATGCCAGAATCATTTGAACCACCCAAACAAGGTTTTCGAATAGAGCCCCCGGCCGTGCCAAAGGCAGCGCTTCCCGCTAAGCCGGCCCCCCCTTCCGTCAAACCGATGAAAATGATGTCTAAACAACAGGATTTGTCCGCTTATGTCCCTTTTATTTTTCATATTTTAGCGATACTCGCAATGGCTTTTTTTGCCTTAACACTTTGGTATCTTTATATCGAATGGACCGGAAATCCGTTACCCCCATACTTACGCCTGCCCATCGCGGGTTAAGCCCGTACGCGGCTATTTTCGTTTTCTTAGTGGTTGTCATTTTTTTGTCTGCCGCTTTGAATCAACTGATTTTACTTCGTCTTGAAAACCAGTTCCAAATCCATTTTTCAAAAAGACCTTTATTTTTGTTCGAACCCGGCCGGATTGTCCTTCGGAATCCATCCTTTACGTATCAGGATCAATTTGCAGTAAAATCAGGCTGGATTGAGCTGCGGTATCCCGTGACTGCGATTTTGCGCGAACGATATTCTGTTCATGCGACGGGCAAGAAACTGACAGTGGTGTTTGGAAAAGATTTGAGCCTGGCATTTTCCAAAAATGAGATTTTTGTTGATTATGTTGCTGCAGATTTTGCCGTTATTAAAAACAAAGGAGTGGATTTAAATTCCTTTGATGTTGAATCAAAGGAAATCCAATTTCACATCAGACCTCGCCACTGAAATGACGGGCCGGTGAAATATCCAATATAAAATATCGTGATGAAACTTCAGGAATTAGTGAGGGGAATCAGTTGTTCTTGGAACGGCGAAGGCTCGTTTGATATTCCGGTTCGTGGTGTTCATGCCGACTCCCGAAAAATCAAAAAAGGGGATGTGTTTGTGGCGATTCGCGGAGTCCAGACGGACGGTCATCTGTTTATTAAGGATGTTCTAAAAAAATCACCCGCCGCGATTTTCTCGGAAAACTGCGAGGATTACATTCGACAAAAAAGAATTCCGCATTTTCGTGTTTTAGATTCCCGCCGTGCGTTTGCTGTTGTCATAGCCAATATTTATGGCACACCCACCGACAAACTTTCGCTCGTGGGCATTACGGGAACGAACGGAAAAACGACCACATCCTTTTTGATCCAATATATGCTGAACCGAGTCAGCAAAGCCGGGTTAATCGGAACGGTTCATTATGATGACGGGAAAAAGAAACGAAGCGCAGATAATACAACGCCGGGCGCGGAATTGCTGAATGAACAGTTGAATGAAATGGTGAAAAACGGGTTGTCTTATTGTGTGATGGAGGTTTCTTCGCATGCGCTCGATCAGCGGCGGGTGGAAGGCCTTCGGTTTCGCGATGCAATTTTTACAAATTTGACTCAGGACCATTTTGATTATCATAAGGATTTTGAAAATTATTATCAGGCAAAGAAGAAGTTATTTACGAACCTTCCGCTTCCCGAACGGGCGATTATTAATACGGAAGATCAATACGGGGTTCGTCTTGCCCAGGAATTAAAAAAGACCAAAGTAATCACATACGGATTTAGTCCGGATTGCGATTATTATGCGGATCAAATTTCGGAAAATTTAAGTGAGATTGAATTTATCCTATGCCGGCGGAAAAACCGGCTTCGAGTGAAAGTCCCGCTTCAGCTGCGATATAACGTCCTAAATGTTTTGGCCGCGCTTGCTTATGTCGATAATCAAGGGTTTGCACTGGAAACCATGGTGGAGTTTCTGACGAAATTCCCCGGTGTGTCCGGGCGCATGGAGCGGATTGATGTAGGGCAAGCCTTTCATGTATTTGTCGATTATGCCCATACGCCGGATGCGATTGAAAACGTTCTTCTGGCAGTAAAACGTTTGCCGTGTAACCGGATTATTTCTGTGGTTGGTTGCGGCGGCAATCGCGATCGCGATAAAAGACCCAAAATGGGAGCTGCGGCCGAACGGTATTCTGACATTTTGATTTTAACCTCGGATAATCCGAGGGGGGAAGATCCGCTAAAGATTCTTGAAGATGTGAAAAAAGGGATAGGGGTCGGTGAACGGAAAATTCAAGTTTTGATCTTGCCCGACCGGACTGAAGCGATTCAGCGTGCGGTTGAGATTGCAGATGAAGGTGACATGATATTGATTTTTGGAAAAGGACACGAAAATTATCAAATTATAGGCAAAGAAAAAATTCCGTTTAGCGATCAAAATGTGGTACGATACGCTCTCAAAGAAAGGTTGCGGGGGAAGCGGCATTCAAAGGGATTAGATAAGAAGTAATAGCCGCTGAGAGAGCAGTTTTTAAATATCAAAATGGTATTTTAATTTCATCTATTCTATGTTGAGGCAGGTTCATCGTTTAAAGGATGTTCACATTAACGCAACTAACTAAAATTTGTGGGGGAGAATTAATATCCGCCAGCGGAAATGAATCCGTTTCCGCCATTTCTATCGATTCAAGATCGATCCACACCGGTGATTTATTTATCGCGCTTCAGGGAGAAGTATTTGACGGACACAATTTCGTCAAAGAAGTTTTTACAAAAGGCGCATCTTGCGTATTGGTTAGCCGGAAACCGGAAAACATATCCGCACCTCTCATTTTAGTTTCGGATACATTAAAAGCCCTTCATTCAATTGCCCGATTTTATCGCAGCCAATTTGCCATTCCAGTTGTTGCTGTAACGGGAAGTGTCGGTAAAACAACGACGAAAGAATGTATCGGGGTTGTCCTTTCTCAGATTTTTCAAACGCGTGCCGGTTTCGGAAATTGGAATAATCATATCGGGGTTCCGCTTAATATTTTCAAATTGCATTCCTCAGATCAATGTTTTGTTCAAGAGCTGGGAGCAAACCATCCCGGCGAAATTAGAATGTTGGCGGAAATTCTTCAACCAACCGTTGGAGTGATTACGGGGGTTCATCCGGTTCATTTGGAAGGATTCGGTTCTCTCGACCATGTTTATCGCACCAAATTGGAACTTGCGGATTATATCGAAAAAGTTTCCGGGACACTTCTTGTGAATGGTGACGATCCCGAACTGATGAGTCGCCTGAAAAATTACAAGGCTCGCTTGATTACGTTTGGTGAAAAACCAAACAATGATTATTTTTTAACAAGTTTGACAAGCCGTCAGGGCTACGTGTGTTTTCAAGTCAATCGTTCAATTGATTTTAAATTGCGCGGCTACGGAGCTTTTAACGCAATGAATGCTTTGGCAGCTGTTGCTGTCGCCGGCTATTTCAATCTTGATTTGAGGGAGTTAAGTGAAACATGGGAATCCCTTCCTTGTATCGGGGGACGGTTTCAGGTGAACATGATTGACGGAATTGATGTGCTGATGGTGAATGATGCCTATAATGCCAATCCTTATTCATTCGGAGTCGCTCTTGAATCGTTTTCAGTGTTGGCAAATTCGCGCCGGAAAATCGTGGTGGTTGGAGATATGCTTGAGCTCGGAGCTGAGTCGAGGGAATATCATGAAAATCTTGGAGCCGAGATCGGAAAAGGGGACATTGATTACTTGATTGGAATGGGACCGATGTGTGCTTTCCTTGTAGAGGCGTATCGAAAAAAGAGGGGCGGGGATTTTTCGAAACATTTTTTGGACCAAAGGGAAGCTTTTTCGTTTTTAGCCGATACAATAGAAACAAGGGATGCTGTTTTTATCAAGGGTTCCCATGGAACGAAACTCGAAGAGTTTAGTGAATCGTTGAAGCAAAAAATAACCGAGCGATGTCTCTTTAGCACGATGAAAGGAAGTTGAAGTTCGCTGCTATGTTTCTCTATTTTTTATATCCGCTAAAAGATGTGTTTTCTATTTTTAATGTTTTTCGCTACATTACATTTCGTGCGATCGGTGCGAGTGTGACGGCGTTTCTGCTCAGCCTCATTCTTTTCCCGATATTAATTAATGAACTCCGGAAGTTGAGCGTTGTAAACTCAACCAATCGTCCACATACGGAAAAAATCGAAGGCTTTTATGCCAATAAAAAAACAACGCCGACGATGGGTGGTGTTCTAATTCTCGGAAGTATAGTGTTTTCGAATGTTCTATGGGGAAATTTACAAAATCCCTATATGCTGCTTGCGTTGCTTGTTGTGACATGGTATGGAGCGGTGGGGTTTGTTGACGATTTAATCAAGCTGAGAAGCAAAAGTAGCAAAGGAATTTCCGGACGCGTCAAATTGGCCGGGCAATTAATCCTTGGTTTTGCGATTGGAACGTATCTGTACTACGATCCGAATTTTTCATCTTTGCTTTATGTTCCTTTCCTAAAAAAACTGCAAATACCGCTTGGGCTTTTGTTTATTCCATTTGCGGTCATCGTTTTAGCCGGTTCTTCAAATGCGTTGAATTTAACCGATGGGATGGACGGCCTTGCGATTGGCTGCACCGCATTTTCCGCGGGAGCGCTTACCATTTTTGCCTATTTGGCCGGCCGGTTTGATTTTGCCGAATATTTGGGGATTCCGTATTCGTCGCTTGGCGGCGAGCTAACGGTTTTTTCCGCATCGCTTGTGGGAGCTGCGGTGGGATTCCTTTGGTATAATTCGTATCCGGCAACCATTATGATGGGAGATACCGGGTCATTATCTCTCGGTGGAGCGCTTGGAATTGTTGCCATTCTCATTAAACAGGAGCTTGTGCTTTTAATTGTCGGCGGAATATTTGTATGGGAAGCTGTCAGTGTGATGATTCAAGTGGCTTCGTTTAAATTTTTTAAAAAGCGGGTGTTTTTGATGTCTCCTTTTCATCATCATCTTCAATTGAAGGGGTGGCCGGAAACAAAAGTCACGATTCGGCTCTGGATTATTGCCTTTATTTTGGCGCTCATTGGGCTTGGAACGATTAAGCTGAGGTAATTTGGTGATCAATATTGAAAGAAAGAAAATAACGGTTTTGGGTGCGGGAGAATCGGGCCTTCAAAGTGCGATTTTTTTAAAAAAGAAAAACGCAAATGTTTTTTTAAGCGAGCTTAAAAAGAAAGACGGATTTGAAGAGACAATCAAATGTTTAACGGAATATCAAATTCCGTTCGAGTTCGGAAGCCATGATTGGGAGAGAATTTCAACATCGGAATTCGTCGTGATTTCTCCCGGGATTCCGCCTCCGGCGCCCATTTGTATGAAGTTAGTAGAAGCCGGGATTCCGATTTGGAGTGAAATTGAACTTGCGTATCGTTTTTGCCGAGGCAAAATGATTGCGGTGACCGGAACGAGCGGGAAAACGACGGTGACGACTCTCATTACCCGCGTGTTGAACGCCGGTGGTTTTTCTGCTGTGAGTTGTGGGAATATCGGGAACTCATTTATTCGCGAAGTTGGACAGATGACGCCCGACACGGTTGCCGTTATTGAAATCAGCTCGTTTCAGCTCACGTATGTTCACCAATTTTGTCCGTATGTGGCAATCATACTTAATGTCAGCGCAAATCATTATGACTGGCACGAAAATTATGAGTCCTATTTAAACGCAAAATGGCGAATGTTTGAAAAACAAACGGCTGATGATTATGCCCTGATCAATGTTGAAAATGAAGATTGTGTCCGAAAAGCCCTCTCACTCAAATCGCAGGTTTTGTATTTTGAAGGAGACCTTGGGCAGAATCCGAATTTTGCGGTTGTCGAACAAGTCGCCCGACTCTTTCATGTCGATCCAAAGATTGTTCAAGGTGTCTTGAAAAATTTCTCTGGATTGGAACACCGGATGGAGGAAGTAGGCAGTTTTTTCGGGGTTCGATATATTAACGATTCAAAATCGACGACGATTGCTTCATTAAAATGGGCATTGTTAAGATCCGGGAGCGAAATCGTTTTAATAGCAGGCGGGCGGTTTAAAGGCGGAGATTTTAAAGAGTTACGCAAATTAGTGCGGGATCGAGTAAAATTTGTCGTTGCGATCGGCGAAGCGAAAAATTTAATTCATGAAGCATATGCCGATTTGGTCCCTGTTTTTATGACAGGATCATTTGAAGATGCGCTTCGCGTTGCGCGCGGAGCAGCCAAAAACGGACAAACGGTTTTGTTTTCTCCGGCATGCGCCAGTTTTGATATGTTCAAAAATTACAAGGATCGCGGGGAGCAATTTAAACGGATTGTAAAAAGCTGGCAGCCCCTGACTACCGATAAAAAATTAATGGAAGTCAGGGACAGTCCTTGAGCTTCCGATTGAAAATATTTAAGGTAGCGCAAGGGCAGCCCACCACCCTGACCACTGATAAAAAATTAATGGAAGTTCCAGGAAACCCTTCCCGCGCGATTGATGTAAAGTGATATTAGTATGACAAAAGAATCACAGGTTTTAGTTCTGATTACCTATGTTTTAGTGGCGATTGGTATCGTCATGATTTATAGCGCAAGTGCCGTTTATTCCGACCAAATCTATAAACATTCCTCATATTTTTTAATTCGCCAAATTATTTTTGTTGCGATAGGGTCTTTCGTGTTTTTTCTGAGTTCTTCGCTGGATCCCGATTTCCTTCGGAAACAGTCACTCGTGATTATCGGGATTTCGATCGTTATGTTGGTGGCCATTTTCATGCCGTTTCTCGGGCATACCGCTGGTGGCGCCAGGAGGTGGATTCAGCTTCCCTTTTTTACGTTTCAACCAGCCGAGTTTACTAAACTTTCTATGTGTGTATATCTCGCGGATTACTTATCGAGAAAATCGAAAGCGATTTCTACCGGCAGCTTAGTTGTGTTTATTCCGCCGATAGCCATTCTTTTTGTGCTGCTTGGGCTTATGATTGTGCAGCCGGATTTAGGGTCATGTATTTTCTTGCTCCTCCTTTGCGGGACACTCTTTTTCCTGTCCGGGATTAGATTCCGATATATTATGATTGCCGGAGTTTTGGTAGCGATCGTGCTTGTTTTTCTGATTTTAGAAGCACCTTACCGAATGCGTCGAATCACGGCATATCTTGATCCATGGAAAGATCCGCAGGGCAGCGGTTTCCAAATCATTCAATCATTTATAGCGTTTGGCTTAGGAGGAATCAGGGGCGCCGGGCTCGGTGAAAGTACCCAGAAATTATTTTACTTGCCGCAGGCACATACGGATTTTATTTTTTCAATTATCGGGGAAGAACTGGGGTTGATTGGCACCGTGGTGATTGTTATTTTGTATTTTGCGTTTTTTGTTGTTGGAATCAGGATTGCGCAGCGTTCGAGAAGTCCGTTTCACCGGTTGCTTGCTTATGCCCTGACACTTCTGATTACTTTACAGGCGATTATTAATTTATTGGTGGTGCTCGGATTGATTCCGACCAAAGGACTTCCGCTACCTTTTATCAGTTATGGTGGTACGGCACTCATTTTTCATATGATGGCCGTCGGCGTGCTGGTTGCGATCGACCGAAGTTCTATTCTTTTTTCTGGAAGATAATCGTTTTTCAGGTAAAATACCGTATCTTATCGTTTCTGATAGAAAAGGAAGTGCTTTAATCCGAATGAGCGGACAACTTAGGGTTTTGATATGTTCAGGCGCTACCGGTGGCCATTTTTATCCTGCGTTTTGCGTGGCTCAAGCGTTTAAAACTATTCACGCCGAAACTGAAGTTCATATTCTTCTCAATAAAATTCCGGAATTTATTTCAAAGCTCATGCAAGGTGAATCTATGACTGTTCACGCCGTTCGGCTCTCTGCGCCCCGGAATTTAATATCTTGGAAGGGAATTATCTGTTTGTTGGAATGGTTGCAAGGTTTTATTAGAAGCATTGTTTTAATGGTACGGGTAAAGCCGAAACTGATCATCGGATTTGGCAGCTTTGGGTCGGTTATAACGGCATTATTAGGTGTTTTTAGCGGAATTCCGGTTCTGATTCATGAGCAGAATGCCGTAGCGGGGAGAGCGAATCAATTTCTAGGAATTTGGGCCGATCGTATTGCCGTGAGTTTTCCTGAAACAGACGCTGTTTGGCCGAAAAATAAAGTTTTTTGGAGCGGATTTCCGGTCCGGAAGTCTTTTATCCAGGCCCGCGAGCGATATGAAAAAGCAAGTAAGGCCGATCAATCCTTTACGATTCTTGTTTTTGGGGGTTCACAAGGCGCGAAGCGGATTAACCGGGAATTTTTGGGTGCGATGGGCTTGTTTTCTTTTGCAGAAAAATCGGAAGTTGCCGTTATACATATTACAGGGAATGATGACGTTCAGGCGTTTCGTAAAGCGTATGAGCATTTAGGGATCTGTGCAGAAGTCAGTCAATATTCAGAGGAAATTGCTGAATTGTTTTCGAGAGCCGATTTAGTGGTTGCTCGCTCTGGCGCAGGTACGGTTTTTGAGCTCGTGACATTCGCGAAAAAATCCATATTGATTCCATATCCTCATGCCCAGGGTCATCAGAAAAACAATGCCGAATGGATGGTGCGTTTCGGTTCGGCTATGATGATTGAAGAAAGCGATCTCACTCCCGAACGGTTGAAAGATGCAATTTTAGATTTTAAAAATAATCATTTTAATCAACAAAAAATAAATAACAACACAAGCCGGCTACGGAATGACGAGGCGGCTGAAACCATTGTTCAGGCAGGGTGGGATTTGATATGTCAAAAGAAACCAATGAATTGAATGAATTAATCGCAGCGGGTAAACATGTGTTCTTAGTCGGGATTGGCGGAATCGGGATGAGTGCTCTTGCTCAGGTGTTACAGGGAAGAGGCTTGATTGTTTCTGGAGCGGACAAAAAAGAAAACCGGATCCTCAATCGTTTGCGTGCGTCAGGCATTGATATCAAAATCGGCCATTCCGAAGACAACGTGAATCAGGTTGATTTTATGATCTACTCCTCTGCGATTACTCCGTTTATTCCGGAAATGAAACGAGCGAATGCGCTCGGAATTCCCATCTATCATCGCGCTGAAGTTCTTGCGCATCTGATGAATCACGCCATTTCTTTTGCCATTACCGGAACTCACGGAAAAACCACCAGTTCTGCGCTGGCAAGTTTCCTGATGCGGAAGGCGGGTTTTAATCCTTCGTGTTTGGTCGGCGGAGATATTTTAAATTACGGGACGAATGTTCTTGTGGGAGATACACATTTTTTTGTTTCTGAAGTAGATGAGAGCGACCGGAGTCAGCTCAATTACAAGCCCGATTATGCATTAATTACGAACCTGGAAGCCGAACATTTGGATGTGTACAAAGATCTTGATGATCTGAAAAAGTCATTTGTCGAATTTGTGAGTCAGGTAAAGGATACCGGAAAGATTGTCTATTGTGAGGACGATCCGTTGCTTCGGGAAATTATTTCTCATGTTCATTCGGATACCAAATGTTTCAGTTACGGACTTACGCGAAAAGCCCATTTTTATGCAGAAGATGTTGTGTTGGATGGGTTCAATACACATTACCGATTGTTTGAAAAAGGAAAAGCAATTGACCGGGTTACGCTCAATATCCCGGGGTTTCATAATATTTCAAATTCGCTCGGCGTGGTCGCTCTTTTGCGTGCGTTTGGTTTGGAATATGAAAAGTTTTTAAAGTATTTGCCAGAATTTTCAGGCGCGCGCCGCCGTCTTGAAGTGAAATTAAAACGTGATGATTTCATGATTGTTGATGATTATGCGCATCATCCGACGGAAGTGAAAGCCGGTTTAAGGGCGCTTCGGGCAATGGGAATGAAAATTTGTGTGATATTCCAGCCGCACCGGTTTTCGAGGACCGCATTTTTGGCAGAAGAATTCGGGCATGCTTTTGATGCCGCAGATCGAGTCATTTTAACCGATATCTATGGAGCCGGGGAGGAAAATCCTAACCAAGTGATGTCCGATGTGATTTATCAGCATGTGAAAGGCGTCAAACATCCGAACGTAAATCTGGTTCCCCGAAATGAGATTATTGATTTTTTAATGGCGAATAAAATCGATCACGGGATCGTGGTTTTTATGGGGGCAGGAGATATCGGAGAAGTTGCCGAGGAGTTTGCCGGTCTATGCCAAAATGCCTATACAGTTTAAATCTTTGTTTGGTGGGAATATCTAACCCTCTCCCCCTCTGGGAGAGGGCAGGGGTGAGGGAGATTTGTTAATCACTTTAAGACGTTAAATTAAACCGGGTTAGAAGGGGGCAGGTTTGAGAATAGAATGGTGAATAAGCAATTTGGGAAAATAGCCGTCATTTTGGGCGGAACTTCCAGGGAGCGGGAGATTTCGCTCCGGTCGGGAGAAGCGATTTATCAGGCGCTACGGCGGATAGGGTTGGATGCGTATAAGCTGGATGCCGCGAATGGGGTTCTTTCCGAAATACGTAAGCGGAAAATGGATATTGCATTTTTAGCGTTACATGGCAAGGGCGGGGAAGATGGTACCATTCAGAAAATTCTCGGCCGTTACCGGATCCCCTATATCGGGTCAGATCCAAAAGCGAGCGAAGTCTGTTTCAATAAAGTGAAAGCAAAACGGCGTTTTATCCGGTTTGGAATTCCGACGCCCCGCTATTCCGTTCTGACACGTAAAAACTGGAAAAAAATCATTGAAGGCTGGGTTCCGCCGTATGTCATTAAACCGGTTGATGAGGGGTCGAGTATCGGCGTTTCCTTTGTGTATGACATACGAGAAAGGGCTCGGGTCATTCGCAGTACGCTTCAAAAATATCCAGTGTTATTAGTGGAGCAGATGATTGAAGGCCGCGAGTTTACGGTTGGAATTCTCGGCCAAAGAAGTTTATCGGTGATCGAACTTCAGCCGAAACGGAAATTTTATGATTTCAAAGCGAAATACACAAAAGGGTTGACTGACTATTTGATTCCTGCGCCGATTGATAAGCGGCTCGAGAAAAAACTGAAAGTTCTGGCATTGCGAGCGCATCACGCATTGGGCTTAAGACACTTATCCCGCGTTGATTTCAGACTGGATTTCGAAAACCAGCCGTATGTACTCGAGGTGAATTCGATTCCCGGATTTACAGAAACAAGCTTGCTTCCGAAAGCGGCGAGGGCGATTGGGATTGATTTCGCACATCTTTGTCTGAGCCTTTTGAATATGGCAAACAAACGCTCATCCAAAAAATAATAAGGCGATTATGGCAAGACGTAAATTTAAAAAATGGAACTTAAAACCGATCTTAGATCCGTTTTCTTTTTTATTTTATTGGCTTAAAAAAGGATTTCCGTTGATTGTGTTAGTAGGACTTCTTTTTCTTGCATTTATTTGGATGAAGAATTTTGTTTATGCGGATTCATATTTTCAAGTAAATCATGTCACTGTTTTCCCCTCAGGAGTCCTGTCTGATTCGGAATACCGGTACTTGGGAAAAGTGACCCGCGGCCGGAGTGTGTTCCAGGTCGATCTGAATGCGATCTCAAAAGATTTGATGCGGAATCCGATTGTCAAAAGCGCTGAAGTGGCGAGGATATTACCGAATGAAATAAAGGTTTATTTGGTGAGCAGGGAACCGTTTGTCCAGATCCGATGCGCAAATGGCGGTGATTATTATGTTGTGAGTAAAGACCAATTGGTTGTTTCTATCGAAAAAACAGCAAGGCCCGATTTATCATTGATTGAGGACTATGCGGCCAAAACAAAAAAGTATTCACTTGGGTTGCGCTACCAAACAAAGTATTTTGAACAAATGATCGAGATGGTAAGCTGGCTGAAGTCCGATCCTGTCTGGGCAAAAGAAATTGTGACGAAGGTCATGGTGGATGAAATCGGAAATTTTATAGTTGTTTTAAACGATGGGCTTGAATTAAAATTGGGTAAAGACCTCTTAAAGAGTGAGCAGAAGAAGTCTGCATTAAAGACTATTTTGCAGTCCGGGGATCGTCCGGAAATGCTTTATTTCGATTTAAGGTATCAGGATATTATTGCGAAAAAGAAATCGTGAGTGAAATACTATGACGAAAAAAGAAAAAAATATTTATTTGTCATATATCGGAACGACAAAAACGGCTTTTTTAAAAGCCCGCTATTCTTTGGATGGCCAGCCGGAAGTATTGTCACTGAGCGCGCGGCTTTCTGATGGATTTGAGCGGGGCGTGGTAAAAGATCTTTATCAGGCGAGTGAAACGGTTACGCAAGAAATTAATGATATTGTCGGAGCCGAACACGAGTCTATTCTCCCGTGCAAGCTGGTTGTTTCCAATGCCTATGTCAGAAATTATACGTTCCACAGTTCGATTTATTTCCAGGATCGGCCGCACGCGCTTACCTTAAAGGATGTTCGCGATGCAATTGCGCAAACGCGAAGCGTTGCTACCATTCCGCTCGATCAGGTTATTATTCAAGCGGTTCCACAAGCATTTTTAGTGAATGATTTGGACGGCATTCAGAATCCGATCGGTTTGGAAGCAAGCCGTCTCGGGGTGACTTTAAGACTCCTGACGCTTGATGGATATGTGTATAGTAATTTGCTCCGGGTTTTTGAAATGTGCGATGTGGAGGTGACTGATATTATCCCCGGCGTTTTGGCATCTTCACACGCCGTTCTGACATCCGAAGAAAAGCAGAACGGTGTTATTTTGGTGGATATCGGTGGAAATGTAACACAGTTTGCATGCTATCAAAGTAATGTTCTTGTGCAGACATGTTCCATTCCGATCGGTGCCGATCATATGACAGAGGTTCTTGCGAAAGAATTGAATATTTCGAAACTTGACGCGCAAAAGGTGAAAGAAGCTTATGGGTCTGCGGTATCGCGCCGGGAATTCCGGGAGGAATTGATTCCGATTCGGGACACGAAAGGGGAGAAAGAGTTTACCATTAAGAGGACAGAATTTGAAGCTCATCTTGATACAGGCATGAAACATTTCTTTTCTGAAATGAACGGCCAAATTAAGACGCTTCAAAAACAATTTGCACCGCTCAATCAAGTTGTATTTACCGGCGGAGGTTCCAAGTTAGAAGGGCTGTTGGATGTGGTTAAGGAAGCTGTTTCGCCGATTGCAAGAATTGGGATTGCCAAGGGAATCATCGGACCCGAAGCATTGATTACAAATCCTGCTTTTTCGAGTGCCTTGGGCGGAATTTCCTATTCCAGCCGGGTGAGCGACTATGGCAGACTCGTTGCGAGTCCATCTAATTGGTTTTCTCGTGCTGTCGAAACGACTCGTAATTGGGTATTTGAATATTTTTGATTTGGAATACGCTTGATTAAGATTCGTTTTTGAGAAAGTTCTGCAGTAATTCAGCGAAGTAGCGCAGGACTTCCTTTATTAGGATTCCAAAATTTTGTTTTTCGTTTTGTTTATTTCTATCCGCGTTACGAAGGTTATCTTCGGATTGAATCTTTTCTTTTGGTTTACTATCGGTTGCTATTTCCCCGCTATGACTTATTTCCAGAGACGGTGTTGTATCAATTTTTACTTTGGGCTGAATCAAATCTGCGATGAAGTTTATGGGTGTCGCACTATTCCGGTATGCGCTTCTTGATATAAAGATGAAGGCGGTTCCTTGATTATTGCCAATTTGTGCGAAATCTAATGGATTTCGCTGGTTTTGTTGAAATGCGCTTGTGGAAGCAAAATCAGGGACGAAGCCTTTACGGTCTAAAGGATTTGCAGCCGAATGGCTTCGCAGTGACGCTTCGATTTTTGACGGAGAGTTCTGGCTCGGGCCCTTTGGTATGATATCTGAGTCGTCTTGACTTGTTGCCGGTGTTGTCGGTGACGTTGGGAAAAGAGGTATTACATAGGGCTGATTGTTTGGGGTTGTGGTTTCTGTGTTTGGAGCTTCATAAGTAATATAAGCTGGTCCCGTGTTCCCTTCATTGCCGGCCAAGTCTTTCGCGATGGCTTGTAAAATATTTTGCCCCGCGGTCAATTGGATTCCCGTTTCACTGAAGGAACTAAACGTGCCCGCGGCTTGGGTGACGGTTCTGACGACTGTCGAATTTAAGAATATCCGCACTTCTTTGACTGGTTCGGATGTCGTGCCGCTGACGGTCATTGTTGAAGTATTTGCCACCGCATTATTGGCAGGAGAGGTGATTTCGACGACGGGAGCTGTTTTATCGATCGTAAAATGAATCGTTGTCAAAGCTGGATTATCGGCCAAGTCTGTTGCGGAAACAGTGAGCTCGTGATTCCCTTCGGCGGAAACGGTTGAGCCCGGCGTGAAATTCTCACCGTCGAGTTTGATGATATCTTTTGACGGATCAGGATCTGTGTCGGAAATATCAACGCCGATGGTTAGATTTTGATTCGTGACCTGTCCGTCGGTTACGCCGGTGATCGCGATGATCGGGGCGTTTGGATCGATTGTGAAATGAATCGTTACCGTGTTAGAGTTGCCGGCAAGATCGTCGGCAGAAATGAACAGTTCGTGGTCCCCGGCCGTTGTAATGGGCGTATTGGGTGAATAAGGTTCGTAATCAAGATTGATTTCGGATTCATTTAGATTTATATCTTCGATGGTAATGATTGGAGTGACCGATTGAGCGATTTGGCCTTCCGTGACGCCGTTGACGGTGATAGATGGTTTCGTGGAATCAAGTGTGAAGACGGATGTGTCGGTTACAGTATAACCGGTTTCGTTCTTTACCGTAGCAACGAGCGTGTATTCACGATCTTGTAAAAGGGTTAATGTTTGACCTTTGCGTGTTGGAATATCGATTTCATTTAAAGTAATATTAGCAATCTCTCCGTTTGTGATGGTGTAGTCAAGAATCGGATTCACATTATTAATAAGCGTTCCATTGCTTGGCGAATTAATGATGGCAGTTGGTTTTAGGAGAACCGTTAAACTCGCGTCGTTGCTTGGTGTTTCGCCGGCTTCGTTACGGATAAGGCATTTGAATTTAGCGCCATGATCGGCCATGGAGGTGACGGGCGTGTTGTAAGTTGAAGAGGTCGCGCCGTTGATTATGGTTTCGTTTTTCAACCATTGATAGGACAAGGTTCCGGATCCCGTAGCCGTGACGGAGAAGGAGGCAGAAGCGCCTTCGGTAACAGTGAGGTTCTCCGGTTGATGGTCGATAACCGGCGGATCATTGACGGATAGAGAAGCTGTATTGCTGGTAGCGGATCCGGCGATATTGGAGACCTCGCATTTATAATTTGCCTGATCTGCTTCTGTGACTGCAGAGATGGAAAGGGTGGCGGTGTTTGCCCCTGAAATATTGGCATCGTCCGCGAGTTCGGTTGTTCCTTTGAACCATTGG
>MHFR01000031.1:33017-34916 GCA_001804285.1 Candidatus Danuiimicrobium aquiferis
ACGGGTGCGTCTGTAACGGTGAGTGTTGCGGCCGCGGATTCGACCGGCAGATCGGTGATATTATTGATTCTGCAGTGATAGATTCCTTCATCTGATTTAGCGGCCGAGAAAATGGAAAGCGTGGCCGTTTTCGATCCTGAAATATTTGCGTTGTCCGTAAGAATTGACTCGTCTTTAAACCATTCGTAGGAGATCGGAGCTGTTCCCGTTGCGGTGACTGAGAACGAGACATTGGTTCCCGGATTCACGGTCTGAGAAACCGGTTCATTCGTGATGGCCGGCGGATCATTGACGGCCAGCGAAGCTGTATTGCTGGTAGCGGATCCGGCGATATTGGAGACCTCGCATTTATAATTTGCCTGATCTGCTTCTGTGACCGCAGAGATGGAAAGGGTGGCGGTGTTTGCCCCTGAAATATTGGCATCGTCCGCGAGTTCGGTTGTTCCTTTGAACCATTGGAACGAGAGCGGTTCCGAACCTGTTGCGGTGATTGAGAACGATACGTCAGAGCCTGGATTCACGGTTTGAGAAACGGGCTGAGTGACGAGGAATGGGATGAGATTGACAGTTAGGTGGGCCGCGTTACTGGTGATGGCCCCCGCCGCGTTAGAAATTACGCATTGGTAATTGCCTGCATTGGCTTCTGCTATGCGTGAGATGATTAAATTGTTTGTTGAAGAACCTGAAATTTGCGAATCATCTGAAAGATTTATGGCGTTTTTTTTCCATTGATATGTTAAAGCACGCCCTGCTCCGATTACGGAAAATTGAACTTCGTCGCCTTCGTTCTTATTTTGGGGAATCGGATGTTGAATGATAAGCGGCGGTAACAAGTTAACTGTCAGGCTTGCCAACCGGGATGTAGAACCGGAACTGCTCGAGATAAAATTAATGATGCCGGATTGAGCGCCTGATTCAAACAGATTCGCAATGGATGCGTTTATGGAAATATTGACGGTGGCTGTTTCTCCAGCACTCAGCGTGCCGGATGCCGGCTGTGTGTCAATCCATGAAGCATTTGTTGTGATGTTCCAATCAATGGGAATATCTCCTTGGTTGAATATCGAGTAAGAGGACGGACTGAAAGTGAAAGGTCCGCCTTCGTTGCCAGAAGCAGTGAAATTGTCCGCTGGTGTGACTGTCAAGAAACCGGGTTGATTTACAGTTAATATGGCCGGATCAGAAGGGGCGTTGCCAATGGTGTTGGTGACGATGCATCTATAGCTTCCTTCGTCGCCTGCGGCGATATTGGAAATAGCCAATGTGGCCAGGGTGCTGCCCGTGATTCTGGCGTCATCAGATATATTTGTTTCATCCTTTTGCCATTGAAATGTCAAAGGCGATAGTCCAGTAGCGATAATGCGAAACTCCACTTGATCCCCTTGAATTTTAGTTTGCGAAGCTGGTTGTAGAATGACGGCAGGCGGATCATTGACGTTAAGTGAAGCCGATAATGACTCTGTAAAGCCGATGATGTTCGAGACTCTACATCTATAAAGAGCTTGATCAGCTTCCAGTATCGCTGAGATGGAAAGCGTTGCAGTAGACGTGCCGGAAATCCTACCACCGTCAATGAGTTTGATAGATTCCTTGAACCATTCGTAGGTCAGGGGGGCGGTTCCCGTTGCGGTAACTGAGAATGTGGCGTCTTGTCCGGGATTGACGGTTGTGTTAACGGGCTGAACGATGATTGTGGGCGCATCCCTGACAGAAAGAATGCCGTTATTGCTTGTGGCGGATCCCGCGAGATTCGTGACGACACAGTTAAAGTTTCCTTCGTCCGCTTTTGCGACCGATTTGACGGTGAGGGTAGCGGTATCGACGCCTGAATATTTTGAATCATTCTGGAGATTCGAGATTCCTTTCCTCCATTGATAGGTCAGAGTCGGAGATCCGGTT
>MHFR01000032.1 GCA_001804285.1 Candidatus Danuiimicrobium aquiferis
CGCCCTGATTTAACAAGGGCGCAAAACTTTGGGCGTAACTTATTGCGCCCAAAGCGACTTTCTCGTCGATTCACAAAATCGATGAGAAAGTCGGGTTAGCACTCCCGCCAGCTGAGTGCCAATCGGGAGCGTAATATTATCACTCTCTTTATAATTGTCAAGCGGAAAAGTCGGTTGCGGAAGGGCTTTTTTACTGTTTTGGCTCGTTCTTCATCTCGCGTATCCGGGTTAATGCACGCGACAATTCCTTCGCCAAATCCGTCGGGAAATCTCCTTTTCGCAAATGGACATCTGCGGAAGGAATGTTTCCGTCAGCAATCTGGGACAAAACAGAACGAATTCTCACGAGCGGGCCGATCAAACGGTGCAGATAGAAAAGACCTAAGAGCACGTTGACCAGAAAAACAACAACAAACAAAATTGAAATTCTGACCAAAAGAAGATATCTAAGCCGATCCATCACATCGGCGAATTCCGGATGATCATTCGGAATCAATTGCTGCGTAGAATCGGAAATGGTCCCAAAAATCAAATAAAGTAAATAAACCATAGTGCACATCAATAGAAAGAACTCGAGCAACACAAAATATTTCTGTGCAGCCGTAACAATTTTAAGTCCTAACGTCCGCCGCCTTTTTTGTTTTTCCATAAAATCACTCTTCTTTTAAATATAAATATTTGCTTGGCGTTTTGAAGTAACGGCAGTTTCCATTCGTGTTATGCCCGCAAGTTTTAAGCGGGTATCCAGTATTTTTTCTGGATTCCCGCTTTCGCGGGAATGACAAAACGTTAAAGCCTCCACAGATAATAACTTCAAACGCTAAACAAATACCATTTATATTATATTAATGATCTTCTTTTTTCTCTCCGGAAATCGAAGTCCGCGATCGGCTTAAAAAATCGATCAAGCGGCTTAGCGACAAGGCAATCTCCTTCGAAAAATCACCCTGCCGGAATTGAATCATTCCCGCTGGAAATTGACCCCGCGAAAGGGCATCCAAAATCGCACGGACGCGGATCATCGGGCCCGTCACATGATGTAAAAATAGGAGCCCCACAAGAACGCTGACCCCATAGCCAACAAGAAATAACATTATTGCTTTTACAAAAATGGAAGAATATAAATCGCCCAAATGCACTTTAAATGATTGGGCTGATATATTGATTGTGTCAACAGAAGTAATAAATTTCTGAAATTCCTGATTCAAGATCACAAACAAGACCACCATCATGGCGGACAAGCATAAAAAATGCATGCCCACGTAATACCGTTGTGGAGGATCGTTCCTGAGAAAAGAAAAAAAGCTTCGGCTCTTTTTTATCGTTTCTGTCATAGTATTTCCTCTTTTTTACTGACTTCGTTCTGATAAATGATTTCTAATGAGCGGATGGTATGAAGAGGATCGATGATATCAAAACCTGTCACATACGGCTTTATTTTGGTAACAAATCCCCCCGTTCCAATTACTGTCATTTTACCATACCAACTATGAAACCGGCTTATTAAACCATCGGCAAGAGCGCCGAATCCATTGAGCAGGCCGGATGAAAGTGCTGCCTTTGTATCATGCCCAATCAAGGAACGGACTGCTTGCAATTGTTTGAAATCAGGGATCAGGGCTGCTTGATTTTTCAAAGCGTTAAAGGAAAGGTGAACGCCTGGCACAATCAATCCGCCCTCAAAAACCCCTTTCTTGGATACGTAATCAAAAGTAATCGCCGTTCCAAAATCAATCATAAGGAAAGGCTGCCGGTATAGTTTGAGGCCTCCATATATATTGACAATGCGATCCGCACCTATATTCTTCCGATTATATTTCATAGGAACACTTAAACAGACATTTTGACCAATAACATAAACCGATATAAGCTGATCTGACTTTTTTATAAGAGCTATGACTTTTTTAGTAATTTCTGGGACAACGCTACTTATTATTACCTGTAAGCTATTGCTATTTGCTCCATTTTCTATTATATTATTGAATAATTTTGGGATTATGTAATTCCTAATATCCACAATTGAGAAAAACCCGGTTTTTACCAACTTCTTAGACTGGAAAAAACCGTATGAAAGGGTGGAATTCCCTATGTCTATGGCGAGAACCCTGATTATGTCTCTATTTTTCTGCTTATTCATAACTGTCATTTACCCTTGAGCGGAAGTAAGCCAAACCCGATAGCGTCCTTCAAATTCCGATAAGAAACTATTTAACAACTCTTCCCGGTTAGAAATACGTTTCGTTTCTTCGTATATGGACGTCGCAGCTTTAAGTAGTTCTCTTTTTTTTGAATTAACATTCAATCCCACCCCTAAAATAACATGATCAATAGAATTCGAGGTCGCAGCTGATTCTGTTAAAATTCCGGCTATTTTCCTCTGATTCACCAAAACATCATTCGGTCTCTTAATTTTAGCCGGTAACCCAAATTTCCGCGTGAGCACATCCACTAAAACTTGTGCTGCAAGTATCGTTAATAATGGCGCCCGCGAAACCTTCACGCACGGCCGCAAAATAACTGAAAATAAAAGATTTTTCCTTCTCGGCGAAACCCATTTTCTGTCAAAACGGCCTCTGCCTTTCGACTGGTAATCCGCACAAACAACCGTTCCTTCCGAAGCGCCTTCTTTCGCTAATATTAATGCAAGATTATTGGTTGAATCCAGTAAACCGTAATGGAGAATCCTGAATTTCATAACATTCAAACAAGAAACCGCGGAAGCGCCAAATTGAGTTGCGTTACAATCACATAAGGGATTGTGCCTGCCCGTTCGGCAAGTATTTCAGCCGTCACCGCATCATCCCCATCCGAGCCAAGTAATGTCACAACTTCACCCGCATGAATATCATCCATATCGGCCCCGAAATCAACCGCCACATAATCCATCGAAACTTGCCCGGCAATCGGATACCGTTTTCCCCGGTACAATACCAACCCCCGATTCGACAAAGCAAACGGATAACCGTGACTATACCCAACGGGAAGAATGCCGATCGTCGTATCATGAGAAGCCTTGTATAAGCGGTTATAACCCGTCGATTCGCCTGTTTTTAGTTTCTTGACCAAAATAATCCGCGCACGCCAGGAGAGAACCGGCTTGAGCGGAATTTTGGACATCATTCCGGAACTTGGTTTGATTCCATATAATGTAATCCCGGGCCGGACTAAATTTAAATGTGACTCTTTGTAATTTAAAATCCCGAGACTGTTTGCCGCGTGCCGGTACGCAAAATGTATTCCTTTTCCCGAAGCTTCGTCGATAATATCCATGAAAACTTTGATTTGTTGCATCGTGAATGAGTCTTGATCACTCGCACCTTCCGGAAAATGGGTATAAATCCCTTCTAAATGAATCGAATCAAGCGCGGCGATTTGACGGATGTTAGAAACCGCTTCCGGCCACCGGATTCCGAGGCGCCCCATGCCGGTATCTATTTTGATGTGCACATTGACGGACTTCGAAAGTTTATTTGCTATATTGGAAATTAATTCTGCTTCACTCAAACTCGAAACGGAAAGTGTAATTTTTGAACGGATTGCCGTTTCGACATCGCGCTCAGGCGGAATCCCAAATAACAGAATAGGTTTTTCCAAATAAAGCTGCCTCAGCACAAGCGCTTCCGAAATATGAGAAACTCCGAAATACGCCGCATGATCAGCCGCCGCACGCGCTATTTCAATCAACCCATGGCCGTAAGCGTTTGACTTAATGACGGCGAGAATTTCAGCACCGGGCATGATCCATCTGTAAATTCGATCTAAATTATGCGTCACAGCATCACGATTGATTTCAAGCCATGTTGAAAGCTTATCGACCTCAAGCTTTTGTTCAACGGTTGCCGTCGCCATATTTTACCTTTTTTGTTTTTCTGAAAGTTTTTCTTCCGCTTCCGATCGTCTCAGATACATCGGAACCATCATGCGAAGTGTCAATTTCTTCGTCCGTTCCGGCCATGTTTCAAACAAACGAATCATCAACGATGCTTTTGGATACCAAAACATCGGCTGCATCAGTTCAACTTGATCAGCAAATGCATTTCGAAATCGAATATGATAATTCAAAATCGAATCACCGGTGACAATCATTCCGGGACGAATTTCTTTTGAAAGCTCTTCAAACGACAAAACAGATTCCGGAAGTATTTTTTCCGGACTTCCATTTTGGAATTTATAGATAGCAGTATAAATTTTTTCCCTCCGGGCATCAACACAAACCGCTAATTCTCCGGAAATAATTCCGGAACCGAGCGCAATCGCATCGAGGCTTGAAACGCCAAAAACAGGCTTCTGGCACCCTAAAGAAAACCCCTTAAGGAAAGCGCAGCCGATCCGTAACCCTGTAAACGAACCCGGCCCAAGCCCCCACACGAAATGAGTCAGATCATTCTTCTTCAGGTGAACCGTTTCAAGTCCGTGCTGGATGAGATCAATCAACTGCTCGGAATGCCGCGGTGTTCCCTCCAAATTCGTTTCGAAAACCGACTCTCCGTTCTGAGAAATCCCAACGGATAAAACACGGGAAGACGTATCAACAGCTAAAATATTGCGAATCTTTTCCATCATTCACCCTGAATGTTCGTCGTCAAGTTTCGGGCCAACAACCCTCTATACAAACGAATCGTTCTTTCTTTTTCGTTGTCGACTGAAATTTCAACCGTTACAGTCGCGCGTTCCGATATCGAAGGAATTCGGTCCGCCCACTCAACCACCGATATCGCATTCCGGTCAGATAAAAACTCATCAAACCCAATATCATCCAAATCCGCTTCTGTCTCAAGGCGATATAAATCGAAGTGATAGATCGGCGTATCCGCCTGGTAAATATGAAAAATGACGAATGTGGGGCTTTTGACGAGCCGCATATCCGCAATCCCTAAACCGGCTGCCAGCCCTTTTACGAAGGTTGTTTTCCCACTTCCCAAATCACCGATCAAGGCAAGGACATCTCCCGGAATAAGCAATTTCGCAATCCCGCGACCGCAAGAAACGGTTTCTTTTGCGGATTTTGTATGCCAAAGTTGATTCATTTTCATATTAAAAATGTTGGTAGCCGGCCTTTTTAATCAAATAGGGTTTAGAGCGTGAATTTTCCACGACCTCGCCAATGTGGGTTAATGGCGTGCAAAAAAGACGTTTCCATAAACGCTCCAATTGCTCTTTTTTCTTCCGCGCGACCGTAAATAATAGCTCAAAGTCTTCTCCGTCGTAAAAAGCGTGATGAAGGCCGCTTTTCCGGTCTTTCCGGCTTAAGCGCTTGGCTGCTTCGGAAATCGGAATTTTACGTTCATCCAAAACATATCCCAGCCGGTTTCCGGAAATCAAATGATTTAAATCCTGGATCAAACCGTCTGAGATGTCAATCATAGCGGAAATCCCGAATTCCGAGAGAAACTGCCCTTCAGCCACCCGTGGTGTTAGCTGGAAATGTTTCCCCAGAATCGAGCCGCCCAAACTTCCGGTCACAAAAATTAAATCTCCCGGCTTTGATCCCTTCCTCAATATGACATGCCCGGGATCAATTTCACCCGTAATAGCAACCGTCGCACACAAGCACGGTCCTCGCGACAAATCACCGCCGACTATCGAAACGTTGTATTGTTTCGCAAGCTTTTTCAGGCCGTCCGCAAACCGTTCAATAAATTGAACTTGTGTTTTCGCCGGCAAAACTAAACTAACCACCGCGATTTTCGGAATTCCGCCCATCGCCGCAATATCGCTTAAATTAATTGCAAGCGCTTTTCTTCCTATCATTTCCGGCGGGATTTTCCTGATCTCAAAATCAATGTCTTCAACAATCGTGTCAATGGCAAGCAGTTGATAACGGTTTTTTGAAGCCGAATAGACCGCGGCATCATCTCCGATACCACAAATTACATCTTTCCCGGCCGGAAAAACTTTTCGAAGCCGATCGATCAGGGCAAATTCGCCGATCGATTTCAGTGTTTTTCCCATATCTTCCTTTTTGTCATTCCCGCATGCTTTAGGCGGGAATCCATGTTCATATATCCCCGCCTTCACGGGTATCTCCGCCACAAATCGTTGGCGGATCCGTCCGCGCTGTATGGCGGAAAATTCACACATTCAACTTTCCTCACAACCGCATCATGGGTGCATTTAAGAATTGCGCAAGCAAATTAATTCCGGGAATGATCCAATAATATACAAACCCTGTAAAATAAAGAACCATAACGATCAAAAAACCATACGGTTCCGTTTTCAAATAATAGTAATCAAGCGGACGCGGCAAAAGCCCGGCCGCGACACGAGAACCGTCCAGAGGAGGAATCGGAAGCATATTAAAAACAGCAAGCCCCAAACTAAAATAAACTCCGTAAAGGAAAAATATAAATCCCGTCAGCTGATAACCGACAAGTAAAAATTTGGCCAAAACCACATTGGCCAGAGGGCCCGCAAGTGCCACCCAAATCATATCCCGTTTCGGATGATGAAGCGCACTAAAATTGACCGGAACAGGCTTTGCCATCCCGATCATAAATCGTCCGCCCGTCGAAATAAAAAGCATGGCGGGAAACGCCACTGTCCAAAACCAATCGATATGTTTCAGTGGATTCAAAGAAAGCCGTCCCATGATCTTCGCGGTCCGGTCACCGCAAAGATACGCCACGGCACCGTGCGCAACTTCATGAATCATGACGGTTCCGAGGAAAATAAGAATCCAACCTACTAACCCCATTGAGATTTCCTCTCTAAATTAATAACTTGAGTTCTGCACTTCTCTGTCATTCCCGCAAGTTTCCCTTGGGAAAGAAAGGACCGGCCCCGGTTTTTCCGGGGTAAGCGGGAATCCAGAAAAAACATAGATCCCCGATAAAAACACATGCGGAGCAGTGCTGCTTCGCTGCATTCGGGGATGACAACTCATTTATTGTCAAAAAGTTATAATTATTACGCCATAAAATTGGCAGAACTCAAGTTAATAAATTTTTAACCAAAAAGAAATATCCGACAAACAAGCTATTATGCACCACGTGAAGCGAAATACAGGCCAGCACGCTTGAACGTTTTTCGTACAGATAACATAACGCAAGACCTAAAAGAAAGATAGGAAGAAACGAAAAAATATTTTCGTGAAGAGCCGCAAACAGCCCGGCCGAAACAACCATGGCCCAGCACTGATTCCCATTTAAATATCTATGGGGATATTTATCGGAAATCAGTACAGTCTTTGCGCTTTCATCCAAAATTAAATTTCGTTTCAGAGTAGCGCAAGGGCAGCCGGTTCCGCCATATTTCCGAATCGCCGGATAAAGAAATCCGCGAAAAAATATCTCTTCCACGATTGGCCCTACAAGGCAAGCGAGAACAAGGGATAATCCCATAATGATCGGCGAATTCGCTTCTTCACTCATAAACAAATTCACCAAAGGGTGAGGAGGGGGCTGATACGAAAATTTATTTGATAAATACACAAGCACCATCAAAAGCCCCAGAACGGCCGGCAAAATCGCAAGATATGTTAAAAATCCAACCGAAATTTCGCGTAGCGGAATTTTCCTCCAGGTAAATCCCAATAAATCCTTTACCCTCGCTCCGCTTTTCCTCACCCGATTAACAATAAAAAACACTAATAATAAATCGATTGACAGTGTATGGAGCAAAATAAACCCAAACGAATCCGCTGGGCTGCCGAATATAAGTTTAAAAAGAGACACCGTTAAATTGAGCACCACCCCGAAACAAATAAAAAGCAAAATCACTTGGACAATTTCTGAACTGCCCCAGGAAATATGCAGAACGTCACCTGCCCGCGAGACAAGCTCCCGTTGTTTAACGAAGCGATGCATCGCAAAAAAATTAAGCGATATTCCCGCCAAAAAAATACCGAATGTTGTGAGCGCTAAAATCCGAATTGGTTTCCAAAGCTCCGGATTTTCTTCCAATTTTTTGCTGATCATTTTTGAATCAAGCAAATCTTCCTTTTTAACTTCTTTTTGGGTTTTGACTCGACTCTGACCTTGAGTTTCTATGATTTTATTCGAAGGCTCCTGTTTTTCTTTTTTAACAAAAACATGGTTTCCTGCCAGCACAACTCCATAAAAAACAAGGAGCGCCATCAATAGGAAAAGATAAAGTTTCTCTTTCCGGAACATCAAGAATATTTCCAGAAAAAATTGTTTCATTCAGATATCCCTCGTCTGTCATCTTCTATATTGGGAGGAAGACCAAAAACACGAATTGCGTTCTGCGCCGTTGTATTGGCGAATGCTTCAAGCGGCATTTGTTTCAATTCCGAAATACATTGCGCCGTCTTCAGTAAAAATGCAGGTTCATTCCGTTTACCGCGAAACCCTTCCGGAGGAAGATACGGTGCGTCGGTTTCAATTAAAATCCGGTCGTTCGGACACATTTTCGCAATTTCCCTTAACTCATCATTTTTCTTATACGTGACCGGCCCGGAAAACGAAATATAAAGTCCGAGACGCAGCATTTCCTCGGCATGCGAACGTGTCCCCGAAAAACAATGACAAACCCCTTTCACCGGTTGCTCGCAATTTTCCTTAAGGATTGCGATCATTTCGGGATATGCATCGCGAATATGTAAAACAATCGGTAAATTCTTTTTCTTGGCAAGCTCCAAGAACCGGACCACGACCTCTTTTTGAATTTGCTGGGACGAAAGATTGCGGTAATAATCGAGCCCGATTTCTCCGATCGCTACGACTTTCGGATGTTCGGCCATCCGTTCGATTTCTGCAAAAGAAGCTTCCGAGAATTCTTTTGCATCATGCGGATGAATCCCGACGGCCGCGAAAGCATTTTCATATCGTTCGGCCATTTCAACCGCTTTCCGTGACGCAGCCAAATCCGACCCGACATTAATCAATATTTTCACACCAGCCGTATTGGCACGAAAAATGATTTGATCAATATCTTTTTCAAAGTCGGGGAACTGAAGATGTGTATGGGTATCAATTAAAAGCATATTTACCACATAATAAAATTGTAGGGGCGGGTTTTAAACCCGCCCCTACGATGCATTCGTCTTTTTAACAAAACCTACTTCATCTCTTCAAGCCGCGGGAAAAGCGCATCACCGCGCTCAACGGGTGTTCCGGCTTTTAAAAATAAAGCTCCGAAATCATCCTCGTTTTCGATCGTCCAATCTGTTTTCAATTTAAACCGTTCCAAAATTTGCTGGGCCGTATGAGGCAAAAACGGAAGCAATAAAACCGCAGTATGCGCAAGCCACTCTCCCAACATCACAAGAAATCGCGCAAGTTCCTCTCTCTTTGCGGGATCCTTCGCCAACACCCACGGTTTATTATATTCGATTGCACCATTTAATCGTGTAATCGCCGCCCAAATATATGATACTGCACTTCTTGGGTCGTAATCCAACATTGCACTTTCCACATTATGATATAAATTCACCAAATTAGGTTTTTCAGACGACAAGAGTGCATCTCCGGCGCAAGCAGGAATTTTCCCTTCAAAATACTTTCCAAGCATCGACGCAAGCCGGAACCATAGATTGCCGAGATCGTTTGCAAGATCACTGGTGTAACGCTCGGCAAGCAAATCTTCCGAAAATGCGCCATCAAGGCCAAGAGTTACTTCCCGCAACAGAAAATACCGGAACGCATCGATTCCGTATTTCTTCACCAACTCCACCGGATCAACTGTGTTTCCGCGCGACTTGGACACTTTCGCCCCGCCCATCGTCCACCAGCCGTGCGCCAACACCATTTTCGGCATTTCAACGCCCATCGCCTTTAACATAATGGGCCAATAAACAGCATGCTGACGGAGAATATCTTTTCCAATCATATGCGCATCCACCGGCCAATACCGGTTGAACTTTTTGTCGTCAATCGTGTAACCGATTGCACTGACATAATTTATGAGGGCATCAAACCAAACATAAATCACATGATCTTTTGAATTCGGGTAATCGATTCCCCAGCCGAGCCGAGTTCGCGGCCGCGTAATGCAAAGGTCTTCAAGCGGCTCCTTCAGGAATCCCAAAATTTCATTTCTTCGAATTTCGGGGCGGACAAAACCGGGATGGTTTTCGATGTAGTCCATTAACCATGTTTGATATTTTGCCATTTTGAAAAAATAATTTTCTTCCTCAAGCTCCTGAACCTCCCTGTGACAATCCGGACATTTCCCGTCCACAAGCTGCAGTTTCGTCCAAAACGATTCACAAGGAACGCAATACCAGCCTTTATATTTGCTCGTATAAATATCGCCTTTCGCTTCTAAATCCCGTAAAATGTTTTGAACGGTTCGTTGATGATTTTCATCCGTCGTCCGGATAAAATAATCATATTCGATTCCGAGCAATTTCCATAAATCTTTAAATCTCGGAACGATTCCGTCTACATAGGTTTTCGGATCTTTGCCCTGTTCGCGCGCGGCTTTCTCAACTTTCGCGCCGTGCTCATCCGTTCCCGTCAAATAAAATGTTTCTTCCCCCATGAATCGATGGAAGCGCGCAAACGTATCGCAAAGGACGGTTGTATAGGCATGCCCGATATGCGGACTCGCATTCACATAATAGATCGGAGTCGTAATGTAATATGGTTTTTTCATGTTTTCAGGAACCTTTCCAACACCACTTGAGTCTGCGTTAACGTCAATTTAACATTGCCGTTTTCATCAATCGATTTTCTCAACATCGTTAAATTTTCAAATAGTTCAAACAGTGAGTCGAAATCTTTTTGACTGACAAGCTGTTCGAACGGATACAACTGCTCGGCATAAATTAATATACTTCGCCCGCCGGAGGCATGCGTGACAAGGAGATCGCGCGACCATTCAATTAAAAAATCATAAACCTCAAGTGCCTGATCCCGTTTCGATGAGGTGAATTGATCCAGAAAAGAAATCGGATCGCGGCTAAGATGGCTAACCCATTGTTTCCTTTCTTCAAACCATTCTTGGTCATGCGCTTTTCGCGCATATTTCAAATTCCCTCTCGAAATTCTCGCCAAATAATCCGCTTCGCTCGGGGCGATTCCCTCATCTATGAGAATTTGCGAAAGTTCTTCGTCTTTAAATGGAAGAACTTTCACTTCCACCGCTCTGGAAATAATCGTATCAAAAAGATTTCGCGCATGGGGAACAAGTAAAATAATCACGTTGCCCGGCGGCGGCTCTTCCAAACTCTTCAGAAGTGCATTTTGAGCGTCCGGCGTGAGAAGTTCAGCTTGGTTAAAAATAAACACTTTCGTTTTCCCTTCAACCGGCTTCAGCCCAAGCTGATGAATAAACTCGCGTATCTGCCCGATTTTGAGCGAATTGATTTCTTCGTCCAAACCATACCATGTCACATCAGAGAAATTGCCGTCATCAATCCTTCTGCAAATATCGCAGGTGCATTCCAAATCGAAACTTTGATTCTCACAATTAAGCGCCTTCGCAAAAGCGCGGGCAAGCGCCTTCTTCTTTTCTTCTTCTTCCCCTGTGAAAAGATACGTGGTGGCGCATTTTGATTTCCTGATCTGCTCAGTGAGCCGCCCGTAAATTTCCCGATCAATTAAATCACGCGATAGCACGGTCTAATCCTTCCTCGATTTTTTTTCTCACCTTGTCAAACGGTGCTTCGGTCGCAATCACCATAAAACGCTTCCTGTTTTTTCGCGCTAATGCAAGATATCCGCGCCGGATTTTTTCATGAAACGCAACGGATTTCTGTTCCATCCTGTCTGTCCGGCCGGCTCGCCTCAAGCCTTCTTCAACGCTCACATCCAATAGAAATGTCAATTGGGGGACAAGATTCCCGCGCGCCTCGGGAACAATTTTCTGAATCCGTTTCGGCGAGATCCCGCCGGCAAACCCTTGATACACAACAGTTGAATCTTCAAAGCGGTCACTAATCACCACCATCCCTTTTTGAAGCGCCGGCATAATCATTTCTTTCACAAATTGAGCCCGTGCGGCAAGATAAAGGAAAAGCTCCGTCTCCATCGCCATTTCCTGATTTTTGCTATCAAGCAAAATCGCGCGGATCGCTTCGCTGATCTGCGTGCTACCGGGATCGCGCACTACTAGAACCTTTTTCTTTTTTTTCCGGAGATAATCGGCAGCGCATGCAATGTGCGTACTTTTCCCGCTTCCTTCCCCTCCTTCAAAGGTAATGAATATTCCTTTTTTCATATGTGATCCGGATGTTCGGGATCGGTATCCCATTTTAATGGATTTTGTTGAATATATTCTCTTGTTTCCAGTAATTCTTTTTCGTTTTGAATCACGCGCTCGTAATAATTCCGTTGCCAGAATTTACCAGGAAATGGTTTCCAACCTGATTTTCGGACCCCATTTATGTACGCATTCGTTGTCATGGTCTTAAACCATTGAACGATGGTGCCAATGGTAGGGGCAGACCCACGTGTCTGCCCTGAACGGGGATCGTTTACCATTGTACCGGAATCAAGACCAGGGCGAACACATGGGTTCGCCCCTACGATTGATACGATTCCGTGCACATGATTTGGCATAATCTCAAAAACATCACGTTCTATATGGAATTTTTCTTGCAACTTCAACCACAATTCTTTAACCATCCCCCCAACATCATTTAGCTCCATCTTCCCATTCATAACTTCTCCAAACAAACATTCCCTATGCTGCGTACATACGGTTACAAAATACGATCCCGCCTCAGAATAATCATAATGTTTCAAACGAATCGATTTACGGTTATGTTTCTTAACAATACAGAATGACAATCAGCTCAAATCAATCCCACGTTCTTCGTTTTTTCTTTACCGTCGACGGCTCGCCCGGTCGACCGTCTTTAACCAGCCAACCTGTTTCATCATTAATTTGTTTACGAATCTGATCAGCCGGACCAAACTCTTTCTTTCTTCGAAATTCAATTATCTTCATCAGCATCTCAATTACTCTTTCAGGAACCGAATTAATAACAGAAACATCCAAGCCAAACAAATCATCTATCAATTTAAAGAAAAAGATAACACCTCGGAGCTGGCTTCCATCAATGGCTATACTTCCGGGAAACCACGAATTAATTTCCCTTAAAACTTCAAACAAATTCGCCAATGCAACTGAGATATTAAGATCGTCCTGTAAGGCTTCTGCCATTTTTGTTGTATATTCTCTGAGGCCAGAAAGTTTGGGGTGATTTTCAAAATCTTTTTTACTGGCTACATTGGCTTCTCTCTCTACTCCCAAGGCAGCAACACTTAAACACTTGAAATAGCAATCATCCAATTTTTTAATATTTTCCTTAGCTTCTTCAAGCAATTCAAAGGTGAAATTTAATTGCGTTCTATAATGCGTAGATAACAATGCATATTTTATGGCCATCTTGTCATAAAATTTTCCGGATTTGTCTTTCTTTGCCAGCAAATCGCGAAGCGTAAAGAAATTCCCCTTCGACTTTGACATTTTTTCGCCGTTTACCAATAAATGTTTAGCATGAAGCCAGTATTTCACAAACGGTTTCCCGGTCGCCGCTTCGGATTGCGCAATTTCATTTTCATGGTGAGGAAAGATCAGATCCTCGCCGCCGGCATGAATATCAATGGTTTCTGCCAAATGCTTCATACTCATGCTGGAACATTCCAGATGCCAGCCCGGGCGGCCTTTGCCCCACGGAGAATCCCAGCTGGGTTCGCCCTCTTTCGTTGCTTTCCACAACACAAAATCCGCGCCCACTTCCTTATCATATTCATCCACATCCACGCGCGCGCCGGTAATGTTCTGCGCCAAATCCTTTTTGGACAATTTTCCGTAATTTTTAAATTCAGAAATCCGGAAGTAAACAGATCCTTCCTTCACATAAGCGTGGTTATTTCCAATCAGTTTTGCCACGAGTTGAATCATGCTTTGAATTTCTTTTTCATCAGCCGCGTGCGGCATGACTGTCGGGAGCTTGATATTGAGCGTCTTCAAATCCTCGATAAAGGCGTCTTCATATTTCTTGGTATATTGGGCCAATGGAATTCCGTCACGGTTCGCGCCCGCAATCGTTTTATCATCCACATCGGTAATATTCATCACGTGATTGACTTTAAAATCTTTAATTTCGCGAAAGTGAAATTCTAAAAACCGGTGCAGCAAATCCTCAAATACAAACGTCCTGAAATTTCCGATATGCGCATAATCGTAAACCGTCGGCCCGCAGGTATACATTAAAATTTCGCCGGCGCGAATCGGCTGAAAATCTTCTTTTTTTCCGGAAAGCGTATTGTGGAATTGAATGTTCATTTTGTCGTCGTTAAATGCGTGGTATATTCAAACCGGCTGAATAAGGTTTCTTTATCTAATAATTCAAAAACTTTCTTGAGTTCCATGCCGTGCGCTTCCGCTGTGATTGCCGCACGAATCGGCAAATAAAGTTTTTTCCCTTTTTCGGGCGTTATTTTCTGAACTTCGCTGATAAGCTCATTAAGTAAAGCTTCCCCCTGGCTTCCTACTTTTTCTAAAACCGATTTTGCCGCTAAAACCACAGGCCGCCCTTCTTTCAGAATATCAAACACTTCATTCCCCGCACCCGCCATGACTTGTTCCTGGAGCCGTGCCCGGAAATTGACATCATTCAAAAAGGCAAGCACTTTGGGAAGATCGTCAAACCTGTGGATATTTTGTTGAATACCAAGCAGCACCGGTTTAATCATTTCTTCATTTTTGATATAAAAGTGATTACTTCGCAAAAATTCCAAGGCTCGCGTTAAATAATCTTCCGGAGAAAGATTTTTCAGATGCTCCATATTCACCCAGATCAATTTATCTTCCGAAAAAATCGCAGGGTGATGGGTCATGTTCGCAATATCAAACGCCTCAATCAATTCTTTAAATGAAAAAATTTCCCGGTTGTCTTTCGGAGACCACCCCAAAAGCGCGAGGTAATTACAAAACGCTTCCGGCAGATAACCGCGATCATCCACAAATTCCGGAATCGTTACGGCACCAAACCGCTTAGAGAGCGGCTCACCGCCGGGCCCGTGAATGAGCGAAAGATGCGCAAACTGCGGAACTTGATACCCAAACGCTTTAAATAAAAGCACGTGGCGCGGCGAATTGGAAAGATGGTCGTCTCCCCGGATCACATGCGTAATGCCCATCAAACCGTCATCAATACAAACGGACATATGAAATGTCGGCATAAACGCGTCTCCTCCGCGCGGGTCAGGCCTCATAATCACAAAGTCTCCGATTTCCTGCGGATCAAACCGCACTTCTCCGCGAATCAAATCATGGACAATGATCGGTTCTGTCTCGTCCACCCGAAAACGAACCGTCGGCTTAATCCCCTGATCGATCCGCCGTTTTTTTTCTTCATTGCTCAATGTCCGGCAACGGCCGTCATATTTTGCGGGCTGCTTTAAAGCCAGCGCTTCTTTCCGGCGGGCTTTGAGTTCGTCCTGGGAACAATAACAAAGATAGGTCTTGCCCTGCTTTTCCAATTTTTCCAGATGCTCCTGATAAATCGAAAGCCGTTCGGATTGATAAAACGGCCCTTCATCCCAATCCATCCCGAGAAGTTTTAAATCCTTCAAAATCGCGTCCGCATATTCCTTGCGGGAACGCTCGACATCCGTGTCTTCAATCCTTAAAATAAAGGTGCCTTGATTGTGGCGCGCGAACAAATAATTAAATAACGCTGTCCGGATATTTCCGATATGTAAATAACCCGTCGGGGACGGGGCAAAACGAACTCGAATCGTCATTTCAATCCTCCAACCGATTTCATCACAATCAAAGCATGGCAGGAAACTGCTTCCCCTGCGCCTTCCGGTCCCAATCCTTCCGCCGTTTTTGCCTTGATATTCACTTGTTCCTTATTTAATGAAAGAATTTTCGCCAGATAAGTTCCAATTTCTCTCTTCTTTTTGCCCAGCTTCGGTTTTTCCAAAACAATATTCGCATCCACTTGAAAAGGAACATATCCTTTGGATCGGGCGAGCCGAAGCGCTTCATTCAAAAATTTGATACTCCTCATATTTTTCCATCGTGGATCCCGGTCAGAAAAAAAATCACCGATATCGCCTTCTCCCATCGCGCCCAAAACACCGTCGGTCATCGCATGTAAAAGCGGATCGCCGTCCGAGTGTCCAACCGGCCCGACTCGCGAAGGAATTTGAATACCCCCCAAATAAAATTTCCGGTTCGGTGCAAGCCGGTGAAGATCACAACCGAAACCAAATTTTAATTTGCAAGAGCCATCCATGATTTTCCTGATCAATATTAAATCCTGATACGTCGTTACTTTAAGATTCGGATCCGGCTGAATATAGGTTTTTATTTTACCACCAATCGCCTCAATCAGCGAAGCATCATCTGTCACCTGAAAAGCGGCCTGTCCAAGTTTCCGGTAGGCTTCCATCAGCTTATTTTTACAGATCAGTTGCGGGGTTTGTGCCTCGAAGAGCTGCGACCGATCAAGGGTTTTCCGGACAAGCTTTGTCCCGGCATTCAATTCCTTTATTGTAGGGACCATAGCCGCGCCCAAAACAATTCCGTCCGCGCTTCCGATCTTATTCGCAAGTTTCATGAGCCAACCCGGTTGAATCATGGGACGCGCCGCATCGTGGATACAAACAAAACGGCTTTTCTTTGAAACACAAACGAGTGCGTTCCACACGGATTCAGTACGAGTTTTTCCGCCTGTCACAAGGCTTACTTTTTTCCTGATCCGCAAAGGCGAAAGAATCAATTTTTTGAATTGACCGGCTTCACCCTTGGGAATGGCAATCACAATTTCTGAAACCTCGGGAAGCTCATTAAAAACAGCCAGGGAATGCGAAATTAAAGGTCTTCCGAGGAGTTCGGAATATATCTTTGAGGTTATATTTTCCTGCTGCCACTTCAGAAAACGCAAGCTCGCTCCGGCAGCCGGAATGATAACGCTAATCTGCTGCTTCATCACTGGTCTTAGCAAAAATCATGCGCCCGGCTTGCGTTTGAAGGACGCTGGTAACGGTCACGGCAAGATTCTGCCCGATCCGTTTACGGCCGTTATCTACAACCACCATCGTTCCGTCATCCAAATACGCAACACCCTGGTCATGTTCCTTACCTTCCTTTAACACTCTGACTTGTAAAATCTCTCCAGGAATCACAATCGGCTTCAGGGCATTCGCGAGTTCATTAATATTAAGGACCTGAACGCCCTGAAGTTCAGCCACTTTATTCAAATTGTAATCATTCGTTAGCACTTTCGCGCCCACTTCAATTCCCATCTTCACTAATTTTGCGTCGACCGTATTCACTTCTTCATAGTCCGTTTCACTGATTTTAATTTCAATTATCGTATTCGTTTTCATCCGGTTCAAAATATCAAGTCCGCGGCGGCCACGGCTTCGCTTCATAGAATCTGACGAGTCAGCAATCAGTTGGAGCTCTTTCAGGACAAACCGCGGCAGATAAAGCTTCCCGTTAATAAATCCGGTTTCGCATATATCTGCGATACGGCCGTCAATAATGACACTCGTATCAAGGAGAATGATATCTTCTTTAATTCCTTTATTCACCAGTTTGACGAACGGAATCATCATGACAAATTCATCCTGCCCGCGCAAAATGGTAATCGCCCCAAGATACGAAAATATCGCCGCCGTCACAATTCCAACTTGGTTGAGGTATGTTTGATCCGGCAAAAGGTAATGGATCACTCCCATCAGAAGATAATGGACCGCTAAACCGAGGCCGGCGCCCAGAATCACGGAGAGAATATTGCGGACAGTAATTTTCTTAAAATAAAGATCAATAAGAATAACTGCAAATCCTGTCAGTGCCCCAAACACCATCCCGAGCCACGGAAACTGGTCTGATAAATCGCTGGAGAAATATTGAAGCGAAAAATAATGTCCAATTCCGACAAATGCAAGTAAAATAAGAAAACGAAGTAGAATAATCATATAAATCCACCTGCCTTTCTTTATCCAACCGGCAACCGCCACGAACGGCTAATTTTGCATACGGAAAATCTAAGCTTTCTTGTTGCCACATAGGCATCACCGAAATCATGATTTGATTAATATGATAACAATTAAAAAGCCTTTTTCCGATCAACCAACCGGTTACCGAAAATAATAATATTGAGTATTAATATTAAATAATAATGAACAACGCCCTGATAAGCCCCTCCAGAAAATTTAACTTTTCTTAAAGAGCCTCCAAGGATGCTTCTTGATTTCTTCCACAAAATCTCTTAAATCATTATAAACTTCGTCCTCGACGACCAATTTCCCAAGCGTTCCCTCCGCCCTGTTAATCTTTCCAAGCAATTCGGACAACTGATTAGAAACCTTGTTCATACCTTTTACGGTATTTTGGAATTCATCTTCATGGCCGACCATAATAATGTTCATAGATGCCAAGACCGAATTCATATTTTTAAGGGAATCTTTTAAAACATTTTTCATATCCGCATCCTCAAAAATATCGCCGACGTCGGCAAGCAAGGAATCAATCTTTTTTGAGGTTTGATCCATACGGTTGATCATATCGTCCGTAGAAATCGGCACAACCCCATTTTTCACAACATCACCGTCTTTCAAAATCCGCCCATCACCCGGTACCGGCGTAATTTCAATATTGGGTTCGCTCATGATAAAAGTTCCGCGAATACTGATCGGGTAATTCTCGCGAACCACAACCCCTTCCTGAATAAAAAGAGTGATTTCAATCCGCTCCGGTTCGGCCGCTTTCTCATTCTTTATAATTTTAAAGGAAAGCACCTCGCCCACACGCACTCCGGAAAAGCGGACAGGCGCGCCTCGATTAATCGTACCAATATAATCAAATTGGGCCCTCAAACGGTATCCCGGCCGAAATAAATAAACCCCGCTGACAAAAAAAACAATTAAAGCCGCTATGATAAATGCCATAACAACAAATAATCCGACCGCCACTTCAACTTTAGGTTTATTCATAATTCCTCCGACTCCGTCATTATATCACACACTGGTTTCATTTTGATCTGCAACCACACTATATTTTTGGGTTTCTTCCGCCGTAATCGGCCCGCGGGCTGACCCGGTAATGAATTGTTTCACCAGCGGATCATTCGTCTGCCGAATTTCGTCCGGCGTTCCCAAAGCAACTATTTTCCCGTCGTAAAGCATCGCAATTCTCGTCCCGATTTTATACGCGCTACTCATATCGTGCGTCACGGCAATCGAAGTCACTTGCAGCCTTTTTTGCATCCGGATAATCAGCTCATTAATGGCGTCGGCCATAATCGGATCAAGGCCTGTCGTCGGTTCATCGTAAAGAATAATTTTAGGATCCGTACAAATAGCACGCGCAAGACCAACTCGCTTTTTCATTCCGCCCGAAAGTTCGGCAGGCATGAGGTCTTCAATCCCGCTCAACCCGACCAAGCGAAGTTTTTCTCTTACACGGCTGTCGATTTCCTGCGCCGCCAAATGCGTATGTTCATAAAGTGAAAATCCCACATTCTCGCGAACGGTATGTGAATCAAATAAAGCAGCCCCTTGAAAAAGCATCCCGATTTGTGTACGGAAATGATTGACTTCTGCTTCATCTATTTCGGAAATATTGACGCCGTCAATTAAAATTTTCCCGGAGTCGGGTTTCATGAGACCGATGATATGTTTCAAGAGAACGCTTTTTCCGCAGCCTGATCGCCCGATAATCACCATGGTTTCTCCGGTTTCAATCTTTAAATTGACGCCGCGCAAAACGTGGTGTTGATTAAAAAATTTATTTAATTCGATAATTTCAATCATAATCAAAACACAAAGTAAAATAACGCCGTGAAAAATGTATCAAATACAATAATTAAAATAAACGAAACAACAACAGCCATCGTCGTCGCATGGCCGACACCCTCCGCGCCGCCGCGCGCTTTAAAACCGTAATAACAACCCACGATTGAAATAATAACTCCGAAAACGACCGATTTGATTAAGCCCGTATAAATATCTTTCATCACCAAAGCTGAAAACGACCGATTGATATAAATATATTGACTGATTCCAAGTTTAAAAACAGCGACTAAAAATCCCCCAAGCATACCAATCAGGTCGGCATAAATCGTCAGCAAAAAAAGCATGCTGACCGTCGCAATAAACCGGGGCACAACAAGAAAATGAATCGGATTTGTCGCCAGAGAATCCAACGCATCGATTTGCTCTGTCACCTTCATCGTTCCGAGCTCCGCCGCCATGGAAGCGCCAACGCGGCCGGCGACCATCATCGCCGTCAATACCGGCCCGAGCTCACGAGTCACTGAAAGCGCCACCAAATCGGCGGTAAATTGCTCTGCCGCAAAAATTCTCAACTGATAAGCCGACTGCAAACACAAAACCATGCCGGTAAAAAGCGACGTCAACATGACAAGAGGAAGTGACAAAACCCCGATTTTAAAAGATTGCTCGAGCGTGCTATACCACCGGGGCGTTTTTGAAACTGTCATGACAATCGTTTTCCAAAAAAGAACCACAATCCCGCCGGTATCTTCCAAAAAACCAAGAAAAGCGTCTCCAAAATTCTCAAGCCATTTTTGGACGTTGGCTATTTTTTTAAGAAATGAAAAATCCAATCGAGCCATAATAATTAAAATTTCATTTTTGGTCCAAGCGTTAAATATTCCTGTTTCTCTTTGTCCTGTCCGGCAACCATTTGAATACTGGCGCTCTGATTCAACTGATATTCAGCCTCAACCTTTGCGCCGCCAGCCATCCCTTTATTGGATCCGCCCCCCACACGGACGATTTGTTCACCTTTATCCGTACCCATCATTTCTTCTTCAGATCCTAATTCCAAACCTTTCCAAATCAGAAGGTGTTCCGGGCTTTCAACTTGAATTCCTTTCACAAAATTCTTAAGCGTAAAATCAAGTCCGCCTTTCAAAATCAGACTGTTTTTCCCCACCCACACCCGAGAATCTTCTATCCCAAGATATGGCAACTCTCCCTGAAAATGTACTTCTGCACGGTCATATTGAAGCCGCCCCGCAACACCGTGATTAATCATCACGGAACCTTTCAACTCCGGTTTCTTGACGGGTCCTCTCGCCTCAACTTTCCCGGAAATCGTTCCTGTCATTGACCTCGAAAGCGGATGCGTTCCAAACGATCCGAACTGTTTCAAATCAATCTGCCCAATTTGCAGCCGGACATCCATCACAGGCTTCGGCTCAAAATTTAAAACGCCTTCAAGCTCCGATGCGTCGCCCCATATTGCCCGAATATTTTGAATTCCTTCGCGTGAAACTTGAGCGGACGCCTCTAAATCCTTCATCGGGTGTTGCTGAAAAATAAGATATCCTGTTTTCAATGAAACATCAAACGTATGCCGCCCAGTCGCCCATAATTTTTCATCCGGCGCAAAATAAATGATAGCTTGGGTCACCCAATCAAATCCCAAGATTTTAAAATGTTCGATCTTAAAGTTAAACTGTCCCGCTAAATCCGCTATTGAAAATGACGCATCCCCGCGTTGGGGTTCATTGCTTAATTTAAGGTCAAATATTCCCTGTTTAAAATTCAAACGTGTTTCCGATTGATAAAGATCATTGACAAGCATTTCCACTTCATACAAGCCGTCGGAGCGAACAAAAAAATGACCCGAAAAACGATATTCTCGGTTAAATAACCGCACCGATCCATTTATGTTTTCATCGGCTAAATGGAGCTGAATCCTAACTTCTGATTCCTTTTCATTTTGGCCGAAAGAAATCGTTAAATCAATCAAGGGTTTTTCCGAAAACAGTTTCTCAATCCGCCCTTCGACTTTTGCGAGAACTCCGCGGAACATAAATTCAAGGTGTTCGATTTGAAGAACATCTTCTTTTATCTTTAAATCTCCCTCGAGTGATTCGATTGGAAGCTGACTTTCTTTTGAAAATTTCCCATCTTTAATCAAAACTTCAACATCCAGTCTCCGCTCGATAGGGGCAAGTGACCCTTTAATAACGGCGGTTCCCTCGGCCACGCCTCCAAGCTTTGAAACAAGATCAACTTGAAATTCGCGATCCGACACCGGTGTCATTTTCCCGTTGATTTCATTTAAATAAAATTTCCGGTCAGACACAAACCACGGCAACTTAATTTCGCCTTGTTTCAACTCAAAATAAGGCGAAAAATTTCGGTTTTCCGACAAAGAACCTAAATCAAACAATTCCCCTGTCTTCTTAAACGATTCAAGCGCAATCAGCGGCGAATCTAAAAAAACATATTTGGGTATTTTAAACTGCCGCACAAAAAAACTTTTTAAATCGTATCGGAATACAATTTTTTTGGCACCCGCCAAAATCGGAAACTTTTTCTGAATAACGTCTACTTTCACATCATTTAATGAAATATGCTGAAAAAGGCCCACGCGAATTTGATCGATTCGAACACGTGCGCTTAAAAACCGGCTGATTTCTTTTTCCACAATTATTTTCAGATCCGATGTCTCAAGGTAGTATTTAAAAAGAAAGCACAATCCGCAAATAACCGCAGTTCCTACACAGAAAATAATCGCTGTTTTGATTCTTTGTCGCATCACAGTTTGAACCAGCTAAGCGCTATTATGATGAAACTTCGAAAGAAATCGTTTCGCCTCTCAAAACCGCCTTTACCTTGTCACCTTCATTAAATTTTCCACTTAAAATTTCCTCAGCCAAAACATTTTCAACATATTTCTGTATTGTCCGTTTGAGCGGCCGTGCACCATAAGTTGGATCATACCCCTTCTCAATCAGGAACTTGACCGCTTCATCTTCCAAAATCAATTCCATTTTCCGGTCTTTCATCCGGGTCATGACCTCGTTGAGCTCGATCGTAATAATTTTTTCAAGGTCTTCACGTGTTAATTCATGGAATACGATGATATCATCAACGCGGTTCAAAAATTCCGGACGAAACACTTTTTTCCCTTCATCGAGCATTTTCGTTTTCATTGTCTCATAACTTTCCTGCTCGGACTTCGATTGAAATCCCATACTCCCCTGTCGCTTCATACTGTCAACGCCGACGTTTGAAGTCATAATCATCACCGTATTCCGGAAATCAACCCGCCGGCCGAAAGAATCGGTAAGGCGCCCGTCTTCCATCATCTGAAGTAAAATATTGAACACATCCGGATGCGCTTTTTCAATTTCATCCAGCAAAACCACCGAATACGGCCGGCGCCGGATCTTTTCCGTCAATTGTCCGCCTTCTTCATAACCGACATATCCCGGAGGCGCTCCGACAAGACGGGAGACATTAAATTTTTCAGCATACTCCGACATATCCACTTGAATCAGCGCATCCTGGTCGCCAAACATAAATTCAGCTAATGCGCGTGCAAGCAGAGTTTTCCCAACACCGGTCGGCCCCATAAAAATAAAATTTCCGATCGGCCTCCTTGGATTTCTCAAACCCGAGCGGGAACGGCGCACGGCGTGAGCAATCGCTTTAATCGCTTCGTCTTGCCCAATCACACGCTTGTGAAGTTCCTCTTCCATCCGGAGAAGTCGGGCCTGTTCTTTTTCCTCAAGCCGTTGGAGAGGGACTCCAGTCACCTTTGAGACAATAAATGCAATTTCTTCGGGTCCAACCTCAACTTCTACTTCCGATTTTGATTCTTTCCAATTTTTTTTCACCTTCGCAAGTTCTTCTTTTGCTTTTCGTTCATCATCCCGAAGTCGTGCCGCTTTTTCAAAATCCTGCGCTTTAATCGCCGCTTCTTTTTCAGATCTGAACTGTTCAATCGCCGCTTCGTGCGTTTTCAAATCTTTCGGCAACCGCGTCACGGAAATCCGCGCACGCGAACCGGCTTCGTCAATTAAATCGATCGCTTTATCCGGAAGAAACCGGCCCGAAATATAACGATCTGAAAGTTTCGCGGCAGCTTCAATCGCCGCATCGGTAATTTTTACGCGATGATGCGCCTCATAACGGTCGCGAAGCCCCTTCAGGATTTCGATGGTTTCATCCACCGTCGGCGGATCAACGCTAATCGTTTGAAATCTTCGCGCAAGCGCCGCATCTTTTTCAATATACTTCCGGTATTCATCAAGGGTCGTGGCGCCAATACATTGAATTTCACCGCGAGAAAGCGCCGGCTTCAAAATATTCGAGGCATCAATCGCACCTTCGGCTCCGCCCGCTCCGACAAGCGTATGGAGCTCATCAATGAAAATAATCACGTTTTCGGAACGACGGATTTCATCCATCACCGCTTTGATCCGTTCTTCAAACTGCCCGCGGTATTTTGTTCCCGCCACCATCAACGCCAAATCGAGCACCACAATTCGTTTATCGATTAACACTTCAGGAACATCGCCGGCCACAATACGCTGCGCAAGCCCTTCCACAATCGCGGTTTTCCCGACCCCGGCTTCTCCGATCAACACGGGATTATTCTTGGTCCGGCGGGCTAAAATTTGAATCACCCGTTCGATCTCATCCAAACGATTCACCACCGGATCGAGCTTCCCTTCGCGTGCAAGCTCGGACAGATCACGGCCGTACGCATCAAGCGCAGGCGTTTTTGTTTTCGACATCTTTGCGCCGGGCGCACCGGGCTGAGCCCCGGGAGCACCGCCCTGTGAAGCCGCAGACGAACCAAGCAGCTTAATGACTTCCGAACGGACTTTATTCAGATCAAGTCCGACATTCATGAGTACGTGACTTGCAACGCCTTCGCCTTCTTTAATCAATCCTAAAAGCAAATGCTCGGTCCCAATATAATTGTGCCCAAGGCGGCGGGCTTCATCCATCGCAAGTTCGATCACTTTTTTCGCTTTTGGCGTAAACGGAATGTCACCGGAAACAATCATGCTCGGGCCGAATTGAACCAATTTTTCCACCTCAAGGCGAATGGTGTCCAAAGACAAGCCCAGATTCTGCAATACGGCGGCCGCAACACTCTCTCCCTCTTTGATCAACCCCAAGAGAATATGTTCGGTTCCGATATAATCATGATTAAAACGCTTCGCCTCCTCCTTCGCCAAAATAATGACTTTCCGCGCTCTTTCAGTAAAACGGTCAAACATGTGATGACTCCTCTCTTCAATTAAGTATTAAATCATTCAACTTATGAAACGTTAATGTCCTTTAAACGATCCCGCAAAAGTTCCGCTCGTTTCTGATCGCGCTCGCCCGAATTCAAACTTGAGCTCATCAACTTCTGAAGATGCGCAGGATGAATGTGCAGAAATAACGCATTCAATCCTGTCTGATCCAGCCCTTTCACGAAACCCAGATCGATTCCAAGCCTTAATAATGACAACAACCCAAGCGATTCCTGTGTATTCATCAGCCTCGCAGATTTCAAAGTTCCGACCGCGCGCATCACTTGATCTTCAAGTTGCATCTGTTTCTTTTCAAGCAAATAATTCCGCGCTTCCTTTTCATGATCGATCACTTGACGCACAACGCGCTCAAGACCATCCACAATTTCCTCTTCGCGCTGACCGAGCGTCTGCTGATTTGAAAATTGAAAAAGGTTACCGCTTGCTTCGGTCCCCTCACCAAGAAACCCGCGCGCAGTCACGTTTAATTTCATCAGCGCCTGAACAATCTTATTCACCTGCTTCGTCATGACGAGCGCCGCCAAATGAAGCATACACGAAGCGCGCAATCCCGTCCCTACATTTGTCGGACAAGCGGTCAGATAACCTAAGCGCGGATGAAACGCATAAGAAAGATTATCCTCGAGTTCCGTATCGATTTTATTCATCAGCCGCCAGGCTTCCACCAAATTTAATCCGGACTGGAACACCTGACTTCGCAAATGATCTTCCTCAAGCACCATAATACTCACAACTTCATTTTCGGAAACCACAAGCGCTTTTTCACCCCGCTCGCTGGCATGTTCCTTGCTGATCAAATGCCGCTCCAGAAAAAATTGCCGGTCCACTTCCTGAAAATCCCGGTAATTGAAAAAATACGATTTCTTAAAAAGCACTGATTCTTCAATCGCCCGCTTCACTTCAGCAATCGCTCGCGCTTGGTCGGCAACCTTCATCCGTTCCGAAAAAACATATCCCGCGAGATTTCGCGCCAACCGGATTCGCGAACTTAAAACAATATCGCTTTCAGGCCCTTTTCCCCGGAGCCATTCGCAGGAAGATCTGAGAAACTGGTTTATAATATCCGCCATCATCAACTCTTTGACTTTTTGGGTAACTCTTTCGATGATTCTTTTTCTTTTTTAATTTTTTCTTCTACTTGCCGGATTTGATCCCGAATTTGAGCAGCTTCCTCATAGGCTTCCGCCTGAATATTTTTCTGAAGTTTTTCATGCAGTTCCCGAATCGTAAACGCTTTCTTGATTTTATCCGACGTTTTCTTCGGGATTTTTCCGGTATGCTGAGGCTGCCTCTGGATCCGCTTCAAAAGAGGAAGCAGCTGTTTCTCAAACGACACATAACAATCGGGACATCCCAACCTTCCGGATTTCGCAAACTCTTCGTAAGTCATACTGCACCCTTTACAAATAAGGCGTACCGCCTGAGCGGCTTTCATCCCGCCACCGAACTCTCCCAAATTTGCCAGCAACTGATTCACGTTAAAATGCGATTTGAAATCCGATCCTTTCTGTACGCTACAGTTTTCGCATAGGTGAATCTCAATCATTTGATTATTCAAAATTTCCGTCAAATGAATCGTTGCTTCATTTTTTCCGCAGACATTACAAACCACTGTTTACCTCTTAGCTCTTGCGCTCTCAAAATTGCTTCTTATAACTGTGCTTTTTCAAAATGGACTAAACTTCCTCCCCCTTGATGGGGGAGGACAGAGGTGGGGGTAAAAACAACAGATTATCCCCCCCCATCCTCACCTTCCCCCGCAAGGAGGGAAGGAATAGTTTGGGAGTCATTTTGCAAAGATTCAGTTACACCGTATATTTCACGCCGTCTTTTTTTGTCGAATCACGAAACGCACTCATTAATTTTTGGGTCATTTTCCCGGGTTTCCCGTCACCGATCACCCGTCCGTCAATTTTCACCACCGGAATCACTTCTGCCGCAGTTCCGGTCAGAAAAGCTTCATCCGCATTAAACAAATCATGACGCGTTAGAACCTGTTCCTGTCTTGGAATATCATTCCGGACCGCTAAATCCATAATCGCTTGACGCGTAATTCCCTTCAGGGCCCCCAGATAGGTCGGCGGCGTTTGAAGAATCCCGTTTTTTACGATAAAAATATTATCGCCGGTACATTCAACCACATATCCGTCGGCATTCAGCATCAGCGCTTCCTGATAACCGGAATTCACCGCTTCGATTTTCGCTAAAATATTATTCAAATAATTAAGCGATTTGATCGAAGGATTCACGGCCTCCGGCAAATTCCGGACAGTCGGAACCGTAATAATATCCATTCCGTTTTTATAAAGCGACTCGGGATAAAGCACGATTTTGTCCGCGATAATAATAATGGTCGGCTTCTTGCATTTCCTCGGATCAAGCCCAAGATCTCCCGTCCCGCGAGTTACGATCACACGCACATAAGAGTCGCGCAAATGATTCACCCTGAGTGTTTCGATAATCGCCTTGGCCGAAGCTTCCTTGGTAAGAGGAATATTCAACAGAAGGGTATGTGCAGATTCGTACAAACGCACCAAATGCTCCTTCAATTTAAACACCAGGCAATTATAAGAACGAATCCCTTCAAAAACGCCGTCTCCATATAAAAGCCCATGATCAAAAACGGAAACTTTAGCTTCACTTTTTGGATAGAATTTTCCATCAATAAAAACGAGCGGTTGCTTAAGGGTTTCCGCCTCTTTTTTGGATTTATGGAGCGTGTCTGATTTCATTTGGTTTCCCTTCTTTTTTCATCTTTCATCATTAAACGTTTTTAAAATGAACCATTTAAAAATAAATGAAACTAATCTTTATATCGTCACCAAATCAATCCAAGGACACCTTCATGCAAGCGAAAAACTTGTGTTCCTTTCCGCGCGAAATCCTCATCGTGAGTCACAATACAAAAAGTCTGCCCTTCACGATTGAACTCGAAAATCAATTCCTGAACCGAAACGGCCGTTTCTTCGTCCAAATTTCCGGTCGGTTCGTCGCAAAGAACAATTTCGGGACCGTTAATCAGCGCCCTGGCAATGGCAACCCGCTGCTGTTCGCCACCCGAAAGTTCGGACGGCAAATGTTTCCGCCGCTCCCAAAGCCCTACTTTTTTCACCAGGTCTTCCGCCCGCTTCCGATTTCTTTTCCCCAAAATCCGGCTTGGAAGCTCGACATTTTCCTGAACGGTCAGCTCCGGAAGCAAATGATAAAATTGAAACACAAATCCGACTTTTTTATTCCGGTAATCCGCAAGCTCGCGTTCCGCCAAGGAAGCGATGTTTTTCCCTTCATATTCAATCGTTCCGCCGGTTGGATGATCTAAACCACCGAGAAGATGAAGAAGCGTCGACTTACCCGAACCCGAACGCCCCAACACAAAAACAGACGATCCTTTTTTTATTTCAAAGTTGACACCCCGCAAAATATCCAATTTCCCTTGCGGTCCCTTGAAACTTTTTCTTAGATCGGTTGTTTTTAACATCACTCGTATCTCAGCGCCTGAACCGGCACCAGCTGGGCCGCCCGGTGAGCCGGATAAACTCCCGCCACGAGCGACATTAAAAGAGCAAAACCGATAATCACCGCGACATCATGCAAATTAATTTCCGCCGGAATTTTGTCAAAATAATAAATATCGCTCGGAAACACGGAAATCCCGAAATATTTTTCAAGAAAATCCGCCACCGGATTCAAATGGTATGCAAGCGCAAGTCCCGAAATCCCGCCCAGAATCACACCGACAAATCCGATAAAAAAACCTTGCAGGAAAAAAATTTTCCGGATCGACGCTTTTGTCGCGCCCAAAGCGCGCATAATCCCGACATCCCGCATCTTTTCCATCACCACCATAATTAATGTCGAAACAATATTAAACGCCGCCACCAGAATAATGAGAGAGAGCAAAATAGCCATCACCGTTTTCTCAACTTTAAGGGCCGAGAAAAAATTCCGGTTTAAATCCATCCACGTCCGGACCACAAACCCCGTTCCGAACCGGTCTTGAATCGGCCGTTTAATTTCAGCCGCCTGATTGACATCTTTCAGGCGAATGCTCATTCCCGTCACCTTGTCTTCGAGCCGATAAAGGTTCTGAGCCTGTTTTAAATTCACAAGCGCAAGGCCATTATCGAAATCATTCATTCCGACTTTGAAAATTCCGGTAATCACAAACGGCGCGTTTTTTGCGCGCTTAACGGCGTCTTTCAAATCCCCCAGCGAATCCGTATCAAAAGCCGGCGAAATAATGTAAACCATATCCCCAAGCGTGACGCGAAGCTTGCCGGCGAGCCCCTCGCCAATCAATACCCGCCCCATCTGTTTTGTTTTGCCGGGCTTTTCTTCAATCGTCAAATCACTAAATTCCAGATTCCCGCGAGCAAGATGTTCCCGGAAAAGGTCAAGCGGCTCATACGCCGGATCGAGCCCTTTCACCGCCACCCCTGTCGCCCCATAATCCGATCGAATAATCGCCTGCCCAGTCACAAACGGCGCGATCGAAGTAATTTCAGGAATATTGAGTGCTTGAATCTGGTTACGCGCTTCCTCCACATTCGAAATTCCACCGTACTGTTCGAGGATAACATGAGGCTGAACACCCACAATTTTCGACTTTAATTCACGGTCAAATCCGCTCATCACAGCAAGCACAACAATCAATGCCATCACGCCGACAGCAATCCCAAGGATGGAAATCGATGAGATCAAAGACACAAACCCGTGGCGTTTTCCTTTAAATAGATATTTGGCTGCAATGAAATATTCAAATGACATCGTTTGTTTCCAATCGTTTGACGATGTCATCCCCGCATGTCCGCCAAACAGCGCGGTCGGATCCGCCAACGCTTCAGTGGCGGACTTTCAGCGGGGATCCATCAATCAATGGATTCCCGAATGTTTTTATCGGGAATGACAGAACAACCTTACTCTTCTTTTGCTTCTTCTTTTGTTTCCGGTTTTAATTGCGGGAATAAAATCACTTCCCGGATCGAAAGCGAATTCGTAAGCAACATCACCAACCGGTCGATTCCGATTCCCAATCCGCCGGCGGGCGGCATCCCATACTCCATCGCAAGCAGGAAGTCCTCATCGGTTTCTTTTTTCGCTCCGATTATTTCTTTTTGCTGCGCAAGCCGCTCCCTTTGCTCGAACGGATCATTCAATTCCGAAAACGCATTGGCAAGTTCCATATGTCCGACAAAAAGTTCGAATCGGTCCACCAAATCTTCTTCCCCTTCTTTGCGTCTTGCAAGCGGCGTCGTGATAGCCGGATAATCCGTCACAAAAGTCGGATCGACAAGCCCGGGCTCCACAAAACGATCAAACGCTTCATTTAGAATATCCACGTCTTCCGTATAATGCTCAAGCGAAATGTGCGTTTTTTTTGCAAGTTCCTTAAGATTCCCGTGACGCCAATCCATGCCGCTTTTTTCATTCAGGGCATCATAAAAACGGACACGTTTCCACGGCTTTTTGAAATTAATCGTCATCTCTCCAAACGGAAGTTCGGTTTTCCCGTGCAACTTCTCAATGAGCATCACGACCAAATCCTCGACTAAATTCATCATCGTTTGGTAATCCGCATACGCCTGATAAACTTCCATCATCGTAAATTCGGGATTGTGTTTTGTGGAAATGCCTTCATTCCGGAAATTCCGGTTGATCTCATACACTTTTGAAAATCCGCCGACCAGCAACCGTTTCAAATAAAGTTCCGGCGCGACCCGCAGATATAAATCAGCATGCAACGCTTCATGATGAGTTACAAACGGTTTGGCGCGCGCACCACCCGGAATAGGCTGCATCATCGGCGTTTCCACTTCCATAAAACCTTTGTCATCCATAAACTTCCTGATTTCGCGGACAATCATGCTGCGATTTTGAAAATTCTTACGGGCATCTTCGTTCATAATTAAATCGATATAACGGTGCCGGTAACGCGCCTCAACATCTTTCAGGCCGTGCCATTTTTCAGGCAGAATTTGGACAATTTTGGAGAGCAAATGATATTTTTCGATCTTAATTGATTTTTCACCCGTTCTGGTAAGAAATAATTTTCCCTCGATCCCGATAATGTCCCCGAGATCCAGACTCAAGAATAAATCAAACGCCTCCTGGCCGATCAGATCCAATTTGAAAAACAATTGAATTCTTCCTGTCTCGTCTCGTAAATCCGCAAAAGCACTTTTTCCGTGGAGCCTTTTCGCCGTCATCCGGCCCGCCACTTTCACATCCTTCCCTTCTTCAAAACCATCTAATAAAGCTATCACACGGACATCCGACAAAAAATGATTTGGATAAAGAGGAATTTTCGATTTTAACGTTTGAATTTTTTCAAGCCGTTCTTTTAAAACTTCTGAGGTAGATTCCATAATATTGCTTTTCGTTGGTTACGTGAGGAAGACAATCGCTCTGCCTGCACAAAAAGTTAAACTATAGTTAAAAAATCATTATGACACAATCACTTATGAACATACTCTTCTATAAAAGAAGAAGTATTATAGTATTCTATTCTGCAGGTGTCAATTTGAAGGAAAAATTGCGTAAGTAATTGGTTTGATGGGATTTAATGGGATTTAATGGAATTTGCGGAACGCAAACCCTGGGTTTCCTTATTCGAAATGCCTGGCGTTTATTTCCGGATACCGATTCCCGCTTGCTCTTGGGCGCGCATCATCTCCTGTGATTGCCGCATCACCGATTCGTGATGATTCATCATTTGTTCTGCTCCGCGGAATCTTGAATCGTCTTGCTTCATCGAAAGCCCTTGAATCGTCTGCTTGGATTGGCCAACTTCTGCGTTTAAAGGGTGAATTCCAAATACCCACAGGCCGACCAGAGCAACACAACCGGCAAAAACAAAGGATATTTTCATTTTTCTTTCGGGCATGTTTACCTCTTTATTTCGAAGGATAGTGTTATTGTACCAACAAAAAAGATTACGTCAACCTCAAACGGGCAAGCTCAAAACGGCCGGCTTTTTCTTCGTTCCGAAAAAAGAAATCCTCTTTCCCTTCTGTGCGGTCGGAATCAGAATCATGAACAGAAGGAGAGATGCCAATCATATTGCCACGCAAACCCTGTTTCCCGATAAACTTCCACTTAATTGCCCCTTCAATAGCATAACTCGTTTCTGACAGCTCTTTTCCCTTAGCAACGGCAGATCCATTCTTAGAAGGATCCCCTTTTGATTTAAACCATGACCAGGTTATCACATTATCGGAATCGAGCGCCAACCGGAATCCAAGCTGAAAGTCTTTCTTGCTTCCCCAGATCAAACCGTTGAGATCCGGATCTATAAACAATTCAATCATGTCATCTTTCCAAATCATTTCATTCTTTTTCTGCTTTAAGACCATACTGTCATCCTGAACGATCGCGTAAAAATACAAATTTTTTTGATCCCACGCAAATTTAAATTCCGCACTAAGATCCTTTTCATCAAAAACCGATCCGGAGGATGATTGCTGAACACTTATCTTGATGGCCTTCGCCTTTTTCGGCCAGTCCGCATCCGAACCGTCAATATTCATCGCCTGCTCAAGATGAATCGCTTCGATCACCGGAGCTTCGGGCCACGGAAGTTTGATGGTCCCCTCGCGAAAACCCGCACGCTCAAATGCCCGTTTCACATACGGCAATTGATTCATCACATTCCAAACAAGGCCGGTGCGGTAATTTTCAACCATAATGACCATCGGCCCCTGATTAATCGCAAACGCTTTCGACGAATAATAATTCCTGGTTACATTGTAACAATCCGAAAACCCGTAACGTCCCCAAATTTTTCCTTTTAAATGTTGATGCATATATTGAGCGCACTCGATTGACTCTTGCGGGACAAAAGGCATCGACGACACGCAACCCGTTGTCACGACCGTTCCGTCGTGCGTCGGCCATCCGGGAGGCCCGCCGTAGGCCTTATAACCATCCGGCCCTTCCGCCGCAGTAAAACCCCATGCCGCACGATTATACGCTTTAAATTCTTTTTGATGATCTTCGGCAAAAGCCTGTTGGGCGAGCGATGCTTCCACCGAATTCTGGAAATAATCGGCGTAGCCGTCATTTTTATTCCGGAAATCAAGCCAGCAATGCGGATATTGATGCGTAAAAAGCGGCGGGCTCATGATCGCGCGATGGCCGCCATAACTTCCCACCGGACGATGGATGGATTTCCACACCGCCGCGTCAATCGGATTTTTTTCCGCGCCGAATGCCATCATATAAAGCAACGTGGATTCGTCGTAGCGTTCCCAGCGAAGTTTTGAAAACCGGCCGCCCGAACGTCCACCGGGATTCCACGCAAGCGAAAACGTCTTTCTTCCGTCCAACATCCATGGCCAGTCAATCCGGTCCAGAATCTCCGAAGCAAGCGTCTTAATTTCCGGATCGTTAAAATATTGCGAGGCAAACAAAATCCCGGCCGCCGCCAAAACCGTATCGATGGTAGAAACTTCGGAACCGTTCGTGGGCTGGCCCTGATCCATGGAAAGAAAATGATAAAAAAAACCGTGTTCGGTCGGCACTTTTTCTTTGAGAAAACGAAGTGCGGTTCGGGTCATATCAATGGCCTGCCCACGATTCAGCCAGCCGCGCTCGACACCGATTCCGTATGCCGTCAACGCGAATCCCGTCCCCGCCATCGTAGCCGGCGCGTTGGAGTCCCCGCTTGTATTCCATCCCCAATCTCTGATCAAACCGTTTTCCGGATTCCGCTCCTCGACAAAATATAAAACTCCGCGCTTTTCGATTTCGTCGAGAAGTTTATTGATCTCGTCTTGTTTCGGATCGGCCGGTTGAATGGCCGTTTTCGGAGGCGTTGCTTCTGCTGCCGAAACTTGACGGGAAAATATTGCGAGAGAAAAAATGGAAATAAAAAACAACAAACGAAAAACTTTCACAGTTTAGTCCTTTGTATCCCGGTACCATTTCCAAAAGTGCCGGGTTCTATTTCGCTTGATACCAGAACCTGGCACTTTTGGAAATGGTACCGGAGAGTACCGGAGAAAATAAATTACCGACAGCAACAGCAGCAACCGTCCTTCTGCGAATCGGTTTCCTTCACCGCTTTAAGCGCCGCATCGTAATTTGGATGCTGCGTAATTTCTTTCACATATTCAACATATTTAATTTTATCATCGGCGCCGATAATGAAAATCGATCGGCCGAGTAACCGCAATTCTTTAATCAACACTCCGTACGCTTTCCCGAACGACGCATCGCGATGATCCGACAACGTCTTCACTTTATCGATTCCGGCCGTTGAACAAAAGCGGCCCTGCGCAAACGGTAAATCCATGCTGATTGTAAGCACGGCGACATTCTCCGGCAGTTTCGCGGCTTCCTGATTAAACCGGCGCGTTTGCTGATCACAGACCGGTGTATCCAGTGACGGCACCACACTGATCAATTTGGTTTTTCCTTTGTAATCTTTGAGCGAAACAACTTTCAAATCTCCGGTTAGCACTTTAAAATCAGGGGCTTTCTTGCCGATTTTGATTTCTGAGCCGATTAAGGTTAATGGATTTCCTTGAAAAGTAACTGTTCGTTTTTTAGTTGCCATAGATTGACTCCTTTATAATTCAAATCCCAATGTCCAAGCCCCAATGACGCAAACAAATCCCAAGAATATATAATTCCAAACTGGGATTTGAAAGTTGGAACTTCCCTGGTCATTTGGATTTGGTCATTGAGATTTTTATACAATTGTTCCAATTATGCCGCTTTCTCAATCGTTTGTTTCGCGCGCCATTCAAGAAATACATTCATAGCCATGACATCAACAAATGCCTGGCCATTGCGAAACGCGAATAAATGATTACCGGTTTCACGTTCGTATTGTTCAAACACCGCCATCGCCCGGAGAATCTTGTCCTTCACCTCCGCCGGTTGACTTCGCAATTTTTCGGCCTTTTCCACCATTTGCGCAGCAACAATTCCAAACACAAACTGCATCAATTCTGCCGTTGCCACCGCACCGGGAAGCATCTGAATCCGCGAGTCAGAATCATAATCAATTCCGACTGGAAATACAATCTCATTTGTTCCGGAATAGGCTTCTCCGGTTGCGCGAACAAAAGAAATGATTTTCTGATTCGTTGTAATCGTCCGGACCTGATTTAAATTTTTAACAAGACGAAACTTAATTTTACCTTTTAGGCCGGCCGTTAAATTCGCACCGGCTTTCCCTGCAATAATCAAATTTGAAATTCTTCCGGCCAATTGTTCGGTCACAATTTTCATGTAATTGTCGGCGGTTATTCGGTTTGCAATTTCATCCCCGGAATCCGGTATCTCAATCGCAAGCGTCACCGAATCATCCGGCTTCAGAACTGTTTCAACCACATTGACGAGATCACGCATCGTATCTGCCACCGCTCCCGGTACCTGTTCCAAAAGTGCCAGGTTCAACGAACCTGGCACTTTTGGAACAGGTACCGTCATTTTTTCGCTCGCAGCGATTGCATTTTCCACCGCGCGTTCTAAAATTTTCCCAAAATTCTCCACACCCATCTCCACAATCACCGTTGCTGCTTTTTCAAGATCCGTTCGCGCCACTTTCCGGCTCTCTTCGGGCCGCGGATCAAGTGCCTTTGCAATGGTGACGGCCGCGCGGACTGAAGCGGCAGGCTCTTGAGCAGACAGCGGATAGCGTTTAGCGTTTAGCGGATTCTTTTCTATACGCTCTACGCTTAACGCTGCTTCCTTTTCTACCCTTTGCCCCATTTCAAGGCGTGCTTCGGAACGGGCTTGTATCACGCTGGCGTGCTTCTGAGCATCCGGCAAATAGTGATATAATTCTCCCAATTTCACCTTGACGCGAAAAAAGTTTAGTGCTAAAGTTCTGACCTCCCGCAGAAAAGGAATCACATCATGGCGAAGCCATCTAAGAAGAACGCTGATTATTCGAGAGACCGAGAGTTTAAAGTTATTCTGGAGGACATTCAAAGCCAGTTTCGCACGTTTGGCGAAGGAATGTCCGGTATGAATGACCGGTTGGATCGTATGGACCAACGGCTGGACCGAATGGATCAACGATTTGACCGCATAGATCAACGGCTGGATCAATTGGAAGCCGACATGTCGTTTGTGAAGGTTGCTCTCACGACTGTCGCTACGAAAGACGATTTGCTGGCGTTGGAGCGGCGGCTGATTGTCCTCGAACAAACCCGCTGAAACCTCGCGCAGCTCGGAGCGATGCCTCAATGCATCGCCCTTGTCCAACCTATAATGTTCAATCAGAAGCTTCAACGCTTTCAGCGCTTTTTCTTTTCGGCGGATAATTCTTTTGTGATCTGCCCAATTGTAATTGACCTTGAAGTTAAAATACCCTCTCACTGCCAGCGCAGTAGCCCATTCAGCCGTTTCTGCGGAAAATTCATTGATCCCGTACGCTAATCTGATAAGAATGCCCAAATCTTCTGGAAGCTGATTTAAAATCCCAACCGTAATTTCTGAAGGATGAACGTCGATTTCCCGTGCCACTAATTCACGGCCGGTCCGATTGCGTTTCAACATACGGAGTCCCTGCTTAAGCAAATAGTTCACTTTTCCATATGTCAGGTGATATCCTTCTGAGTTTAAAATCGCGCGGACATGTTCCAGGTTGTCAGCTCTCTGAACACCCAGTCCATAATAATGCATTAACGTCAATCTGTGCTTCCTTGGCAAAGCAGAAATCAATTCACTCCATGGCCGTTCGATGGAGATCTTGGTCATTTTTGACAAATCATGAAAACCGGTTTTGCCTTCCCGCAACCACTGTAATGCTTGCCATTTCCAGTCACGGATCATCTTTTCGATGTGCACGTCATCTGTGTTCTCTAATTTTTCTAATTCTCCATATTCAAAAACGCCTTCTTCTTTCAAATGTTTCCCTATTTCGAGTTGGCTTCCCATTCTAAAAACACCGATTCCATATGAATACCGAAGCACGAGCCAATAACGCATGGGAAGCGCATGAATCAGTGCATCTGTGAGTAGCTGCGGCGGAATTCCTGCATCACGGGCAAGCTCGTCCCTTCCTGTCATCACATCCTTCGTCCTTTCAAATACTTTCCGCCTGAAACTCCGGACAGAATACACGCTCTCAATTCCTTTGCTCGTAATCAGATGCGCATCTCGCAATTGCGCCGCGGTTTCCAAGTCATTTTCGACCGTGTAAATCGGTCCGTTCTCGATAGCCGCGTCATAAACAATGCGTTCCCGCTCCGTCATCGCCAGCAAGAGATCATTTTTGAGAGACTGCAGCTGTTTAAAGCCCTTCTCAACCAACTTTTCAAAACGGTCATCAAATGGATCCATATGAAATTGTTCAATCAAAAATATATCTGCGTGATCTTGCAAATACGGCACGGCATCCAAAGCCGGCTCGCCCGCATGGATTTGCTCTTTCGCCTGCCGAATAATCTTGTTGATCTGTGCCGCTGAAACGCCAAACAGGATCCCCATCTCTACCGATGAATAAACACGCCCCGCCGATGTCCCGATTCCGGCCTCAAGTTTCAGTATGATCTGTGAGCGCCGATCCAACAGACCCAAGCTCGATTGAATTGTTGACCGAATGTCAGCGGATATTTCTCCCGATTCCTCTTCGGCACTGACGACCTCATGCAAACCGGAATCACCACGATTCCCACGCTCTTGATCAAGACTTGTCGTGCGAAGCTTTCCCCGTATTTTATTCCATTCCCGCCGGATCTCTCTGCTAATGCCCCTTTTCGCATAAGTAATGAATCGATACCCTCTCCGCGAATCAAAACTCCAAATGGAACGGATCAACGCCTGTTGGCCGGCAGCTTTCAAATCGTCTTTCCAACTTTTACGATCTGTCAATTTCAACTGATGCAGGTATCTGGAAAGAAAATATTCAACGAGCAACATATTTTTCTCGATTAAAAAGCCCCACAACCATTTCCTCTGATTAGGGTTGAGATTTTTAGCATGCAGCGCAGTAAACATAAATTTTTCTTCTTCCGCATTTTCTGATGAAAACGATTCGCCGATTCCTGTCGCCGCCACGACCACCGAATTCCAGTCCACGTCCTGGTCCCAGATGTCAATCGTATGAGGCCCAATTTCAAGCGGCTCCTTTGCTTCATGATCTGATCGCGCTTCGGCCCTTGATAGGCCTGACTTGCTATCTACAACCGTTTGCCCACTATCATCGGTACTGATAAATTGACTCGTTCCAGAACCCTCGCTGGATAAAATATTTATTTCATCCGGAAAATCATACTTTTCGAGATTCACCAAATAACTTCGCAGCGTTTTTCTTGCGAGCACTTGCTCAATGGTACGCCTGAATGGAAACGACCGGCGGGGCAATACGGAACCCGGAAAATCTTCCAGCATTTGATTGATAAATTTTCTGTGAAATGTTTGGGCAAGCGCTGTATTCCGGACCCGGATCAAATAGGTTTTGATGCCGATTGATTTCAGATACCGGAATAATTCCAGATAAAGGTGCGGCGCGATCCCTTCCCGCCGATGAGTTAAAGAAACATAAATCCCCTGGCTGATTGCTTTGGTGCGGTTCCATTTGCTGAACGAGTATTCAAGCAGGCCAACCGCTTCATCCCCTTTAAACGTAATCAGAACTTTTGCGTTTCCTCGTGCCAGTTTTTTCTGAAATAGATCGACTCCCCGATTAACATCTCCTACATCATTTATCCAATAATTTCGATACCGTTCATCGGCCAGACGGACAAAAGAAGATAACTTTTCTCTATTGTCGAGCAGTAATAATTGATCGTAAAAATAGGTTTGGAAATTCCTCCCGGCATCCAGTTTTTGCTCCACAGATTGAGCATCGCTAATCGTCCCCGTTTCACTGTCCGGTAAAATATTTTCTGTCTTGCGCGCTTCGGTCCTCAATACATTCCCCTGTGACAGTATCGAGGACTCTCGTTCGCTTTTTATTGATAAACGGTTTCGATCAGTTGCGTTGATGCGAACTTCGGCACGGGAGACAACCGGAACCAGAGCTCGCTTTTTTCCTTTTTTATAGGCATTGACTCTCATCAATAAATCAAGGTGGCGAATGAATCGTAGGGCTTGATCTGCCTCCAAAGACCAATCAACCCTTTTTTCTGTTCTTGCGCGTTCCCTGAATCCATAGGTTCGGAATGAATGATAAAACCGATAGGCATTGAGATTCTCCTGCAGAGATGAAAGATGAATCGCTCCCCGGGTTTTTTTGTTGCTTCGGCTCAGCATGACCGCTATCTGAATCAATCTGGTGCCCACATATTTAAAGTCCCGGGTTTTGCCGGCAACCTTTTTGTTGCCGTCGCGCACAACGAAATTTGTAATTTCTAACGACGCATGACCGTCAAACGAACTTAATGTATATATAAAATGTCCTTCCACTCTTCTTTTTCGGTCTGCCGATAACGATTCCAAAGAAATGATGCCTCTATTGATTTGTCTTTCCTGTTTTGGCGGTTCATAGGGGAGCCCTTCGTAAAAACGATCGTATTCTTCAATAGGAATGAGTCGCGCAGTCACCGGCGTCCGCCGGCCCATTCGAGCATCTACAACAAAAGTTTCAAAATGAAAATCCGTAGTTAACTTGATTTGACGATCGCCACTATCTCTTGAGTGTCTCTCGTCAACAAGCTTTGAGTTTTCAAGTTCCGGCAACGCCGTCATGCTTACATTCCTTACTTCAGCACGGTTAACTGGTTCCCCAATACTTGGCGGCTGCTCTTCTAAATATTGTCCGACAACTTGCCGGACTAAATGATCCAGATTTTCTACATTCACATCGATGAGATGCTTAAATCCGTAATAGGCTTGATCTCTTACATCTCCGAGAAAAATTTTGTCTCCCGTTGTAAAATCGACTTCATTGAAAACAATGGGTTGCTCTATCTCGCCCGTGAAAACTCCATCTCGCATGACAAGCTTGTTGCCCACGATTTCGATCTCCCGAGAATCAATTCCTAAATCCGCAAGCATTGCTGAAATATCCTTCCGGTCAAAGAACATTCGAAAGGGCTGAACAAATCCTCTTGCAATAAATTTCAATTTAATTTTCTTTGTTCCGCTTTGTTTTTTGATCAGCCGAAGAGTTTTCAAATAATTGGGATTAATTTCCCATGAACTGCTTAACTCTTCGAAATGCTCCATCCTCAACCGGCCTTTAAAAACACCGTAGTAATCGATCATGGTCTGGGCGGTTGCATTTCCTGCCTCTATCGTCTTTAAATATGCTTCGCGCGCCGATTTAAATTCCTCCCTAAATTGCCGCGCAACTTCCGGCCCTTGCGACTTTTCAATATCCCTTACGATGATGTCGGTCATCTTTTTCTGTTGTTGGGCATAAGGCCGCGTCGCGGTTTCTTCCACATCGCTTTCAAGTTCCAGCACTTCCAGGCTCCGTGCTTCAGAACGTTGGATTCCAAACTTCCGGTACACACGCGGATGCTGAGCCAAGAAAAATTTTAATCCGAGGACCGTGACATCAAGCGCTTTGGCGGCTTCTTCAATCGAATGCGGCCGCCGCCAATGTTTTGCCCGTTCCCGCAAACGTGTTGCAATTTTGCTCCCCCGCTCCAGAATTCCGTATTTCCCGTACAAAGCAGGATGTTCATCAAAATATTTTTTGACTTTTTGATACGGCAGGCCGATTTCCTCGGCCACTTCATAGATACTCATAAAGTCTAAAATGGCTTTGCCTTTTTCCGCCAAAAGATTTCCGACATCAACTTGAACTCGTTCTGTTGTTGTAAGAATAATCCCGTAGAAAGAAACTTCTTCGGAATGCCTGTCTAAATAATTGATCAATCCCTCGAACGTAAATTCGTCGCTTAAGCCCGAAACTTCAATATCAGTCAACCCGCTCAATTTCCTCCGGCCCAATTGCATCAGAATCCGCCCGATTTTGGATATCGATGCTCCGCCGACGACAATGCCGTAGCGTTTGAATTCGCGATTCCGCTCCTTTTCTGTCATGCGATTAAAATAACGCCACAATCCCGACGGAGTCACTCCGATTTCCAATGCGGCTTGCGAAATATTCAGACCTTTTAATTTTTCTTTGTGCTCTTCTAACAACCCTTTAATTTTCGCAATCGTTTTCGCGTTCAACTTCCGGGAAAGCTGCTTTTGATAAGCTTGCCTAATATGATTGGCGAAATCTTCAAATTCATAATTTCGAATACGCTTCCACACCATGGATGTGGAAATTTTTAACGGCTTTGACATCGCGAGCAAATTTGCATGATGTTTTCGGAGAAGCGCCTTGAATCGGATCCTTTCTCTGCGATATTGTTTCGCTTCTTTTTTCAATTTAAATTGCCGAATCCAATTTAGAACCGTCACACCGCTGACATCATAATCACTTCCAACCAACTTCAAATTCCCGCCTCGTTTTCTTAACAACCGATTTAATTGATACCGCGACAATTCATTTCCGCGAATGCGGCGCAGCTCGGACTTCGCGACGGCTGGGCGCGAAGCCGAAGCAGTCCCGCGCAGTTCAGCGCGGGGCAGCTCGGCCCTCGATACATTCCCTTGTGACCGTATCGAGGACACTTGCGCGCCTTGATCTTGATCCTCATTGGCATTATTTTTAATGTGGCGCGCTTCGGCACGAGAAATGATGACTTCGCTTCCCAAAAGATTACTTGATTTCGGCATCTTTATTGGGCGTCGTTCGTAATGCCATTTGATCCCGCTTGCAGCCTGTCCTCCTTCGATAAAAACAGAAATACCGCGATGAGCCCCTCCAAATAATTTATGGTTATCATCTTTCAACTCCGCTTGAGAGGGCACTTCGCCGGCATCAAACACGCGAATCTCAACGATTTTTTTCTTCTTATTCAGCACAAAATAGATATAAATCGGTAATTCGAGATTGATATTATTGCCGTGCAGAAATGCATTCCCCAACAGTTCCCTCAATTCGTCAGACAAAGGTATCTCATGATAAGCTTCCAATCTTCGCCCAAATGCTTGCAATCGGATCCTCATGTCATGGAGGTCCGTCACGGACCAGCTTCGGGTTTGGCTCAAATCAAGTGCAATCACCTTCTTTTGTTCGATTGCCCGCCACATAGCCTCTTGTTCCGTGAAAGTCTGATCGAAAACATTTGTACGAAAAATGCCGGACGCTTTCGTCCTTTCGAGCACAGTTTTGCGGAGCAGCTTCGATTTTCTATTCTCGATGGTAAATTCTGGGACACGAAGATTTTCCATCACCGTTGGTCGTACTATTCCACTAATAGAATACAAATATTCATTCTGGTTTTTTTCAAATTCATCCCGTAATTTTTTCCCCACACGCAAAAGATCCTGAACAGATCGAATCTGGTTTCGGCTTTCCCTGAGGCCATCCCTCAAGAGCGGCAGCCGCAATATAGAGCTGCCCTTCTGCCATAAGGAATATAAAGCAGCGCTGGCTTGTGCCAAACTTTTACTGTCACGAATAATGTGCCTGATATTCGGCAGGCCATAAGTCAGATAAGCATCCGCCCATTCTTCATCGCCTTTCGATGCCCATTCGGCGATGCCGTCTTGAAAATCATCAAGTTGCTCCGCAGTAAATAGTTTTTTCAAATACCAGAAACTTCCTCCCGGGCCCAACAGCTTGTTTGCGTTTCGGCCCGAAGCTATTGCTACTTTTTTCACCGTCGGCCACAGAGCAAGAAATTGGTCCGATGACAATGAATCCTTCACATGTTCACACAAAAAGAGAATAAACGTCCCCTCCGTTTTCGGAGTGCCTTTGTAAAATTCTATAATATCGTCCACGGTCCGTTTTATGTCCGCAAGAGAATGAACAGAACCGGAAAAAAGAGGAAGCATATAATGAAAAATCCGTGTCGCATAAACGCCTGTAGACGTGGCAAGCCGCTCGAGTTCGGGCCAATACCGGATCAGTTGATCCTCCGCAAACAGCTCTCTTAATTCAACGAAACTGCTCTGAGTGAAAAACTCGCCGGCCCAGTCGTACCGGGAATTGCCTGCGTCCGATTTTATTGCATCATAGATCCGTTTCCAGGTCTGATATCCATATTCCGCCGTAATAAAATCCAATATTTCTATTGTTCGATTTAAATTGGGCTCCTTCCGGAAAAAATCTCGGGCTTGATTTTCCATGGGCCCGGCCGGAGACGCGCTTTTCGCCCGCGCTTCAGAACGGACATCTCCCTTTGTCAGACTGCCGGTTTTTTCAATCACAATCATCATGTTGCTCGCCGGATAGGGCACTTCCCGGCCGTTTGCATCCAAAATCCGAACTTTTCCTTTCAAGTTGTCGATGTAACCTTGCTGAATATATTCCTGCTCGTCCGCCGGAACCGGGACTTCCTTGATTGAAAGTCCTAATTCTTTCGCCAAATCTTTAAACAGCTGGATATATTCGGAACGCGTCTCCACACCGTACTGCTCCCTGATTTCATACGGCAAGCTGCTCGGGTCAAACTGCGGCCGGTAGCACCAGGTTAGCGTAAACATGAATTCCATCATATCTTTCCGGCGCATCCGGATTTTCCAGAATTCATTCGCCGTGTTATCTTCAACGATTTCGTAGGCATGCGACAAATCCCGGCCTTCGAAATTTTTCACATAATAATCAAACACCTCTTTGTTTTGTTTCCCGCGAAGTTCCATCACCTGAAATTCTTCACCGTTTTCAGGAATGACACCGTCTCGCAACAAAATACGTCCGCCCGGCGCCAAGACATCCAGCGCCGCTCGCAAAAGATCTTTCACCGATTCGATATTGAATTTTCGTCCATCCTTGACCACATAACTGAAAACCTCGTGCAAGAGCGCCGAAAAAACAATCGTATTCGCTTGCGACATTCCGAGTTCGCGCAAAACTTGTCTCAATTGCGTCGCATCTCCCTTTACGATTTCGGCCGTCAATCTTTTTAGCTTCACCTTCTCGCGCAACGCCTCAACGGCTTCATCCGAAATATCAACGCCGATAATTCTCTGAATCCCTTTCTCTTTTTTCAACGCTTCCGCAAGTTCCAGCGTCGAACCTTCCCCCGGCCCGATATCCACCCAATCCGGCCCTTTTCCGTAGGAAAGAATCCGGGCTTTATCCGATTTCGCGCCGGCCATAGCCGACAAATACAACGCTTCATTTTGAACGCGGTCGAAATTGTCCTTCCGGATGCCATAACTATCGAGGAGTAATTTCAGGGCATTGTGAAATTTGACGGAATCGCTCGTTTCGTATTGATGCACGAGCGAAAGCAGGTTTTTTGCTTCGTTGTTAAACTCGAAATCAAACGAAATCGCTTTTTCGCCGTCCAACACCATGCTCACCGCGCCGAACATCGGCCGGACACCTTCAGTTTGATCTTCGAGATCAAACGGCCGGACGGCCTCGGGATTTAAAATGATCTCTTCCAAACTGATCTTGCTCAAAACCGCCTCTACCATTCGCGCTTTATAAGGATCAAACTGATGCCGCCCGCTGGCAAGTTCGTGCATTAATTTGAAGAACGTGATATTAAAAAGCTTGCTCGTATCCAGCCCTTTCCGTTTCGCAAGCGCAAGAGCGAGTGAAATCAATTTGATCATCGCCTCGGCTGAAAGCTCAAAGGTCGCATTCTCGACATACCAGCCCTGGAAATGGATCAGGCCATCGGTCAATGTCCGGAGCGCCTTTGGAGAAAGATGGTCGATCACTTCATCAACGTTAGTCACCGGCTCTCCCAAATCCCGTCTGTCTTTGCGGAAACGGCCCAGCCGATCTTTCAAATAGGCCCGGCGACTTGCGTCATCGATTAACCCGTTCCACTCGTGATCAAACACATCAGGCCAATTCGTCTCAAACTTCCCGTCATGCGGCGTAATTACGTTTTCAAATCGATCGAAAACAGTTTGAAACTTCCGATTCAATTCGCGCGTCATCAAATCGTCTCGGACGCTTGCCGTATCAATAAAATTAAACAGATAGACAATTTCTGAAATTCGTTTCGCCGCCGGCACCGCGTCACCTTCCGTGCCAAGCGCCTGCGCCAGTTCAGAAAAATTCGCCCGGATCCAATCCGTAAAATCTTGGAATAAATCATAAGTAATTTCGCCTCGGATCCATTGTCCGGGGAACCCGCGCGTCTCCATCACGCGGTAGAAAAATTCATTTAGAATTTCTCGATGCGGGTGCCGGTCAAACACCGGAATATTTTCGAAAAGGCCCTTGCGAAACGTGTGGCGTCCCGCAAGATTCCGTAAAATCATTGCCGCCGCTTTGTTCGGAATTTGGAAATCAATGCCTTCGATTTCCGACCATTCGGCTTTTAGTCTGTGCGCGTTGGATTTCGAGATATCGTGATAAAGCAGCGCAGCCCGCAAATAAGGAAGCAGGCCGGCTTTGTCTGCGCGAGCAACCATGTCTGCGATAGAATTAAAATCCGATTCTGAAAAACCGGGCGGGGCTTGAAAAAGCCGGATGTCCTGTTTTTCCAAGCCGAGTAATTTATGCGAAAACCCCCGTTCAAAAATATGTTTCACAAGCGAGAGGTTTCTTTCCTCCGTAACGGGCGCTTCTTGAGAGTCAAAATTCATTTCTTCCGGTTTCTGGAATAGATAACCATGGAGTTCCGGGAACATCCGACGTAATCGGTCTTCCTGTTGGTTTTTTGTTTCATTTAAAAACGGCCGGAATGTGCTGACCAGCGTTTCAGTGTCCGAATAAATCCGGCTCTCCACTTTATCTTTTTCCCGGGCCGACCACGTCTTCACGGCACCGGCCTTCGGACGGATCCGGTACACTTGAAGGGTATGCCAATAGGCTTCCTGATCTTCGCCGGCAGCCGGATCAAATCTCAACAATCCTTCATGCACCAGCCAATCTTTCCATCGTTGGTCAATAGACCGGATTTTGAGCGGCACTTCAAGCGGCTCACCGACTTTTTCGATCTCAAGCCGGCTACCAAACTCCTCAACATATTTGTCAAAATCTTTCTGTGCGAGTGAGCTGATATTGATGATGAGGCTCGCGTCGGAATTGCGGGGATTTAATTTTTCAATTCCTTTTGACAATACTTCACGAATCAGTCCGGTTCCCCGGTAGGGATCTGTGTGCGGGCGGGTTTCATAAGGCGAAGTCGGAATGTAAGGCGGGTTAATCATTAATAGATCTATATAATCTTCAATTGTTTCAAGTCCTTTGCCGAGATACGTCCGAAGCCGGACCGGCGGCCCACGCCGCGATATATTGGTCAGATAAGGCAGCGCATTCCGTTTCGAAGTCCGAAGCGCATACATACTGATATCCGTCATAATCAACTCTTTGAGATTCGGAATCCGAAGCCCAAGCATTGTCGCGCCATGACCGCCGCCGACACCGATTTCACCGGCACGTTTAATATTCACGCTTCTCAAAAGCCCCGAATCTTCAAGCCGCTTGTGAAGAAAAACCGTGTCAATATTCGTCGTCCAAACATCTTTGTCAACATCCGCGTCCCACGAAACCGTAATTCCCCGGTAACGGGTATATCGTTTATTCTGCGGCCAAATCCGTTGAATAGTCGCTTTTTGTTCCGTCGTCAAATGTTTGTCAATCCATTTCATCGGAGAAAGCAAATAAGAACTTGGAAATGATGCGATTTTTCTCAACTCCAGCTCGCCATAATCCACAGAACCGTCCCGTCGATAGACACGCGAATCGTCCGTCACCTCCGAATAAGTGATGGTTTTCAAGTCATCGCTGACATTAATATGCAGCCCAAGCCCGCCTTCGCGATGTGCCGGCAAAATCACCGGAATTTCCCGCGCTTTCCCTTCCGAGACCGGAACGATATATTCTTTCGATTGAACGTCTTCCCGGATATCAAGAAGTTTCAGGATTTCATCTTTCTGCAACCATCCGTCAATAATAAAATCGACCCCGGTTTCAATCAGCTTGCGGCGGTTCGTTTCGTATTCTTTCGTTCCGGGAATGCCCTGCGGCATGCCAAATGTTGCGCCATCTATTTTCTTCACCGCCTGAATCCCCATCAACCAATCGTCAAATTGAACGAATTCATATGCCGGAAACTGAGATTTGAGGCTGTCAATGGCTGCGGCGCGGATCTTCCGGCCATACGGTATCCGCCGGGCTTTTGAAAGGACCATATCATCCCGGCAAATAATTTGTTCTTCCGGGATGTATTTTAAAAATCCCGCTTCCTTTAACTGATGAATCACGACGGACCGTTCTGAATTGCTGACCACAATGATCGGAACTTTTTTCTCGGCAAGAGCTCGGACCATTTCAAGAGCACCTTCTTTCGCCGGCGGCGCGTAAATATACCGCATTTGTTCGCGAATGAGCCCCTGTTCTTCTTTGATTTTTTCTTCGGAAACGCCGGACAACCGCGCAATCGAATCAATAATGGCCTGATCGGGAACATGAATCGTATTTTCTTTCACCCATACTTTCGCAGCCGCTTCATCATCCTTCACAAGTCTCCGGTAAAGCATTTCACATTCTTTCCGCCAGGTCGGTGTAAGCAGCGTTCCGTGCACGTCAATGATCACCGCAAGCGGCTTTTCGGGATATTTTCGCGCCGGCCGACCGGTGATGGATTCGATGCCGGTTGGTAATTTTTGAGAACGCGCTTCGGACCTTCCGCCATTATCTCCGTTCCCATTTTCCCGCTCCTGAGCCATGGCTTTTTCTAAATCAAAAAAATGTCCCGTTAAAAACGCTTCCGCTTCTTTGTATGAATTCTTCCTCACCTGGGCAATTAAATTACCATTGTTCGCCAACTTCAAGATCGTCGCGCCTTCTGTTTTTCCATGATAGCTGACTTCCACAATGACATAATGATCACGATCCACCCCCACATTGCTTTCTGAATGAACAATCCTGAGCACAACGGGCCGCCCGTCCGGAATAGAATAGTTCTTTAGCGAAATGCCTTGAATCACCGAGATAACACCATTTTCAACTTCCCGCCGGATTGAATCGGGTGCTTGTGCATACGCTTTTGGATTTTTCATGAAATTGGCCCACTGCTCGAGCAGTGCAGGATCGGGCACATTAATCAACTTAATGACATGGTCCGTCACGCGCCGTCTCACTTGATCAATTGCCTGAGGTGACACAACCTTGGATTTAAGCTTTCTTTCATAGAGAACTGTCGCGACGTCTGTGTTTGAAAGGAGTTCTGGAAAATCGGGATCAAGCCCATTAGCCAATTGAAAGATCGCCTGTTCGGTCGGATCAAAAGAGGATAGCACGTCCTTAATTTCGGCAACCCTATCTTGAATTTTAGGATCATCGGCTAGAATAGAGAGCGGTGTCGTAATCGGATCTGCATTTTCCAAAAGTTCTACCGCCCGGCCGTTCTCATCAAAAGTAAAACTCGGCAAAGGCTGCAACTTTTTATATAATTTATTCCGTTTATTGATAATATATCGCGTCGCCACTGTAGGAAAGGAAATAGGTTTCCCGTCCCGAAGCCTCGTCGGATCATAATCCCACGCCGCTTCTACGACTGCTTCCCAAATTAAATCCATATCGTTTAAATTAATATGCCATCTTTTTGCGACCGCTTCCACTGAAGTCTTGCTAAAAAAATCACTCACGAGCCGCTCGACCCGATACGTGTTTTGACGATACTCCCCGTATTTTTCCAGCAAATAGCCGAAATCGTATTGTCGTGTTTCCTCTACAAAAAATCTCCCGCGCTTTGAACCTTTTCCGAGTTCAGATATTCTTTCCGCCGAAAGGATTTCCATTCGCGGGAAAACTTCTTTCAAAAATCTCGGATACAGAAGACGCGTGTAACGCAACCGAGGATTATAAATCTGTTTTCCGCCCCGCGCAAAATCACCGAGCAGCTGTCCCCAGAGCGCTTGGATATCGGATGAGCCGATCTGTCGATACACATTCGCGAAAAATCCGGTCGCTTCTTCAATCGAAAAATAATAATGACTCCGAAACGGTTGTAACATATACAGCATCGCGTCCATAAATTCCGCGTGTTGTTTTGTGACCGGATATACAAAACTGGAAAAATAGGCCGCGATTTCTTCCGCTAATTCCAAATCCGTCAGAGGCGCCTCTCTCACAGAAGCCGGATAAAAGGCCACATCAATATCAAACGCATATCCTTTTTGGGCGGTATATTCGGAAAAAGCTTTTAAAAAATGCGCAAGCGGGGTTTTATTGCGTTCAAGAATCCGAAGCGCTTCCAAAATCCTCTCGGGAACAAGCTTTTGACGATCAGAGCTAATCTGCGCAGCAGCCGAACGGTAGATCGTGCCGGCTTCACGTAAAAATCCAGTCAATGAGGGAGCGTTAAAACGGCCGCCAATGATTGCACCGGTATCCTTGAAGGCTGAAATGAGAGTCGGAATCGCCCCGCGTATTTCGTAGCTTTTCTCTTCCCGTTTGAGAAATGTCGCAATCGTTGAGGGCGTGCTCTCTCCCAGACTTAAATCGCCAACAATCGAAGGAAGGTTCTCAGCGATCGTTTTATAGCTTGAACCTTTTAATACTTCGTTGATAATTTTAATTTTTTGAGACGCATTCAGCGCCTTGGCAATCCCTTCTTCAGATTGTTCTTTACGGCGGACTTTCACATGAAGAACCGGAATTTCTCTGCCTCTGATTTCCAACAACCTCATAAGTCGCTTGATTTGTTCTTCGGGAAGCGGCTTGTGGTCCTGCATAAACTTTTGAATCTCGGGCTGGTCGGCAACCACAAAAAAAGCTCCTCGGCGTCTCTGTTTCTTCCGAGTTCCATAAAGCAAATTCATCAAATATGGCTCGGAACTCAGCCCCAACGGCCGCAAAATATCCGCCGGCCGGTTCTTGTTTGTCCCGGCAAAGAGGATTAAATGAATCAAAGCATATTCTTGGGCAAAATTAATTTCGAGTTGATCACGCAAATAAATCACAAACGTAATAACATCAGTACGTTCTTCAGGCAAAAACTGTTCAATAAACCGGAGAAATCTTTCTACTTTGGTGCCGAGGACATGCTGTTCACCATATGCCCGGACACCCCAACTGGCTAATTTGGGTTTAAAAGATCTTTCCAAAACATGAAGCGTCAAACCCAAGCTTTGGACTTCCGGCCGTGCCGCAAGATCCGCCAACGAAACGGTTTTCTTTTCTCTCAATAGTTGATCGACAATGCTTTTCAATGTTATTTCCGCCTGCGGATAATCGACAAATTTCCGCTGGTATAATCCGTAATTGTCGGGCCTCGGATGATCTTTTACATATTTACGCACCGTCTTAGGATCTACTCCCAGCCGATCGGCAACTTCTTCGGCAGAGATTCGGATCATGCGCCTACCCGTCTTTTCAGATTGAACCGCCTTGATCGTATCGAGAATTCTCTGTACCGACAGAACCATATTGCGTATCTCTGCTCGGGAAGTCGATAGCAATGTAGGAACAAAAACACCGTTTTTCTCTTCCATCGCCAAACGAGAACCTGGCGAGAGCATCGCGGGCGCGGTCGACCAGGCGGGAATGGTGGATGGTTTGAGGAGGTTTAAAACATTCTTGACGGTGAGCGCACGATTCATTTCAAGCTGCTTTAATTGCGAAATAAATCGATCGACATTCTTCAACCATTTTTGGTTCAGAAGCAACCCTGAAGATTTTTCGTGATCGAGTTCATCCAGAAAACGCGTATACTGATTTGCTTGTACGATTTCGCCCCGGTCAGAAAGGTTGCGAATGATTTGGTCACGCCAGTGTTTGAGCAAATAATGCGTAGGGGCAGACCCATGTGTCTGCCCTTCATTTATCGATATTGGGCGAACACGCGGGTTCGCCCCTACATTCAACAACTCGTCCCGTACCCCCCGCACAAATGCGTCATACAAATTCACTTGCCCGTTCTGGCTCTTGAAATACTTCTTCCACGACACCTCGCCGCGCATATGATCACGGTAAGATGTTTTTTCGGGTGCTGAATTGATTTTCGGCTGAACTAAAACATAAGAAATACCGTTTTCCTTCAGACGCTTTGTCATGCCATTCGTGTGAAAACCGCCGGAGAGGAAAATGCTGGCACTCAATGAGACAAGAGACACGGGAGAAGAGACACGCAGATTATCTTTACGTGCCCCTTGTCTCGTGTCTCGTGACCCTCCATCCAAGCACTTCCGCAAATTCCCAAACATCGCCTGCTCGCGCGCTTCAGCGTTTTGGTAAAATTCGATGTTCGGTTGAAAATCGGCGTTTAGTAAAAATAAAAAGGGGACAGGTTCTGCCTCATCTAATTCAGAACCTGTCCCCTTTTTATTAACACGCAGATTCACCCCTACCTTCACTTCTTCCCACTCGTCCCGGGAAAGTTCCAACTTCGCAAGACGCTCAAACAACCGCAATTGACGGCTTTCCTCATAGAGTGCTTTTTCTCCTTCATTTCGAATCAGGCTTTTCACGACTACCTCCGAATAACTTTCGAGCTCCTTAAAAAATTCAGCGCCTTTGATGTCCCTGACTCTTTGTTGAAGGTTCGCAGCATCCGACAATTCCGTCGGAAAAACAAACGGCGGCTTTGAGTGATCAATAAACTCTTTTACCGTGAGCGAAAAGGCCTGGATTGTAATCTGAGATGTTTGATATTGCTGGAACGCCTGATTGAATTTGATCCGTTCTTCTTTGACGACATTCGATGACTGAGGACTTTTTAGAAACATTTGAATCTGATTCGCTAAATCATTTATTTTTTTTACCGAATCATTTTGAATTTTACTTTCCGTTAAAAGAAGCGCTGCAATTTTCGAATCCGGCTCCGGAGGTTTTACACCGGATAATTTCTTCAGCAATGAAAATAAATCGGATTTATTTTCATCAAAACGGTTAAGTACAGCATCAATATCGAAAAGTGCTTTCGAATAAGTTGTTTTTTTCTTTTCGCCGAGCCCCGTTTTTCGATCCGTCATTTCTTTCAAAATCGCCGGTTCGTTTTCCATCGCTTCCCTGTACAACCGAATTCCTTCGCTGTACAAATTCCAATCTTCCACTCCGATAAAATCCGCCGGGTTTTGATTGAGCACGGCAGCTGAAACACTTCCCGGCAACTCACCTTGTTCAACATACCGGTCAAAAAGCTGTTTCACCATGGATTGATCCGGAAAACTTCTGAAAATCGAAGGATCCAGCGGGCGTGATGCGCCTTCAAGAGCTACGCGATTAATTCCATAATTTTTTTGGATAAACTCAATCAATTGTTGGATGTGGCGCTGGGCATCGGGGACAGCATGTGCATCTTGAATTAAAACAATGGCTTGATTATTTTTTCCAAGGAATCGGTCTGTGATTTCTCCCAAGTCATTTGGAATGCGAACAGTCGTCGGATTAAAAGCGGATGGAGTGCTTACCGGGTTGGTAACTATCTCGGCATGAGTTGCCGGAGGCGCAATCAACAGGCTGGTTGCGATAAATGGAATAAGAAGAAATAAAGAGATTCCCTTAAGATATAAAAGTTTCCCCCTGCTTTTATACATTCAGTTGTTTTTCTGACCTCTTTCATGAAGATTGGAATTAGACTAATCCAGGCTAACAAAATCAGTGTCTATTTAGCGTTTTAAAGTGGCGAACACGCACGCCAGGGTAGTGTCATGCCCGCATGCAGCGAAGCAGCACTGCTCCGCCGTGCTGTAAGCGGGCATCCACAGTTTCTGGATTCCCGCTTTCGCGGGAATGACAAAAAAACAGATGCCCACTTATTTGATAATCGCTTCAAAGCACTAAACAAACACAAAAACCAATCGGATTTAACTTAATATAAGGTTTTATAAAGTATACCATCCGTTATCTTAATATGCAAATCAAGGAAAGCTATTTAAGTCTTTTAGAATGAATAAGTTGCAGAGTTTTTTGTAATTCCTATCATCTGATGTCGAAAACTTTACTTTTTGAGGTATGGCCTGAAAGGATATGAATACGCATTTTGGGGATGTCAAAATATTCGCTCAGCGCTTCAATGACGGCTTGATTCGCTTTGCCTTCCGCCGGCGGCGCCTTCACAAAAACGCGATAATGTGTCTCATCGGTTTTCTCAACTTTAATCACTTTCGAATTGGGTTTCGTCGTAATAAACAGCTTCATCCGTCACTTGTTTAAACTTTTTATCTTTTGAAAGAATTGTTCCTCGAGCTTGGACGTATCGGAAAAAACTCCTTTGTAGGCCCGCTCAACCGATTCTTCAAAACTTTTCCCATTTTTCAAATTGATAATAAATTCATGAAACCGGCTTGGCCCGTATCCGTCGATCAGGAATCGCACAAACGCCTGAGCCTCGGAATAATACGTCACCGCACCTCCGCGATCCTGTTCGGCCGGGTTAACAATTGTCAGCATTTTTAGCGGAAGCAAATACCCTTTTGCCGCGGCATCCTTTAAACCATACCCGAGTTCCCCTCTGATCCGGTCTTCCTGAGAAAGCGCAAATCCTTCGTGCAACCACTTAGGCACATTTTGATGCCGGTCGGTCATATCAAATAAAACCAAATGAGCGATTTCATGCGGAAGCACAGAATTTAAAAATCCGGAGGCGCCCCGGTAGGACGAAATCGTCCGCCAGTCATAATCCGCAAGCCCCGAAGACCAATCTGGCGCCTTTTTTTCTTTTATAAAATCTTCCTTTGAATCATAAATTTGAATTTTTACACGATTCGTTTCCGCCCAGCTCCTCAAAGGGGTATCATAACTCACCTGGCTCACAATTCGTTTAAACCGTTCCTCGGCGCCCGTTAATATCTCATTGGCAACCGCCGGGTTTTCTTTCTTTTGAAGCACTTCAAAATGGTCACCGGCAGTCACTGTCCACCCCTCAGATTCCGCCGTCTCACCCGCGGCAGATTTTATTAATATGAATGAAAATAAAACGATACACGGCAAAGATTTTTTGATTTTCCCGGAAATGTTTCTTCCCCAAAAAATAAAACAAAACAAAGCCAAACAAATCCACGGGAAATAATAGCCCCAGCGCTGATAAATCGTTTTTTGATCGGAAATTTCAATGATCCGCGACAAACCGCCCGCTATAAAAATATCGTGGTCGCCCTGATCCTTCACCCGGTCAAGCACACGCCCCTCGGCATCGATAAAAGCAGAGATTCCCGTATTGGCTGCCCGCACAACCGGCACGCCGTTTTCGATCGCGCGAAAAACCGAAGCCTGCAAATGTTGATAAGGCGCGGCACTCACAGAAAACCATGCATCGTTTGTGATCACGACTAAAAATTTAGCTCCTTTTTTGACGGCAAGCCGTGCAAGCGACGGAAACGTATCTTCAAAACAAATGAGCGATGCGAACGGATATTTATTTTTAAGGTTAAATACTTTCATCTCCCGGCCGGCGGTAAAATCACTGACCCCAAGCGAATGCGCAACAATATCCAGGCCAAATAAACGAAACAGATTTTGCCATGGGATAAATTCTCCGAACGGAACAAGGCGGATTTTGTCATAACGATTTCCGAACGAGCGGGATTCGTCGATTAAATACGCGCTGTTGTATACTTTTGTATTCGAATCCACCATCGTGATCCCTTCGCGAAGCGCTTCAAGATGCGGCGCACCGATAAGAAGCGGCGTTTTAAGTTCACTCACAAGCTGAAAAACGAGTGTCCCGTCAAGATCGTAATTGAAAAAACCCGGAAAAGCCGCTTCCGGCCAAATGATTAAATCCGGCCCGCCCTGTATGAACCGTGACAAACTATTATATTTTTCGATAATCGCCATCTTCCGCAACGAATCCCATTTTTCATACTGCGGAATATTGCCCTGCACTACACCAAGCCGGACTTGCCCCGTAGGCTTTGCGATTTCTCCGTATTTCATTCCAAAATAATAAGAGCCACCGGCGATGGATGCAAAAATCACCATAGCGAAAAAGGTATTGATGAAATTCCGGGAAGACCGCTCGGCAAGAAATTTGATGACAATCAAAAAGGTCACATTCGATAAAACAATTAACGCTGAAATTCCATACGCCCCGGCGAATGATGCAAGAAACGAAACTTTCGGATTGGCTGCCTGAGTATACGCCAGCAAATTCCAGCCAAAGCCCCAGACCGGAATTTCCGTACGCACATATTCGAGAAAACACCAAAGCGCAGGCAGCGCAAAAAGTGCGGGCAAATCATGCTTCCGTTTTAAAAGCGAGTGTGCGGCGATTCCAAACACGCCGTAATAAAAGCCCATCAAACCCGCGACAAAAAACCATCCCACATGCGATACGTGACGGAGCCATTCCATGGATGCAAAGTAAAATATAAAACCGATTAGATAAAATTGCAAAAACGCTTTCCACCCGGACTTTGCGTGCGAGACATTGAATAAAGCCGGCACGAGTGCAATCCAGGCAAGCGGCCAGACATTAAAATTGGGAAAGCTAAGAATAAGGAAGATCGATGAGAGAAGGACGAGGAACATGGTAATCAGACAATGAGGAATGGAGAATAGAAACGTGGAAAATAAAACCTTTTGTCATCCCCGCATGCTTCCCTTGGAAAAGAAAGGGCCGGCCCCAATTTTTCCGGGGTAAGCGGGGATCCATAGTTTCTGGATTCCCGCTTTCGCGGGAATGACAGGAAATCAAACTGACTCCTCATTCCTCGCCTCTCATCCCTGTTTTACGTTCCGCAACATTTTTTATACTTTTTCCCGCTTCCGCACGGACACGGATCATTCCGGCCGACTTTCGGCTGATCGCGGTGAAATGGTTTAGTCAAATCACCACCCCTTTGAGAGTCCTTCGTTTTCGGATCTTTTGTCCACCCTATGACTGGAGCGTATGGTATCTCTGTTTCACCTACGCCAACAATCGGCGTAGGCGGCAGCGTTGCCTGTGCAGCATCCGGATGCACATATTCCTGTTGAGCCTGACTCATCGCCGTCTTAACCCGTTCGCCCCGGACGGCTTCGATTTTAAATAAATATTCGACAAATTCACTTTTGATCGAAGACACCATTTCTTCAAACATCGCGAAAGATTCCTGTTTGTATTCAATGAGCGGATTTTTCTGGCCGTACGCCCGGAGTTGAATTCCGTCGCGCAATTCATCAATACTGTGAAGATGCTCTTTCCACTTCCCGTCAATCACATTCAGCAGCAGATAACGCTGTAAAAACAGCATTCCTTCCGGCCCGTTTTGCTGCGATTTTTCGTTATACCGTGTTTTTATTGTTTCCAGAAGATCTTCACAGAAATCATCAAAGGAATCTCTCGAGAAAAATGCATCCTGGATCGCGATCCCGAATTTCGCGCGCATCGCCGTTTTAAACCCTTCTTCATCGCGCTCTTCTTCCCGGATATCGGGATTGATATATTTTACAATAATTTCGTCCACTAAATTTTCGATCATTTCGAAAACGTGGGCCGACAAATCCTGGCTTTCTAAAATTTTATTCCGTTCTTCGTAAATAATGCTGCGCTGCCGGTTCATCACGTCATCATATTCGATCAGATGTTTGCGGATTTCGAAATTGTGCGTTTCGACCCGTTTTTGCGCCGTCTCAATTGCCCGCGACACAAGCGGATGCTGGATGTCCTGTCCTTCTTCCATGCCGAGCTTCTGCATAATCACCGCAATCCGGTCAGATCCGAAAATGCGCATCAAATCGTCTTCAAGCGCAAGATAAAACCGTGAGGAACCGGGATCTCCCTGCCGGCCGGTTCGCCCGCGCAGCTGATTATCGATGCGGCGGGCTTCATGGCGCTCGGTTCCGACCACATGCAAACCGCCTTTTGCGGCAATGCCTTCGCCCAGCACGATATCGGTTCCGCGTCCGGCCATATTAGTCGCAATGGTAATCGCTTTTTCCTGGCCGGCCCGCGCAATAATTTCGGCTTCTTTCTCGTGATATTTCGCGTTCAACACCGTGTGCGGAAGCCCGCGCCGCTCAAGCAGCTGGCTTAAATGTTCGGACTTTTGAATCGAAACCGTTCCGACAAGCACCGGACGGTCCTGCTCATGCAATTCAATAATCTCGTCCACGATGGCATTGAATTTTTCGCGTTCGGTCCGGTAAATCACATCCGGATGATCGTCTCGAATCAGCGGTCTGTTAGTCGGAATGACCACTAAATCCAACTTATAGATTTTATCGAATTCCATCGCTTCGGTAGCGGCCGTTCCCGTCATCCCTGCCAACTTTTTATACATGCGGAAATAATTTTGGAAGGTAATCGTCGCGAGTGTCTGGTTTTCCCGTTCGATTTCCATCCCTTCTTTCGCTTCGATCGCCTGATGAAGCCCGTCCGACCAACGCCTCCCCGGCATCATTCGTCCCGTGAATTCATCAACAATGACCACTTTCCCATCTTTAATTAAATAATCCGTGTCACGCTTAAAAAATTCCTTCGCGCGGAGTGCCGCAATCACATGATGGCGCTCTTCAATGGTTTCCATTTCGTGGAGATTCGGAACATTCATATATTTCGCGGCTTTTGCCTCGCCTTGTTCCGTGAGCGAAATCGTCTGCGATTTTTCTTCCGCAATATAATCATAATCGCCGACATTCGTACCGGCCGCTTCCTTTTCCTTCCGCTCCGTCTCCGTCACCACCTGTAGACCTTTCATCCCTTTCCCGGCACGGAAGGCGCGATAATATTTATCCGTCGATTCTTCCGCCGGACCGGAAATAATAAGCGGGGTTCTCGCTTCGTCGATTAAAATCGAATCGACCTCGTCAACAATGGCGTAATTTAATTTTCGCTGCGCCCGGTCGCGCGCATCCGCCACCATGTTGTCGCGCAAATAATCAAATCCAAATTCATTATTCGTCCCGTACGTAATGTCGGAGCCGTAGGCAATTTGCCGCTCCGTAGTGTCGAGCCCGTGATGGATAACACCCACAGTCAATCCCAAGAATTCATAAATCGGCCCCATCCAGCTGCGATCGCGTTTGGCAAGGTAATCATTCACCGTTACCAGATGCGCGCCGTTTCCGGTGAGCGCATTGAGATAAAGCGGAAGAGTCGCGACAAGCGTCTTTCCTTCACCGGTCGCCATTTCCGAAATGATGCCGCGGTGAAGCACAATTCCGCCGATGAGCTGGGAATCGAAATGGCGCATTTTAACCGTTCGCCGCGCCGATTCCCTGACAACCGCAAAGGCTTCGGGAAGCAAATCATCAAGCGTAGCTCCGTCCGTAAGGCGTTTTTTGAACTCTGCCGTTTTCGCGCGCAACGCTTCGTCCGGTAAATTTTTTATCTCGGGTTCCAGTGCGTTGATTTGGACTACAAGCGGACGAATACCTTTCAGGATCCGTTCATTCCGCGAACCGAATATTTTTTGAAGAACTCCCAGTATGCCGCCGAGTATCTTTTCTAACATATTTTTATCCTGTTTGTTTAAATTATAAAAGCATTCATAGCGTTTAGGATTAAGAAACTGCGTTTGTTTAGCATTTTGAAGTAACGGCGTTTTTTATTTGTGTCATGCCCGCGAAAGCGGGCATCCAGCATTTTTTCTGAATTCCCGCTTAAAGCTTACGGGAATGACAGAAAAGCGCAGAACTCAAATTTTAACTTTTCGATTGTTCCTTTGCTTGAAATTTTAAATATGCTTCGATAAATTCGCCGAGCTCACCATCCATCACGGCTTGGCCGTTCGATGTTTCACAGTCAGTCCGGTGATCTTTCACCATCGTATAAGGGTGGAATACATAAGAGCGGATTTGCGACCCCCATGCGATTTCTTTTTTCTCGCCGTAATGTTCTTTTAGCTTCGCCTCGTCTTCTTCCCTCTTCCGTTCATAGAGCCGGGCTTTCAAAACTTTCATCGCCACTTGTTTATTTTGATGCTGCGAACGTTCATTCTGGCATTGCACCACGATGCCGGTTGGAACGTGTGTCAACCGGACAGCGCTTGACGTTTTATTCACATGTTGACCGCCCGCACCGCCCGCTCGGTAGACATCAATTCGAAGTTCGTTCTCATCAATTTCAAATTCAACGTCATCCGCAATTTCTGCAATCACATCAAGCGATGCAAATGACGTATGCCGGCGCTTATTCGCGTCAAACGGGGATATGCGCACCAACCGGTGAACGCCGCGTTCGCATTTCAAATAACCATAAGCGTAAGGCCCTTCAACCAGCAATGTCGCACTTTTCGTTCCGGCTTCTTCACCCGCTTGCAGATCAATCATCTGAAATTTAAAACCGGTCTTCTCAATCCATCTCATATACATCCGAAGAAGCATCTGCGCCCAATCACAGGATTCCGTTCCGCCCGCGCCTGCATTAATACTGATGATCGCATTACTGCCGTCTAAAGGGCCGGAGAGGAGCCGTTGAAGCTCAAGGTTATCGACTTCATGTTTGATTTTGCTCAAATTGGTTTCAAGCTCAACAAGAGAACTTTCGTCCTCGCCGATCATCGTAAGAAGCTCTTCCAAATCCCTTGTTTCCTGATCCACTTTTTTCCAGGGATCCACAAGCCGCTTCAAGATTTTCAGTTTTGAAATGATTTCCTTCGCTTCGGTAGGTTTATCCCAGAAACCAGCTTCTCCCATTTGCCGGTTCAACGCATCAATTTCTACTTCACGCCGGTCCAGGTCAAAGATACCCCCGTATCTCTTGAAGTTTAGATTTAACTTCGCTCAAGGATGAAGTTAACGCGAGTAATCTTTCCTGCATTGTAAACCTTTCAGTTACTATAGTTTGCTTCAAATGATGGAGTGGAATAGGGGTAGTTTAACAATTATCCGCTAACGTGTCAAACAGTGGCACAAGCCATGGCACACCCACTGCCTATTCTTTTTTTTCTGACTCATTATCTTGAAGAGCATCTTGTAGATAATCTAAAACAATATTAATCATTGTTTTTACCGTGCTGCTACATGATTTAAAAGTAATAAGTTTTAATGTTTTGTCTGCACCAAACTTTCTAATCGGGCCACTGATCAAAGAATGAATAAATGATTGCGATGCTCTATCAATCTTTTCAAAATTTAAAATAATTTCCTCTTCTTTTTCAAGATTTGGCATAATTTCCTTTAATCTTATTTCCTGGCCAATATCTTTATTTTCAGCAAAAATCTTTATTATCGATCCACTTGAAAATGTTGATTTCTTTCATATAACCCTCGCTCTTTTATGGGGCGTTTTCGTTTTTCTCAAAGATGAATCCGTGCGATCACTGTAAGCCGCTCGTTTTACTGGGGGCGATAATAGTTCTTCGTGTTCAAAATATTTGCCACTCATATCAGTTTCCTTGGGACCTCATTTTTATAAAAAATGCCACAACCCTAAATTTTTATCGGGCTATGGCATATCGCAATGATAGCGTTTTTAATCGAGTATTCTCGAACAACCTTCGCCCATTAAAATTAGCACTTTAAGCATTTCTCCTCAGCAACGGAGGCGTATCCTGAGCGTATTCGCTCTCGTGCCATACGACAATATTCCGGAGAAATATCAATGCCAATATAATTTCGTTTAAGATCTCTCGCGACAACGGCTGTCGTTCCCGATCCCATAAATGGGTCGAGTACTATACGACCATCTGTCGATGAAATAATCCGCTGAATTAAAGACACTGGAAATGGGGCAGGATGCCCATTTTTCATTTCCTGTGTAAATTCCCATACATCGCCATAGGCATTAGCTTTTGACGCCAATTTAAAATCTGGCTTCGCAATCAGATATATAACCTCGTAAGTAGGCAGGAAATAGCCCGCATTAAAATTAATACCGCCCTTTCTTTTCCAAATGATTATCTGGCGCACAGGGAATTTACTGACAATATCATGGCGGTCTTGAAGCAAGCCATTTTGTACCCGCCATTTGTGATTATAAAAGATCGCGCCATCATTTCCTATTAACCTATACATTTCGTCCAGACACTTAATTTGCCATGCAACATATTCTTCATGCGGCATACAGTCGTCATGATGACTGTATCCATTAATTAAAGCTGCTCTAGACCATTTGCCACCACGCCCATCCTTCATGCCGTTTCCGGTAGAATTCTTAAGGTTGTAAGGCGGAGAAGTCACGATCAAGTCAATTGATTCGTCCGGCATTGTTTTCATTACTTCTAAACAATCACCGTAAATAATCTTATTAAGATAATCTTTAGGAAATTTTAGTTTAGTGCTCATTTCATTCTTTCGATAATAGGTTAATCAAAATCACTACTGTCCCAATGTTGAATGATACATTTTTTGTAACTTATTTAAGGTCAATATGTTGTTATCCAAAATAGCTGTAATCGATTTGAAATTGCCTGTACGCTTTGGCCGTTCTTCACGCAAGAAAGGAACAGCCAATGAATACAGGGAAAACGATTTTTGCTCAATTGATGGAGCATCTTCCGCTTCACGAGTTTCGCAAATGCGTCCATCGTTATCAAGGCAATT
>MHFR01000033.1 GCA_001804285.1 Candidatus Danuiimicrobium aquiferis
AATTACGGTTTGCGATTCGAGAAGGTGGAAAGACAGTAGGCGCTGGTGTCGTCAGCGAAATTTTAGAATAAGGAATAGAGATCTATATGAAAGAGCGAGTCAGAATAAAATTAAGAGCATACGATCACCGGATTTTGGATCAATCGGTGCAGGAAATTGTGAGTACAGCAAAGAAAACGGGCGCACGGGTCGTGGGGCCGATTCCTTTACCCACTGAGATTTGGAAAACGACAGTGTTAAAGGGTCCGCATATAGATAAGAAGTCGCGTGAGCAGTTTGAAGCAAGAACGCATAAACGATTGCTCGATATTATGGAACCCACCTCTCGAACTGTAGATGCCCTGATGAAGTTAGCACTTCCTGCAGGCGTGGATGTTGAGATTAAATTATAAAATTTCGGAAGGTGTTCGAATGATTGGATTGTTAGGGAAAAAAATAGGGATGACGAGTATTTTTGATCAACAGGGCAGGCAAGTTCCCGTGACGGTGCTTGAAGTCGGTCCGTGTACAGTTTTAAGTCTGAAGCAAAAAGAGAAAGACGGATATCAAGCTGTTCAGCTCGGTTTTGATGCTCAGACAGAAAAGCGTATCAATAAACCCGAGGCAGGTTTCTTCAAGAAACTGAATGTGAAGCCCGTCAAATTTATTAAAGAAATCAGGACGAAATCTCTTGAAGGGCTTGAGGTCGGAAAGCAGATGCATGTCAACAATTTTGCCGTGAATGATCTTGTGGATGTGATTGGGACATCAATCGGACGCGGATTTCAAGGTGTTGTCAGACGGCATGGATTTAAAGGGGGCGGACGTTCGCACGGCTCAATGTTCGGGCGTGTAGCCGGTTCTATCGGTCAAGCGTCGAATCCAAAGCGTGTGTTTAAGGGTTTGAGAATGCCGGGACATATGGGCGATGAGCAGGTGACGATTCAAAATTTGAAAGTTGTGAAAATTGACGCAGAAAACAATCTGATGGTCATCCGCGGTGCGGTTCCGGGATATAAAAATCAATATGTCATTGTTCGTGAAGCGGTAAAAAAGCAAAGGCCGCGCAAATGGCGGACTCCGGAAGAAGGTGTTGAAGAGCTGAAAGTTGAAGAAAAGGTTAAAGCAGTGACGAAGAAAAAGGAAGGCGCAAAAACCGCCGCTAAAAAACCAGAGCCTGCCGCAAAGAAAAAATAAAGTTTAAGGAATAGAGGAATCAGGAAAGATGTTAACGGCAATAGTATATCAGCAAGATGGTAAAACGAATGGTGAAGTCGAGTTGAATCCGAAAGTATTTGGCGCTCGAGTGAATGATCGGCTTCTTGAGCTTGCATTAATTGCGTATGCTGGCAATCAGCGGCGCGGAACTCATGCTACAAAAACCCGGGGAGAAGTTCGTGGTGGTGGGAAAAAACCGTGGAAACAAAAAGGAACCGGCCGCGCAAGACATGGTTCCCGAAGGTCTCCGATTTGGCGTGGAGGCGGTACGGTATTTGGGCCGCACCCCCGTGATTATGGTTCTGAAATGTCAGCGCAGATGAAGCGAGTCGCTTTAATTTCAGCGTTGAGTTTGAAGAAGAAAAGTGATGATGTGATGGTTTTAGAGAATCTCGAACTCAAGCAACCGAAGACGAAAGAGCTTGTGAACGTGATTAAGGCGCTAAAGCTTGAGAATGCGCGGACATTATTCGTTGTTGATTCTATGAATGAAGCGTTAAGTCGAGCCTCCAGAAATTTAAAAAAATATTTTTCTATTCGGCGGGCAAGCGATGTGAATTCCTATCATGTTCAACGGCGGGTCAAGTTATTGATTGATAAACAGGCATTGCTGACTCTTGAGAAAAGAGCGTTGGGCGAAGCAGTGGTTGCCGAGGAGAAAACATCATGAATATTTACGATGTCATTCAGGAGCCGCTCATATCGGAAAAGGGATCGAAACATGAGAAACAACGGAAATATTATTTCAAAGTGAGTCCCAAGGCGCAGAAACATGAAATTCAAGATGCGGTAGAAAAAATTTTTAATGTAAAAGTGAAAAAAGTAAACACGATGATTGTGGGCGGAAAATGGAAACGGGTTCGTTTCCGGCCGGGAAAAACTGCTGAATGGAAAAAAGCAATCGTGACTCTAAAAGAAGGGCAAAAAATTAGTTTAACGTAGGTATCTAGATATGGCATTAATCAAATTTAAACCAACAACTCCAACACGTCGCCACGGAAGTGGTTCTGATTTTTCCGAAATTACGGCAAGTGAACCCTATAAGCCGCTTACCATCATTAAGAAGGGTACGGGCGGACGTAATTCCTATGGACATATAACATCTTACTGGCGCGGAAGCGGACATAAGCGGCGCATCCGGATCGTCGATTTTAAACGTGCGAAACACGGTGTTGATGCCGAAGTGAAAACCATTGAATATGATCCGAATCGGACATGCCGGATCGCGTTGATTGAGTACGCGGATCATGAGAAAAGTTATATTCTTGCGTCCGAAGGATTAAAAGTGGGGCATAAAGTTTCGAGTGGTCCGAATTCAGAAGTTCAGACAGGAAATCATTTGCCTCTGCGGAATATTCCGGAAGGAACGCCGGTTCATAATATTGAACTGGAGCCCGGCCGCGGCGGAAAATTAGTTCGCACCGCAGGCGGATTAGCGCGGATTATGTCAAAAGAAGATGAATATGCTCATTTGAAACTTCCTTCAGGAGAAGTCAGAATGATCAAGTTGGATTCATACGCAACAGTTGGGCAGTGTTCAAATATCGAGCATGAAAACGTGGTGCTTGGAAAAGCCGGACGTTCACGCTGGCTTGGGAAGCGTCCGCACGTTCGAGGCGTTGCGATGAACCCTGTCGACCATCCTCTCGGAGGCGGTGAAGGAAAAACTTCAGGCGGGCGACATCCTGTGAGTGCGTGGGGCCAGAAATCAAAAGGATTGAAGACAAGAAAACGTAATAAAACGACCAGTAAATATGTCGTTCGGGATAGGAGAGCATAAACTGTATGGGAAGGTCAGCATCTAAAGGCGCATATATCGAAGAAAAGTTGTTAATGAAGGTTCAGATTGCTCAACAGACAAAAGATCGTAAGCCGATTAAAACTTGGTCGCGGCGTTCGACGATTACTCCCGAATTAGTTGGAGTTACATTTGCGGTGCATAACGGAAAATTATTTCATAACGTGTACGTGACTGAAAATATGGTGGGGCATCGGTTGGGTGAATTTTCGCCAACACGTAAATTTGTTAAACACAGCACGGCGCAAGATAAAGCAAAGGCTCTGGCCGTTGGCGCAAAAACATAATTGAGGAGTTAAAAGTTTAGATGGAAGCGAAAGCCGTTACGAAACATATTAGAATATCGCCGAGAAAACTCCGGCTGGTTGTAGATACCATTCGTTATAAATCGGTTCCGGCAGCTTATGGGGTTCTTCAGAATTTGAACAAAAAAGGTTCGCCGATTGTTGAGAAAACTCTTAAAAGTGCGCACGCGAATGCAAAAGTGAAAAAAATGGATGAAACAAGACTTTATGTCGCAAAAATTTTTGCTGACGGCGGACCGGTTATGAAGCGTTATATGGAACGATCGATGGGACGGGCGGATGTCGTGTTGAAAAGAACGGCTCATTTGACGGTTGTTCTGAAAGAAAAAGATATGGCAAAACGGCCGAAAGTGGAAATAGCCGAAAAAACCGGAGAATCGAAATTACCGCTTCTCTCGAAGGTTAAAAAATCTAAGAAAGCTGCTGGCGTAGCTTAAAGAAGGAGTAGTGTTTGTGGGACAAAAAGCGCATCCGTACGGATTGAGATTGGGTTATATTAGGGATTGGAAATCCAAGTGGTTTGCCCGGAAAGAGTTGAAAGATTTATTGCACGAGGATTTGAGAATCCGAAAATTCCTGACGAAAAAATTAAAACCTGCCGGAGTTGCGGATATTATCATTGAACGGTCTGCCGGGAAAGTGCGCATTTCTATTTTTACAGCCAGGCCCGGAATTATTATTGGCCGAGGCGGACAGGAAATCAATCGTTTACGGGATGACCTTGCGGATTTAACGAAAAGTCAGATTGCGTTAGATATTAAAGAAGTGCAAGTTCCACAAGTGAATGCACAGCTTGCTGCTGAAAATGTGGCCATGCAGCTTGAAAAGCGAGTTTCGTTTCGAAAAGCAATGAAAAAAGCTGTTTCAAGTTGTCTTTCGAAAGGCGCTGGTGGGATTAAGATTCAGTGCAAAGGCCGTTTAGGTGGTTCCGAAATTGCCCGTTCGGAAGGCTATAAAGAAGGAAAAGTTCCCTTGAGTACATTTCGAGCCGATGTGGCGTACGGGTTTTCGGAGGCTTTTACAACTTATGGAACGATTGGAGTGAAGGTGTGGATATATCACGGTGATGTTCTTGTGAAAAAGGAACAAGCCGAAGCGCAAAAAAAGAGGCAGCAGTTGGCGGAAATGGTGGAACGTAAAGAACACGGGAAATCCAAAGCAAGCGGAGAAAAATTGGAAGTGTCCGAATCTATCGAATCCTCGCCGAAACAAGCCGAGGTAAATTCCCAAGCTGATTTAACGAAGCAAAACCCTCCTGAAGGGGGAGTGAACTGATATGCCGTTGATGCCGAAGAGAGTTAAATTTCGTAAGCAGCAACGAGGTAAAATGCGCGGTGTTGCTCAAAAAGGGAATAAAGTTTCATTTGGGGATTATGGTTTGAAGGCGCTTGATCGGGGACTGTTGACGGCGATTCAACTCGAAGCTGCCCGTGTGGCGCTCACAAGGCATGTCAAGCGCGGAGGAAAAGTTTGGCTCCGAGTATTTCCCGATAAAGCATACACAAAAAAGCCAGCAGAGACACGTATGGGTAAAGGAAAAGGTGCGCCCGAGTATTTTGTTGTGGTTATAAAACCGGGACGCGTCCTGTTTGAAATGGGCGGGATTCCCGAGTCTCTAGCAAAAGATGCTTTTCGCCTGTGCGCACATAAACTTCCATTCCCGACAAAATTTGTCAAACGGGTAGGTGCTTAAAATGCCAACCATGAAAGCAAAAGAATTAAAAGCGTTATCGATTGATGAGTTGGAAGAAAAAGCTCAAGGGTTAAAGAAGTCTTTGTATCAGCTTCGGTTTGATGCGAAAGTGTCAAAATTGGAAAATGTGTTGAAAATCAGACAAACACGGCGCGATCTTGCGAAAGTGTTAACGGTTATCAGAGAATTGGAGCTTAATAAAAATGACTGAGCGGCATCATAAAGAGAGGGTTGGAGTGGTTAAAAGCAATAAGATGAAGAAAACATTGATTGTCGAAGTGACTCGGTTGGTTCAACATTCAATGTATAAGAAAGTTGTTAAGCAACGGAAGAAGTATTCTGTTCATGATGAAAAAGGCGTTGCAAAATTAGGTGATAAAGTGAAAATTCGGGAAGTCAAACCTTTGTCAAAGACAAAGCGCTGGGCTCTCGTCGAAGTATTGGCTTCATAAGGTTCAGGAGGACTGTTTTGTGATTCGGATGCGTTCAATAGTAGAATCAGCGGATAATAGCGGTGCAAAGCGTATTGCAATGATTGGGGTGCTTCACCGGAGATGCAAACAGTTTGCCGATGTGGGCGATGTTGTGACCGCTTCAATTAAAGAAGCGTTGCCGGATTCGATAGTGAAACCCGGTGAAGTGGTGAAAGCCGTTGTCGTGAGGACGCGCAATCCGATTCGGCGCCCGGATGGATCCGTCGTTCGGTTCAGCTCGAATGCAGTTGTGATTATCGATAATCAGATGAATCCGCGCGGAACGAGAATTTTCGGGCCTGTGGCACGGGAACTTCGTGATTTGAATTTTGCAAAAATTATTTCATTAGCACCGGAGGTTGTGTAACGTGGCGCTTAAAAAGAATGACTTAGTACTTGTCCGAAAAGGTAAAGACCGTGGGAAAAAGGGGAAAATCATCAGGGTTGATGTTGATAAAAACCGCATTCTGGTTCAAGGTGTGAATTATCAAACCGTTTATACGCGTGCATCACAGCAAAACCCGAAGGGTGGAATTACCAAGGTTGAGGCAACGGTGCACCGGGCGAATGTTCAGCTGGTTTGTCCGAAATGTTCAAAGGCGACGAAAACCGGTTATCAGTTTCTTTCGGATAAAACGAAACAACGTATTTGCAAGAAGTGTAGTGAAATTATTTAAAGAAGGATTATATATTCATGACAGAAACCAAAGTTCAAAAAGTGCCGCTCAAAACGCCGAGGCTCTTAGAGGGATATCGGAAGGTTATTCTTCCAAAACTGATGGAAGAATTTAAAATTAAAAATTTAATGGCGGCGCCGCGGATTGAAAAAATAGTCATCAACATGGGCGTGAAAGAGGGGCAGACGGATATTAAAGTTCTCGAGCAAGTACAGGTTGAGCTTGCCAGGATTACAGGGCAGCAGCCGGTGATAACGCGTGCGAAAAAATCCATTTCTGCCTTTAAATTGCGTGAAGGTTCGCCGATCGGATTAAAAGTGACTTTGCGCAGATACCGGATGTATGAATTCATGGATCGTTTCTTCAATGTCGCCTGTCCCAGGATCCGTGACTTTCGTGGTTTTTCTCCGAGAAGTTTTGATAAAGGGGCGAATTATTCGGTTGGGATGCAGGAACAGATTATTTTTCCGGAAGTAGATTTTGATAAAGTGAAGAAAATGCAGGGAATGGATATTACCTTTGTAACGACGACTAATAATGTCGAGGAAGCAAGACGGTTATTGGAATTGTTGGGTTTACCGTTCCGCAAGTAAAGAGGATCAAATGGCAAAAAAGTGTTTAGTTATTAAACAACAAAGAAAACCAAAGTTTAAAGTTCGGGGTTATAACCGCTGCCGCGTATGCGGCCGGCCGCGAGGTTATATTCGCAGGTATGCGCTGTGCAGGATTTGTTTTCGTGAATTAGCAAATCAGGGCATGATTCCCGGCGTAGTGAAATCCAGTTGGTAAGGAGTATATAAGATGGCGGTTCCCACAGATACAATAGCAGATTATTTAACGCGAATCCGGAATGCGGCACGAGGGCTCAAGGAAAAAGTGACTGTGCCGGGGTCTAAAATGAAGATTCGGTTGACGGAGATTTTAAAAGAAGAAGGTTATATCGAGCAATTCAAGTGTGTCGAAGAAGGTCCCAAAAAAGCGATTCGGATTCATTTGAAATATAAAAAAGGAAAACCGGTTATACAGCATATCGTTCGCTGCTCTAAGCCGGGATTGAGGACGTATGTTGATCATACGAAAATTCAAAAAGTGCTTGGAGGACTTGGGCTCTCGATTTTATCAACCTCCAAAGGTGTGATCACAGGTAAACAAGCGCGTGCCGAAGGTATCGGCGGCGAACTTATATGTAAGGTTTGGTAAGAACTATGTCAAGAATCGGAAAAAGACCAATTGTTGTTCCCAGCGGAGTGAAGGTTGATATTAAGAAGCAGAATATCCATGTTGAAGGGCCGAAAGGCAAAATGGATATGGAGGCACATTATCGGATGGCAGTCACAATGAAAGAGGATCAGATTGAAGTGAAGCGTCCGACGGACTCAAAGCAAGATCGTTCTCTTCATGGATTAACCCGCTCATTAATTGCGAATATGGTTCAAGGGGTGAAAGATGAGTTTTCGAAGACGCTTGAGATTGAAGGCTTGGGATTTAAAGCGGAGATTAAAGGAAAGAATCTTCAGCTGACCCTTGGATTTTCTCATCCGATTATATTTGTGATTCCGGAAGGAATCAAAATTGAAACGCCAAAACCAACGATTGTTGTCGTCAAGGGGATTGATAAGCATCTTGTCGGACAGGCGGCCGCGAATATTCGGGCGTTTTATAAACCGGAACCGTACAAGGGTAAGGGCATTCGGTATGCCGGAGAACAAATTAGAAGAAAAGCCGGTAAATCTGCTGGCTAATCTGGGCTAATGATCAAGGACTGAAAAGAGATAAAAAATGTTAAGCGAATTAAGAGAAAAGGCATTACAGATTAGGAAACTGCGGATCCGAAAGAAAGTCACAGGAACGGCGGAGCGTCCGCGACTTTGCGTTCATCGTTCGCATCTAAATTTGCAAGTTCAAGTTGTAGATGACATGGCGGAAAAAAGTATCTTATCATTCACAACCGCATCGCCGGCATTTCGTTCGAAGGGAATGAAGCAGGCCGGGAATATTGGCGCATCAAAACTGTTTGGTCAAATGGTGAGCGAAGAATTAAAGAAAAAAGGGATTTTAAAAATTGTATTTGATCGGGGAGGCCGGCCTTATCAAGGGCGGGTGAAGGCCTTTGCTGAAGCTCTCCGTGAGAATGGAATTCAATTTTAGTAAGGAGCAAAAGAATTGGACGATCAAAATAAACCAAAGAGATTTGACAGGAAATCAGGGCAGCATTCTCAGCGTACGGTTGACACGGAAAATGCAAAGATCGAAAAAGTGATTCAGATCAACCGGATTGCGAAAGTAGTAAAAGGCGGCCGGCGTTTTAGTTTTAGTGCGCTTGTGGTTGTCGGAGACGGCAATGGCAATTTCGGCTATGCACTTGAAAAAGCAAGTGAAGTTTCTGATGCGATTCGGAAATCTCTTAAAGCCGCCCGGAAAAAATTATACCCTATTCGGCTTAAAGGGACGACCATTCCCCACGAAGTGATCGGAGAATATGGAGCAGCAAGAGTGATCCTGAAGCCGGCGTCAGATGGTACCGGAGTGATAGCAGGCGGTTCCGTTCGTGCTTTATGTGAATGTGCTGGGATTAAAAATATTTTAACAAAAAGCCTTGGAAGCGATAATGCGATCAATGTGCTTAAAGCGACGATTGATGGTTTTGATAGATTGAGAGATATAGGGGGAGATGCCGCCGTGGGAACTCAACCTGTAGTTCAAGGAGAGCCGGTAGAAGGAGAAAAAATAAGTGAGAGCGAAAAAACCTTATAAAAAGCGAAAAAAGCGGATCGGGTTTGGAGAATCTTCAGGTCATGGAAAGACGTCCACGAAAGGACATAAAGGTCAACGTGCACGTTCCGGATTTACGATGCGCTCGACATTCGAAGGCGGCCAGACGCCTGTTTACCGAAAGGTTGCAAAGCGCGGGTTTAATCAGCCGCATCATAAAGAGTATGCCATCTTAAATCTTGATGAGATTCAAGCATTGAATATTTCAGAAATAAAGCCTGAATTATTAAGGGAGAAGAAGCTGATTAAGGTTTTCGGAGCCGGTTTAAAGGTTTTAGGCCGCGGGAAATTGTCCAACAATGTGACGGTTTATGCGCACAAGTTCAGCGTTCAAGCTAAAGACGCTATTGAAAAAGCTGGCGGACGTGCAGTTTTGATCACTGAAAAAAGTTGAGTGAGGGTACATGTTACAAGCGCTCGGAAATATTTTTAAAATTCCGGATTTAAGAAAAAAAGTTCTTTATACGCTCTTTATCATATTTATTTACCGGGTTGGCGGGCATCTTCCAACTCCTGGGGTTGACGGATCGGCTCTGAATGAATTTTTCCAGAAAGTGTCTGCCACGTCAGGCGGAAATCTTTTCGGAATTATTGCACTGTTTTCGGGCGGCGCCCTTCAGCGAGCAACGGTATTTGCGCTTGGAATTATGCCCTATATTTCATCGTCGATTATTTTACAGCTTTTGATGGTAGTGATTCCGCATCTCGAGAAGCTTGCAAAAGAAGGCGGAGAAGAAGGAAGACGAACGCTGATTCAGTATACGCGATATGGAACACTGGTTTTAGCTCTGATTCAAACATTTTTCATTTCGTTGTGGTTGGAAAATCCGAATGCATTTCAAGGGACCGTGATCGTGCCGAATCCGGGTTGGGGATTCCGTTTGATGACAATTCTGACACTTACCACCGGAACGGTGTTTATCATGTGGCTTGGAGAGCAAATTGATGAACACGGCATCGGAAATGGAATGTCCGTATTGATTACTGCAGGTATTATTGAAGGAATTCCCAGCGCGATTATGCAAACAACGCAGTTGGTTCAGTATGGACAGATCCAGATTTGGAAGCTTGTATTTCTGGTGATTTTATTTGTTTTTACGGTGATCGGCGTTATTTTGATTGTGGCCGGACAGCGAAAAATTCCGGTACAATATGCGAAACAAATTCGAGGACACCGAGTTTATGGCGGACAAAGTACCTATTTACCGCTCAAGGTGAACCAAGCAAACGTGGTTCCGATTATTTTTGCGCAATCGATCATTTTATTTCCTGCGACAATAGCAGGTTTTTTTCCGGGCGGAGGATTTGTTAAAACGTTTGCAAGCTGGCTCTCCCCGGGTTCCGGACTATATGTCATGCTGAGCGCGTTTTTAATTATTTTCTTTACGTTCTTTTATACGGCAATCACGTTTAATCCGATTGATATTGCAAATAATTTGCAGAAATATGGTGGGTTTATTCCGGGAATCAGGCCGGGAAAGAATACGGCAGAATATTTGGATTATTTGATGACGCGCGTGACGTTCTGCGGAGCGATTTTTTTGGCGGTTATTGCCGAATTCCCGAGTGTCATTAATTCGCCGAAAGTGTTAAATATTCCGTTTATGGTTGCGAGCTTTTTTGGAGGAACCGGATTGCTGATTATTGTCGGTGTGATATTGGATACGATGAAGCAGATTGAGTCGCAACTCTTGATGCATCATTACGAAGGTTTTATTAAAAAAGGAAAGTTGCGAGCAAGGATTAAGTAATTATGGTGGCACGCATTGTTCTTTTGGGTCCTCCCGGAGCCGGGAAAGGGACGCACGCAAAGTTCTTAAATAAGAAATACGGGATCGCTCATGTTTCGACGGGCGATATTTTGCGGGCGAATATTGCTGAAGGAACCCCACTTGGACAGAAAGCGAAAGCCTATGTTGAAAGCGGGCAATTAGTCCCGGATGATCTGATTATTGAAATGGTTCGTGCGCGTCTTTCGGAAAAAGATACACAGAATGGTTATATTCTCGACGGATTTCCGAGAACGGTTGAACAGGCGAAAGCGCTCGAAACGATGCTTGAAAAGATTAAAAGCAAAATCAATTTAGTGATTAATTTTGCAGCGGATGATGGGATTGTGGTCGAGCGATTGTGCGGTCGTCGGGTTTGCCCGAATTGCAATGCCAATTATCATATTAAGAATATTCCGCCGAAAAAAGCAGGGATCTGTGATGATTGCAGTAGTTCTTTGATACAGCGTAAAGATGACCATGAAGCGACAATCCTAGATCGCTTGAAAGTCTACCATGAACGCACGAAGCCCCTGATTGAGTTTTATCAGTCGCGTGGGCTTGTTCGGACGGTAAACGGAAATGCGACCATCGACGTATTGCAAGCAGAGCTCGCGAAGCATATTGATTCCGTATGATTTGTCTTAAGTCTCGGCGAGAAATTGGAATGATGCGCCATGCAGCCAGCAAACTGAAACTTGTTTTTCAGGAGCTTCTCAAAAAAGTTCAGGTTGGCTTGACGACATACGATTTAGATGAAATAGCTGTTAAGCTCATTCATAAGCAAGGGGCGGAAGCAACATTTAAGGGCTATAGAGGGTATCCGGCGTCGATTTGCACGTCGCTAAATTGTGAAGTTGTACACGGGATTCCTTCAAAAAAAAGAAAGCTGATCGACGGAGACCTTTTAAGCGTTGATATCGGTCTTACCGATGAAGGATATATTGCCGATGCTGCCCGAACGGTCATGGTTGGCCGGAAAAATGAAGATATCTTGAAGTTGATCGAAGTGACGAAGAAATCGCTTTTCATTGCGATGTCGGTGATGAGGCCTGGAAAAAGAGTCGGGGACATTGGCGCCGCAGTTCAAAAGCATGTAGAAAGTAACGGTTTCTCTGTTATTCGTGATTTTGTCGGACACGGAGTAGGCCGGGCGCTTCACGAAGATCCGCAAGTTCCGAATTATGGAAAAGAAGGGCGTGGAGCGAAATTGGAAGTGGGAATGGTGATAGCGATTGAGCCGATGGTTGCCGCGGGTAGTTGGGAAGTTGAAATGCTCGAGAATAAGTGGACGGTTGTAACGCGCGACAGAAAAATGGCAGCTCATTACGAAGACACGATTGCCATTACTGAAGAAGAAACGGAGAATTTAACCGGACCGCAGGAATTTAACGGTTTAGATTAAGGAGCCCGAATGGCTAAGAGCGATGCGATTGAGGTTGAAGGAACAGTGACTGAACCTCTTCCCAATGCGATGTTTAGAGTGGAATTGGAAAATGGACATCGTGTGTTAGCGCATCTCTCAGGAAAAATGCGGATGAATTATATTAGGATTTTGGCGGGCGATAAAGTAAAGTTGGAATTGTCCGCGTATGATTTGAGTCGAGGCAGAATTACATATCGAGTGAAATAAGGGGTTGAATATGAAGGTTAGAGCATCGGTCAGAAAAATTTGTGAACATTGCAAAATCGTGAAACGTAAAAGAAGAATTTACGTCATTTGCAAAATTCCTAAACATAAGCAAAGGCAGGGTTAATTATGCCACGTATATTTGGTATTGATATTCCGAGAGAAAAACGAATGGAAATTGCGCTCACTTATTTGCAAGGAATAGGGCGAACCTTATCAAATAAGGTTTTGGCGGTTGCGAATATTGATATTAATAAACGCGCGAAGGATTTGACTGAAAAAGAAATCGCGGATATTACGTCTATCATTCAAAAAATGGATATTAAGGTTGAAGGTGATTTAAGGCGAGAAATTCAGCAGCACATCAAGCGTTTGGTGGATATTAAGTGTTATCGTGGCAGTCGTCATATTAAAGGACTGCCGGTTCGTGGGCAAAGATCTCACACAAATGCGAGAACCCGTAAAGGGCCGCGGCGGACGATTGGCGGGCTGAATAGAAAACCACCGTCACCGAAATAATTTAGTTTTAAGTTATAACTTGGTTCAAGGAGCATAAAGAATATGGCTAAAGCAAAAATAAGAAATGTAGCGAGAGGCGTTGTTCACATTTTGGCTTCGTTTAATAATACGATTGTTACGATTACAGACGCGGCGGGAAATGCGATTGTATGGGCGAGTGCGGGAAGTTCGGGTTTTAAGGGATCGAAAAAATCAACTCCGTTTGCCGCTCAGGTGGCAGCTGAAAACGCTGCAAAGAAAGCGGTTGAACAGGGAATGAAAGAAGTCGAAATTTATGTCAATGGACCCGGGTCGGGACGTGAATCCGCTATTCGTGCGATTGAAATTGCCGGTCTCCAAGTTAGTTTGATTAAAGATGTGACGCCGATTCCCCATAACGGTTGTCGGCCGCCTAAGAAAAGGAGAGTTTAATTTATGGGTAGATATACAGGTCCAGCTCATCGGCAATCACGGCGCGAAGGGGTGATTCTTAGCGGCCACAGGGTGAACGATAAAAAAGAACGCCGTCTTAGTCAATTGCCGGGGCAGCACTGGGACAAACGGTCGAAGCTTTCGGATTATGCCGTACAGCTTCGTGAGAAGCAGAAAATGAAAAGAATTTACGGGATGTACGAGCGTCAATTCCGGAAATTTTTTGAACAGGCAGCAAAGAAAAAAGGGGTAACGGGCGAAACCCTGATTCAGCTTTTGGAACGGCGTTTAGACAATGTTGTCTTCCGTATTTTTTTCGCTGCGACAAGACGGGAAGCCCGGCAAATGGTGGGCCATGGTTTGATTTATGTGAATGGTCACCGCCTTGATATTCCTTCATGTGTTGTGGATGTAGGCGACGTGATTGAGCCCAGGCCAAAGGAAGCCAATATTAAAAGAGTTCGTGCAAGATTAGAGCAGTATCCGGATTTGAAAATTCCGGAATGGCTGACGCTCGATAAGAATAGTTTAAAAGCGACAGTGCTTCGCATGCCGTCGAAAGCTGATGCGGCGTTGCCTGTTGAAGAATCGATGATTGTTGAATTGTATTCGAAATAATATTTCATCTTTGGATTGTGAGATTAATAGAAAAGCCGAAAAGTAAAAATTTTCGAGCTCAATGAAGGAGGACTAGGAATGGGAATACGATGGAAAACGTTTGAGGTACCGAATAAGTTGGAGGTCGAACAGGCAACATTGACACCGACATATGGAAAGTTTATTGCCGAGCCTTTTGAGAGAGGTTACGGGACGACGATAGGAAATGCTTTGAGGCGTGTATTTATTTCATCGATTGAAGGCGCTGCTGTGACGAATGTAAAATTTGAAGGTGTCCTGCACGAGTTTTCGACAATCGAAGGGGTGGTTGAAGATATCCCTCAGGTTGTGATGAATATAAAGAAGCTGGTGTTGAAATACAGCGGTAAGCAGCCCAAGAAAATCGTGATTGATGTCACGAAATCAGGGACTGTGACGGCGCGCGACATTCAGGCAGATGAAACGGTTGAGATTGCAAATCCTGATCTTGTGATTGCAACGCTTTCAAAATCAGTCCGGTTCTATGCCGAAATGGAAGTGGCGCGAGGGCGGGGGTATGTTCCGGCAGATCGGAATAAACAAGAAGGAATGCCAATCGGTGTGATCCCGGTTGACTCCATTTTTTCCCCGGTCACGAAAGTCAATTTCAGTGTCGAAGATACCCGTGTCGGCCAAATTACGGATTATGACAAGTTGATTTTTGAAGTTTGGACGAATGGGGCGATGTCTCCCGAAGAAGCAATGCTTTATGCTTCTAATATTTTGCAGAGACATCTCGACATTTTTGTTAATTATGGCGAACTTCCGGAAGAAGAGGAAGAAGAAGAGGAAACGGTAGATAAGGAATTTATCGAAATGATGAATAAACCGATTTCCGAGCTTGAACTTTCTGTCCGCAGTGCAAATTGTCTTGAAGCAGCGAGTATTAAGACCATCGGTGATTTGGTTCAGAAGACCGAAGCGCAAATGCTCAAGTATAAGAATTTTGGAAAGAAATCGCTTTCAGAGATTCTTGCTATTTTGACAAGTATGAATTTGAGCCTGGGGATGAATATTCAGGAGCGGATGGCGCCCAAGGGGGCAAAAGCTACTGCTGAAGTTGCTTCAACGCCGTCAGCATCGTAAGGATTAAACATGAGACATTTACGGAAAAAAAGAAGGCTGGGATTGGTTTTTGAGCATCGGCGGTCGCTGTTGCGGAATTTGGCGAAAGCCCTGCTTAAAAATCAACAAATCATTACCACTCATGGACGAGCCAAAGAAGCATCCCGTTTTGTCGATCAATTGATTACGACAGCAAAGAAAAAGTCACTTCATGCGCGCCGGACATTGATCAGTGATCTTGGATCGGGTTCGGAACTCATTGTAAAGCGATTGATAGAAACGGTTGCCCCCAAGTTTGAAGACAGAAAGGGCGGCTATACACGGGTGATCCGGTACAAAACGAGACCGGGAGATGGCGCTACATTAGCAGTTCTTGAATTTACGACGATTATTGAAGCCAAAAAAGAGAAAAAGGCGAAAAAAGAAAAAGCCAAAGGTAAACCTGCGGAGCCGAAGAAGGAAATCACAAAGAAACCCGAGAAAGAAAAAGAAACGCCCAAGGCTGAACCGAAAGAATCAGCGAAGAAGGAAAAAGAAGCAAAGGACACGAAGAAAGAAGATGTGAAGGCGGAAGCGCCGAAAAAAGGCGGATTCTTAGGGGCGTTGCGAAATTTCCTCAAAGGTGACGATAATAGCGGCAAGAAGTAAGTTCTGTTTTATATGAAAGCGATTCAGGGAAAAAAGAAAAAAACAAAATCCATATTTGCAAAACGGGTTCAAAATATCACACCCTCGTTAACTCTATCAATTACCGCTAAGGCGAAACAATTGAAAGAAGAGGGGCGTGATGTTGTTGCTTTTTCTGCAGGAGAACCCGATTTTGATACCCCCGAGCCCATCAAACGAGCTGCGATCGATGCTTTGAATAAGGGTTTTACGAAATACACTCCCGAATCAGGAACGTTAGATTTGCGGAAAGCGATTTCGGAAAAACTTGAAAAAGAAAATGGGCTTGCTTATCGTCCGGAGCAGGTCATTGTTTCTTGCGGGGCAAAGCACTCTATTTTTAACGTGATTCAAGTGCTTGTGGATAAAGGGGATGAGGTGATTATCCCCGGGCCATTTTGGCTGAGTTATCCCGAAATGGTGACGATTGCCGGCGGGAAATCTGTTTTTCTAAAAAGCCGGCTCGAAGATGAATATCGGTTCACTCCTCAGGCGCTTAAAAAAGCGATTACTTCCCGGACTAAACTTTTGATTTTGAATTCACCGTCCAATCCGACGGGTGCGGTTTATCCGGTGGAGCTTTTTCAGGAAGTGATCAAGATTGCCAAGAAGTATTCTTTTTATATTTTGAGCGATGAAATTTATGAAAAACTCGTGTTCGACGGCAGAAAACATTGTTCCATTGGCGCTCTTGATCCGGAAATTTTGAATCGTACGATTACGGTCGGAGGAGCAAGCAAGGCACATGCGATGACAGGTTGGCGGCTTGGATTTGCGGCTTGTCCCATTGATATTGCAAAAGCCTGTTCTTCCCTGCAAAGTCATTCTACATCCAATCCAACATCATTTGCGCAAGTTGGGTATCTCGAAGCGCTGAAAAATGGGAATGCCGACGTTCAAAAAATGCGCGAAAGTTTCGAGAAAAGACGGAATCTAATCTACAGCCTTGTTGGGGACATCCCAAAACTCCGTGCGTTTAAGCCACAGGGAACATTTTACCTTTTTGTCGATATCCGCCAGACCGGGCTTCGTTCTCTCGAATTTGCCGAGAGGATACTTGAGGAAGCGCAAGTCGCACTTGTCCCCGGAATTGCTTTCGGTGATGATCATGCGATCCGCTTAAGTTTTGCGATTTCGGAAGAAGCGATCCGGAAGGGAATTCAACGGATCGGCGATTGGGTAAAAAGGCTATAGAGACAGTTTCGTAAGGTTTGTCATCCCCGCGTCCACCTAACAAACTGGCGGATCCGCCGTCTTGTTGGGCGGAAAAGCGGGGATCCATTATCTGTGGATTCCCGCTAGGAGCATGCGGGAATGACACTGACGTGGACTTATGAAACTGCTTCTAACCCGACTTTCTCATCGATTTTGTGAATCGACGAGAAAGTCGCTTTGGGCGGCATCAGTTACGCCCAAAGTTTTGCGCCCTTGTTAAATCAGGGCGCAAAAGATAAGCCCTGCGGCGCAAAGATGAATAACCTTTTTGCACCGCAGCTCTTACGAGCGGAATTTCTTATTAACGATGAGAAATCCGGGCTAATCAAAAACGACTCATCAGATTGGCGAAATACATGCTCGAACCGCTTCGCCTGCGAGTCGGCGATACGATTGCGCAGGATGAACTCCTTTCAACGTTTAAATCCATCCAGTATCAAGAGGTCTCAACCGTTCAAGAACCCGGAGAATTTTCAGTTCGCGGAAACCTGATCGATATATATCCTGTTTCTTATCGGGCACCCATTCGGATTGAATTTCATTTAGATACCATCTTTACGATCCGTGATTATTCGCTTCAAGAAGGGAAAAACCTGACCGCTTTTGAAGAATTGTATCTCCTGCCCGTAACGGAAGCGTTTATCCGGCGCCGGGACCGGTTGCGTGCGTCACTTGAAGAATTTGAGCCGGTTGTGGATTTAAAAGATATTCAAGTCGGGGATTATGTTGTCCATCTTGAATACGGGGTTGGGCGTTTTCTCGGAACGAAGCAAATTAAAATGAAGGGCAGACAGGAGCGGCATCTTGCGATCGAATATGCCGATCAGGAAATTCTTTATGTTCCGTTCGACCACCATCAGCTTCTCGAACGGTATCTAGGGCTTGAAGGAAAAAAACCGAAACTGACAAAACTTAACAGCCGCGAATGGGCGCATCTCAAGGAAAAAACACGGCTTGCCGTCCGCGGTATCGCGAGGGATATGGTTTCCTTGCAAGCCAAGCGCAGCATTAAATCCGGTTTCTCATTTCCTTCCGATAATGATTTGCAAAGTGAATTTGAAAAAGAGTTTCCGTTTGAAGAAACGCCCGATCAACGGCGTGCGACCGATGAAACAAAGCTTGATATGGAACGTCCCAAGCCCATGGACAGGCTTCTCTGCGGCGATGTGGGGTACGGAAAAACGGAAGTAGCGGTGCGTGCGGCATTTAAGGCTGTGATGGCCGGAAAGCAAGTGGCGTTTCTCGTGCCGACGACTCTTCTTGCCGAGCAGCATTATATTACGCTTAAAAAACGAATGAAAAATACGCCGATCCGAGTAGATCTTCTTTCGCGTTACCGGACGTCTGCGGAACAAAAAGAAGTGGTGGCACAACTGAAAACCGGTGCTGTGGACATTATTATTGGAACGCACCGGCTTCTTTCCGGTGATGTTTCATTCCGTGATTTAGGGCTTGCGATTATTGACGAGGAACAGCGGTTCGGCGTCCGGCATAAAGAACGTCTCAAAGAATTGCGTGTGACAGTGGATGTTCTTACACTTACCGCGACACCGATCCCGCGGACGCTTTATATGTCGCTGATGGGTGTTCGAGATATGTCTGTTTTGGAAACGCCTCCGAAGCAACGGCTTCCGATTGTGACGGAAGTTTTGGAATACCACGATGAGCGGATTAAACATGCGATAGAACAGGAACTTGCGCGGAATGGGCAGGTTTATTTTATACATAACCGCGTTCAATCTATTGAAAGAATCCATGCACATTTAACGAAACTGATGCCGAAGGTCAGATGCATAGTGGTTCATGGGCAGCTTCCGCCCTCCGCCATTGAAGACGTGATGACAAAATTTATTGACCACGAAGCTGACTGTTTGATTTCCACGAATATTATTGAGGCTGGTATCGATATTCCGAATGTAAACACCATCATCGTGAATCGTGCGGATGTATTCGGACTGGCCGATCTTTATCAATTGCGCGGGCGTGTCGGACGGTATCCTACGGCACGGCAAGCCTATGCTTATTTCCTTGTTCCAAAAGATTGGGTTTTGACCCAAGATGCGGAAAAACGGCTTGCTGCGATTGAACGATTCAGCGAATTGGGCTCAGGGCTCAAGATTGCTTTAGAAGATCTAGAGATCCGCGGGGTCGGAAACATTCTGGGCCATGAACAAAGCGGCTATATTTATCAAGTCGGTTTTGATCTTTATAGCCGTATGCTTCGGGACGCCGTAGAGGAGGAGAGAGGCGGAAGGCATAAGGCTTAAGGAATGGGGAGGAGAAATCTTAAGGCTTATGAGATTACGCAATTAAAATGGTGTCCTTTTATTGCGCGCTTTATGTTATCCCCGCGAAAGCGGGGATCCACAGATCCATGGATTCACGCTTTCACGGGAATGACAAAAGGGCACAATTTAGATCGCATGATCCCTTATGAAGGTTTCCCGCATATTTCTTGATTCGAGAGAATCGATATGTTATTTTAGGGTCCACTGAAAAAAGATTCAAAAGCATGCAACCTCATTGAAATAAACGACATCGGATTGAAAAAACAGGTGCAGGCATGGTAAAA
>MHFR01000034.1 GCA_001804285.1 Candidatus Danuiimicrobium aquiferis
AATTTCAAATCGATTACAGCTATTTTGGATAGCAACATAGTGACCTTAAATAAGTTACAAACAATAGATCATTCAACATTGGGACAGTAGTGATCAAAAGTAGTTTAATTACTTATTATCCGCCATTTGTATCCGGTCTGCCAGTGAATATTTGTGTCTATTTAGCGTTTTGAAGTGGTGAACACGCCAGTTCGTGTCATGCCCGCATGCAGCGAAGCAGCACTGCTCCGCCGTGCTTTAAGCGGGCATCCATAGTTGCTGGATTCCCGCTTTCGCGGGAATGACAAAAAAGCGGCCGATCTTTTATTAGATAATCACTTCAAAGCGCTAAACAAATACGAATATTTAGCCCTTCTCGTCGATTCTCAAAATCGATGAGAAGGGCGGGCTAGTGGTTCATGTGGGTGACGGATGTGATTTTTGTCAAGCACTAAATTTGACAGAGAAGAAGCTTATAAGGAGGTAGAACGGCATCTTTGAAGTTATTAATAAATTAAATTGTTTTTTTTATAAAGTTGAATAAAATAGGCAGGTCTTTAATTCCAATTGGGAGGTTTGTCTATGTCGAAGATTAAAATCGCAGTTGTCGGGGTGGGAAACTGCGCAAGCTCATTGATTCAGGGCCTTTATTATTATCAAAGTAAAACGGAGCAGGAAGCCGTTGGTTTGATGCATTGGGAGATCGGCGGCTATCGGCCGTTTGACATCGAAGTGGTTGCTGCGTTTGATATCGATAAAAGGAAAGTTGGGAAAGATGTCAATGAAGCTATCTTCGCCCTTCCGAATTGCACTGCTGTTTTTTGCAAAGATCTTCCGAAGAGTGGCGTTAAAGTCAACATGGGGAAGGTTTTAGACGGTGTTTCGGCTCATATGGAAGACTACCCTGAAAAACGGACATTTGTTATCGCGGATCAGCTGGAAAGTGACTTTGATGAGGTGGTGCGGATTTTGAAGAAATCGGGCGCGGAAATCCTGATTAACTATTTGCCTGTCGGATCCGAAGAAGCGACTCAATTTTATGCAGAATGTGCTTTAGCGGCGAATTTGGGTTATATCAATTGTATGCCGGTTTTTATTGCCAGCAATCCCGAGTGGGCAGCTCGCTTTAAGGCCAAAAATCTTCCCATTATTGGGGATGATATCAAAGCGCAATTAGGAGCGACGATTACACATCGCGTTTTGACGGATCTGTTTAAAAAACGCGGCGTGAAACTCGACCGGACGTATCAAATTAATACCGGCGGAAACACGGACTTTTTGAATATGCTCAATCGTGCCCGTCTCAGTTCTAAAAAGATTTCAAAAACTGAAGCTGTTCAATCAGTTACAGCCGAACCGCTTGATTGGGAAAATATCCACATCGGACCAAGCGATTATGTTCCCTGGCAAAATGATAACAAAGTTTGTTTCCTTCGTATGGAAGGCCGCATGTTCGGGGATGTGCCGATGAACATAGAACTTCGGCTTTCGGTTGAAGATTCTCCGAATTCCGCAGGTGTTGCGATTGATTCAATTCGTTGTTGCAAATTGGCACTTGACCGTGGAGAAGGCGGCATTCTTTCAGGTCCGTCTGCGTACTTTAAGAAACACCCGCCGAAACAGTACACAGATGATGAAGCATATCAGATGACCGAGCAATTTATCAACGGAAACAATCATGTTCCTGTCCCGGCCGAAGCCAGAAATGGCGTGGCTGCCGGAGTTGTTTCCTGATTTGATTAAGGGTTTAGCTCGATTAAGAAAATCCTTGGGCCGCTTAGCCGTTATGCGTAAACGAATTGTCTAGTGCTCCTCGTCTATATAAGCCTTAACGATTGATCAATTCTTTAAACCCAAATTTCTTAGCATATGAGAAAATTGATTATACTTTTCTTTTTAGGCAGCCTTTTAATGGGCGGACGTTTTGTGTCGGCTGAGCAAGCTTATAGCACTGCTGACACTGGAGCGAAGCCTTTTAGAGTTTCGCCTGATTTTAAACGGAAATTTGCTTTAGGATTTACACCTATTCCGAAGCAACCGATCAACGAAAAAGCTTGGTTCGGCCTATTTGAACTTTTGAAACAAAATTCTGAGTTTGTTTTACATCACATCCATTTCGACTGGAAAGAATTTTCAAAATCTCCCGACGTTAAATCTGCCAAAGAATGGAACAGTATGGTTTTTGTCACCGAAATGTCGAAGCGATACGGATTAAATGTGTTTTTTGTTCTCGATCCGCTTGCTCCGAATCGTGAAAAACTTGATCCTAAAATTCCCAAAAAATGGAAAAAGAATTTTGGGGATCAGAATATCAGGCAAACATTTAAAAACGTAGCGTTCCGGATTGCCAGAGACTATAAGCCCCGATATATCGCGCTGGGCTCAGAAATGAACACCTATTTCCGGAGATATCCGGAAGATGTTAATCGTTTTATAACTTTGTGTGCTGAAACTATTGCCTTGATTAAATCAATTTCGCCGGAGACGTTCGTGACGGTCACGTTCCAATACGAGCTTATGACAGGGAAAGTTGACGGAAAAACGGATTGGTTGCTAATGAATGCAATCGTGAATCAGATGGACTTGCTCTCTATCACGACTTATCCAAGCATTTATTTTGTAAACCCAGAAGCGATTCTCGCTGATTATTATTCGCAGTTGAAACAATACACGTCGAAACCGGTGATTGTGGCCGAATCCGGTTGGCCGACGGCCGGAAAATCTGAATTTCATGGCTCGAGTGCATCACAAAAAGAATTTGTCGAACGATTTGTCATATTAACGCGGGACTTGGATCTCCGGCTTTGGATTTGGTGGTTTTTTCATGATTGGGCAGGCGGGGGCTATCCGGAGTTTTTTAAATCCATGGGGCTTTTTACAAGTTCCGGAAATCCAAAGCCTGCTTTTCAATCCTGGCAAAAAATTTACAGGAAATGGTAAAGGTTTAATGTTGCTCGTAGCCGCGTAAATCAGTTCATATAAAAAAGGGTAATGGATGGTTGCTTTACTCCAAATTAAAAGTTTATATAAAAGTTACGGTGCTCTTTCGATTTTTAAGGACGCGTCCGTTTCGTTTTCAAGCGACCAGAAAATCGGCGTGGTCGGACGAAATGGCGCAGGAAAATCGACGTTATGTAAGATTCTTACCGGCGAAGAAGAGATGGATTCGGGTGTGATCAGCCCAAGTTCGAACTTGAAATTAAGCTATCTCGAACAACAGGATCCGTTTCGCCCCGGCGAAACAATCATTGATTTTCTGATGCGCTATACCCGAAAGGAAGAATGGGAATGCGCGCAGGTGTCCGGACGATTTCAGCTCCGGTACGATCTTCTTCAAATCCCGATTTCAGCGCTGCCCGGCGGATATCAGACCCGTGTCAAGTTGGCGGCGATGATGCTTGCGGATCCCAATTTCCTGATTCTTGACGAGCCGAGTAATTATCTTGATTTGAGTACGCTTATTTTGCTTGAAAATTTTTTGCAGGATTTTCGCGGCGGATATTTAATTGTTTCTCACGATCGTGAATTTCTTAAGCGCACTTGTGATCATACGCTCGAAGTTGAAAATGGGCGGATGGTGCTTTACCCGGGTTCGATCGAAGAATATTTTGAATTTAAAGAGGAGCAGACGAATCAAAAGCTGGCTTTTAACCGTGCCGTTGAAAAGAAAAGAGAACAGCTTCAGGAGTTTGTCGACCGGTTTCGCGCCAAGGCCTCGACGGCGAGCCGTGCAAAATCCAAAGTGAAACAGATGGAAAAATTGAAAACGATCGGGATAGAACATTCAGCCAGTACGGTGCGGATCAATATTCCTCCGGTTGAAAACAAGGCAGGCATCGCGTTTTCCTGTGATGATTTAAGTGTCGGATATCCCGAGAAACTCGTTGCGAGCAAAATCAATTTGGAAATCGATCGCGGGACGCGGGTGGCGGTGTTGGGTGATAACGGGCAGGGAAAAACGACTTTTCTGAGAAGTATTGCCGGCAATCTTTCTCCGAAAGGCGGTGTCTATCGCTGGGGAACGGGACTCAAAGTTGCGTATTACGCCCAACATGTTTATTCGGCGCTTGATCCGGAGGATGATATTTATTCACATTTATCGCGGGAGGCCGATTCGAGCATTACGAATCAGGATATTTTAAATATTGCAGGGTGTTTTCTGTTTAGGGGGGATGACGTCAGGAAAAAAATCGGCGTTTTAAGCGGCGGTGAACGCGCGCGCGTTTCTCTTGCCGGGCTTTTGCTTGCGAAGTGCCACGTGCTTTTGCTTGACGAGCCTACCAACCACCTTGATTTTGAAACTGTGGAGGCGCTTGGGAAGGCCCTGAAAAAATATTCGGGAACGGTTTTATTCATTAGCCACGATCGAACATTCGTCAACTTAGTGGCGACCATGATTATTGAGATCAAAGACGGATTTATTTCGAAATATCCGGGAAGTTATGAAGATTATGTTTATTCTTTAGAGGTGAAAGCCCGGGAAGAACGCGGGCCGGAAAACCTGATTGAGGAGGAAGAGGAAGCTCCTAAGGAGGGGGAGACGGTATTGAATGTTTCAGGGTCTCAGGCCGAAAACTTAGCTGAACAGGCAAGTGAGTGCGAATGTCAGGGGAAAGAAGGCGATTATCTTGAACGGAAGCGCGTGAAATCCGAAATTGTGAGAATGAAGGTGCTGCTCAAAAAAATGGAAATTCGGCTCGCAAATTTGAATCAAGAAAGAGATAATCTTCTGGCGGACATTAAACAGAATCCGTTCCATTATTCGAAACAGCGAAATGAGCGAATCAATAAAGTGACCGTGGTGATTGAGGAAGAGGAAGATTTGTGGTTAGAACTTCAACATCAAGTGGAAGAGCTTCAAAAACAACTTTAACTTGCGTCGTTTATGCCTAAACAAATTCAGCACCCGTTTTTAGAATGCCTCAAAAATAAAGTCATCGTTTTTGACGGTGCCATGGGGACGAACCTCCAATATCTCAATTTAACATCCAAAGATTTCGGCGACAAGGACGGGTGCAATGAGTATCTCATGATAACCCGCCCCGACGCTGTCCGAAGCGTCCACGAAAGTTTCCTTAAAGTGGGTTGCGATGTGATTGAAACAAATACATTCGGTGCGACACGGCTTGTTTTGGAAGAATACGGGCTCGCAGACCGTGTAGTTGAAATCAATGAAAAAGCTGCGCGTTTAGCCAAGGAACTTGCGAATCAATATTCAACACCCGATCAGCCGAGATTTGTAGCCGGATCAATCGGGCCGGGATCTAAGCTTCCTTCGCTTGGCCATATTGGCTTTGATGAAATGAAGGCAGATTACAGGGAACAAATCTGTGCATTGCTTGCCGGAGGCGTGGATTTGATTCTCATTGAAACCTGCCAGGATCTTTTACAAACAAAAATTGCGATGGTTGCTGTGGAAGAGTGTTTTGAGGAGTCCGGAAAACGGCTTCCGTTGGTCGCACAAGTGACGTTTGAAGTTTCGGGGAAAATGCTGCTCGGGACGGAAATCGGCGCCGTAATTTCAGTGCTTGAAATGTTTCCGGTGGATGTGATCGGTATAAATTGTGCGACAGGTCCGCGTGAAATGACAGACCATATCCGGTATCTTTGCGAACATTCTGTGAAATATATTTCCGTGCTGCCGAATGCCGGACTTCCGGAAAATATCGGAGGACGGGCATATTATCATTTAACGCCGGAAGAATTTGCCGGCTATCAGGAACGCTTTGTTAAAAATTTCGGAGTTTCGATTGTCGGCGGTTGCTGCGGAACCACACCGGATCATTTGAAGGCGGTGGTGGAACGCGTTCGGGGATTATCTCCGGCCAAAAAGCAAATCAAACACATTCCATCCTGTGCGAGTTTGTATCATGCCGTTTCTTATGGGCAAGAACCGAAACCGTTACTCATTGGTGAACAAACAAACGCGAGCGGCAGCCGGAAATTTAAACAGCAGCTTTCTTCGAATGAATATGAATCCTTGGTCAGCGTGGCCCGGAATGCGGTGAAAGAGGGAGCACACCTGCTGGATGTGAATCTGGCGTGTGTCGGGCGCAGTGAAGTGGATGATATCAAAAATGTGATTGCGCGTTTTAACCAGCATGTGACGGCGCCCTTGATGATTGATTCGCTTGATCCGGTCGCTGTCGAGGAAGCATTGAAACGAGTCGCGGGAAAAGCCATTATCAATTCAATCAATCTTGAAAATGGCGAAGAACGGATGGGGAAAATTTGTCTGCTTGCTAAAAAATATGGCGCTTCGTTGGTTGCGCTTGCGATTGACGAAAAGGGAATGGCGAAGACGGTTGAACGGAAAATCGAAATCGCCGGACGGATTCATCATTTAGTGACTCAGAAATACGGATTAAAAGACGAAGATTTATTTTTTGATATGCTGACATTTACGCTCGGGAGCGGAGATGAAGAATATCGAAACGCCGCGCTCGAGACACTTGAAGCAATTCGACAAATCAAACAGAAGTTTCCCGCCGCGAATACGATTCTCGGAGTGAGCAATATTTCTTACGGACTCGAGCCGCTCACCCGAAAAATTGTGAATAGCGTATTTCTTTACGAAGCGGTGAAAGCCGGCCTGGACGCTGCGATTGTTCATGTCGAAAAGATTCTGCCGGTTTTTAAAATCTTACCCGAAGATTTAAAAGTGGCGCTGGATTTGATTTATAACCGGGCGGATGGCGGGAAAAATCCGCTTCATGTCATTATTTCCCATTTTAAAAATCACCAGGCTTCGGCCGGTGATGACCATGCGAAGCGCTCGCCGCAATCGATCGAAGAAAATTTAAAGCAACGGATCCTCGACGGGAATTCGGAAGCGCTGGAAGGCGATCTTGCCGAGGCGATGAAAACCTACAAGCCGCTTGAAATTATCAATCGGTTTTTGATGGAGGGAATGAAAGTTGTCGGAGACCTTTTCGGTGCGGGGAAAATGCAATTGCCGTTTGTGCTTCAATCGGCGGAAGTGATGAAACGGGCGGTTCAGTATTTGCAGAAATTTATGGATAAAAAAGAAGGTCAGGCGAAAGGACAGATTGTTTTGGCGACCGTTCGTGGGGATGTCCATGATATCGGGAAAAATCTTGTGGATATTATTCTGACGAATAACGGTTATCAGGTAGTGAACCTCGGAATTAAACAGCCGATTGATGTCATTCTGAAAGCAGCTTTAGAGCATGAGGCCGATGCGATCGGGCTTTCGGGCCTGCTTGTGAAATCGACATTAATTATGAAAGAAGATTTGGAGGAGTTAAACCGCCGAGGAATTAAATTGCCTGTGATTTGCGGCGGCGCAGCGTTGACGAGAAATTTTGTCGAAAAAGATTTGCGGGAAACGTATCAAGGCGAGGTTTATTACGGGCAGGATGCTTTTTCGGGACTCCGGATTATGGAAGAAATTTCAAAATCCGGAACGGATCATCTGAAAATAATACCTGCCGAAAAGAGTGAAAGCGTAAGCTCGTCTTACGGAAAAGTCGAAAATAAAATTTCTCCGGAAAAACGTGCACAGATTTTGTTCCGCGAGCCGGTTCCAAAAACGCCTTTTTTAGGATATCGTCTATGGCAAGAAATTCAGTTTGAAGAAGTGATCCCGTGGATCAACAAAACGGCGCTCTTCCGCGGACAGTGGCAATTTCAGCAGGGAAACATGAGTGACGGTGAATATCTCGAATTGCTGAAAGGCCGGGTGGAGCCGCTTTTTGAGCAATTGACTCAAAAGTGCATCCGCGAGAAAATTTTTGAGCCAAGAGCGATTTATGGATTTTACCCGTGTTATTCAAAGGAAAACAATGTGATTATATTGGATGAAAGCGTCCGATGTGAAAAAACACGTTTCCATTTTCCGCGGCAGGGACATGAACCCTATTTGTGCATCGCTGATTATTTCCGGCCGAAAGAAAAAGGCGAAATAGATGTGATTGGTTTTCAAGTGGTGACGATCGGCCTTTCGGCCAGCGAAAAAACGAAATGGCTTTTTGAACATGATCAATATACGGAATATTTTTATCTTCACGGTCTTTCAGTGCAGGCAACCGAAGCGCTTGCCGAATATGTTCATGCGCGGATTCGCCGGGAGATGGGGATCGGGGACTTCGACGGGAAGTCGATCGAGGAGATATGCCATCATCGTTACCAAGGCTGCCGATATAGTTTCGGGTATGCCGTGTGCCCGAACATTGAGGATCAGAAGAAGCTTTTTGATTTGATTCCCGCGGGAATCATAGGCGTTGAGTTGAATGAACAGTTTCAACTTGTGCCCGAGCAGTCGACATCCGCTATGATTGTGCATCATCCGGATGCAAAATATTTTAGCATTTAACGGATATTCGAGTAAAATACGCACTTTAAACTCAAAAGAGTTGATCATGAATAAGCACAAGCGACATTTCCGTTTAATGATTCTATGTTTCACGACAGCCTTATCCTTCTTTTCCTTTAATTCCGTTGTTTTGACTCAGCCGGTGGTGCGCGAAGTTCGTCTCGGAGTGGCTGTGTCAAAAAGTTTAAGTACGGATCAAAAATGGAAGGAGAATTTTCACGCGAAAGTGGTTGAATCGTCGAAAATTTTCGAAAAAGAAATCGGGGTATCATTTCGTCCGGAAATATTTTGGGATTGGACGCCTTCGAATGAAGAAGGAGATCCGGAAGAGCTATTAACCGAACTGAAGAAAGCGCATCCGCTTGACAGTGTTGATGCCGTGATTGGCGTCCGGCGTGTTTTCGGAATGCTCACAACGGAGCAATTGGAAGATATCCGCGCCCTCAATGACACGCAACTATTTTCCGGTTATATATTGTTAGCCATGCCGCGGAAAGCTTTGGCGAGTATCCGCCAAGAAGAAGTTCTTGCCTATGTATTTGCGAAATTGTTCGGTGCGATTGATTCAGACGCTCCGCATTCGGTGATGAAACCTGTCTACAATAAATCGTCTCTTGGAATTGATGACTACAATAAAGAAATTCTCCTGATGACGCGAAATCTAAATTTTAAAGAAGGAACGAAAAGCTTAAGCAAAGAAACGATTAATAAAATTGTCGAACAATATGAAAAAGCGGCGCCGTCCGGTATGAACGCGAAGTTTTATGATTCTCTGGGGCAAGTTTACATGCAATTGGGGCGAAACGAAAATGCGGCAGACGCTTGGCTCAAAGGAATTGATACGGATCCGGCGAATATTGGTCTTTATCGCGATCTTGCGGATTTATATTTACAGATGGGAAAAAGTCAGGAAGCGACCAATTTAATTTTGAAAGGGACACAGCTTGACGGGCAAAAAATTGATGTGCATCAAAAAGCTGATTTGCTTGATTTTCTGGGCGAGATTTATATGAGTCGGGGGGATCTCGATTTAGCGTATCAAACATGGAAGCAATGTATGGATTTGGTTCCCAAACATGTCGGGGCGCTTGTTCATATAGGCATTCTTCAATTGAATGAAGGGAAAGTGGATCAAGCGATTACGATTTTTAATCAAGCGTCTGTTGCTGATCCCGAAAATCCCCTCGTGTTAAGCGGACTTGCCATGATCAGCCGTTCGAAAGGTGAATTTAATAAAGCAATTCAATTATTCAGGCGAGCACTTGAGCAATCCCCGAAACAAACCAAACGGGGTGATTTGAAAATTTACGATATCGATCAACCGTCTTTTATTCTCGGGGAAATGGGCCTTGCGTATGTACAGATCAAGGATTTCCAAAGGGCGACCAGTGCGATTAAACAATCCTGCCAAATGAATCCGTCGATGGATTGCCATAGACAATTGGGTGAAATGTATTTTCAAATGGAAAGATGGGACGAATGTATTCGCGAACTTTCCGCTGTGATTCAGGTGAAGAAAGATGATGTGAAGTTGTTCGGCGTGCTTGGTGTTGCACTTGCCAAAAAAGGCGATTTTCAGCGAGCCGTTTCATTGTTTCGCGAAGGGTTGAATTATGCTACCAGCAAAGGTCAGAAAGCCGATTTGCACCGGAATCTCGCCAATTTATATAGTTCTGCGAATCAGTTCGAATTGGCGGAACGTGAATATCTGTTTGCGATTAATTCGGACAGTAAAAATATTGATATTTACCTCGGCTTTGTCGACCTTTACATTCGCAACAACATGAAACCTAAAGCGTCGTTTTATCTTCAACAAGCGTTTAAGATTAATCCTCAGGACAAGCGCATTAAAGAACTTCAGGCGAAATTGTGAGCGGTGTTTAAATGAAGAAAGGATGTAGGACATGTTTGGATTAGGATTTCAAGAGGTTTTAGTTATTCTTCTTGTGGCGGTGCTTATTTTCGGTGCGGGACGGCTTCCGGAAATCGGGAAAGCTCTTGGAAAGGCGATCCGCGAATTCAAAAAGGCGGTTGACGGTTCCACCGAAACCAAAGAAGAAAAGAAATAGCGGTTGGTTTAGCCCGGATTTCTCATCGTTAATTAAGAAATTCCGCTCGTAAGAGCTGCGGTGCAAAGAGGGTATTCATCTTTGCGACGATGGGCTTATCTTTTGCGCCCTGATTTCACAAGGACGCAAAACTTTGGGTTTAACTGATTGCGCCCAAAGCGACTTTTTCGTCGATGTGCAAAATCGATAAGAAAGTCGGGTTAGCGGAACATTCCATGTTAAGTGGTAGTTTGCGTTATCGTGAGGAGCCTCAACGGAGTAACGCGGCGATCTCTGAGCCGAGATTGCTTCTCCGCCAGAGGCGGATCCGCTTTCGCGGAGGCGGGTTCATTATCTCGCAATGACGCGTAAAATAATGGGTGAGCAATACCGGAGGAAATGATGGATAAAATCCTTTATGAACTCGAGTCATTCCTGAAACGCCAAATTTCGCGAAGAAAATTCTTTTTATTTCTTTTCAGCGGACTCCTTCTGTTTATTTCGGAAAACCGTTTTCTCAAACATGCTTTTGCGAAATCGGAAGAATCTCCGGGCCGGAAAAAGAAAAACATCAAAGGCAAACATGACCTTGTGGTTGCGGAAGGTTCGGATCCCTACCAAAACACCATCAAGGGAATTGAAGCGATAGGAGGCATGAATCAATTTGTAAAAAAAGACGCGGTGGTGGTAATTAAACCGAATATCGGATGGGACCGGACGCCTGAACAGGGAGCCAATACGGATCCCCATGTCGTAGCGGCGCTCGTCGAACTTTGTTATACGGCCGGTGCGAAGCGGGTCAATGTTTTCGATGTGACGTGCGATGAGGCTAAGCGGTGCTATGATAATAGCGGGATTCGAAAAGCAGCCGAGGCCAAAGGGGCAAAGGTTTATTTCGCCGATCACTGGAATGTCGTCAAAGCGAAATTTCCTTATGAAAGCTCAATGGCGGACTGGAAGGTGCTAAGAGATGCGGTGGAATGCGATACTTTTATTAACGTGCCCGTTCTTAAACACCATGGCCTGACCGGTCTTACGCTTTCGATGAAAAATTTAATGGGTGTTTGCAGCGGGATACGAGGAATGATGCATATGGGGATTGGCAGGAAACTAGCGGACTTGACGGATTTTATCAGTCCCGATTTGACGGTGATTGATGCGACGCGTGTTTTAACCAAGCACGGGCCCCAAGGCGGAAATATCGCGGACGTTATTCAAGTCAATAAAGTCATTGTGTCGACGGATCCTGTGCTGGCCGATGCCTATGCGGCGAGCCTGATGAAGAAAGAGCCTCTTTCCATTCCCTATATTAGCGAGGCGGTTGCACGAAATCTGGGAAGCGCGGATTTAGTGAAAGCGGATGTGGTTAATGTGAAGGTTTGATAGGCGCAAAATAGAAATCATTTCCCGTTCGGACAGCGTAAAAAGCTATTCAGTGAGAACAAACCGCTTTTTTCGAACTCACGGATAAATGATTTCCGTTTACGCCTATCAGCCTTTTTCATGTAAAGGAGGGAAGTATTAAGAAACTAGTTCTTGCGCGAAGATGCTCACAATATTTTTTTCTGCTGCTTTTTATTTATATCCTCTGGTCCACTACGTATCCGCTTACCGGCATTTTATCTCCGGAGTTGATCTTTAAGATCGATCCCTTGGTTGTTTTCTTCACATCGCTCAGTGAACGGGTGATTTTGCCCGGGGTGATCGTTTCCGTTGTGATGCTGATATTGACCGGTATTCTGGGCCGTTTTTTCTGTGGATGGGTTTGTCCGCTGGGACGATTGATTGATCTTGTTGGAGCGTTTAAGACGAAGAAACGCATATTAAACGATGCGCAGAATAAACGGATTAGGAGGTTCAAATATTTCATCTTGGGGTCGGTGGTTATCGCGGCAATTTTCGGAGTCCAGGTGGCTTGGCTGTATGACCCGCTCGTGATAACGGCAAGATTTATCTCGCTCAATTGCATTCCCGGAGTTACGTTTTTAATTGATAAGTGTTTTGTCTGGGTGATTCAGAATTTTAATCTTTACGGTTCTGTTTATGATTTTTACCGGACGCTTAAGGCGTCATTCCTCGGCATCAATATTTATTACTTTGCCAATTCAACGGCGATTTTCACTTTCTTTTTTGTCGTCGTGATATTCGCGTTGAGCATGACAAGGATATGGTGCCGTATGTTATGCCCGCTTGGCGCGATTTATGGTCTGACTTCGAAACCGGCGTTTATGGAAAGGGTGGTTGACGGTTGCATTCAGTGCGGAAAGTGCCATCAACATTGCAGAATGGGAGCCATCAAGGAGGGTGCCGGATATGTGAAAGGGGAATGTATTTTATGCATGGATTGTGTTTATGATTGTCCGGTTGGTGCAGAAAAATTTGTATGGCTGCCGAAAAGAACTTCTTCTTCGATTTCTCCCCGGCCGGTGGGAAAAGAGACAACTGGAAGTGGCGGCAACATATCCCGCCGGAATTTTCTGATTTTTTTTGTGATTTCGATCTGTTCAGCGAGTTTCTGGAAATCATTGGTGTGGGGCGAAGTACGGGCGGTGACTGGAGATAGTTCCGGAAGCGTGATTCGTCCGCCCGGCGCACTGAAAGAGCGTGAGTTTGTGGACCGGTGTATCCGCTGCGGGAATTGTATGAAAGTGTGCATTACGAACGGCCTTCAACCCGTCATGATGCAGGCTGGAATAGAAGGTGTCTGGACTCCGGCCCTGATGCCGGAAATCGGTGCATGCGAGTATAATTGCAACTTGTGCGGGAATGTTTGCCCGACGGGCGCGATTCCGAAGCTTCCGCTTGAAATCAAAAAGAAGGCGAAGCTTGGGATGGCGTATGTCGATAAATCAATATGCATTCCATGGAAACATCAGGACGAATGCATTGTGTGTGAGGAACAATGTCCGATTCCGGACAAAGCCATTAAGCTCGAAGAAACTGTGGTCGGCGGAAGGCGTTTTTTACAACCGGTTGTCGATAAGGATTTATGCACAGGCTGCGGAAAATGCCAGTATGCGTGTCCGGTGAGGCCGGTTCGGGCGATTGTGATTAAGGTGTAAGGCACATAAGGAGTAAGGATTTCCTTTATGCAGAAGATAGCAATTAAGTGAGGCGGAGATGACGAATCGAAAGATTATAATTTTGATCATTGTTTTTGGTCTTATGCTGAGTATTCCTTTCCTTTATCGTGAGCCGATTTTTCGATATGCACTCGAGAAAGCGATCAATTTATCAACGCGCAATATTCTTTCAAATTCCGTCCGTCTTGACCGGGTTTGGCTGGAATCCGATTTTAGTTTGCATATTTCTGGTTTTAAAGCGGATCTAAAAACAAATACCGGCCAAATTCCATTTCAAATTCGCGAAATTTGGACGGAAGGTTGTCCGACGCATGTATTTTTTAAACACGGGCTATATGTTCAGTTCGACGGATTACAGTTTAAATCCCAAAAATACAGAGGAATTCATGCAACAGCTTATATCCGTGCGGGATCGGATTGGTTTTTTCAACTTAATTCGGAAGTAGATCAACTGGGTCTCGAAGATCTCGCTTGGATGAATCCGGATAATCTTGAAGGTTCTTCGGGGAACCTTGTCGGGACAATTTCGATTTCAAATAATGCTAAGAACGAGGAAGTGATCGATTTAAATATCCACATTGATCAGCCGGGCGGGAGGTTGCAATCCAAGTTTTTTAGCGCCTTAACGCCGTATCTCCCGGCCGTCAGTCAGAAGGCGGAAATTCAAGCGATTGCGGGCGGCGCGAAATTGATTTCCTACCGGACCGCGAAATTTAATGCCAAATCAATCGGCGGAGATAAGATGAAAATCCTTCTCGAGATTCAAATCCCGGAGTATAATATCAACTTAAATCTTAATATTGAGTTGCGAGTCGATAAACAAAATTCATTTTTTCAAGTGGCTCAATTATTGGGGCTGATTAAGGTCAAATCAATATGAGAAAAATGAAAAGTATTACTGCTATTTTTCTTTTAAGCATATGTCTGTACGGATGCACGGTAAAAGCGGTCGGCGATCCGAATCGTCCGATTACAATTAATGCCAATATTGTCGTCGATATTCGCGGATTGAAGAATACGGCAAACAATATTGAAGATATGGTGGCAAAGGGAGGCTGATTTATGCGAACAAAGGTTCCATTTATTATTTTCTTAATGATGTTGATGGGAAGTTTTTCTATGTCCGTAGTTGCTTGGGCTGCTCAATATGATATTAGGGAAAAGACGCCTCAAATTCAGCAGGCGCTTTCAGGCCGGCAGGCGCGTTATGGCGAACTTCAGCAATTAAAATCGCAGGGGATGATCGGTGAAAATAATCAGGGATTTGTACAGGCGATGGGGAATGGTCCGGGTGTGGGTGAAATTGTGAATGCCGAGAACCGGGACCGGCAGGTGATTTATCAGGCGATCGTTGATCAGAACCAATTTGGATCGGGCGGTTATCCGCAAGTTACAATGGTTTTTGCCGAAGTTCAGCGGGATAAAGCGGCGCCGGGCGATCCGATTCAGCTTCCGTCCGGTGAATGGGTTAAAAAATAATCTTCAAAAAATCTGAAGGAGCAGTTTGAATGATGTCTTTCGGATATCAATCTGCCCGGAAAAAATCCGTTTATTTTATTGTTAGTGCGCTTATTTTTTTTTATGTTTTCTTTTTAGATCGCCGTTCCGGATTTACCTATCAGCCGTATGACAATCAAACCGGCCAAAAAGATTATCAGAATTCAAATTATCCCAATGTAAATACAGTCACCTCGAACAATCCGTCTGCAAATCAACAAATGCCCCCCAATATGGCGGTAGGAACTTCACCCGAACGCCAGTCGACGATCCTACAGCCGGTTAATCCGCTTCCGGCGGTTCCATCGCCGAATCAGTGGCTTGAACAGTACTCTTTTTCAAATGCGGCGATGGAGTGGGCACAAAACAAGGCAGAAAAGGCAGGTGTTTTTGCCCAATCCTTTCGGGAAGGTTTGAATAAACAAATGCAGCAAGCACAACTTGCGAATCAGCAACGCGAACAGGTTGAGCGTTTTTATACAACGTTGGGGGATTTAATCCGGCCGCTTAAACTTTCCGAAATCGAACAACGTGAGTTGATTCGAAGAATTGAAAACATTTATATCGAAGACGGAAGAACCGGGAAATACGGTTTAGATCCTGTTTATTTACGTGATATGTCCAATGTGGTGAGGAAAGAATATTCTCAAATTATGCTGGAACAGACGCACAATGGGGTTGTAGATACGTATGGTTTGAATGGAGCGCTTAAAACACGGTGGGAAATTAAGAATGCAAGGCCTCACGGTTCCGCGGTGACGTATTACGAAAACGGCGAGATTCAGTATATTGACATTTATGATCACGGCCGTAAGTTACAGAGAAAAAAGTATGATAGGGAGGGAAAATTGGAATTTTTGCAAGATTATGATTACACATATTCTTCCGCTTCGCTGAGTCATGAGCCGGAGAACGTAGAGCCTGTTAATGTTAAAAAAATACCTGCTTGAATTTAGCCGATGAATCAAGATTGCGAAGGGTACCGGATTCTTTATCAAAAAGCCCTTTCCTATCAGCGGCAAGAGCGTTTCAACCGGGCGATTCTGCGGATCAAAAACTTATTTTATTGGTTTCTTTCGTTTCTGCTCGCTTGGCTGTGTATTCTTGCCTGGTTTTCGGAATGGAAACCCCGGGATTGTGCGGATTTGTTTTCTTTGCGGAGCATAAAATTGAGCGGGAACTTATTTTCTCAGGCGCCGTTTTGGATGACGGCCAAGCTCGTTTTCGGAACGGTTGTGATCCGGAATATTTTCAATTTTAGTAAAGAGATATATGTTTTTATCGTTTTTTCAATTTTGGTTTATATTTATTACAGTATCATTTTGTTTTAATTAATGAAACCTTTGACGGTCGTGGTACAATAAATTCCATGCGACAATATCTTCAATTATTACAACATATTCTTGATACAGGGATTGAAAAAGCCGACCGGACCGGCACCGGAACGATCAGTACTTTCGGATATCAGATGCGTTTTAATCTGGCCGACGGATTCCCTCTCGTGACGACAAAAAAAGTGCATCTGAAGTCGGTCATTTATGAACTCCTCTGGTTTTTGCGTGGAGATACGAATGTCCGGTATCTGAGAGATAACGGGGTATCGATTTGGGATGAATGGGCCGATGAAAAAGGCGAACTGGGCCCGGTGTACGGGCATCAGTGGCGGTCATGGAAGACTTCCGATGGGCATGCCATTGATCAGATTTCGGAAGTTGTGAATTTAATCAAGACCAATCCGGATAGCCGACGGATGATTGTGAGCGCTTGGAATGCCGGTGAGATTAAAGAAATGGCGCTTCCGCCATGTCATATGATGTTTCAATTTTATGCGGCCGGCGGAAAATTAAGTTGCCAGCTTTATCAACGCAGTGCGGATGTGTTTTTAGGCGTGCCGTTTAATATTGCCTCTTACGCCCTTCTGACGATAATGATGGCGCATGTGACTGGGCTTCAGCCGGGCGAATTTGTGCATACGTTTGGTGACGTTCATATTTATTTAAATCACACGGAACAAGTAAAATTACAATTAAGCCGCGAGCCGCGGTCGCTTCCGATGATGGTTTTAAATCCGGAAGTAAAAAATATTTTTGATTTTAAATTTGAGGATTTCCGACTTGAACATTATAATCCGCATCCGGCGATTAAAGCGCCGGTGGCGATATAGAAATCCCCTCACCCTAACTCTCTCCCTCAGGGAGAGGGCAGGGTGAGGGCAAGTTTCAATGCAAAAAGGAACCATATGCTTTATCAAATTTTAGCGGTTGCGAAAAATCGAGTCATTGGAATTCAGAACCGACTTCCGTGGCATTTTCCATCCGATTTTAAGCATTTCAAGGAAACAACGATGGGGCAAACGGTTTTGATGGGATTGAACACCTATAAAAGTTTGCCGAAAGTACTCCCCGGCCGCGAAAATTTTGTTCTTAATTGGACGACGGATGGGTTCAAAGATGAGGGGCACCTCAGATTTTTCAATTCGATTGAGCGCGCGCTTCATGCGGTGAAGACGGAACATTGTTTTATTGTCGGGGGCGCGAGCCTCTATCAACAAACACTTCTGATGGTAGACGGAATTTATTTAACCGAAATTCACGCAGATTTCGAAGGGGATGCGTATTATCCCGTGCTTCCGCAATATTTCAAAGAAAAATCCCGCTTAAAACTTCAGGATCATCCGGTATTGGAAGTGGTCTATTATGAAAATACGCAAAAGAAAAATATATGATTTCATTTCGCTCGCTGGAGTTTGTACATTTTTCAAATTGTAACCTTCCCCCCTTGTGGGGGAAGGTTAGGATGGGGGGAAAGACAATTAATTTCACCCCCACCTCCATCCTCCCCCATCAAGGGGGAGGAGAAATATACAAACTTCGGTCCACCCGCAATGACGAATCATGACCCATCAAAAAATATTCAGCACCCCTTGTTCGGAAGATAAGGATGTATTAAAGGCCATTCACATGCTGGCGGACCAAGTGATTCAGGATTTTAAAGGAGCGTCCTGTGATTTGGCCGTTCTTTTTGTTTCAGCCGTTTATTTGGAAGTTGATCATCAAAAGATTTGGTCGATTTTGCGGGCTAAACTTTCGGTCAATTGTTTACTTGCGTGCAATGCCTACGGGGTCGTAGGTCATAAAAGCGAGTATGAGTCGAAACCGGCAGTATCATTGATGGCGATGCATCTTCCGGGTGTGAAAGTTCTTCCTTTCTCATTCTTTCCCGAAGACGTGGATACGATTTCTTCGGGGAAAGAACTGCTTGCAAGCCTTGACCTTTATCCGACAGATAAGCCCCATTTCCTTTGTCTGGCAGAACCGATGACATGTGATTCGGGAAAATTTGTCGAACTTTTGAATGAAGGATATCCGTGTTCACCGGTGATCGGAGGAATGGCGAGCGCGAATGTCCTTGGCTTCGAAAATTGGCTGATGCTGAATGGAGAAGTTTATGAAAGTGGTGTGGTCGGGGTGGTGTTATGCGGCGATATCGAATTTGAAACGATTGTTTCACAAGGCTGCCGTCCGGTGGGGGAACCCTATGCGATTACGAAAGTGGACCGTAATATTCTCTACGAATTAGGAAGCCAGCCGGCACTGAAAGTTTTGCAGGAAATGTACGATAAGCTTCCTGAAGGGGACCGGAATCTGGCGAAAGATTCCCTGTTCGTCGGATTAGCGATGGACGAGCGAAAAGTAAATTTTCAGCGCGGAGATTTTTTGATCCGGAATATTGTGGGCGCGGATCAGGAACGGAATGCACTGGCAATCGGAGCCATTTTGAAGGCCGGTCAAACAGTTCAGTTTCAATTGCGGGATGCGGATTCATCAAAGGAAGACCTGAGATTGAGTTTGGGAAAAAGTGTAAAGGAGAGAAATTATCAGATCAAAAAGAAAAACAGGGGTTTGCCCGAAGCTATTTTTTTAGTGAACTGTTGCGGGCGGGGGTTGGGCCTTTTCGGGAAACCCGATCACGATGTGAAGATGATTCAGTCCATGCGCGGACCGCTTCCACTCGCCGGTTTTTTTGCGAATGGAGAGTTCGGGCCAGTCGGCCCCAAAAATTATGTCCACGGTTATTCGTTAAGCCTGACGATTATCCGGTAGATTCCTCCAGTTGACTCATAATAAAAGGTAACCGAAGGAAGTAAGGGGCATCGAATCGTTGCCTCATCATCAAGGTTACTGAGCAAGCCGGTGGATTTTA
>MHFR01000035.1 GCA_001804285.1 Candidatus Danuiimicrobium aquiferis
TTATTCAATGTTAAAAATATCGCGGGACGAATGGAGGACAATTTATGCTGCAGCCGCTTAAGTCAGTGCCATTCATGCCTGTCCCCTTTTTTGATGTTAGAACAAAAAAATAATAGACACCCATAACTAAACGAGATAGTATCCGTCCATTGTTCTTTTGATGGGGAGGTCGTATCACGGCCTGAGAGTTCCGTTAAAACGGATGACCCGAAGAACCTGATCTGGATAATGCCAGCGTAGGGAATCACGCAACAATTCGGTTACAAGTTGAAACCCTTATGCTTCGGTATAAGGGTTTTTTATTTTAAATGAGCACACAACTTACGGAACGTAAGTTGTTATGCGAATTTAATCCGCCAAAGCTGTGTGGCGGATTTGATTTCATTAAAACCATAAGAAGGACAATCAAATGGTTATCAAAATAAACGGCAAAAACGAAAACGTTGAGGAAGCGTTAAATCTTTGGGAACTGGCTATCAATAAAAAATTATCGCCTGAACGCATCGTGATTGAGCGTAACCTTCGGATTGTACCAAAAGAGGAATGGAAAGAAGTTGTCCTGGAAGAAAACGACCAAATAGAAATAATAAGCTTCGTTGGAGGAGGATAAAAATGGAAGATTCATTAATAATCGGCGGACGATCCATTCGAAACCGTCTGTTTATTGGAACCGGAAAATTTCCCAGTTATTCCCTCATGCAAAGCGCTTTAGAAATCGCTTTGCCCGATGTGGTGACGGTTGCCTTGCGGCGTGTAGATTCAAGTTCAAAAGAGGATAACATTTTAAATTACATTCCGAAAACATGCATTAGCATGCCAAACACTTCAGGAGCGCGAAATGCAGACGAAGCTGTTCGAATCGCGCGGCTCGCCAAAGCAAGTGGCACAGGTAATTGGATCAAGATTGAAGTGATTCAAGACAATAAATATCTTTTACCGGATAATCTTGAAACGTTAAGGGCAACCGAAGTTCTCGCAAAAGAAGGTTTTATCGTGCTTCCTTATATGAGTCCTGATTTATCGATGGCGAAACGGTTTGTGGATGCGGGCGCCGCCGCAGTGATGCCACTTGGGTCTCCCATCGGAAGTGGTCGCGGAATCAAAACAAAAGAATTAGTCGACATAATGATTCGCGAAATCAAAATTCCCATTATCGTAGACGCAGGACTCGGCAGCCCTTCAGACGCGTGTAAATGCTTGGAACTCGGCTGCGCGGCTGTGCTTGTCAATACGGCGATCGCAATCGCAAAAGATCCGGTCAATATGGCAAAAGCATTTCGCGATGCGGTAAGCGCCGGAAGACGCGCTTATTTAGCGGGACTTTCGCCTGACAATATGGCGCCAAACGCTTCTTCCCCGCTCACCGGATTTTTAAGAAATGAAAATGGATAATTAAAACATGAGCTATTACGAAACACTTCTTCCATATCAATCGTTTCCATTTGAAGAATTCTTTGGCCGTGTTTCTTCCGAAAACATCGAGGAGGCGATTCAATCAAATCGGCAAGATGAACATCAATTGTTGACGCTTCTTTCCCCAACAGCGGAAAATCATCTGGAAACAATAGCTGAGCGGGCCCATCAATTAACATCCATGCATTTCGGGAAAACGATTCAACTTTATACACCGATTTATATTTCCAACTATTGTGACAATCAATGCGCTTACTGCGGGTTTAATGCAAGCCATGACCTTCCCAGAAAAAAATTAAGCCCGGAAGAAATTGAAAAAGAGGCCGCTTTCATTTCTTCTTCCGGATTAAAACACATTTTAATTCTAACCGGAGAATCCAAAACAAACAGCTCGCTTGATTATCTTACGGATTGCGTGCAGCTTTTAAAAAAATATTTCAGCTCGATTGCCGTAGAAATTCCCGCGCTGACCGAAAACGAATATGCCGGTCTTATCGAAGCAGGAGTAGATGGGCTTACGTTATACCAGGAAACCTACGATGAAACAATTTACCGCCAGGTTCATCAGGCGGGCCCCAAAAAAGATTATCTTTTCCGATTAACCGCTCCAGAAAGAGCAGGAAGGCAAGGAATGCGGGCAATCAATATCGGCGCTTTGCTGGGGTTGGCTAATTGGCGAAAAGATGTTTTCTTCCTGGGATTTCACGCGAAATATTTACAGGACCTCTTTCCTGATGCAGAAATCGGAGTTTCCATCCCAAGACTCAAGTCACATCCCGGACATTTCAATGTTTTAAATCCCGTCAGCGACAAAAATATGGCGCAAATCGTTACCGCCTTAAGAATTTTTCTGCCACGGCTCGGGATATCATTATCCACTCGCGAAAAACCCGAATTGAGAGAAAACCTGCTGCCGCTTGGAATTACCCGGATGTCAGCCGGCTCTTCTACAAAAGTTGGCGGGCATACAGTCATTTGTAATGGCCAACCAAGCTTACCTCAATTTGAAATCGCGGACACAAGAAATGTTGAAGAAATAAAAATCATGCTGGCAGCAAAAGGATACCAGCCGGTTTTAAAAGACTGGATGCCAATCTGACTACAAATGCTTTTCGGGAAAATTTGATTGAAAAACTTGGCGAATCAAATTTACAAAAAATAGAAACAGCCGAAGTCGGGCTTGCAGGAGCCGGCGGATTGGGATCGAATTGTGCGTTAAATCTTGTGAGGGTGGGATTTAAAAACCTGACAATCGTTGACTTTGATATCGTCGCCCTTTCCAATCTCGACCGGCAATTTTATTTTGCAGACCAAATCGGAATAAAAAAAACAGAAGCGCTAAAAATCAATCTATTAAGAATAAATCCCTACCTCAACCTCAAAATGATTGACCGGAAAATAGAAAAAACAAATATCGCGGAATTATTTTATGACTGTGCCATCGTCGTAGAATGTTTTGACAGGGCGGAATATAAAAGCATGCTGGCCGCAGAACTGCTTCCTTTGGGAAAATTTATTGTTTCCGCGTCCGGGCTGGGAGGAATTGGCCATAGTGACGATATCAAAATTCATAAAATCAAAAGTAATTTCATTATAGTCGGCGATTTAAAATCCGATATTGCTCACGCTCCAGCCCTGTCTCCCAGAGTGAATATCGCTGCCGCAAAACAAGCAGACGTGGTTTTAGAATTCGTCATCTCCCGTAGAAATAAACTAAACCGCCACCTTAAAAATGCCGATTTTTGAACTTGTTCCGATAGCCATCTTAGTGTATACTTATAATACATACTTTAAAGGAGATGCACTATGGAGCATTTGAATATCACCTTTCCAGAGGACTTAAAAGAAGCATTGGATCGCGAAGCGAAGCGCGAGCGAACGAAAAGAAGTACTTTAATTCAAAAAGCCGTTGTAGTTTATTTGAAACTCAAGCGCCGCAAAACCACAGAAGACTTGTTAAAAGAAGGCTACCAAGAAATGATTGCCGAATCTGAAAACGTCCTGCGTGATTTTAAGAACCTTGACAACGAATCTTGGGACCATGCCGGTTAAACGTGGCAATTTATTTTGGGTCAATTTGAACCCGACCCGCGGCTCTGAACAAGCAGGCCGGCGGCCGGTGCTTGTGATTCAAAATGATATCGGCAATGAAATTGCTTCCACCGTCATCATTGCTCCTCTGACCACTAAAAGTTTCTCGAAAGAATATCCTACGAACGTGAATTTGCCGAAAAGCGTCAGCAGTTTGAAATCCGACTCAACCATCCTCCTGTCGCAGATTCGCACCATTGACAAACGACGCCTTGAGAAAAAAATAGGGCATCTCCCTCAAGTTTATTTAGAAAAAGTGAATGAAGCGATTAAAATCAGCTTGGCGCTTAGTTGAAAATCAAATGAACACGTTTGATAACTGGCATGATTTAGACGGCTTTAGCATGTATTAGCTGTATAATTTCTTCTCTCGTGCTTTCCTTAAACATAAACCAAAACACTGTAATTCCGGTTTTAGTATTTTTTTTAATTCATAAATGTTTAAACGGACAAAAATCAACGGTGCCGTTACTGTGGGTGCCAGGTAGGAGTTCATTTGCACTTTAAAAGGCTAAATGCGTATAATGAAATTTTAACTTGCCTTTCTTATCGATTTTGTAAATCGACGAGAAAGGCACTTTGAGCGTAATCAGTTGTGCCCAAAGTTTTGCGCCCTTGTTAAATCAGGGCGCAAAAGATAAGCCCTGCAGCGCAAAGATGGCTTGCCTCTTTGCGCTGCAGCTCTTACGAGCGGAATTTCTCATTAGCAATGGGAAATCCGGGCTAATAAGGCCCTTATGAATACACAATTTCTGCCTGTTTGCCAAGAAGATTTGGAAGATCGAGGATGTTCCAGTTTAGACATCATTCTCGTCACAGGTGACGCTTATGTGGACCACCCATCCTATGGAGCAGCTGTTATCGGCCGGGTTCTCGAAAATGCCGGGTTTAAAGTGGGTGTTATTGCCCAACCTGACTGGAGAAATCCGGATGATTTCCTGAAACTTGGGAAACCCAAACTTTTTTTTGGGATTACGGCTGGAAACCTTGATTCCGCACTCAGTAATTACAGTGTCCACGGGCAAAAACGTCAAAAAGATGACTATTCGCCGGGCGGCAAAACCGGCCTGCGCCCGAATCGCGCAACAATTGTTTATGCCAATAAAGTCCGAGAGTGTTTTCCGGACGTTCCTCTCATCATCGGCGGCATTGAAGCAAGCCTGCGGCGGCTCGCACATTACGATTACTGGTCGAATGAAGTTCGCCGTTCGATTCTTGTCGATTCAAAAGCAGATATGTTGATTTACGGAATGGGAGAAAAAGCAACGCTTGAAGTTGCCGGCCTTCTCAAGCGCGGAAAAGCCATTCAAAGCATTAATCAAATTCATGGAACAGTCGTTGTTCGAAACCGAACCGATAAACTCACTGATTATTTAACTATTCCTTCTTTCGAAGAAATTCAAGTCGATAAAAACAAATTCAATGAAGCTTTTAAAATCCATTACGAAGAAAGCGATCCTGTTCGCGGAAAAACGATCGTTCAGCAACACGGCAACCGCGTTGTCGTTCAATTTCCGCCGGCCGCCCCTTTAACCACGGAAACTCTGGATCAAATCTATGAACTTCCTTATGCCCGGAATTGGCATCCTATGTATAACGAAACCGGCGGCGTACCCGGTTTTGAGATAGTTCGTTTTTCAATTACTTCGCATCGCGGCTGTCCCGGCGAATGCAGTTTCTGTTCGCTTTATGCCCATCAGGGTCGCATTTTGCAAAGCCGAAGCAAAGCTTCGATTTTAAAAGAAGTACGTTTGCTTGCGCAGCAAAAAGAATTTAAAGGAACGATTACGGATATCGGCGGCCCTACCGCCAATTTATATCAAGCGTCGTGCGAACTTTGGGAAAAACACGGTACCTGCAAACATAAGAAATGCTTGATGCCCGCACAATGTCCTCGTTTGGAATTAGGATACGACGAAACCGTCGATCTTTGGAAGGATGTCATGAAAATTCCAAGGGTGAAACATTTGTTCATCTCAAGCGGTCTTCGCTACGATTTATTAATTGATAAATATTCGGATAAATACTTAGAGGCATTATGCAAACATCACGTGAGCGGCCTTTTGAAAGTTGCTCCGGAATATGATGCTGATACCGTTCTGCAATTAATGAACAAACCTTCGTTTCGCATTTACGAGAAATTCGCTTCACGATTCGCCGCCATGAATAAAAAACTCGGTAAAAATCAGTTTCTCGTCAATTATTTTATCAGCGCGCATCCCGGTTCGGATTTACAATCGGCTCTCGATTTATCCCTTTATCTAATTAAAATGCGAATGCATCCGGAGCAAATTCAGGATTTTATTCCGCTTCCAATGACCGTATCGGCCTGCATATACCACACCGGAAAACATCCGTTCTCCGGTAAAACCGTAACCTCTCTAAAAAGTGTTCGTGAAAGAAAAATGGCGCGGGCGCTTATCCAGTATAAACAGGAAAAAAACAAACCTCTTATTATTGAGGCGCTGAGAGAATTAAAGCGGACGGATTTGATAAAACTCTATTGCGGAAGATGCGAACCAGAAAATTTTAAGCATATTCGAAAACCTGATTCACCATTTCTTAAACACAAAAAAAACCGCAACGACCATAAACATAAACCCTACTAGATAATTCCATTTGATTCCCTCTTTTAAATAGACAACCGAAAAAACGCAAAAGACAACCAGCGTAATCACTTCCTGAATGGTTTTGAGCTGGGCAGTGTTAAATTGGTAAGATCCGATACGGTTTGCCGGAACTTGGAAACAATATTCCACAAACGCAATCAACCAGCTGATTAAAATTACTTTCCAGAGTGCGGTATTTTTGTAACGCAAATGCCCATACCACGCCGCGGTCATAAATATATTCGAAACAATCAATAAAAGAATCGGTTTCATTTCGCGCCAAAATAATCTTTTTTATTGGTAATTTTAACGTTATTGCATTGCCTTAAAAAAAGGACCGGATGATAACATCCGGCCCTTTTGCTTTCCATAATACTTTCTTCATTTATGAATGAAGCCATCTGCTACGCCGACGAGATTAGCTTTTGGGTTGGGACCGCAGATTAGCCCGCTTCACCGTTACAGCCAATGAAGTTCACCCGCTTACAGCCTCTCTCCCGCTTCCCCTGTGGAAATTGGGCGGTCAATTCTCTTAGAACCAGAGAAACTGACGATTACTGTGCTGGCTCTTCTGCCAGCGGTGGAGGAGGCATGGATTCGACTGATTCAGCAGCAGGAGCTGGCGGAATCATCGGCATCACAATGCTCACCACTTCAACAGAAGTTGCTTTTTTGGTCGTGTCATCCGTAGTCACGGAAACGCGCCTTCCAACAAGGGTTGCGGGATCTGTAACATCTGCCGGCCATGTGGTTGCGTCTTCATATGCAATCGTTGATGGGCCCATCAAAGAAATAATCTCCATTTCTTTCTTTACAGCGTCAACAGCCTTCACCGTACCCTTTAGAGTTTCTGCGAATGCGGCCCCTTGCAAAATAACGAGAGCCACAATCAATAATAATGTGATCTTTTTCATTTTTTTCACCTCCCTTCATCTTAAATTTGAACCTACTTGAAGAAAAAAGCGCCTTTTAATTTAAAGTCCCTATTTCCCTCATGTCGGGAAATAACAACTCAAAATTAAAAGGCGCTTAAATATGTTTACCGTCAGGATGAATACTTCAGAGCCTGCACCCATATCCTCGGATGCTGCTTAAGGATATACCGTTCTAAACAACTAAACGGCCAGTGGAATCTTTCGGTAATTACTCTCCTCTGTTAGATAGAGGAAGCTTAACAGCTATAATTGAATTGTCAAGAGCTCTCGGGGTCCAGAAAGTTTATCGTTTTTTGAGAACGATATAAGTTATTTATTTATAATGCTTTATAGAAAATGCGAAAAATATTGTATTGCATTTCAATTGCAATGCCGTCACAAACAACTTTGTCTAGTTATCAATATGTTTCCACAAACATTTCAAAATAGGCCTGCGGATGATCGCATGCCGGGCATGTTTTAGGCGCTTCCGGCCCCTCATGAATATGTCCGCACTTTAAGCATTTCCAGCGGACTTTTGTATCCTTCTTAAACACTTTGCTACCTTTTATATTTTCAATCAATTTCCGGTAACGGGCTTCATGCTTTTCTTCGACTTTCGCAATCATACGAAATTGCGTAGCTACTTCAGGGAAACCCTCTTCATCCGCCACTTTGGCGGACTCAACATACAATTTGGTCCATTCCAGATGCTCACCTGCCGCCCCAGCTTCAAGTTGCGCAGTCGTATTCCCGGAAACTCCAGCAGGGTAGCTTGCCGTAATTTCCACATCACCGCCTTCGAGAAAACGGTAGAAACGCTTGGCATGCATTCGTTCGTTATCTGCAGTTTCGATGAAAATATTGGCGATTTGCTCATACCCCTCATTTTCAGCAACCTTGGCAGCAAACGTGTAACGGTTTCTGGCCTGCGATTCGCCGGCAAACGCAGCCAATAAATTCTTTTCCGTTTTTGTTCCTTTGATTGACTTCATGAATGATCTCCTTGTTTGAAGGATTAGCCCGGATTTCTCATCATTAATAAGAAATTCCGCTCGTAAGAGCTGCGGTGCAAAGATGTTTACGTCTTTGCGACGCAGGGCTTATCTTTTGCGCCCTGATTTAACAAGGGCGCAAAACTTTGGGCGTAACTTTTGCGCCCAAAGCGACTTTCTCGTCGATTCACAAAATCGATGAGAAAGTCGGGTTAAATTTAACAATTAATTTGGCCGAAAAATGGCAATGAAAACGACCTTATTATATCGGGTTATCATGAAAGTCAAGCCGATTTATCCTGTGGTTTTTCCCGCTTGATTTTCATGAAAAAGTAAGTTATGTTGCACCAATCAACACACCCCGATTGGCCCTGATAATTTGGTAATTTATCAGATTAATCCGGCGGTATCAGCAATTTTAAAATCCATTTATGGGAGGTCCCTAATTTATGCCAAAACGTAAAGATATCCACAAAGTCATGATCATTGGTTCGGGCCCGATTATCATCGGTCAAGCATGCGAATTTGATTATTCCGGAACACAAGCGTGTAAAGCCTTGCGATCTTTGGGTTACGAAATCGTTCTTGTCAATTCAAACCCGGCAACCATTATGACCGATCCCGGAATGGCACATGTCACCTATATTGAACCTTTAAACATGCAATGCCTGGAAGAAATTATCGCGCAGGAAAAACCGGACGCCCTTCTGCCGAATCTCGGCGGACAAACCGGCCTGAACCTTTCGTCGCAATTAGCAAAAGCCGGTATTTTGAAAAAATACGGTGTTCAAGTTATTGGTGTTAATATCGATGCAATCGAACGTGGTGAAGATAGAACCGTCTTTAAAGAAACCATGAAGCGCCTGGGAATCGACATGCCCAAAAGCAAGGCTGCAGAAACCGTTGAAGACGCCGAAAAAATAGCGGAAGAACTCGGATATCCCGTTGTCATTCGTCCCGCTTATACCATGGGCGGCACGGGCAGCGGACTCGTTTATAACATTGAAGAGCTTCGGACCGTTGCGGCCCGCGGAATCGCAGCAAGTATGATTCATCAAATTTTAATTGAAGAATCGGTCTTGGGTTGGGAAGAACTTGAACTCGAGGTTGTGCGGGACGCAAAAAATCAAATGATCACGGTTTGTTTTATTGAAAATATTGATGCGATGGGCGTTCACACGGGAGACTCTTTTTGCGCAGCGCCCATGCTGACCATTGATCCGAAGCTGCAAAAAAAATTGCAGAAATATTCTTACGACATTGTTGAAGCAATCGAAGTCATCGGCGGAACAAATATCCAATTTGCCCATGACCCAAAAACCGGCCGTGTGGTCGTCATTGAAATCAATCCGAGAACATCCCGCTCTTCCGCACTTGCCTCCAAAGCCACAGGATTTCCGATTGCTTTCGTTTCCTCGCTTCTCGCCGGAGGGTTGACCATGGATGAAATTCCCTACTGGCGTGACGGAAGCCTTGAAAAATATACACCGTCCGGAAATTATGTTGTCATTAAATTCTCGCGCTGGGCATTTGAAAAATTCCGCGGCGTTGAGGACAAACTCGGAACGCAAATGCGCGCCGTGGGCGAAGTCATGAGTATCGGAAAAAATTATAAAGAAGCATTTCAAAAAGCTATCCGTTCGCTTGAAATCGGGCGGCACGGGCTTGGGTTCGCCAAAAATTTCAATCAAAAATCGCTTGAGGAATTGATGCAGCTACTTTCAACACCGACAAGCGAACGTCAATTTCAAATGTATGAAGCGCTTCGAAAAGGTGCCGACATCCAGGCACTTTATGAAAAAACAAGCATTAAACCGTGGTTTCTCGGGCAAATGAAAGAACTTGTCATGCTCGAAGAAGAAATCCTGAAATACAAAGGCAAAATGCTGCCAGACGCGCTCCTGACTCGCGCAAAAAAAGACGGCTTTGCAGATAAATATCTCTCGAAACTTCTCAACATTTCCGAAACACAAATCCGGGAAAAACGGAAAACGCTCGGCGTGGTTGAGTCGTGGGAAGCCGTCCCCGTGAGTGGCGTTAAGAATGCCGCTTATTATTATTCAACCTATAACGCACCGGACACGGTCGGTGTGAGCAATCGAAAAAAAATCATGGTTCTCGGCGGAGGTCCAAACCGGATCGGACAAGGAATTGAATTCGATTATTGCTGCGTGCATGCGGCATTCGCTATTCGTGAGGCAGGCTATGAATCCATTATGGTCAATTGCAATCCGGAGACTGTTTCCACCGATTACGACACCTCCGACAAACTTTATTTTGAACCGCTTACCGTCGAAGACGTGCTCAGTATTTATGAAAAAGAAAAACCCGAAGGCGTGATTGTACAATTTGGCGGACAAACACCGCTCAATATTGCAGCAGAACTCGAAAAAGCTGGCGTGAAAATTTTAGGGACAACGCCGGAAACCATCGACCTTGCCGAAGACCGCGACCGGTTCCGGAAAATAATGGAAAAACTCGGGATTCCGCAACCTGAATCGGGAATGGCAAGCATGTTGGAACAAGCGCTGGCAATCGCAAAGAAAATCGGTTATCCGTTAATGGTTCGGCCGTCTTATGTGCTCGGCGGACGCGCCATGGAAGTTGTCCGAGATGAAGATATGCTTCGCAATTACGTTACCGCCGCGGTTGATGTTTCTCCGGAACGTCCGATTCTGATCGATAAATTCCTCGAAAACGCAATCGAAGCCGAAGCCGATGCCATTGCGGACGGAAGCGCTACGTTTGTTCCAGCCGTGATGGAGCACATCGAGCTGGCCGGCATTCATTCAGGGGATTCTGCCTGTGTCATTCCTCCGATTACGATTCCTGAAAAACATATTCAAACCATTCAAACCTACACAGAAACCATCGCAAAAGAATTGCATGTTGTGGGTCTCATCAACGTACAATATGCGATTGCAAATGACAAAGTTTACGTCCTTGAAGCGAATCCCCGCGCTTCACGGACCGTCCCGATTGTTTCCAAAGTTTGCAATATTCCGATGGCGCGAATCGCGTCTCAGATCATGCTCGGCAAAAAATTATCTGATCTGAATCTTGAACACACGCCGATTCCGCATTTCGGAGTCAAAGAAGCGGTATTTCCTTTCAATATGTTCCCGGAAGTAGATCCCGTCCTCGGCCCGGAAATGCGCTCGACGGGCGAAGTATTAGGAATGGCGGATTCGTTCGGACTGGCGTTTTACAAGGCACAAGAAGCCACTCAAACTCCGCTCCCGCTTGAGGGAACGGTTTTAATCACCGTTGCGGATGAAGATAAAAAAGAAGTGCTGGAGTCCGCGAAAATTTTCAAAAAACTCGGATTTAAAATCCGTGCCACGGAAGGAACACACCTCTTTTTCAAAGAGAACAGTATTGATTCGGATCCGATTTTAAAAATCGGCGACGGGCGGCCGAATATCGTAGATGCGATTACAAACGCCAAAATTCAGTTAATCGTCAACACACCAAGCGGAAAGCGAAGTCATTCCGATGATTCGTACATCCGAAAATCAGCGATCAAATATAAAATTCCGTTTGTGACAACAACGGCTGCAGCATTTGCCGCCGCCCAAGGCATTACCGCGCGAATCAAAGGAAAGTCCAAAGTCAAATCGCTTCAGAAGTATCATGCAGATTTGAAGCAAGGCGATTTTGTTGAAGTAAAAAAATAATTTTTAAAGGCCGAACGGATTTTACCAAGCAAAATTTGTTCCGATCAAAAGTGAATCGATGAGACAAACACTGAAAGTCGCTGCCATACAATTAGCCGCAGGTTCAAATAAAGCGAAAAATCTCGCAACAGCGGTTCGTCTCGTCACAATCGCGATCCGGAACAAAGCGCGCCTGATTGTGCTTCCCGAGATGTTTAATATCCGCGGACACGAAGGCGCTACTCAATCTGCCGGAGAACCTATCCCGGGCCCCTCGCTTTATCCATTGATGGCCCTTGCAAAAAAATATCGCGTTTTAATTCTTGCGGGAAGCGTCGCAGAAAAAACGAAACATCCAAAGAAAATATTTAATTCTTCTGCTTTGATCGGGCCGGACGGGTTGATCAAGGCCGTTTACCGGAAAATGCATTTGTTTGACGTTTTGTTAACCGGCAAAAAAATTCAGGAATCAAAATATTGCCTGAGAGGTAAAAAACCCGTCTTAGCTGAAATCGATGGAATTCGAGCGGGGCTTTCGCTCTGTTACGATCTTCGGTTTCCGGCGCTTTATCAATCTTACGCAAAACGCGGAGCAAAGATCCTTTGCATTCCGTCAAACTTTACGCGTAAAACCGGGAGAGCTCACTGGGAAACTTTGCTCAAAGCGCGTGCGATTGAAAACCAATGTTTTGTCATTGCACCCAATCAGCATGGAACCGGCCCACATGGAGTAGAGTCTTTCGGAAACAGCATGATCGTCGATCCATGGGGGAAAATCCTTGCACGCGCACCGCTTCGCGGGAACAAAGTTTTGGCGACTGTTCTTAATTTGTCGGAACTTGACCTGATCCGCCACCTGTTTCCAACGCTAAAACATTGACCCCGTTGATTCTTTACCCCGATCAAATTTCCTTCCCCTGTCATTGAATGACAAAATTTGAAATTCGCTCACGATTAAGGAATTCTCCGGCGTATCGTAATCTCTCTTGAATAGTTTCCGAACTTAATTTAGAGGGAAGGTGCGAAGCTATGGTATCAAACGAATCATAATATCCATACACAGCAACCAAAGAAAATCTGACCTGTCGTAAAAATTCCAGTGTTTCTTTGAACTCTTCATCTGTCTCACCAGGGAATCCAACGATCACTTGTGTTTTCAATACAATTGAAGGATTTTCTTCTTTTATTTTCAAGTAAACCTCTTTTATGGTCTCTGCGTTGTGATGCCGATTCATTACCTTTAAAATCCGATCGTTTCCGGATTGAACCGCAGACAAAAGCATAGTGATCTTCTCGGCTTTGATATATTCAATTAATGTCTGTTCATACTTAATCACCCATCTTGGATGTATTTCCCATATTTGCCAACGCACTCGAAAATATCGATCGATTGCAGATAACTGTTTAAGAAGTTGTGAAAAATCGGTTTTAATATCCAGCCCATAAGCACCTAAATTATCCGCCACAAATAAAAAATCCCGATACCCTTTTTGTAGCAACAGCTTATATTCCTCAAGACATTCCATTATCGATTTGCTTTTCAAAGGGCCAACCGCTTTTCGAACTCCACAATAAGCGCAATTCTCAACGCAGCCCCAACTAACCCGGAGATGTGCTTCCCCTTGTTTTTCACGTTTGAGAAAAGCGCCTATAGCATTTCGCGTTAAATGGAAACGATTGCTAATTAATTTTAACGATATTTTCTCTTGAGGTTCACTTATGTTCGTTTTCGGTAAAATATGAGCATCTGAGACTTGATTAAATTTGATTTTAAAATCTGGGAATAAATGATCCAATCGATCAAGATTCTTGGTGGAAATAAAGGGCCCATGAAATCGTTCGGTCAGCTCAAGAGGATCAATATCCGGCAAACAACCAACAACAATTAAATCTCCGCTATATTTCGATAATTCGTCGATCTGTGCAAAACATTCCTTTGCCTTTCCTTCTCTGAACGCACACGTTACAAATAAAATATAATCCGCGTCTTTAAAATTAGAAACTATTTTACACCGATTTAAACGAAAATAGTTTTGGATCCGAACAGAATCCAAGTTTCTTCTGCTACAACCGTTTGATGTGATTGCAATTTTCATCTACTATTTCTAATTTACGACTTCTCTTGTTTTGATTTTTATGGTTATTTTTCAATATAATAGCAAATAAAAAAACATTTTCCAATAACTTCGGGCTCAAATTCAAGCATCATTTCGCTCGGAGTCGAATTTTTCGGAAACAGCATGATCGTCGATCCATGGGGGGGGATTCTTGCGCACGGACCTTTGCATGGGAATAAAATTTTGACAGTCGTTCTCGATTTTACCGAACTTGCCAGAATCCGGCAGGAATTGCCGTCCTTGAAAGAAAGTTTTTGTCATTCGTTTTAACTCAAAAACTCTGTTCTAACTTTTGTATTTGTTTAGCGTTTTGAAGTGATTATCCGTAAAGGGTCATCTGCTTTTCTGTCATTCCCGCCCTTAACAACCGACGAATCTTTCATGGGAAGTTAAGGACGGTACTGACTACCTATTGAATAGTAATTATGTTTTCAATGTCTGTCAGTGCCGCAAAAGCGGGAATCCAGAAACTATGGATGCCCCCGCTTACCCCGGAAAAGCTGGGGCCGGCCCTTTCTTTCCCAAGGGAAACCTGCGAGCATGACACAAGGTTGCGTGTTCGCCACTTCAAAACACTAAACAGACACTAAATTCTTCATTAACTCCGCCCATTGATCCGGCTTCCGGCTCCGTTGAAACAACGGTGTTTTTTCGTGGCGATAAGCTAATAACTGTTCTTCAAAAATTTTTTTGTCCGGATTTTTATAAAAAATTCCGAGTGGCAGTTTATCGGTTTCAATTGCGCGGCGAAATGCTTCCGCGCGATCGGTAACGACATGCTTCTCATCCAGATAATACGTATGCTCGCGAAACCATTGATACGTATTGATTTTATTGAATGTGACGCACGGCTGGAAAATATCGACGAGCGCATATCCGTGATGCTCGATCGCTTCTTTCAAAATGGTTTTCGTTTCTTTTTGATGTCCGACAAACGCCCGGGCCACAAACGACGCATCCAAAGCAATTGCAACCGCAATCGGGTTGAAAGGCTCTAAAATCACGCCTCCGATCTGAACCGGCGTGACAAATCCGCGTTCGCTCGTTGGCGAAGCCTGCCCTTTGGTAAGGCCGTAAACCATATTATTGTGGACAAAATTTTTGATGTCGGGATTCCGCCTGATGCAATGAATAAAATGATTCCCGCCTTCCCCGTACATATCGCCGTCTCCGCTTTCCGCAATGACCGTCAATTCGGGATTAGATGCCTTAATCGCCGTTGCGGGCGGAAGCGCTCGTCCGTGGAGTCCGTTGAAATAATTTGTTTTAAAATATTGCGGAATTTTCGCAGCCTGTCCGATGCCGGAAACCATCACGAGTTTCTCTCTCGGTAAAGCAAGTTCCGTGATCACCTCTTTTAGGAGGGTCAGAATCCCGTAATTCCCGCAGCCGGGACACCACGCCACATCACATTTCAAATCTAAATTTGATACAGCCATCAGAGTGCCTCTTCGATTTTTTCCACCGAAAACGGAAATCCGTCATATTTTAAAATTTTCCGGGTCACCGAAATTCCCGTTTCTCGTTTGATCAGTTTTGCAAACTGCCCCGTCGCATTATTCTCCACAACGATTGTTTCTTTTGCTTTCTTCAAATACATTTCTACTTCGGAAGGTAGCGGATAAATTTGTTTACAATATAAAAATGCCACCTGAGCGTCGCCTCTTCGTTCAAGCGCCTCGCAGATCACAGAATAGGTAGAACCCCAGCCGACAACTAATTTCTTGAAATTTTCATCTCCGATTAGTTCCGGCGCCAATATTTCACGAGCCAGAAATTTTTCTTTTCGCAAACGCTTATCAACCATTGATTTGCGGACCCGGAAATCTTCCGTAATATAACCGCCTTCATCGTGTTCGTCGCTATCCACACAAACAATTCCGCGGCCAAAACCCGGAATCCCTCGCGGTGAAATTCCATTTTCCGTCAGTTGATACCGTTTATAATTTTCTTCTGTTTGAACAATATGATTGAGTGGTTGATCTTTTGGGAAATCAAGAAGCGGAATACTGAAATAAGAATCCATCAGAAATTGATCCGTCAGAATGAACACCGGAATTTGATAGCGATCAGCAATTTCAAACGCTTTTCGCGTACAGAAAAATGCATCCTGTATCGTTCCCGGCGCATAAATAACCCGGGGGAATTCTCCGTGTCCTGCGTACAATGCCAATTCCAAATCGCCTTGCTCCGTACGCGTCGGAAGCCCTGTCGCCGGTCCCGGACGTTGCGCTAAATGAACAACAACAGGCGATTCAATACAGCCGGCAAGGCTTAATCCTTCCGTCATTAATGCGAATCCGCCGCCGGAAGTTGACACCAGCGCCCTGCCGCCTGCATACCAGCTACCTAAAGCCATATTCATTCCGGAAATTTCATCTTCTGCCTGCTCGACAACAATTCCAAACTTTTCCGCCTGCTCGGCCAAAAACACCAGGACGCCGGTTGAAGGGGACATCGGATATGCCGAAATAAAATTACATCCGCCGGCAATCGCACCCAATCCGACCGCTTCCGCACCGTTCAAAAAAAACTCATTCCGCATATCTTCGTGTTGTTGAATTGATATAGATATGCCGCGAGATGCACAAAATTCCCGGCCGAGATTCCACCCGCGGAATCCCGCACTACAATTTTTTTCGATTATTTCAGCAGATTTTTCTTTAAAAAAGGCTTTGAGAAAATTTGTAAATAAATTTTGATCGATGTTAAAAACGCCGATGATAAAGCCCGCCGCGATGATATTAAAATAAATATCTCCGCCTATTTCTTTGGCTATTTTTTGAAACTGAATATCATAAACCGGCTTTTCGGTCCCCAATTGTCCTTGGTCTCCAATGATAAAGGTGTGGTTTGAAATCCGCCAATCCAGATGCGAAATTGCTTTTCGATCTAAAGGAATGAGAAAATCGATCTTCTCGACAAAACTTCCGATCCGTTGGGAGGAAACCCGGATTTCTGTAGAATTGCTGCCTCCGCGAATGCGTGACATAAATTCAGGTGTTGCAAAAGCGTAATAACCGGCGAGGCGAAGAACTTGTATCAAAACAACTTGTATGGTTTGTACACCCTGCCCGGCTTCTCCGCAAATAACGATCGATAAATCATCTGTAAACTGTTCCGGCTGATTCATCTTTGCCTCACCAAATAGTGACCAGATAAAAGACTGTTTAATATGGGTTGTATTTTAATCGATAAAAGCCGGAATTGAAGCGGAATCTTTATGGAGAATTACGATTGCTGAGTTTGCTTTTGCGCACGCTTTCGTTCGTTTTCGTTCAGATAACGTTTCCTAAGACGGATATTTTTGGGGGTCACTTCGACGAGTTCGTCTCTTTCGATAAATTCGAGCGCAAATTCAAGCGTCATTTCGCGCGGTGGAGTTAATTGAATGGCTTCATCAGAACCGGCCGCGCGCATATTGCTTAATTTCTTTTCGCGAATCGCGTTGACGACTAAATCACAGCCTTTATTGTTAACTCCGATGATCATTCCTTCATAAAGTTCTCTTCCTGGCTGCACAAAAATTTCTCCGCGCTCCTGGAGCCCCCAAAGCGCATACGCCACGGCTTGCCCGGAACCTTGTGAAATTTGAACCCCTCTCTGCCGCCCGGCAATTTCTCCTTTGAATTTTTGGTAATCATAAAAATTTTGGTACATAATCCCGGTTCCTCGCGTAATCATCAGCAGCTCGCTTCGAAAACCCAAAAGGCCCCGTGACGGGATGAGAAATTCCATGCGGATCGTACCGACAGCGCTCGGAAGCATATTTTTCATTTCTGCTTTTCGTGTCCCCAGCGCTTCAATGACCGCGCCTTGATAACCGGGATCGACTTCAATCACAACTTCTTCGACCGGCTCTAATTTTTCGCCACCTTCTTCTTTAATAATCACTTCCGGCCTCGATACTTCAATTTCATACCCTTCGCGCCGCATGGTTTCGATCAAAATAGAAAGGTGCAGTTCTCCGCGCCCCGAAAGCTTGAAACGGTCCTCGCCCGGAACTTCTTCCACGCGGATTCCGACATTCATCATCGCCTCGTGCATCAGCCTTTCCCGGATATGCCGCGAGGTCAGAAAACGCCCTCCGTCTTTTCCGGCAAGCGGGCTTGAATTATGAGCAAAATTCATCGAAATTGTTGGCTCGTCAATTTTAACCGCAGAAATCGCTTCCGGCTTGATGGGATCGGTAAGCGTGTCGGCGACGTGAACCTCTTCAATTCCGGCAATAGACGCGATATCGCCTGCTTCGGCAGATTCAGCTTCTATCCGTTTAAGTCCTTTGTATTTTAAAATTTTGGTCACTTTCCCGCGCCCGACCCTGCCGTCCCGTTTCACCAATGCAACCAAATCTCCTACTTTAACTTTTCCGTGGGAAATTCTCCCGATCGCAATTCGTCCGACATACGAATCATAATCGAGCATCGTCACCAGCATTTGAAAAGGAAGCTCCGGATCCGCAATAGGCGGAAGCACGCGATGAAGAATCGTGTCGAGAAGCGGTTTCATATCTTGAGAAGATTCGTCCGGCTCAAGCGACGCCCATCCTTCTTTCGCGGATGCGTATACAATCGGAAAATCAAGCTGTTCATCTGTCGCATTCAATTCGCAAAAAAGATCGAACGTCAAATCAACCACTTCATGCGGCCGTGCCCCAGGCCGGTCCACTTTATTCACCACAAGAATCGGTTTGAGATGAAGCTCCAACGATTTCCGTAAAACGAATTTTGTTTGCGGCATCGGTCCGTCAAATGCATCAACAAGCAGTAAAACGCCGTCCACCATTTTGAGAATTCGTTCGACTTCGCTTCCGAAATCCGCGTGGCCGGGCGTGTCCACAATATTGAAAAGCGTATCCTTATATATGAAAGACGCATTTTTCGAAAAAATCGTAATCCCGCGCTCTTTCTCAAGAGGATTCGAATCCATAACAGTCGTTTCACCCTCGTGAAATTTATACGCCCCCGATTGTTTTAAAAGGGCGTCCACAAGCGTGGTTTTCCCATGGTCAACATGGGCAACAATAGCGATATTCCGTACATTTCTTCTTCGTTTTTGCGTTGGCATAAGGCGTGGATTCTATCAGAACAAACAGAAAACGTCATGTTAATTGTCTTTGGTGCAAGCCTTCGATGCCCCTTACTTCCGTAATTATTTAGCCGTTTGAAGTTCGCTGTTCCCGCAAAGCAGGCATCTCCCCGCTCAGACAGTGTAAAAAGCTGTGCAGTGAGGCCCCTACGC
>MHFR01000036.1 GCA_001804285.1 Candidatus Danuiimicrobium aquiferis
TAGATTCTTTCGGAGGGCTTGAAAAATAAGGGTTTCTTCAATCTACTTCACATAATACAATACTCAACATAATACCTTTAATGTGAGTCAACTCGCAGGGAAGACAAAATCATGGTTTGCATTGTATTTAAGTTTTTGATGTGGTAGTCTTACGCCTATGGCACCACACACACAGCAAAACAGTACAGGTTTTTACGGACTTGGCATTGCGCCAAAGATTCTTGCGACATTAGACCGGTTGAAATTTCAAACTCCCACTCCGATCCAGCACAAAGCAATTCCGGCGGCTATTGCAGGGACCGATATTATCGGTGTCGCGCAAACCGGAACAGGTAAAACGCTCGCGTTTGCGATTCCGATGATTCAGCGTCTCGAGCAGGAAAAAGGCCGGGGCCTTGTTCTTCTCCCGACCCGTGAATTGGCGCTTCAAGTCGAAGAAGTTTTTCAAAAAGTTGGACATGCTTCTGGAATGAAGACCGCCGTTTTGATTGGCGGAGCATCTATGTACCACCAGGTCCAATCACTAAAAGCGAATCCGCGCATTATTATTGCAACTCCCGGACGTCTGATCGATCACCTGGAGCAAAGGAATGTAAATTTAGGGGAAGTAAAAGTACTCGTGTTAGACGAGGCGGATCGGATGCTCGACATGGGTTTTCAGCCGCAAATTGAGAGAGTTTTGCGAACGATTCCAAAAGACAGACAAACAATGCTTTTTTCCGCGACGATGCCAAGAGAAATTCTCGGGCTTGCCACTTCTTATATGAAGCTTCCGGTGCATGTTGAAATTGCGCCTTCCGGTACAGCTGCCGAACGGGTGACGCAAGAGGTCTTTATTGTTAAACAGGATTCTAAGCGGAAACTTCTTGAAAAGTTGCTTGCCCAATATCATGGCACTGTTCTCCTTTTTTCCAGGACGAGAATTGGCGCGCGAAAAATTACTAGGGCCATCAAAGATATGGGGCATCGTGTGTCGGAAATTCATTCTGACAAGACCTTAGCCCAACGACGGGAAGCGCTTGAAGGTTTTAAATCAGGTAAATACCGGGTTTTGGTAGCGACGGATATTGCAGCCAGAGGGATAGATGTGACGGGTATAGAACTCGTCCTTAATTATGATTTGCCGGATGATACCGGAAATTATGTTCACCGCATCGGCCGAACAGGCCGAATCGGACGGGAAGGCCATGCGATTTCATTTGCGACTCCGGATCAGGGCAATGATGTGAAGGGAATTGAAAGCCTCATTAAAACAGCGCTTCCGATTTCGGAACACCCTGAAATCCCGACCGAACGTTTTGCAAAGCCCCAGGTTGTTTTTCGATCGAATCGCTTTAAGCGAAGGCTTCCGCATCGACGGGCATTTTGAACCCGCTGCAGCGATTTTTCGCGTTTTTTTCGAATAAGGGCTTTCTGATTTACAACCAATCAGCTTTCAAGGTGGTTTCATTTCTAGTATAATTCAAGCATGTTAAAAATAACGTGTCTATTTAGCGTTTTGAAGTGTTGAACACGCCAGTTCGTGTCATGCCCGCATGTTTTAAGCGGGCATCCATACGCCGCTTTGGGCTCCCCGGACTTGTCCGGGGGGGGAATGGCGCCCGAAGGGCGAGCCGAGCAGGGAACGAAAAAATTCCCAGCGAGGCCAGATGTTGGAAGGTGCCCCGGGCTTGCCCGGGGGGAAACCACAGTTGCTGGATTCCCGCTTTCGCGGGAATGACAAAAAAGCGGACGACCTTTTATAGATAATCATTTCAAAACGCTAAACAAATACAAAATAACCCATAAAAACTATTTTTTTAATTTGTAGCATTAGAGGAGGGATTGTTATGGCGATCAAACGAAAGAAATCAAGTAGTGCCGTGCGGCATCAAAGTTTGAGGGGGAAGAATAATCCTTTTTATGGGAAGAAGCATTCCAACGCATGGAGAAGGACAGAGAGCCTTTCAAAGCGAGGGAAGAAAAACCCCATGTATGGCATGCGCCACAGTCAGCGCACAAAAAATATGATTCGCCAAGCGATGTTTAAACGACTCGCGCGGGCGAAGAAGAAATAAGGGTATAAAGCCACAGCAAGAATTTGAAAATCCGGGAAATTCTAGTAAAATTCCACCTCCTTTATTAAATTAAACGGTTAGAAATTCATGCGCCCATAGCTTCCGCTACAAAGCGCAGCGGACCCGTCCAACAGCGCTTTGTAGACGGACCTCGCCGCGCGCCGCGCTGTTTGGCGGGCAGTTGGCGTGATAGCGGACAGGATAAATCGTTTTATTGAACAATTTACGCGCCCTTAGCTCAGTTGGTAGAGCAACTGACTCTTAATTTTCACGGCCGTTTTTGCAACTTTTTTGATTTCAATGTATTACGAATCCCGCCAATAATTTACAAAAAATAAAAATGTTCGTTGTTGATCGTTGTTTATCGTTAGTGAGAAAAATTTCGGTCAACTTTTAGTCATTTAGCGCTTCTGACAATCAGGTCGCTGTTGTGATTTTCACAGTTCTTTATTTTAAGCACGTTGCTTTTGTGTAGTGATATAAAAAAAATTAAATGACCACCCATATGCAACTCTAAAAAAGCCGGCACGGTAACCGTATTAACGTTCCCACCAAATCTTCGAATCAGCGTGCATGAGTAAAGTATCCATAAGATTGCCAAAAAATGGAAAGTTTTTTGAAAGACCAAAACAGGGGTCCCACTATAGCATTTGACAACAAGTGAATTAGCTGTTATCTTTTTAATATGCGTAAAGATTATATCTGGATACTAGCTATTGTAGCGTTGTTGGGTTTCGCAAATTGTTTGCTTGTAGAACAAGCGTTTGCGTGTAATGAAGATGTCGCCGCTTGTTCAACGCCCATTTCCGACGGTTGTCTTGGCTGCCATCATGTCGGGCATCAATCGGTTGCGGCTCAATCATTTCATCTGCTTAGTATCCACAATTTAGCGCACGCAGTTAATAGCCCATCTGCAGAAATCTCTGTTGATCCGCCTCTCGGATCAATATTCCATCCACCGACTGTTTTATAGTCCTCACGCGACTCGTCTGTAAATTTCCAGTAGTTTAATTACAAAAAATATGTTTCGTTGTGCTCTCTCTTTTCGAAGGTGGAACAAAGTATGAGATTAAGATATCTAATAAGCATTCTAATATTAACTGGCGTTGCGATACCCATGGGCGGGTGTGGCTTTTTCCGCTACGCAGTTATTCCGCAAAGTAACAAGGGCCCGCATGGTGGGGCTATGGTTTTGATTGATGAAAGAGTGTCCCGGTATGTTGAGTTTGTGGCAATGCCTCAAGGCGAGGAGTGGTTGCTTCAACTCTATGCTTACAACGGTAAAATGAAACCGAGAGATTTTTCATCCTATGCGAGGGTGGATATTACGACTAATTCCGATGAAAAAGTGTCAGTGAAACTGTGGGACACAAAACGTTTTTTTCTCCCTTGGAGCCGTGTGGGGCATCTTGAGGCGAAAGTTAAGCTCGGCGATGTCTCACAATTCAAGGCAAAGGCATCTCTTTTTAAAAGCAAGCGTAATTTTAGCCCTGACGAACTGTACTTTGAGTATCCGTATTAGGGTATAAAATAAAATATTTTTAAAGAAAGAAATGGTATGGAAAAAATACATTGGTTATTAGTACTCTTTATGGCCGTAAGCCAGCCGCTATTGGCTGATTCAGTGGCAGCCAACGAGCCGTTGACGCTTAATGATACTTTGCGGCTTGCGTACATCAACCATCCGAGAATGAAGGAGGCAAAAAAGGAAATTTCAGCCGCCAAAGGTCGTTGGATTCAGGCTGAAGCCCTCCCCAATCCTGAATTGGGATTGGATATCGGGGGCCTTAAAAAGCATGCGAAGGATGAAGGCGACAAACATATCCGGAAAGGAAAGGTTGACATTGTTAACATTGAACAGCCGTTAGATCCTTTAGGAACCCGATTCTTAAGAGGGCGCATTGCATGGGATGAAGTGAGGATCTCCAAAGGCGAACTTGAACTGGTCTGGGCAGAAGTCCGGAAACAGGTGATTGAGCTCTATGTGAGGATTCAGACCGAGGAAAAAGCGCAGGAAATTGCACTAGATAACCTCAATGCAACCAGACAATTTTTTACCCGGGTACAAACCAAGTTTCACTCGGGGAATGCTTTGCAAAGCGACGTAATCCGGGCAAAGATTGAAGTGTCCAGGGCAGAGAATGATTTACTCATACGACAGAAGAATCTTAAGGTTTCAAAGGGCGAAATGAATCTTGCGCTTGGGCGGATTGTGGACGCACCTCTTGCGTTGAGCGAATCTTTGGCGTACGAAGCACTCCGGTATGAATATGAAAAAATAAAATCCGTCGCTTTAGAGCAGCGGGCTGATGTCCGGAATGAAAAAACAAGGCTCTCTTCCACAAAGAAAGGTTTCTGGAGCGCATTATTAAAAACAGTTTTTCCTCAGATGGCAATCGGAATTGAACGGACAACCACGGATTATGAAAATGATACCGCTCTCCTTTTAAAGGCCTCTTATCCGCTTTGGGGGTTTAATTTAGGGGAAGTTAAAGAAGCCAAGGCCAAGAAGGACATCCAAAAAATACGTCTTGAAGCGCTCGAACGCCAAGTCGGACTTGAAGTTTACCGCGCGTTTCTTGAAGCGGAATTAACCGATCAGCAAGTCGCGCTTCAGAAAAAAGCTTTGGATGAATCCAATGAACTTTTAAGACAAATAACCGTGCAATATGAGTCCGGAGAAGTTCCGTTCCTCACTTATCTTGAAAATATCAAGACCATCAAGGAAACGCGGCTTGCGTATTTTAATGTGTTGAAAGATTACAAAGAAAAGGTAGCCGAACTTGAAAGAGTTATTCAGGCAACACCGATTCCAGAAGGAGTAAAACGATGATCCGAATACTTTTATTATGTTTCATAATTTCAATGTTCTCCGGCTGTGGAGGCTGCGGAAAGTCAGGTGAACAAAATGAACACGAACAAGTTGAACAAGGTGAAGGGGCGGAAGCCGTACTACATTTAAAAGAAGAATCGCAAAGGCTGGTTGGCCTTGAGGTTTCAAAAGTTAGGAAAACGCCTTATTTTTCCTCGCTTAAAGTTGTCGGAGAAATTGCCCAGGAAACAGAGAAGGTGTTTCACGTGACGGCTTCTCAGCCGGGTTTTTTGAAATTATTTTTGAAGCAGGTTGGTGAGACTGTAGAAAAAGGCACCCCGCTGTGCGTGATTCAAATAAAGACAGACGAAACTATAGAAGTTGTCTCGCCGGCTCACGGAATTGTCTTTGCGCAGTACGTAAAGGCTGGCGAAAAAGTGGACAGTTTAACCTCGATTATGACTGTTACAGATACGGACCTTCTTCGGGTGAGTTTTAACGTGTATGAGAAGGATATTGCCGGAATTCAATTGGGAGAAAAAGTCATTGTCGAATCGGTTGCTTATCCTGATAAAGAATTCGAGGGGGAAATTGTTTTTGTGTCTCCTTCTGTAGATACCGAAACGCGTGCGATCAAGATTCGTGGTGATGTGAAAAATGAAGAGCACTTACTTAAATTCGGGATGTTTGTCAGCGGTGAGATTATTTCAGGAAGAGATGAGAAATACCTATCGGTCCCCACTCAAGCCGTCCAAACAATAGATAATGAGGAAGTCGTTTTTATCAAAACAGGGAATGAAGAATTTGTGATAAGAAAAATTAAGGTAAAAGCTGAAGCCAAAGAAAAAGTTTTCATTGAGGATGTTCCTTCTTACGGAGAAAATTCCCAGCTGAAAGAAGGGGATGAGGTCGTCGCTAAGGGCTCGTTTCTTCTGAAGTCCGAACTCTTGAAAGGCGAACTGGAGGGAGAATAATTATGTTGGAAAAAATCATATCCTTTTCTTTAAGGCAAAGATTATTAATCGTCGTTATGGTCATTTTTCTCGCTGGTTTAGGTGCGTATGCGTTTAAAAAACTGCCCATTGACGCTTTCCCCGATGTCACGAACATTCAGGTCCAAGTGATTGCTGAAGCCCCGGGGCGTTCTCCCATTGAGGTCGAAAAATTTGTTACATTTCCCATTGAAGTCCAAATGACAGGGCTGCCCAAGTTGGTTGAGTTACGCTCTTTATCAAAGTTCGGGCTTTCCATGGTGACGGTTGTTTTCGAGGATAATGTCGACATCTATTTTGCCAGACAATTAGTTCTCGAGAGATTGATTGGAGCTAAAGAGAATCTTCCCGAAGGAGTTGAAACGACCTTAGGCCCCATATCAACGGGATTGGGTGAAATTTATCAATTTACGTTAGAGCGCCCCAAAGAGGCTGTTGTTAAAGATAAAGTAGAAAACTTAATAGAATTGAGAACCATTCAAGATTGGATTGTCCGCCCGATATTAAAAACTATTCCTGGGGTAACGGATGTCAATTCATTTGGCGGATATGTGAAACAGTATCAAGTTATCGTTGATCCAGAAAAATTGGCGAAATACGATCTGCCATTAAGAGAGGTTTTTGAGGCAATCGCGGCCAACAATAGTAATGCGGGTGGAAATATTCTTGAACATTCGGCGGAGCAATATTTAGTTAGAGGCTTAGGGCTGATCCAATCTATAGACGACATCAAAGACATTATTATTAAAGAAAAAGAGCACAGTGCTATTTATGTGAAAAATATTGCAGAGGTTAGAATCGGGCCTGAAGTGCGCCAGGGCGCGCTTGTGGTTGACGGCAAAGTGGAGGGGGTGGCTGGCATTGTCATGATGCTTAGAGGAGAAAGCGGAAAAGAGGTTGTCGGGCGTGTTAAAAAGAAAGTCAACGAGATTAATGATGGGAAAGTTTTGCCTGCGGGTATTAGAATAAAACCGTTTTATGACAGGACGGAGCTGGTAGAAAAATGTATTGAGACAGTGACCAAAGCTCTCCTGGAAGGCAGTATTCTTGTTGTTGTTATTCTTTTGTTATTTTTCGGAAACATAAGAAGCGCTTTTATTGTCGCAGTCACTTTGCCCTTAGCTGCCTTGATGACCTTTATTGCCATGAAACAGATGGGGCTTTCCGCAAATCTTATGTCTTTGGGAGGTCTTGCCATTGCCATAGGTATGATGGTGGATGGTACGGTTGTCATGGTCGAGAATATATTCAGGCATCTTTCCGAGAAGAGAGCAATTCTGGGAAATCGTATTCATATCATCTTGGAAGCGGCTAATGAAGTTTCAAAACCGATTGTTTTTGGTATCACGATCATCATTATTGTCTTTTTACCGCTATTTACCCTTCAAGGCATGGAAGGAAAAATGTTTAGTCCCATGGCCTATACGATCAGCATTGCTTTGTTTGCGTCTCTGATTTTATCTTTAACCTTAGCGCCGACACTTTGTTCTTTGTTTTTGAAAGGCGGGAACGAAAAGGATGTTTTTATTATCCGATGGTTTAAGAAATTTTATTTACCGCTCCTTCAAAAGGCTCTCATTCATAAGAAAAAAGTTGTCACTATTGCTGTGGGAGCGTTTATTGCCAGTTTATTCTTGGTGCCTTTTTTAGGAACAGAATTTATTCCCATATTAGATGAAGGGAGTCTGACTCCTCAGATTATTCGGTTACCAAGTATTTCATTGAAAGAATCCGTAGACATCGAAACCATTGGTCAAAAGATCGTTATGCAGTTCCCTGAGGTTGAAGCCATAGTTTCAAAGATCGGAACGGCGGAGATAGCTACAGATCCTATGGGGCCTAATGTCAGTGACCCTATTGTTATTTTAAAACCAAGAAAGTATTGGAAAACTGCGAAGACCAAAGAAAAATTGACGGAAAAAATACGAGAGGCTTTGTCGAAGATTCCGGGCATTGGTTTAAATGTCAGCCAGCCCATTGCCTTAAAAGTTGATGAATTGATTTCAGGCGTGAAATCACAGATCGCCATTAAGTTGTTCGGGGATGACATGGATATTCTTAAAGAGAAAGGTGATGAAATTGCTAAGATTATTTCGGGAGTTAAGGGCGTAGAGGATTTGCGTGTTGAACAGGTTTCTGGTCAATCTTATGTTGAGGTGAAAATAGATCGCAGAAAAATTGCCCGTTATGGGATTAATGTTAGTGATATTCAAGAGATTATTGAAACAGCTGTAGGGGGAAAATCTCCAACCGATGTGTTTGAAGGTGAAAAAAGATTTTCTGTGATGGTCAGATTCCCCGAGGACAAAAGAGATTCTATTAAAGCCATTGAAAATATCCTCGTTCATTCTTCAAGGGGTTTCAAAGTTCCTTTGGCTCAACTTGCGACTGTCAATTTAGTGGAAGGGCCTGTACAAATCAGTCGTGATGATAGTAAGCGGCGCATTGTGGTGGAATGCAATGTTAAAGGAAGGGATATTGGTAGTTTTGTTACAGAATCTCAAGCTAAACTCGAAGAAAAATTGAAACTACCGGCAGGATATTACGTAACATGGGGCGGTGCATTTGAAAATCAACAAAGGGCAATGAAACGTTTAGGGATCATTGTTCCCGTTACTGTTCTGCTGGTATTTTTTTTGCTTTTTTCTAGCTTTAATTCTTTAAGACAGGCGCTATTGGTGATCATTAATTTACCATTTGCTCTGATTGGAGGTGTTGCGGCATTATTTATATCGAGGCTGTATTTGAGTGTTCCGGCTGCGGTTGGATTTATTGCTCTATTTGGTGTTGCTGTATTAAACGGTGTTGTTTTAGTCAGCTATATCAATCAATTAAGACGAGAAGGATTACCTGTCAATGAGGCCATCGTTAAGGGATGTGAACATCGATTACGGCCAGTTCTAATGACGGCATCGGTTGCTGTGTTTGGTCTTGTGCCAATGTTGCTTGCCTCTGGTCCGGGCTCAGAAGTACAAAAACCGCTTGCCGTTGTTGTGGTAGGCGGACTCATCACGTCAACCATTTTAACTTTAGTTGTTTTGCCAGTGTTGTATGGCTGGTTTGAAAAAGAGGAGGTAGAATTCTAATGAAAGAAATAAGAGCTTATATTCAACCCTTTATGTTGCAGAAAGTAACTGACGCCCTGCATCGGATTCATGTCCATGGTATGAGTGTCTGGGAGATAAAAGGTTTTGGCAGGGAAAAAGACGAATCGTATCCCCATCATGTCAGTGATCAACTGGTGGACTTTGTACCAAAGATTAGAATTGAGATCATCTGTGAGGAAGATCAAGTCAAAGTGATTGTTGAGACCATAGAAAAAGCTGCTCACACAGGTCGAAAGGGAGATGGAAAAATTCTTGTATTTGACGTCTTAGAAGCGCTTAGCATTCGCACAGGCAAAAAAGGATCCGAGGCAATCTAAACCTATTGATTTTTCAAAATAGCGCTAATTAAGATTCACTATAAAGGAATTACCTGAAATGATTACAGATCGGGGTTTAACTCATTGCCCGAAAGGACGCGTTTCTTGAATTTTCAAATTGCAGCATTTGACAATAACTCATTTTAGCAAGGATGAGTAAAGGAGAAGTCATGAATACGGCCAAACATTATATATTAACCGGCGGGATCATTGTTTTCATTCTCATCGTTTCTGTTGCAGCGAGCAAGTTCACACAAGGAAAAATATTGAAATCCGTTGAACAAGGAACGAAATTCAAAGGGAACAAAAAGGCGTCCATCCGGCTTGTGGTTTACAGTGATTTTCAATGCCCAGCCTGTTCGTATGGAAGTACGGTTGTGGATGACATCGCCAAAGACTTGAAAGATAAAGTGTCTGTCGAATATAAGTATTTTCCGCTCGCAATGCACAAATGGGCGTTGGAGGCGGCGCTTTTCGCGGAATGTGCGGCCGACCAAGGCAAATTTTGGGAATATCACGACCTTCTTTTTAAGAAGCAAAAAGAATGGTCGAAGGAAGGTCGCCCGACGGCGTACTTCTGGAATTTTATGAAGGAGCTGAAATTGGACACAGGGAAAATCGAAAAGTGCGTGACGGACGAAAAAGTACTTCAGAGAATTCAAAAGGACAGCGATTCAGGAAAACAACTTCAAGTTAGCTCAACGCCGACCATTTTCGTCAACGATAAACGGTTTGTCGGCGGCAAACAACTTGATGCGGAAGGCAAAAAGTATATTGCCGAGGAGTTGAAAAAAATCGGAATGGATTGGAAATATACGTCGACACCCTTGCCGCCACCGCCGGTTGCTGCACAGCCTGCGCTAAATCCACTGATTGCCAATCAACATCCTCCGCACAATATACCGATCCCTACTGCCCAACCAGTTAAAAATACAGTGCCTACTGCGGCGATTGAGAACAAAAAAATAACGCCCATTCCAGGCGCGCCATCGAAAAATTCAGACGCTGGTGAACCGGTAGGCCGGAGTGATGGTAATAGTTCATTTTTCAGGTAATGAAAAATAATGGAAAAATCCGATTCAACTAGGCAGTCTCTCATAAAAAAAGCGGTTATCGCCGAGTGGTTTCTTATCTCTTACAATATTTTAGAAGGGGTGGCTTCCATTGCGGCCGGAATCTTTGCGGGAAGCATTGCGCTTGTCGGTTTTGGCCTTGATAGTTTTATCGAGGTTTCTTCCGCGGCTATTTTGATCTGGCGCTTCGCCCAACATGGGGATTTGGAAGAGGAGGATCGGCGCGAGAAAAAAGCACTTATATTCGTAGGCTACAGCTTTTTTGCACTTGCCGCCTATGTCCTTTATGAATCATCTCGAAAACTGATTTTGCATGAGATGCCGGACGCGAGCATTTTTGGCCTTGTCATTGCCACACTTTCAATTCTGGTCATGCCGCCTCTCGGCCTCCTGAAGAAAAATCTCGCCAAGCAATTGAAAAGTAAAGCGCTTGAAGCCGATGCGATGGAAACGATGATTTGCTCCTATCTGTCATTCACCTTATTATTAGGTCTTGGCCTTAACGCTTTATTCGGCTGGTGGTGGGCCGATCCAGTTGCGGGGTTGATTATGATTTACTTTCTCATCAAGGAAGGCCGCGAAGCGATCTCCGGCGATTCATGTTGTGGAAAAGAGCAACATTAAGATTTGGTTTTAGCGCAGCTGTTTTACATGAGCCGAACTTTGGAGGCCTATCTCCGGAAGATTGTCATGTTCAAAAACTTTCAGCGGCTCTTTTTCGAATAAAATATCTTTGTCCAGTTCCGACAGAAACACACTTGACACAAACAAGTATATATTCTATTATTCGAATATAATGATATTAAAGAACGAAGATAGTAGGCGTTTCTGAAATACCGATAAGTGAGGTAAATATGATCGCCGCTCCGCTTCTTGCGAACAAAAAATACGATCAGCCGTCAATATTTGACCCAGACAATCTTCTCCGCGAAGCAAGGCGGCAGAAGGGGCTGCCTACAGGTGAGGTTCCTAAAGTCTGCGTTCTTGATCCTGATGGTGATTTGTTCCGTTACTTGCGCGATTCGGGCACAGGTACGCTCAATCCATATTGGGCATGTTACCATACCGAACTTTACGACTTTCACGGCAATGGTTTGCACATCGGTGTTTTGGGTTGTGCGGTAGGTGCATCGTTTGCCGTTCTCGTAGCCGAAGAGTTATTCGCATCCGGCTGTCGTTTGCTCATTAGTATAACATCTGCAGGTCAAATCATTCGGGTGCGAAAACCGCCCTATTTTATCTTGATTGACCGTGCTTTGCGGGATGAGGGAACGAGCTATCATTACTTACCACCTGCACCCTATTCGAAGATTCAACCGGGCTTGCTCGCCATGCTAACCGATGCTTTTACAGGCAAACTTATAGTGGAACAGGGAGGAGTTTGGACTACAGATGCTCCTTTTCGAGAGACAGAGGAAGCCATTGCCTTTGCTCGCACTGAAAACCTATTAGCGGTTGAAATGGAAGCGGCGGCACTCTACGCGTTTGCTGAAGCGCACGGCAAACCGATAGTATGTTTCGCTCACGTTACAAATCAAATGGGCACTATTCAGAACGATTTTGAGAAAGGCGAATCCGATGGTAATGCGGCTGTTCTTCAGCTCATTTCAGCGATTGCCCGCAGGTGGCAGGACACCCACTTTAAAAAATAAGGGAACCTTATGGAACATAAACTCTACGAACTTCATGCGGTAATGTGCCGGGTTTTTACATCCCCGAAGCGTCTGGAAATACTGAACCGATTGAGAGACAAGGAGCTTTCGGTGGGGCAACTGGTCAAGATCGTCAAAATCCGCCAAGCCAACATTTCACAACATCTGAGCATTTTAAGGGAAAAAGGGATCGTCAAGACACGCCGAGACGGCGTAACGGTTTATTATTCGTTAGCTAATCCAAAAATTCTCAAGGCTTTCGATATCATCAGAGAAATGTTACTTGAAAAATTGGCCGAAGGTGGAAGACTCATGGAACAGGTTAATCGGGGAGGAAGATAAAAAATGGATCAGGAAACAATTCTCATCTTGGGCGGAGGCATCGGCGGCCAAGTGGCCGCTAATAGCCTGGCACCCCTTTTAAAAGGAAAACATCGTATCATTCTTATGGATAAGGGGCAGAATTTTGAATTTCCTCCGTCCTTCCCATGGGTTGTTGCGGGTCAAAGAAATCCCGCGGATATTCAGAAATCTCTGCCCCTGCTTCTTAAGAAAGGTGTGACGTTTATCCAGGCGGAAATTTTTGGGATCGATCCTGTGTCGAAAAAAGTAAAGACTTCCGCCGGGCCACTTTCTTTTGATTATCTTCTAATCAGTTTGGGAGCTGAGCTTGCCCCGGGAAAGATTTCAGGCTTTCAGGAAGGGGCGCTCAACCTTTACACATTGGATGGCTCTATCCAAATCCACAAATCTCTTCAATCTTTTGATCAAGGGAAAATAGCGGTTTTGATTACTTCAACTCCTTTCAAGTGCCCTGCGGCTCCCTATGAGGCAGTTTTTTTAATACAAGATCTTTTAAAAAAGAAAGGCCGAAAAGGGGAGGTTGCTGTTTTTACACCCGAACCTTTTCCGATGCCGACAGCCGGGTCCAAGGTCGGTGAGGCGCTGAGAGGGATGCTGGAGTCGAAAGGCATCCGGTTCTATCCCGGCCATAAGGTTACAAAAATCGACCCCCAGGGGAAAACACTCATTTTTGAAAACGGGAAGAATGAAAACTACGATCTTTTAGTCGGGGTTCCTCCGCACGAGGCGCCGAAACCGGTGAAAGAATCCGGCCTTACGAATGAGACCGGCTGGATACCCGTTGATCGCGAGACGCTGGAAACAAAATATCCGGGGATCTATGCCATCGGAGATGTCACCACGATCCCTATCGCTCAAGGCAAAACCTTGCCTAAAGCCGGAATTTTTGCTCATTATCAAGCGGAAATCGTGGCTGCCAATATCCTGAGTCGCCTTAATCATCAGCCGGAAAAAGGGAAGTTTGACGGAGCGGGTTGGTGCGCGATCGAGATGGGATCGGGCGTGGCGGCTTTTGGAAACGGTGAGTTCTACGCACCGAACGGTGCCGAGGTCCGACTCTACAGACCCGACCGTTTCTGGCATTTAGGCAGGGTTCTTTTTGAAAAGTGGTGGTTGTCTCCCTTTAGTATAAAGCGCAAAATTTTGCGTTTGATGCTGAAGATGGGAGCCCGGATGCGCGGCATTTCAGTTTCATTATAGTTTTGCTCGAATAGGAGAACTGCGAAAAATGAAGCCTAATCGTTTGTTCCAACTCATATTGGATCACCCTAAGATTGTTTTAGGTGTGACCCTTGCCTTGACCGTATTCTTTTTGGCGCAATTTCCCAAAATTGCCATTGATACGGATCCCAAACATATGCTGCCTGAGACGTCTCCGGTTCGTCAATATAATGATCAGGTCGAAAGAGACTTTGCCCTTCATCCGGACGTCATTGTGCTGGGTATCGTCAATCCCGAAGGAGTTTTCAATGTCCGCACACTGACCAGGGTCAAGGAGCTTACCCGCGCCATTCAGGAGCTTCCGGGAGTGATCTCGCGTGATGTGGATAGTCTGACGACCGTGGATAACATAACTTCAACAAAGGGTGAGCTCATTGTCAAACCGGCCTTGGGTACTGTTCCGCAATCCGGGGCCGGACTTTCAGTCCTGAGGAAGTCGCTTCTGGGCAATCCCTTATTTGTAAACCGCTTTGTTTCTCATGATGCGACCACACTCGCCCTCTTTATCCCTATTGAACCGTCGGTTAACGGCAAAGAAATCGCGGACAAAATCCGGTCACTTCTTCCTAAAGACTCCGGGGGGGACACGTTTTATCTTGCCGGAGATCCTGTCGCCCGTGACACGTTCGGCACAGAAATGTTCCGCCAAATGGCTCTTTTTTCACCGATAGCGGGAATGGTAATGTGCGTCGCGCTTTGGTTTATGTTTCGTAACGTTACCGTGATCATTGCCAACATGACCGTTGCCATGATCAGCATTATCTGGAGTATGGGCGGCTTGATCGCTTTGGGTTATCCGGTTCACATCATGAGTTCGATGAGCCCTGTCTTTTTAATGGCGATCGCGACGGATGCCGTCCATATTTTCAATGAATTTGCCTTTCGATTGAGGGAGGTCAAAGATAAACGAACGGCTATTTCTGAAACCATGAAAGTTGTCGGGCCGCCGGTCTTCTATTCTGACGTTACTACCGCGGTGGGATTCGCCGCGCTTGCCACAGGAGCGATTGTTCCCTTGAAGATTTTCGGATTGGTCATTGGGTTCGGAACCTTAGTCATTCTTGTCATGAGCTACACACTTGTGCCCGCCGTTTTGATGCTTATTCCTGAGAAGCATATCTTAAAAATGGCGCAAGCTCATGGGAAAGGACCGAATGAAGGTCCTTCGTGGCTTTCTCATTTAGGAAAATTTTGCGTGGCCAGAACAAAACCCATTCTCCTCGCGGGGTTTGTCCTATTTGTGGTGGCAGTGGCAGGCCTTAGTCAGATTCGGGTGAACAACAATATGGTTCATTGGTTTAAATGGAAGAGCGTTGTCAGAACCGCCGATCGAGTTATGAATGAGCATCTCGGCGGAACCTCAACGGCCTACCTGGTGATTCAAGCCAAAGATGAGGGGGCTATTGGAAAGCCCGCCCTATTGCGCGAAATAGAAGGTCTGCAGCGTGAACTGGAAAAAGATCCGCTTGTGGGAAAGACATTTTCCGCGGCGGATTATGTCAAACGGGTAAATCAGGTTTTGCACGATGACAGCCCGGCCTTCGACCGGATCCCTGATTCAGAACGTGAGGTAGGACAATATCTTTTTCTCCTGCAATCGGCTGCAAAGCCAAGACATCTTGATAACGTTGTCGATTTCTCGGCGAAAACGGCCAACATCATTCTTCAATTAAAAAGCTGGGATGCCGGGGTGATGAAGAAAGTCATTGCGCGAGCCGATGCTTTCTTGAAAGAACATCCTTTGCCTGAGGGTGCCAAGGTCAAGCCTGCCGGAATTGCCTATTTCAATATGGTGTGGAACCACGAGGTGCTTTGGGGAATGCTGACGAGTTTTCTTTGGGGCCTGGTCTTGGTTCTGGCGCTACTCGTTTTTGAGACTCGGTCGTTCCTTTGGGGGTGTGTGAGTTTCCTGCCGCTTTTATTTACGATCGCATTGATTTATGGAGTGGTAGGGCTTATCGGAAAAGATTTCGATATGCCCGTTGCAGTCTTATCGACGCTTTCTTTAGGGATGGCCGTTGATTTTGCCATTCACTTTGTCAGCCGGTTCCAGCAAAGATACCGTGAATATCCCGATTTGAAAGAGGCGCTCATCTGGACTGTGGCCCGTCCCGGGAAGGGGATTTTCCTCAACGCGATCCTTTTTGCCTTAGGGTTTGCCGTGATGGGTTTTTCAGCGCTAACGCCCTATATCACGGTCGGGATTTTGATGGCAGCGATCATGATCCTCTCATCGGTCATGAGCGTTGTTTACTTACCCGCTCTCATTCACCTTTTCAGGCGTTGGCTGTTGAAAACAGGACCGTCATCATAGAGAGGATTCAAGTTCAATCGCGGGTGGAAAAACCCACAGACTAAACCTACAGGGGGATGACACGCATGAAGACAAACCAAATCACATTTTCTGAAGCCCTAATTCGCTGGTTGTTGGTCGCGGTCGTGTTGGCATGGGGATTAAACGCACCCACAAGTCGGGCTCAGGAGCATCCCGAACATCCCAGCGGCGCTGCCAAGGCTGAATCGGCGCTGACGCTTGAGGAGGTCGCCAAACACATCGAGTCCCACGTGAAACAGGAATCGAAAGACGGCGCGTTTAAGGTCGAGGACAAGAAGACCGGGAAGCCCCTCGCGCTGACGTTGGACCGCATCCATCGCGAACGGTTGTCGCAGGTCGGCCCGGAAATGTATTTTGTCTGTGCCGACTTCAAAGGCGTCAATGGGAGAGTGTATGACATGGATTTCTTCTTGCAGGGCACGCGCAAAGAGAACCTGCACGTACTGCCGGAGAAAACATCGGTTCACAAAGAGGACGGCAAAGAGCGCTACACGTGGGCCTTCGACGACGACAAGAACGTTTGGGTGCAAAAGCCGGTGGAAACAAGCGCGAAAGAGCAGTCCGCGCCAGAGCATCCGTGAGGCGCTCATCTGGACCGTGGCTCGTCCCGGCAACGGCATCTTCCTTGAGGAGAAAGATACGGCGAAACATGCTCCACACCTCGAAAGGTATGATCCAGAACTGCTACGCAGGCAATATGAAATTGGAAAATAAGGAGAACATTCCGTGACTCAACAGAACTCAGGATACGCTCAAAAGATCGCTTTCTCCGGTCTTGTCACCGCTTTCTTTGTGTTCGGAATGCTCTGTTCGGCGCTGGGGACGAAAGCTCAGGCGAACGAAAAGATCGCTGTGCCGAAGATGGGTGATCGAGCGCCGGATTTTACTCTGCAAGATTTTGATGGAAAGTCATTCACGCTTTCCGAACTGATGAAGACAAAAAGCGTCCTCATCTGGTTCACGAATCTGTGCAGGGGCTGCCAACCGGAAATCCCCGACCTCCTTAGACTGAGATCGCGGTATGAGACAAAGGACATCGAAATCGTGGCTGTAAGTGTGCTTGGTAAGGACCGGGAAACGGTTGAAGCCGTCATACGAAAGAACAAAGTCACTTTTCCTTTTCTCTACGATCCCAAGGGTGCGGCGACGGAACTCTACAGTGGGAAATACGTTCCCGCAACCTGCCCCTTGACAAATATCTACCTCATTCGGAAGGGCGGCAAGATAGTATGGGTAAGCCATCTTCCCGGAGCTGATGAAAAAGAACTCTCAAGTCAGTTAGACAAATTAACGAAGGAGGCCGGAAAATGAAAATAAAACGTGTTTGTGTCCTCACATTTATTATTATGCTGGCATTGTCCGGGAAGGGCATGTCCTATCCGCCGGCTGTTGGCATCCTCGGCAAGGCAGCCTCATGTATGAGTTGTCACGCCAACAACGGTCCATGGACGGATGAGCGCCAGACCATCATTGATGTTCTGGACAAGGACACCATGAAGTCGCTCGGCCAGGCTGACGGCACGTTTCTCGTGACCGTGAAACGCGGCGAGCCCAAGACGCTGCTGACGGTCATCGGGCGGACGAAGGGTGACACGGCAGAAGCGCCGTATCGCAACGCATGGCTCTACCTTGATGCCAGCACCATCGGCGGTAGCTCGCTATCCAAATTCGCGCCAGGCTGGGACGTAAACTTGCCGATGTCCTGCCGCATTGTGGGCGACAAACTGGAACAATATGAAGGCGCGGCGCTGACAGTTCTTCCCATGACCATCCGTCCGACCGACGTCGCTCGCGACGCTGAATTGACGCTACAAGTGATGCTGACCCAAGGCGAGTCGGTCAAAGGCAAGCCGAAGGAAGGAATGCTCGGCAGCTATTTTGAACGGAAGGTGAAGATGAAAGTCACCGATGAGTGACTGTAGCTGCAAAAACAATAAAATGAACCAAAAGATAAAATGCGAGGAGGGTGTTCAATGAAATACCTTGGGTTTGGTTTGGTGTTTGCTTCACTATTGTCCGTGAGTGGCATGGAACTTGGATCTGCCTATGCGGCGAATTCAGGCGAAGGGAGCACAGTGATGAAAGAAATGCTGCTGGCTTATTACTATCCCCAAAAGGACGCCCAAAGCGATGTGTTTATGCGGATCGTGAACCGCCAGGGCCAAAGCCGCGAGCGGCGGTTGGCCATGCTTCGCCTGGATAAAACAGATGGAGGCGAACAGTTTTATTACATTTATTTCCATGAGCCCGCGGATGTCCAGGGGATGAGTTTTTTGGTCTTAAAGCATCCGGGCCGTGATGACGACCGCTGGTTATATATCCCATCGATCGATTTGGTGAAACGGATTGCAACCAGTGATAAACGTACGAGTTTCGCGGGCTCGGATTTTACCTATGAAGATGTGTCCGGCCGCGATCTTGATGAGGATGAGCATGAGCTCCTGGGCGAAGAGGCCCTTGGCGAATATTCCACTTTCCTGGTGAAAAGTACTCCGAAACGATCGGGGGATGTGGAATTCAGTTACCGAAAACTCTGGATTGATAAAACGACCCACCTTCCGGTCAAGGTGGAGCATTACGACCTTAAAGGCACGCTGTACAAGGTCTATGAGACCCGTCAAGTCCAAAGCATTGAAGGTACCCCTACGATTACGAAGGCGGCGATGAAAGATATTGGGAGCGGACATGAGACGGAGATAACCATAAAAGCAATAACCTACGATGTGGGGCTCACTCCGGATCTCTTTCAGGAAAGACTGTTGCGCCGGGCTCCCTCACAATGGATCCGGAGATAATTCGTTGGGTTTGGTTCGCAGGCTTATTCTCATAGCTTTTATTCTGGCCGCCGGTTCTACCAGCAAAATCCTGTTTGCCGAACCCGCATCTCTTGATTCTTGGAAAATAGGAAATATCCCTCAAGACGAAAAAATATCGACAGATCCGTGGGCCAAAATCTTTGATTCAGTCCATGGATTTATAGAAGCTGCTTACGGTCCTAAATTCTCAGGAGATAAATTAACTCAAAAAAATGACTATAACCTTTTAGAGCAACGTCTCCAGCTTAAAGTGGCCTATCGGCCGCAGAAACCCGCATGGCTTGCGTCGTGGAATCCAGAGTTTTTCTACAAAGGGGATCTCCTGACGGATGAATATAAGGAAACCGTGAGGTATCAGATCCGCGAAGCATACGGACTTGTTAGCCCTCTCTCATGGATGGATGTTAAACTGGGAAGACAGATTCTTACCTGGGGAACGGGAGATTATCTTTTTATCAATGACGTCTTCCCGAAGGATTATGAGTCATTCTTTATCGGCAGGGATGATGAATACCTCAAAGCACCGTCCGATGCTGGAAAGTTCTCGGTATTTAGCCGTTTAGTTTCAATGGATGTAGTCGTGATTCCTTCTTTTACACCCGATGTCTCAATCAGCCGAGGAGACCGTTTGAGTTTTTATGATATTTTTCTTGGCAGGATTGCAGGTAAAGAATCGAGCTTGATATTCACGGAACCCGCATTTCAGCCTAAGAATACAGAAATAGCTACTCGTCTCTATCGTAATTTCGGGGAATACGAGACAGATCTTTACGCATTCAAAGGATTCTTTAATCAGCCAAGGGGTATCAAGAATGAAAGCACACAAGACGTCTTTTATCCAAAGCGCGCGGTTTTTGGCGCGAGCATTCGCGGGCCTGCGCCGTCTGTTGGAGGGATTGCTTCCGGTGAAGTCGGTTATTCTGATTCTTTGCAGGACCGTAGCGGTAAGAATCGGCTTATTGAGAATTCAGCCATGGAGTACCTTCTTGGTTATGAGCGGGATTTTCAAAAGGATTGGCGCATGGGAATGCAGTATCTCGTAGAACAGATGCTAAATTTTGATGAATTCAAGGCCAATAGCCAGCCAGGGGATATTCCCAGGGACGAATTTCGGCAACTTTTAACTTTTCGTATCACAAAACTCTTTTGGCGTCAAACTTTAGAGGCGTCACTCTTTACTTTTTATAGTCCTACGGATAGCGATGCGTACCTACGGCCGCGTTTTACCTGGCAGGCAAGTGACCATTGGAAATTGACAGCGGGGGGAAATATTTTTTTTGGCAAATATGATTGGACTGAATTTGGGCAACTCAAAGACAACGATAACCTGTACCTGAGGGTGCGTTATACGTTTTAGCGACTTGACGGTATCAGAAAGATGATTGGGCTTAAGCCATGAAAGTAAGAGATAGCGGGATGCCAGAGCGGGACATGTGGGAGAAGTTTTTTGATCCCTCCAAAATTATCGCACAGATGGAGTTAGGCCCAAATGTCCATGATGTGGTGGAGGTCGGGTGTGGCTATGGGACTTTCACTATCCCCGTTGCGAAGGTGATCAGCGGGAAGATTCATGCCTACGATATTGATGAGGCAATGGTCCGCATCACCCAAGCTGAAGCTGAAAAAGCCAAGTTGAATAATGTGAATGCCATTTTGCGGGATATTATCGCTGATGGCACCGGCCTTCCTGATGGGAACGTAGATTATGTGATGCTTTTTAATATCCTGCATCTTGAAACCCCGGAGCTATTGCTTAGAGAGTCTAAACGGGTATTGATCTTCCCCCGAAAAAGTGGACACAACGAAGAGTTGGTTTTAGTATGACAACCGGCTCAAAATT
>MHFR01000037.1 GCA_001804285.1 Candidatus Danuiimicrobium aquiferis
CGATTACAGCTATTTTGGATAGCAACATAGTGACCTTAAATAAGTTACAAACAATAGATCATTCAACATTGGGACAGTAGTGATTATGGATAGAAAAAATACTTAAAAGCACTTAGCAAGGGCCTTTGAAATTGTTCTTTCGTACAATCAGTTTTAAAATAAAATAGACCAAAAAAACGATGCCTAAAATCGACATGATGCCTTTATACCACATTCGAACATACTTTCGGTAGGGCACTTCCGGCTGGTTTCTGAAAAATTCCCACTTGTTAAGCAAAGTATCCGGAATTGAAACGTTTGGCTGTTTATAAATCTTCAATGGATTCATCGCGAAAATCAGCGAATATCCTTTCGTCAGATAATCCGACACAAGTTGTCTTTCTCTCTGATTAATGCGAATTTCATCAACAACAATTAAATCAGGCCGTTCAGAATCCGGAAAAAGCGGAGTATACAAAAACGCTGCGTAAAAAGCATAAAGATGGGGCCGGTGACTCAAATGCGCGGAATAGACTTCCGTTGACAATATAGAATAAGATGGCGGAATGGATTCAAGAATTCTTGCGATGCGTTGGTTTTGTCCAAACGAAGCTTCCCAAAACTGCGTTTCGATGTTGAAAAGCTGGGGTGTGCCGGAAAAAATCAGAGCGCCAAAAATCAATGTGGCTGGAACAAATTTCATCCATTGCGTCGGAATGTCTTTTCCGGCGAACTTTTTTTGCGAGGAAAGGTGCGTAAGGCCGAGAATTGCCGATAGAATCACAAGCGAATTTAAACCTGAAGTATATGCCGCCGTAATGATTCTAAACCCCGTCATCCGGCTTAGAAGTCTGACAATCATGGTCGGACCTAATAACCAATGCCATCCTTTGAAATTAAACGACAGGAAAAGAAATGGGCCAAATACCTGAATTAGAAATAAAAGAGGATTGGGCTTGAGCAGGTCCTGCCACAATTCGAGTTTGAACGGATTCTTAAGATGTTCATAATATGCCCATTTATTGAGCACATGGTATGCGCAACGATACTTCGGTTCAAAATAACCGAAAATCAGTAAAGACATCAAGACCGTTATCGCAATTACCACATATCCCGTTTTATTCCTTTTTGAAGCAAGATAAAATCCGATACCATAAATTTCCATAACAATATTTTCTTTACACATTATTGCGGCAATTAAAAGTAAACACCCCGAGACGTTTTGCCTTTTCAAGATCAAGAAGAAGCCACATAAAATAAACGGATCGGCTAATGTTGATGTGTGATATGGAAAGAGAATTCCATTCCGCATTGGCTGATAAAAGAAAATCCCGATGGCAACGATGAGGGACAGTACGTGATCTTTTGTTATTTCCTTTGCGATCAAGTATCCCCAGATAATACTTGTCGCGGTTATTACGGTCGATATGAGAAACAGGAAATTCGTGCTGTCCCAAATCCAATAAAGCGGCGCCAATAAAACCATGATCGGCTTGAAATGCTCCGCGAAAACATGAATCCCACCGCGAACAGATGTAACCAAAAAATTTCCATGCCCTGTATTCCAGATGACCTGGTCATAAAAACCCGTATCCCATAGCGCCGTTCCCAATCCCTCATGCATTAAGAGCAACGTTAGAAATTGAGTCATAAAATAAATCAGCGATAAAATGCCGACGGAATACACGGGACGAACCGATAAAACAATTTTTAATAACCTGATCGGTTCTAATTCGAAAAAGCTGCGTCGGTCAAACCGGTATCGCCAATAACAAAGAATTGCGGCGACAATGATCAAACTAATCCCCAACCAGAAATGAAATTTGCCGTGCAGGGATAGAAAAAGGTGGGTTTCCCAACCCATTATGAAGGCAAAAGACGTCAATACATAAAACAGAATTGTCGACAGAATAATCTGAATGATGAAATCGAAAACACCAACGATTGTACGGCTTGTGGGCATAACTTACTTTCTAAAAATAACTGTTTCGCAAGGATGCAATTTTTTCTATAATCAGCCCTTATTCTATGTGGTCAGAAGAAAAGTCGCAAACATTTTTTAAGATGACTGATACAAAGTGGGGGATAATGGTCTTAATCATGAATGTGTTTGGCCTTGCTATCGTCGGAACTATTCTTAAACAGCTATGATCAACACTTTAAACCGACATCTTAATCGCCACATTCCGGTTGCTTTTCTTGTGCAACGGATTATCCTGTTGACCGCTATTTCTCTAACAATTCTTTGCTTCGAAATCCCGATAGCCCGGAAATTGGGCTGGCTGCTTTTTTCTTTAATTGTTGGAATCAATCCATATTATGCGCTATACGCCGCTTTTTTTTATGCCGCATTTTTCTTTCCATCTGAATTTTTTCCGGGGCTTTTTTTTACGATTAAACACTTTCATATCGCCATAATTTTCTGCTTGGTGTTATTCGCCGTAAACCGGGATATCGTCGGGATGGTAAAAGCAAATTATAAGAAAGGGACGATTTTGTATTTACTGATTACCATGCTCCTCATTTCGGGTTTTGCAGGCCTTGCGGGACCCGAACCGATGAGGGTGCTAAAAACCAATGCAAATATTCTTAGCGTTCTATGTGCGTGTCTCTTTTTAATCATGGTCATTAATTCCCGAAAGGTCGTACAAAACGCGATCCTTTTTCTTTCGTTTGGAACGGCGATTAGAATTCTGCACGGTGCTATATTTTCATTTACTCATGCGGTCGTTTTTTACCCGAAAGAAAATCTTCTTCATAATAATCACATCGGTTTCTTGGCTGTCTCCAATTTTTTTCTACTATTACCCACGCTTTCATTTTCAAAAAACACAAACCGGCAAATCGCGGGGTGGGCGTGCTTGTGTGTGATTTTTTGCGGTATCATTTTGAGCTGTTCAAGAACGGGTTGGGTTAGTTTCGTCATCATATCAGGCCTTTATGCTTTTCTATACTACCGTTTTATTTTTCAATGGTTTGAGGCAAACGAAAAAACTTCGGTGATTAAGAAGCTGTCCGCTATTGCAATATTCTGCCTTTTGACATGCTTTATCCTTGTTGAAACGACACAAGAAGTACGTTCCAGGTTTTTCGGATTAATCAGGATCGTTTGCGATCCGTCTTATTGGGCGTTTACATTAAACGACCAACAAAACTTCGGGTTTTTGGGCCATTATCGTCTCAACCAATTTTATGTTTTGGCCAAAGTCATGCCTTCTCACTGGTTGATTGGAAATGGTTTTATAAAAAATATTACCGATATACACTCTTTATATCTTTCCATCTTGGGGGCCTCTGGAATTATCGGAGCACTCCTGTTTTTGTCTTTTAGCATCTTATGGTTAAAATGTTTATATCGGTCTATCGGAAAATTCGGTGATGCGGCCGATTCTTTTCGAATAGGGACGCTATGCGCTTTTTGCGTGTGGTTAATTTATTCGGTCATGGAAACATTTGTCGTTCAATTTAATCTTTGGGTTATTGTCGCCTTAGGGCTATCCTTGTCCGGCTGCTTTGACACGACTTCCCCACGGTCGCAAGGAATACCTAACATTCAAAAAAGTCCAAAATGAGGCGTCTTGGAAAGATGATTCGATAATGTCAACCTCTAAAGTACCTGGAATCGATCAATCGGGCATCGTGAAAAAACTCCTTTATCTTTTATTAGAAGTTGCATTTATGATTAGCGTGTATATTGTGCTCACCGGCGCAACCCATCTCTTGAGTCCGGTAATCCTGGAATTATTTCATAATAAACCCAAGATCCACCGGCTTTTCTTGTCAATCTTGACATCGTCTTTATTACTGGTTTTCGGTTGTCTTGAAACATCCGGCCGATTAGACAATCGGTTCATTCTTGTTCGTATTGCGAAAAAAATTCGTTTATCTGAGATCACATGGGTTGGCTTAATCTATGTCATAACGAGCTGCGTTTTTGCCTATAGCAGTTATATCCGCCATCATGTATTTAAATCCAGCTTTGACTTTGCTATTTTCTCACAGGCAGTATGGAATACATGGCACGGTCACTTTTTATATTCGTCTATTAAAGGGGGAATTTGCTTACTGGGTGACCACATAAGCCCGATCCTCGCTTTGCTTGCGCCACTCTACGGGTTGTGGAATGATTCCGCAGTTTTGCTGTTGTTCCAAGCTGTTGTGTCGGCCAGCGCTATTTTTCCTATTTATTTTATCGCTAAGGAAGTCTTATCGGATCGAAAATTGCCAATTGTATTTGTCATCTGTTATGCCCTTTATTTGCCCGTTCGAAATGCGGTACGATTTGACTTTCACCCGGAACTGTTAGGCGAGCCCATGATGTTGTGGGCGTTTTATTTTATTTTAAAAAATAAACTGATCACTACCTCAATATTTCTGGCTGCTATTTTAACGACCAAAGAAATAGCATGCGCGCCGGTCGCCATGATAGGACTTTATTGTTGGTGGTTTCGGAAGAATCGGCTCTTTGGAATCGCATGGTTCATCATCGCAATGACAGTTTTCTTGATAGACATTAAGATGGTTGCCCCTTATTTTTCCGGTTCGGATTATTTCTATCTCGGCAATTACTCGACGTGGAAAGAAACTGGCCTAAAAGCATTTCTTTCCTATATGCTGCAGCCTTCAACATTTACTTATCTTAAGAAAATTTTCTTACCGCTTGGGTTTTTCTCTTTTTTCAGTCCGTCAACCTTCCTATTGACGTTGCCTATTTTAACGCAAAACCTGAGTGCCGCCGGCCCCTTATCGCGATCGATTTTTTTTCAATATACTACCTATTTAACTTCCTTTGTCTTTATATCCGCCATATACGGTTTCCGGAATTCAACAAATTGGGCTTTTAATCTGTTGAAGGGGAGCAAACACAAAATAATCAAAATGGAAATTTATTGGCTGCTTTCATGGAGTCTCTTATTAACGGGAGTCTCCGAATACCACGTTATACGTGAATATCAGAAACAAGACAATGCACACCTTGAGTATATTCGGCAATATCTTAAAACCATTCCAAGTAGCATCTCTGTTAGAACTCATGAATTTTTTGCTCCACATTCATATAATCGAAAAGAACTCCACATCTTTGAAAATAACCATCCACGTGAGGGCGGGGCAGAAAAAGCTTTGAATTCGGAATGTGTTGTTTTAGATCGCACCTTGCTCGGGCCATCCGCAGATGATAAAATTGAATCGTTGATCGCAGCGAAATATATCGTCTATCATGAACATGACGGGTTCTACGATTTCAGGAGAACTCAACCATCCCAAAAATAATACCGACAAATTATGCGCGTTGACCTTTTTATCCTCAATTACAATGGTGAAAAATATGTTTTGCCCTGCATTGATTCATTCTTGCAGGCAATGCGTAATTCAAAACACGACTGCCAATTAATCGTTATCGATAATTCCAGCACTGATCAAAGTGTTGCATCAATTAAGAATCGCTATCCATCGGTTCGAGTAATGAGCATGCCCAATCGGGTTCTATGTTCTTTTAATGACGTCGTACTGCAATCAAAGGCAGACATCGTTTTCTTGCTCAATAACGACTTGCGGGCAACACCTGAGTGTATCGATCCGATGGTTGATATTTTTGTAACCCACCCGGACACCTTTCTTGTCGCACCCAAATCGTATTCAATGGACGGAAGTTTTGAGGGAGGGAAATCGACTGCATTTATTTCTCTAGGCGGATTTGGAACAACGTGTCATTTCAAAGGCTTTGAAGAACATGCAAATCGGTTCGGTTATACGTTCGCGACTGGGTTCGGAGCGTTTGACCGAAAAAAATTTATCGAGCTAAAGGGCTATGACGATCTCTACCTACCGGGCAGATTAGAAGATTCCGATATTGCTCTCAGAGCCTGGCGAATGGGCTGGAAATGTTTCTATCAACCCTTGAGCGTCATTCATCATATCGGCGCAAAAAGTTTCGATGAACGATTTAGTAAAAAGGGAACTCTTAAGCTGGCGCATAGGAACTCTTTCCTTTTTTTCTGGAAAAACATATCCGATAAACCATATTGGCTGGCACATATCTTTTTTGTTATTCCAAGAATTTTTTATATGCTTTTGAAAGGGGACCTCGGTTTTTTCACGGGATTCCTCGAAGCCTTAGGTAAAATTAAAATTGTTTGGCATAAGCGGCGGGAGAATAAATTAATAAAATATAGTCTATCCGACCGGCAGGTTTTAGAGCTTTTTCGCCATGAAAATTAGTATTTTCCTTATTACTTATAACGAAGAAACCCAAATTGAGAGAACCCTAAACACTTTGAAATGGGCCGATGAAATTGTTGTCGTGGACGGAGGAAGCAACGATCGCACCGCAGAAATATGCAAGCGCTTCCCGGTGTTTTTTTATACACGGAAATTCGATTCTTTTGATTGCCAGAAGAATTATGCCTTATCAAAAACCAGCAATGAATGGGTTTTGTCAATCGATGCCGACGAAATCGTCAGCCCTGAATTATCAAAAGAAATCTTGGAAGTCATTAACGAAAACCGCCCGGATGACGGCTTTACCGTTTTGCGCCAGAATATTTTTCTAAACCGGCCGCTTCGATTCGGGGGCCAGGGCATGGAACGCGTCTTGAGATTATTTAGAAAATCAAAGGGGAAGTTTTGGGGACACGTTCACGAAACGGTTCACATAGACGGGCCGGTTGGACACTTATCCGGCGTATTAATTCATAACAGCATTCCCACGCTGAAGGAATATTATCGCAAACTGGTATTGTATACCGACATGGAGTCAGTCAGCGTCGTTGAAGAAAATAGGGTTCCTAATTTCATAATGGCGTTATTGGGCCCGCCGATAAAATTCGTGCTTAATTACGTTATCAAAGGCGGCTTTCTGGACAACAAAGAAGGTTTCCTATACCATGCTCTGTCATGTTGTTACGGATGGATCAGAAATTTTAAGGCCTATCGCCTCCTTATACGGAAAAGGAAAAAACATTGAAAATCGGAATAGACTGTCAAGCGCTTGAGAATCAACAATCGGGCTTAGGGCGTTACACAGAACAATTGTTGAGTTATTTTCGCCCACCAACGACTGGCCATGAAATTCTTTCATTCAAAAAACCTTCCAAAATTGGAAGCAGAACATACGACCGCCTAATTTGGGAAAATATCTATTTGCCAAAAGTTGCGAGAAAAAATAAGGTCGATATCTTACACACCCCGGCTTTTTGCATGCCTTATATTAAAGGGCGGTGGAAAGCGATCGTAACCATTCATGATCTAATCGGAGCAAAATTTCCGGAGCATCTTTCATTCGCGTCGCGCTGTTATTGGAGCCAATGGTTGCCCTATGTAAATCGAAAAGCGGACCTCATCATTGCGGATTCGGAATGCACCAAAAAAGACATTATGGAATTAATGAAAGTTCCTGAACATAAAATTCGGGTAATTTATTTGGCCGCAGACAAGCAATTTAAGCCGTGTCCAAAAAATGACTCTTTGGCACGTTGCGAAAAATACAATATTCCGCAGCCCTACATTCTTTTTCTCGGTAATGTCGAACCGCGAAAAAATCTTCCCCGCCTTATCAGGTCTTTTTCAACGTTGCGGAGAAAAAACAAAATTCAACATAGCCTGGTTATTGCGGGCTCCAGAAGCTGGAAGTACCCGGAAATCGATCACGTTATTCGAGAAACGGAAACAGGCGCGTTTATAAAATTCCTGAATTATGTCGATGAAAAAGATTTAGTTTATCTCTATAATGGTGCAGATCTTTTTGTTTATCCGTCAATATACGAAGGATTTGGGCTACCGCTTCTCGAGGCAATGCAATGCGGTGTTCCGGTATTAACATCTAATGTTTCATCCATGCCGGAAGTCGGTGGCGATGCCGTTTTCTACATAAATCCATCTAATGAAGGTGAGCTGGCAGATGGGATTTATACGATATTGTCGAATACTACGGTTATGAAAAAACTGCGCGAAAAAGGATTGGAGCAAATACGAAAATTTAATTGGGAAATAACAGCACAACAAACACTTAAAGCTTACGAAACAATGGGGTAATAGAAATACTATGGTTAGCAATCAGAGTTATATTTATGGCGTTTAAAAAACCGTCCAGCGTTGAGGATTTAAGGCATTTTTACGATCAAGAATACTCTGTGCAAGTCATTAAGGATGATGACCGCGCTTATTCTTGGATGAGTGCGCAATTACTTAAAAAATATGCCGCTGGAAAATGGCTATTGGACGTAGGATGCGGTGGCGGATTCCTGCTTAAAGAGCTGCAAAAGTTTACGCCTTATACATTTGGCTTAGATATATCGCAAACAGCACTCCGAATTTCTCAAAAAACCAGTCCTTCAAGTAAATTAGTCCAGGGTAGCGCAGAAAATTTGCCGTTTCATAAAAACACGTTTGATAGTTTAATTTGCTTGGGCAGTCTGGAGCATTTTTACGATATATCAATAGCATTGGGGGAATTCCATAGGGTTGTGAAACCGGATGGACGAATCATTATTATGGTTCCGAATTCGTTCTGGTATAAAGACATTCTTTCCGTTTGGCAAACCGGTGATATCGGAGAAAGAAATCAAACCTATGAATTTTTTGCAACGTGCACACAATGGAAAACAATTATCACACAAAATCAATTTAAAATATGCCAAGTCTTAAAATATAATGGAATTAGTTCAAACCCTGCAAAGCAGTGGCTGAAAGACCTTTTAATTCCGTTAAACTTGTCATATCACTTTATTTTCCTATGTCAACCAATTAAATGAGATAACGTCATGCTTTCACCCAGAAAACACCCATTTTTTGCATTCTCGGTTATCACCTCAGATATTATAGGAATTCTAGCGGGATATTTTGTAGCCTATTGGTTTCGTTTCTCAGGGATCATCGTACCAATTCAGAAGGGAATTCCCGCGTTCCATGTCTATTATCATACGGTGGCTATTATTATCCCATTTTATTTAATCATTTTCCGCTCGTATCGATTGTATCAACCTGAGCGACATTATCGGAGGATTTATGAGCTTCTGACAGTTGTGAAAGCTGTCACAGCCGGTACGATTTTGGCCATGGCGCTGACATTTATCTACCGTGAATTCAGTTATTCACGCGTTGTCCTTTTCTTCGCGTGGTTTTTTACCAGTCTATTCTGCTGCATCGACCGCTATTTCCTAATCCAAATAGAATACTTCATTCGCAAGAATCGAGATCGTCATCGTGTTCTAATTCTCGGAATGAATCGCAGCGCCAGAGATCTAATCAAATGGGCAAAAGAAAATCCACACTACGGACAAGACATTGTCGGAGTGGTCGGTTTTAATATAGAACATGAGGGGAAACATTTCGAAGAAATTCCAATTCTGGGATCTTATACGGATTTCGATCAAATTCTTGTTAAGGAAAAAATTGACGGGGTGATCATTGCTGATCCTCAGATTTCTCGTGAAATGGCAACCGAAATCATGTTGAAATGCGAAAACAAAATGATACGGTTCAAGTTAGTCGCTGACTTTTACGGACTCGTGACACATTATGTCGATGTCGAATATGTCAGCAACGTGCCCTTGTTAGGATTAAAAACCCTTCCGCTTGATGATCCTTGGAATCGACTGGTAAAACGATCTTTCGATTTCGTCGTATCATTGGGTCTGTTATTATTGTTCAGCCCGCTATTGCTCATCCTATCTGCACTGATCAAACTGACCAGCAAAGGACCAATTATCTATAAGCAAACGCGCGTCGGGCAGGACGAAAAGAACTTCAAGTTATATAAATTTCGCACGATGGAAATCAACGCAGAACAGATAACCGGTCCCGTCTGGACAAAACCTGATGACCCACGGACGACTACAATTGGCCACTTTTTACGAAAAACAAACATTGATGAATTGCCACAGCTATGGAATGTTCTAAAAGGAAATATGAGTTTAGTTGGCCCGAGGCCCGAACGGCCGCATTTCGTCGAACAATTCCGTCATCAAGTTCCTCGTTATATGGCGCGCCACAATGTGAAAACCGGAATCACGGGCTGGGCGCAAATCCACGGATTGCGAGGGAACTCCTCCTTAGAAGAACGAATCAAATACGACCTCTATTATATGGAAAACTGGACACTGATGATGGATATTGAAATCATATTAGCGACATTTTTTGCATTTAAGAATGCCTATTGATATATGAGAACCCTTGTAATCGATGTGCGGATGGCATCCTTTACCGGGATTGGGCGATACATTCGCGGTGTTGTACCAGAGATCCTGAAAACTCCTTCTCAAAATTTGATCGCACAGTTGACTTTGAGATGGCGAATACGCCAGTTCGTGTCATGCCCGCATGTTTTCCCGCGGGACAGCGCGGACCGGCCCAATTTTCCTTTGGAAAGCGGGCATCCACAGTTTTTGGATTCCCGCTTTTCCGCCCAGCGGGACAGCGGATCCGCCAGTTTGTTAGGTGGACGCGGGACAAAAAAGCAAATAACCTTTAACAGGTAATCGCTTCAAAGCACTAAACAAATAAAAGGAAGAAATTAATATGTCAAATATTTGCTTTATCCACGATTGGCTTTATAAAATGCGCGGGGGAGAAAAAGTTTTAGAAGCCATGTCTGAGCTATATCCGGATGCACCAATCTATACATTATTTTCGGATCCCGAAGCCTTATCTGAAAATTTAAAGAAAAGAAAAATCATCAATTCGTGGTTACAATTCATTCCGGGAATCAAACACATTTATCGTTGGTTACTCCCTTTATTCCCGTGGATCATTCAACAGTTTGATTTGAGCGGGTACGATTTAATCATTAGCAGCAGCCACTGCGTAGCAAAAGGGGCGAAAATCCCCATGATGTCAAAACACATATGTTATTGCCATACGCCGATGCGCTATTTATGGGGAATGGAATCCGAGTATTTTTCAAAATATCCGTTTTTCTTACAATGGCTAATCGAGCTTTATTTCAAATGGCTTCGCAAATGGGATTATGAAACTTCCCAGCGGGTGGATCAATTCATTGCCAACTCTAACCATATCGCAAAGAAAATTAAAACAATTTACGGAAAAGACTCCGTTGTTATTCATCCACCGGTTCACGTCGAAATACCGGAACAGACGGAAGTTGACGATGAGGAGGAAAATGAATTTTACCTCATCGTATCCGCACTCGTCCCTTACAAAAGAATAGATTTGGCAATCTCTGCATTTAACCAGCTGAAAAAGCCATTGGTGATTGTTGGAGACGGTCCCATGAAAAACGAATTAAAAAATATGATTGAAACAGAATTAATTGTCATGACGGGATGGATTGAAGATAAATCCTTGTTCGAATTTTACCGCAAGGCAAAAGCGCTTATCTTCCCGGGCGAAGAGGACTTCGGCATGGTTCCTGTTGAAGCACAAATGTTTGGCGTACCGGTCATTGCGTATGGCAGCGGAGGGATCCTTGATTCGGTCATCCCATATACTGACAATGGCGCTCAAACAAAAACCTACACAGGCATTTTTTTTGCGGAACAAACGGAAAAAGCGTTGATAGAAGCCGTTAAAAAATTTGAAAATTTACTGTTTGATTCTGCAGATATCCAATCACACGCCCAAAACTTCAGCAAAAAGCGTTTTCAGCAAGCCATCTCCTCTTTGATAAAGGAAAAAGATTTTGTCCGTTAAAATGCGTGCTATAATATGCGAAATTCTCAAAGAGTAGGGCTAAAACAGATATATACTGTAAGACACCGATGATGAATATAAATTTAAAACGCATTGCCGAATACGCACTTTATGGTGTGATTCTTTGCTTTTCTTTCTCGAAAGCGCTTCTTGAAATCTTTGTAACGATTTCAATTATAAGCTGGCTTATTTTTATATTCCTGAATAAAAGCGAGGCAAAGCCGTTGAGACAGTTGATCATTTTACTCTCAACATTCTTAATTATCTCATCTATATCATCTTTCCAATCGGACCACCTTGAAACATCTCTGAGAGGCATTCTGAAATTATTTAAAAGCTCCATGATTCTTTTAATTGGAATGCACCTATTTAGCCAACATGAAAAATTACAACGCTTATGGTATGTATTACTATGCGCTTTCGGGGTCATCGTGGTTGATTCTATTATACAACATGTGTTTGGCTACGATTTGTTCCGGCAGAATCCCATTCTATATTCAGATACACAAATAAGGCTGACGGGGCCATTTCAACAATATGGCCTTTTGGCATCATTTTTAATTGCCGCAACCCCCATTATTTATGTTTTTCTAACAACTGTCCGCTTAACATCAAAAGTAAAGCAATCTGCCGCCATTTCGGTTTTTATTATCGGCCTGTTTATATTATATAAAACTCATTCCCGTGGAGCATGGCTTGCAGCTTTTGTGTCATGGATTGTATATGCGGTCATTACGAAACAAAAAAAACTTTTATTGATATTAATATTGACGGCATTCATATCTCCGCTGGTTTTGCCTAAAAATGCACTCCTTCATTTAAATATTGAGAGGAAAGAACAATCCCTTGCTGAACGCTACCAGCTTTGGCGACGCGCACTCGAAGTGATCAAGGCGCGTCCGCTGTTTGGTTGTGGAATTAATACTTACGCAGTCAATCATCAAAAATACGACACAATCAAGCATTGGCGGGTTCCTGGTTACTATGCACATAACGGATATCTTCAACTGGCCGCGGAAACCGGATTGATTGCACTTGCGCTGTTTTTAACAATTATATTTATCAGCTTTCAAAACGGAATGAAAGCTTTGCGAAGCCCTCCGAGCGAAGAAATGAAACCAATCTTTGCGGGAATTATTTGCGGAGCATTAGCGTTGCTGTTACAAGCCGGCGTTGACACAACGCTGCATAATTTACAATCAGCATTTTTGATCTGGTTTTTCTTGGGTTTATTGAATGCTATTAGCAATATCAAACAAAACGAGGAAGTGAAGGCTCAAACAAATGGCTGAATTACAAACACTCAATCAGAAGGTTCCGATTTCTATCGTTATTATCGCCAAAAACGAAGAGGCGAAAATCGCTGAATGTCTTGAAAGCGTGACATGGGCAAAAGAAATCGTTGTCATCGATGACGTCAGCACAGATAGGACAGTGGAAATTGTCAAACGGTATACGGACAAAGTTTTCACGCGAAAAATGGAGATTGAAGGAGTTCAGCGGAATTTCTCAATCGAAAAAGCCACTCAGGAATGGATCCTCAGCATCGACGCAGATGAACGCGTAAGTCCCGAACTTGCTGTTAATATTGCACAAGCAGTGTCAAAAAACGACTCTGAAATCTCCGCTTACGCAATTCCGGTTAAAACCTTTATCGGAAAACGGTGGATTGCGCATTCAGGCTATTATCCGGCCACTAAAATGCGCATGTTCCGGAAGAATAAATTCCGTTATGAAGAAGTGGCGGTCCATCCGCGGGCGCTGTTAGATGGAAAGCGGGAGTTCCTGAAAGGGGACATCATTCATTACGGGTTTAAGGATTTAGCACATTTCATCAATAAACTAAACGTTCAAACGACACAAGAAGCTGAGAAGTGGATTCTGGATGGAAGAAAAGTCGGGCTATTTAATAGCCTTCGCAAAACCATCGATCGCTTTTCGCGAAACTATTTCGGCAAGAAAGGTTATAAAGACGGATTCCTTGGATTTATGATGTGTTTTTTTCACGGTCTGTATCAAATCTTAAGTTATTCGAAATATTGGGAAATGAAAAAAATGTCTTCAGTCGACAGTCGTCAGTCGGCAGAAAGCAGTCGGCAGAAAGCAGTCGACAGTAACCGGTCGGCAAAACCGCGTAAGGTCATTTTTCTTGATCGCGATGGCGTCATCAATCAAGATTTGATCGGCGATTACATTAAGCACCCGGATGAATGGAAATTTATCGACGGCACAATTGATGCCATGCAGCGGCTTCGAGACACAGGATATGAAATGGTGGTCATCTCAAATCAAGCAGGCATCGGCGATGGGGAATTCACGGAAAAACAATTGAATGCGGTTACGGAACATATGCAATCGGAATTGAAGAAAAACGGTATTCACATCAAACACATCTACTATTGCCTGCACGGCAAAAGTCAAATCTGTAATTGCCGGAAACCAAAACCCGGCCTTTTCGAACAAGCGTCGTTAAATCTTAAATTCGATAAAGTTGAAACTTGTTTTGTGGGTGATAAAGTATCCGACGTCGAAGCGGGAAGGGCGTTTGGATTAAAAACAATCTTCGTTCTGACGGGACACGGGCAAAATGAGGTAAAGAAGTTTAATGCGGCAAATAAACCGGATCACGTTTTTGCCAACTTAAAAGAAGCAGTTGATTATTTACTGAAATGAGGCGTTTATGACAAAGGTTCTTTTCCTTCACGTCGAAGCGGGGCACGGGCACAAGAAAGCGGCGGAAGCAGTTGCAAAAGAATTGCAAGCGCTTAACCGGACGGATATGACTTGCGAACTCACCGATACGTTGGTCTACACGCCCGACCGTTTTAAGAATTCGTATGCTAAAATTTATTTTTGGATGGTTATGAAAGCACCGTGGCTTTGGGGATTATCGTTTTATGTTACTGATTTTTTATTAAAATTCGGGATCGGGCGATGGCTGCGCTCAATTTGGAACGGAATGAACTCCAGTGCACTCAAGGAGTACTTAATCGAACAACAATTTGATTATATTATCTTCACTCATTTCTTTGCCCCTCAAGTTGCCGGCCTTTTAAAACAAAAAGGACTGATAAAATCAAAATTGATTACAATCGTAACAGATGTTATTCCACACCGCGTGTGGATCAATGAAGGCACCGACCTCTATTGGGGAATGTCGGAAGAAACCAAAACAGCGTTAATTCAAAATGGAATATCACCCGAAAAAATTATCGTCGGAGGAATTCCTATTTCGAAAGTATTTATGGAATCACCGGACGTTAACGGTTTAAAAGCCAAGTTTTCCATACAAACCGGCCGAACGACGATTTTAATTACAAGCGGTAGTTTTGGCACAGGCCCAACCGACCAAATCCTTGAAATCCTGAAAGAATGGAAAGAAAAAATGCAGGTGATTGTGGTTTGCGGTAAGAATAAAAACCTTTACGATTCGCTACAAAGCCGGAAAGATCTGTTTTCATTTCCCGTCTACCTGTACAGATTTATTGACAACATGCACGAAATGATGTCTGTCTCTGATTTGATGTTCGCAAAACCCGGCGGAATTACGATGTGCGAAAGCCTCGCCAAACGGCTTCCGATGATTATTATGTCACCCATCCCGGGGCAGGAAAGTTTTAATGCCAACTGGTTATTAAGTCATCAGGCGGCATATCAGATTAATAGTCTCGCAGACATCCGGCCAATCATGCTTGAACTCATGAAGAATCCCGAGAAGCTTCAAACGATGAAAAAATCGATCGATATAATTGCGAAACCATTTGCAGCAAAAGATGTCGTGGGATATATTTTGAAAAATTGAAAATTTATGAACAATTTTCTTTGGTGTCATTCCCGCATGTTCTTGGCGGGAATCCAGCCAGACTCCCGCTTAAAGCATGCGGGAGTGACAAGTTTTTTTAACCGTTACTTACGAAAGTCAGAGCAACTAAAATGCATGAATCAATTAAATTTTTAAAACAACAGCTTGAAACCCTAAAATTAAGCGGCGTTGATTATATATCCAAGAACACCAGTTCACTGCGTCATCACGAGGAATCCCAACGGGACGACGTGGTGATCTCTGAAACGGAGATTGCTTCGGTTCCGCCAAAAAGCGCGGACGGATCCGCCGATGGGTTTGTGGCGGACGCTTCGCTCCCTCGCAATGACAATGTCACTTATTCGAAAACGTTTGGGCCAAAGAAAGAATTACTATCATTGCGAGAGACCGCATTCCTGTGCAAAAAATGTGAAGAACTCGCGGCCAAGAGAACAACTGTCGTTTTCGGCGCGGGTAACGCGCGCGCTAAATTGATGTTCGTTGGGGAAGCGCCGGGGCACGATGAAGATTTGCAGGGACTTCCGTTTGTCGGCAAAGCGGGGCAATTACTGACCAAAATCATTGAATCCATCAATCTGAGCCGGAATGAAGTTTTTATTTGCAATGTTTTAAAATGCCGCCCGCCGGGGAACCGGAATCCAAATCCGGATGAAATTATAAATTGTGAACCCTATCTAAAAAAACAAATCGAGATTATCAATCCGGACGTAATCTGCGCACTCGGAACATTCGCGGCTCAGGTCCTTCTGAAAACGGGGCAATCGATTTCGTCTCTTCGGGGAAAATTTCATGATTTAAACGGGGTTCCGCTGATGTGCACATTCCACCCCGCATACTTACTGCGAAATCCTGAAGAAAAAAGAAAAGTTTGGGAAGACACGAAGATGATTCGAAGTAAACTCCAGGAACTATCGTCTTCTCAAACCAATCCAGTAGGGACAAACACACCATTTAAATGGGGGCTGACCCCGTGATTACCCGAGAGGCTACCATCGCTGATCAGAAAACGGATACTGCCACTCACACATACTTTCATGTCGCGCTGCCGTTTCCAGTTGACGATTTCTATACCTATCGCGCAGCAGAAGACATCGCAAACACGATCCAAATAGGCTCACGTGTCAAGGTCCCGTTCAGAAACCGGACCATCACCGGTTTCGTCGTCGGCCGTCAGAACACCACTGACATCAAGAAACTAAAAGATATTCTCGAAGTCCTCGATGAAACTTCGGTGCTTTCAGATCATCATCTCCGGCTTGCAAAATGGATCAGTGAATATTACTTTTCAAGTTGGGGAGAAGCCATTTCAAACATGCTTCCGAAAATAATGAAACGAAAGAACCAGAAATCCGCGGCCAATCAAAACCTCACCCCCTCACCCTTGCCCTCTCCCACTGGGAGAGGGGATGCTGAGAGAGGAAAAGAAAAAGCCGTCGAATTAAACGCCGATCAGGAAGAGGCATTTTTCGAGATTCAAAACGCAATTCAAGCGCATCACTTCAAAGAATTATTTCTTTTTGGTGTCACGGGAAGCGGCAAAAGCGAATTATATATTCGTGCCATCGAAAAGATCTTGAAACTCGGAAAAGGCGCGATTTGTCTTGTCCCGGAAATTGCGATTACCGAACAACTTAATCGCTTTTTTCTTCATCGCTTCGGCGATCACTTAGAAATTTTGCATAGTAAACTGACCGACGGGGAGCGATACCGAGCGTGGTGCCGGATTCAAGACGGCAGGAAGAAAATTGTTCTTGGTGCCCGTTCCGCAATTTTTGCACCCGTGAAAGATCTCGGGCTTATCATCATGGACGAAGAACAGGAGGGAAGTTATAAACAAGATCAAACGCCGCGTTATCACACACGGGAAGTCGCAAGATGGCGCGCCAGGGATTTAAACATTGTTTTTTTAACCGGGACCGCAACGCCCACGCTTGAAACAATGCATCGGGTTAAAACGGGAGAAGTAACGTTATTAAAATTACCCGAACGATTTGACGGTCGGCGAATGCCCGACGTAAAAATTGTCGATCTGAAGCAAGCCGCCGACATTGCGAAAAAATTTGTTATCCTCTCATCGCAATTAATTGAATCGATCCGGCAATGTCTCGCTTCCAAAACAAGCGTTCTCATTATGTTAAACCGGCGCGGATTTTCCACCCATATTCAGTGCGTCGAATGCGGTGAGGTCATGGAGTGCCCCAATTGCGCCGTTTCGCTGACCTATCACCAAACCGATCACCAATTGGTATGCCACTATTGCAACCATCAAAAACCGGTTCCCGAGACTTGCGGGAAGTGTAAAAAAACACTTCTCAAATTTTCCGGAATCGGAACGGAAAAAATCGAAAGTGAACTTGCGCGAATTTTCCCGGCAGCAAAAATCGCCCGTCTTGATGCCGACACAACTCAAAAGCGAGGGGCTCACGAAAATATCATTGCTAACTTTCGGGCACATAAAATCGATATTCTCGTGGGAACGCAGATGATTGCCAAAGGATTTGATTTTCCAAACGTCACGTTAGTGGGAATTGTCAATGCCGACACGGGACTCATTTTGCCGGACTATCGCGCAAGTGAACGCACCTTTCAATTGATTACCCAAATGGCCGGCAGAACAGGGCGAGGCACGCAATCAGGCAAGGTGCTGATTCAAACCTTTATGCCGAACCACTATTCCATCCAGTGTGCGGCAAAACATGATTATGAAGCATTCTTCGAGGACGAAATCGCCCGCCGCAAACAATTGAATTATCCGCCGTGGACAAGTTTTATCAATGTCATGTTCCGCGGAAAATTTGAAAAACCGGTATCTGAACAGGCAAATGAACTACGAAAAATCATCGAAGACCAGAATCCGAATCGTGCATTTGAAATCATCGGCCCCGCGCCGCTTCCTTTTTATCGGCTCAGAGGCCATTTCCGCTGGCACATGATGCTTCGCGCTGACAATCTGGACCTAATCCGAAACGTATTAAAAAAAGCCATCCCTAAAATGCGCTCAAAAAAAGGAGTTTTTTCTGCTGTCGATGTCCAGCCCGTTTCTATTTTGTGAAACCCTTCACACCTTAAAAACGACTCACAATAGATTTCTATATTCACAGTAGATTTTCATCCATTTTCCCCGTTATCATGTTGAAAATATTTTGCTGATCGCTTATTGTGCGTTGGTTAAAGTCAAAATCAAAGGGGGAAACGCTCGTGAAACCAGAAGCATCCGAACAACTTATGACTTATCAACTGAAAGATATCTTTGAAATGCATCTATCCAGAGATGAAAAACTCATTCAATCAAGCATTGCGAAACTCCGGAACTTTTACCGGAAAGAGATGGATCTCCATCACTTATTTTCCTTTGGCATCGGAGATGGAATGGTCGTCATCCGGAATGGTTATCCAGGTCATTTAAGCCGGATTTTTGTGCTGGACGGCCATAGAAAGTCATTTGAGATACATAAAATAACAGCGGCCGGTAAAAAACAACTTCCAAAAACTTAATTTTTGAGAACCGCCGAATCAAAGATCCTCGGCTTTTTTCGTGCCACGCAAAAAAACACTATCGTTTGATATCTTTTTTCTCCTCCCCCTCAATGGGGGAGGATGTCCACCTAACATCCGCCAAAATACGTGTCGGACTTGCCGCGCTGTTTGGCGAGAGCTGGCGGATCCGCCGTCCTGTTGGGCGGAAAGGTGAGGGTGCTATCCCCCATCCCTACCTTCCCCCGCAAGGGGGGAAGATAATTCGCTGAAAAATGTTCACCCGCAAAAAAAACACAAAGTTGCCAATCTCATCCCGCCGATATACAATACACCTTTATTAACAAATAAAAAGAGGTGGGATGTGTCCGTTTTAAAAGTCTTGTATTATCCGGAACCGGTCCTTAAACAAAAAGCCAAGGCAGTCACGGATTTTACCAAAATAACTTCCGAACTGATCCGTGATATGGTCGAAACGATGTACGCCAAAGCTGGGGTCGGTTTAGCCGCACCCCAAATCGGTTTATCTCAACAAATTGCGGTCCTTTGCCCCTCTATGAAAAAGGGAGAAGAACGATTTTTGATTAATCCGGTTATTCTCGAAGCCACGGGAGAGGAAATTGGGACAGAGGGCTGCCTGAGCGTTCCCGGCGCATCCGCCGAAATCCGGCGTGCAACAGAAATTAAATTTCAAGCCATGGATTTGAAAGGGAAAACCTTCACCGAAAAAGCCACCGGCTTCTACGCACGCGTCATTCAGCACGAACTCGACCACTTAAATGGCACACTCATCATCGACAGGGTTGATTTTGTCCGGCGTCAACAGCTGTTAAGCACGTATAAACTTATTTAAATATGTTCAACATCGTTGTCTTCAGTTCCTCGTCGTTTTCGATTCCACTCCTGAATCGGTTGGTTGCTGCAAAAAAATTCAATATTTATATCATAACAACCCCGGATCAAAAAAAAGGGCGCGGTCAAAAAAAGATTTTAAACGAAATTAAATTATTTGCCGAGGAACAGAAATTTATCTGCATCGCACCCGAAAGACTTAAAACACCCGAAGTACTTGAACAAGTTAAAAGTTTTCAGCCCGATTTCATGATGATTGCTTCCTATGGCAAACTCATTCCAAGTTCGCTTTTTTCTCTCTCAAAATATGCGTCACTCAACATTCATCCATCTCTCTTGCCAAAATATCGCGGTGCATCACCCGTTCAAGCGGCAATCCTGAATGGCGATATCGAGACGGGGGTCAGCATTGCCGAGGTAACGGATCGATTGGACGCAGGCGACATTTTCGCTCAAGAAAAAACACCAATCGCCAGAGACGAGTATTGCGAGGATTTAATGAACCGCCTTGCCCACGTGGGTGCAAATCTCGCAATACAAACAATCGAAAATTTAACAAAAGGGAATCTGTTCAAAACACCGCAGAACGAGGCGGCTTCGAGTTACGCGAAAAAAATCGAAAAAGACGACGGGCTTATCGACTGGAAGTGTCCGGCGGAAATGATTTACAATCAAATTCGCGCTTATTATCCTTGGCCTTCGGCATTTACATTCTTGAATGGAATTCGGTTGAAAATTCTGGAAGCGAAAGTTTGTAATGACAGTTCAGATGCAACACGGACTAAGACCGGCACAATGACTGTCAAAAATAAACCACCTCACTTGTTTGTGCAAACAGGAGACGGCTCGATTGAGATAGTGCACCTTCAGCCAGAAGGAAAAACCCCCATTACGGCTGTTGATTTTTTAAACGGCTATCGACTAAACACCGGCGATCACTTAGGATAATATGACAAAAGTTCTTCATTTAACCACTCATGTCAATGTTGGCGGAATTACTAGCTATATCCGATTACTCACGAAAGAAATGCGCGGACTCGGATATCAGTTTTATGTTGCTTCAAGCGGCGGGAATCAACGAGAAACCATAGAAAAAAGCGGCGTTTACTGCAAACGATTTAATATTAAAACGAAGAGTGAATTGAGTCCGAAACTTTATTTCGCTATTTTGCCGCTTGTCCGATTTGTCAAACGTGAAAAAATTGATATGATGCACGCCCATACGCGCGTCACACAAGTCTTAGCCTGGTGGATCAGGCTTTTCACGGGCATTCCGTACGTGTCCACGTGCCATGGTTTTTACAAACACCGGCTTGGAAGAAAATTATTCCCCGCGTGGGGTAATCATGTAATTGCCATCAGCGGGCCGGTCGAAGATATGTTAAAAGAAAAGTTTGATGTTCCTGGAAACCGCGCCAGCACAATTTTCAACGCTGTGGATATTGATGATTTGAATGCTCGTTATCAACAAAAGAATCCGATAACAATACGAAACGAGCTGAATATCGAGCCCAATGCACCGGTTGTGGGAATTATTGCTCGTGTTGTAGTTGATAAAGGCCATGAATATTTTCTTCGAGCCGTCAACAAACTTTCGACCGGACAGTTTCCCAATATTATAGTTTTAATCGTCGGAGAAGGACCTAACTTAACTAAAATCGAAAATTTGGTAGATGGCTTGGCCATGCAAAATAAAGTCCGGTTTCTGGGATCTTTGCATGATGTCACCTATGCGTTATCCGTCATGGATATTTTCGTTTTGCCGGCGATTTGGCGAGAAGGATTTGGCCTGTCGATTATTGAAGCAATGGCAGTCAAAAAACCGGCAATCGTAACAAATATTTGGGCATTGAACGCACTGATCGAAGATAGAGTAAATGGAATCCTTGTCCCGCCGAAAGATGAACACGCACTGGCCGAAGCTATTACGGAATTACTGACAAATAATTCCCTTTATCAAACACTCTCCGAAAATGGTTTTGCCATGGTCAAAGAACGGTTTTCTATTCCCATTATGGCCGCAAATATGTCGAAACTTTATCAGGAAGTTCTTCGCACGATAAATTCAAAAAACGGCCTCTTATCCCGCCTTTTCAATTAGCGAATACTCATTCGTCATTTAAATCATTATAAAACTATAAAACCTTATTGACCGCCTGCTTATTGGGCTATATAATTTCCGCTTTAAAACAGTCGGCAATAATCTATATTTAAACCGTCAAATCAGGAGGAGTACCATGGCAGTTAAAGTAGCAATCAATGGTTTCGGAAGAATTGGAAGACTCGTGTTCGCCGCAATGGTTGAACAAAACCTTTTGAAGGATTTTAATGTGGTCGCAGTCGTCGATATTTCAACGGATGCAAAATACTTCGCCTATCAGATGAAATATGATTCCGTTCATGGCCGATTTCCCGGCACGCTATCGACAGAAAAAAGCGACCCTTCCGTCGCAGAAGACGATATTCTCGTTGTCAATGGACACAAGATTAAATGTGTCATGGCAACAAAAACTCCGGATCTTCTTCCTTGGAAAGATCTTGGCGTCGAATATGTCATCGAATCAACAGGTTTATTCACAGATGCCGAAAAAGCCGCGTTGCATATCAAAGCAGGCGCCAAAAAGGTTATTATTTCCGCCCCGGGGAAAGGCGATTTAAGAACTTTTGTGGTTGGTGTGAATGAACAAGAATACGACCCAAGCAGACATCACGTCGTTTCCAACGCTTCGTGCACGACGAATTGCTTAGCGCCGGTCGTTCATGTGCTCTTAAAAGAAGGAATTGGAATAGAAAACGGCTTGATGACCACCATTCATTCCTACACTGCAACGCAAAAAACAGTGGACGGGCCTTCGAAGAAAGACTGGAGAGGCGGACGCGCTGCAGCTATCAACATCATCCCTTCAACAACCGGTGCAGCCAAAGCGGTTGGTGAAGTACTCCCGGTGACAAAAGGGAAATTAACGGGAATGGCTTTCCGCGTACCGACACCCAACGTGTCGGTTGTCGATTTAACATTCCGTTCCGTCAAAGATACTTCGATTGAAGAAATCGATGCGTTAATGAAAAAAGCGTCTGAGACATATTTGAAGGGAATTCTCGAATATTCAAAAGACGAAGTAGTGTCGTCCGATTTCATTCACTGCAAAAGTTCGTCCATCTATGATTCTCTTGCAACCGTGCAAAATAATCTAAAGGGCGAAAAACGCTTTTTCAAAGTGGTGTCGTGGTATGACAACGAGTGGGGCTATTCAAACCGCGTCGTTGATCTTTTAAAGTACATGGCTTCGAAATAAAATGAACACGCAATCTTGCGGTTGTCTGCGCGAATCGGCGAAGGCAACCGCAAGTTGCTTTGTGAATTTTCCGCCATACAGCGCGGACGGATCCGCCAACAATTTGTGGCGGATTCCCGCCTAATGCACGGCGGAGCAGTGCTGCTTCGCTGCATGCGGGAATGACAAAGATGTTTGGGTTTACACAAAACCGGTTGCGAATTTATAAGACAAAGGATATTGAACGATGAACAAGAAAACAATCGAGAATATTGACGTTCGGGGCAAACGAGTGATTGCGCGCGTTGATTATAACGTTCCAATCGAAGGTGACAAAATCACGGATGACGCCAGGATTGTTAAGACACTTCCTACCGTCAAATACTTGATTAAGCAGAAAGCTAAGATCATTTTGATGGCACATTTGGGCCGCCCAAAGGGTAAGAAAGATCCAAAATACACCCTGAAGCCGGTTGCGGACCATCTTGCAAAACTTCTCGGACAGCCTGTGAAATTTGTTCCGGATTGCATCGGCGAAATCGCGCAAAGAGAAACAGCTAATTTAAAAGAAGGGGAAGTTGTGCTTCTTGAAAATCTCCGGTTTTATGCGGAAGAAGAAAAAAATGATGACAATTTCTCAAAACAGCTGGCTTCTCTCGGCGAAGTTTATGTGAATGATGCTTTTGGAGCGGCGCATCGCGCACATTCCTCAACAGCAGGAATCGCAAAATATCTCCCGGCAGTCGCCGGTTACCTGCTTGCCAAAGAAATTGAATACTTTGATAAAGCACTCCAAAATCCGGAAAAACCGTTCCTCGCTATTTTGGGCGGGGCAAAAGTAGTCGATAAAATCAAAGTCATTGAAAATTTAATGACCAAAGTCGATTCGCTTTTGATCGGCGGCGCGATGGCCTATACTTTTTTAAAAGCGCAGGGACACACCATCGGTAAATCATTATTTGATGCGGAAGGTTTTGACGTTGCAAAAAGCCTCCTCGAAAAAGCCAAACAAATGAAAATTCAAATGCTTTTCCCGGTCGACCACGTGATTTCCGACAAAGTCGAAGCGGGCGCGCCAACGCAACTTTGCGGGATTGATATTCCCGAAGGAAAACTGGGAGTCGACATCGGCCCAAAAACTGTCGATCAATTTACAAACGTCCTCAAAAATGCAAAAACGGTAATTTGGAACGGGCCTCTCGGCGTATTTGAAATTCCGGCATTTTCAAACGGAACAAAAAAAATTGCCGAATTTTTGGGCGATTTAAAACAGGCAACAAGAATTGTGGGCGGTGGAGAAACAGCCGCAGCTTGCACGGAATTTGGTGTTGAAGAAAAAATGTCTCACGTCTCAACCGGTGGCGGCGCTTCGCTTGAGTACCTCGAAGGCAAAGTTCTTCCGGGTGTAGATGCTTTACTAAATAAATAACCAAACAATCGATTGAAAGGTGACTTTTATGAAGAGAGTTCTAATTGTCGGCAACTGGAAAATGTTCAAAACCATTCCCGAAGCTGTAAATCTTGTCAATAGCATTAAGGCCGGCGTTCATAAAATCAGCAACTGCGATATCGTCGCATGCCCACCATTCACAGCGTTAACCGCCGTTTCAGAACTTGTCAGAGATTCCAACGTTGACCTTGGTGCTCAGGATATGCATTTCGAAACAGAAGGGGCCTTTACCGGAGAAATTTCTCCGATGATGTTAAAAGACGTCGGTTGCCGATATGTCATCCTTGGTCACTCCGAACGGCGGGCATACTTTAAAGAAACTGATGAACTCATTAATAAAAAAGTGAAAGCTGCTCTAAAATATAACATCGTACCGATTGTTTGCGTCGGAGAAACCCTGGAAGAGCGGGAAGCTCATAAAGCATTTGAAGTGGTTAAAAAACAATTTGATTATTCGCTGGCCGACCTCGATGCCGCGGCCATTGAGCGCGTTGTCGTTGCTTATGAGCCTGTTTGGGCTATCGGCACGGGAAGAACGGCCACCCCAGAACAAGCGGAGCAAATGCATTCATACATCCGCCGGCTGCTGAATGAAAAATATGGCAGGGAAGTCGCCGCGCGAATCAAAATTCTTTACGGAGGAAGCGTCAAGCCCGATAACATAGAATTGTTAGTTTCAAAACCAAATATTGATGGTGCTCTGGTCGGCGGTGCTTCGATTAAAGCAGAATCGTTTATTCAGATTGTCAAAAATTCATTGCCAAGCGAGATAAAAAGTAATTCATAAAACTTAACTGAGTGAAGGAGATTTCCGTGACAATTGTTCTCATCGTTTTACATGTCTGTGCGAGTTTATTTTTAATTGCGGTCATTTTGCTGCAAGCCGGGCGCGGCCAAGGACTGAGTTGGGGAATGATGGGTGGCTCACCGCAATCTATTTTGGGAACCAAAACCGCAAGTTTCTTAACGCGACTTACGACAATTTGCGCATTCCTATTCTTGTTTACCTGCATTGGCCTGAATCTGATCGAAATCAGAAGATCCAAGTCCTTAATGAATTTAAGCAGGGGGGCAAGCCAAGTCGATTTGACCAAAATCAAAGAAGCCCTGGACAAAATCAAGAAAGAACCGGCTACCGTAGCCGCAACACAAGCCACTGACAAGACGGCACCTGCCGCTGAAACAACAAAAGCTGATACAGCCGAAACGGCAAAGGCAGCCCAAACAACCGCAGCAGAAGCAACAAAAACAGCCGAGGCTTCTGCAATCCCAGCAGCCGCTACAGAAAAACCAAAAACTGCCGAAACTAAAGTAGCTAACCAAACGAAACCTCAAACGTAAAAAGCTTAAAGAGGTCATTATGCCGGAACTACGGAAAGATCCCGTTACGGAACGATGGGTGATTATTGCCACTGAGCGTGGCAAACGTCCCTATGATGCAAGTGAAATCGCTCATTCATGGGCGGAAAACGATCATTGTCCATTCTGCGCCGGGCATGAACATTTGACCCCCTCCGAAATTGCGGCTATTCGCGATCCCTCATCGAAACCAAATGGACCAGGTTGGCAGGTTCGTGTCGTTCCCAATAAGTTTCCCGCACTCGGAATCGATACCCCTCTCGCAAAACAAGGGACGGGAATGTATGACCGGATGACTGGGTTTGGCGCACACGAAGTCATCATTGAATGTCCTGATCATACTCAGACGCTCCACAAACTTCCGATTGAGAATATAAAAAATGTCTTAGCTGTATCCCAAAATCGAATCGAAGACCTTCAGAAAGATACGAGATTCCGATATGTCCTTTTATTTCGAAATGACGGCCCTCAAGCAGGCGCAACGATCGCCCATCCGCACTCCCAAATTATCGCAACACCCATCACGCCCAAACGCGTAAAAGAAGAGCTTCGCGGAGCTGAAACCTATTTCAAATTAAAAGAACGCTGCGTGTTCTGCGACATTATTGACGAAGAAAAGCGGATTGGTGAAAGAATCGTTTATGAAAATGAACATTTTGTTTCCTTTTGTCCTTATTGGTCACGATTTCCGTTTGAAATTTGGTTGCTTCCGAAGAAACACGAACTCAACTTTTACAGTTCCCGGGCTCATTTGTTTGAAATGGCGCTTGCGCTCAAAACAACCATGGAAAAACTGTCTCAGGTATTAAACAATCCGCAATACAATTATATTGTGCACTCGGGCCCAAACATGTTTGCGCGCAGAGGATACTGGCAAACCATCCAAGACGATTACCACTGGCATTTCGAAATCATCCCCCGCTTGACCAAAGTAGCCGGTTTCGAATGGGGAACCGGATTTTATATCAATCCGACTCCGCCCGAAGATGCTGCCAAGTATCTCAGGGAAGCAAACGTCTTCGTGTAGTTTTATATCGGCATGTTCTATTTTCCCGTGCTCATTTTGCTACTTCCTATAGAATCCCGGATCGGAAGTCGGGTGTGAAACAGATAAAGAGACCGCACAAAAATCGGCAGAAAAGATTTTAAACTACCTAAAAAAAGCGAAGATTATCTCCGCGTAATCTCTCGTACCTATTGCACCTCATACGTCCTGCGTATATAATAAATAAAATTTTATGGCTGTCATAACTTTCGATTCAAAAAACAAAGATTCCATCCGCTACATTAAGGGCATCGGCCCAAAAAGGGCGGAAATTTTAAACCGCCTGGGAATTCTCACCATTCGCGACTTGTGCTACTTTTTCCCCCGAACATACGAAGACCGGAGTCAATTTCTCCCCATAAATACTGTCACGCCGGGGAGTCAAGTCACGATCCGCGGAACCGTTTTGGGAACATCTGTCAGACCGACCCGGAATATGACTCTTTGCGAAATGGTGATTCATGACAAAACCGGATCCATCACTGCCGTGTGGTTTAATCAACCGTACTTGAGCAATAAATTCAAACAGGGCGATCAAGTGATCCTCAGCGGAAAGGCAGAGTTTTACCAAAGGCGCATCCAATTAAGCAACCCGGAACATGAAATTATTCAACAAGGCGATGACGAAACCGTTCACACGGGGAGGATTACGCCAATCTATCCGCTAACCGAGGGGCTTTTCCAGCGGGCCCTGAGAACTGTCATGAAAGAAGTTTCGGATCATTACGTCGCCCGGGAAGTCCGGGAATTTATGCCTTTAACAATCCATAACAATTTAAACTTAATGGATCTGCATCAGGCACTAAAAACGATTCATTTCCCGGAAACGTTTCAATTACTCGAAGAAGCCCGGAAGCGGCTTGTGTTTGACGAGTTTTTCCTATTTCAATTGAGCCTGCTTTCAAAAATCAAAGCTTCCCAAACCGAAGGCTCCGGCCTGCCCATCAAGAAAAATATAAAATTATTAAGTGAGTTCAAGCAAAAACTTCCCTTCGAACTTACCACCGAGCAGGAAAAAGTGATTGATGAAATTATGAAACCCTTATCTCAGAGCATCCCAATGAACCGTTTGCTTCAAGGAGACGTCGGCTCGGGAAAAACAGTAGTTGCTTCATTTTTCCTATTTTTAGCTGCTCAATCAAAAATTCAAAGTGCTCTCTTGGTCCCCACCGAAATTCTTGCCGAACAACATTTTCATAATTTAAGCCCGCTCTTTCAAAAACTGGGCATTTCAAGTGTCTTGTTAACGGGAGGATTGTCCGAAGAAAACAAAGTCGCCGCCCGCAAAAAAATAAAAACGGGCGGAGTACAAATCGTTATCGGCACCCATGCGCTTTTACAGGATGACGTTTCCTTCACGCAACTCGGCCTTGTGATTATCGATGAACAACACCGATTTGGTGTTGAGCAAAGAGCAAAACTTCTGTTGAGAAAACCGCGGCCGCATCTTTTGGTGATGACAGCAACTCCGATCCCACGCACACTCGGATTAACTTTATATGGCGATCTGGACATCTCAACGATCGAGACGCTCCCGAAGGGGAGAAAAGAAATTAAAACCTATTGGATTCGTTCAGAAAAAGAACCGGATGTCCTAGAATACATAAATGAACGCATTATAAACGGGGGCGATCAGGCTTATGTGCTATATCCGATCATCGAAGAAAATGAAAAGCTCGATCTCCTTGCGGCAAAAAAAGAATATGAAAGACTGAAAAACGGCCCATTTAAGAAATTAAAAGTCGGGCTTGTTCACGGACGGATTCAAAAAAAAGAACGTGACGAGGTGATGAAAGATTTTTACGCGAATAAAATCCGCGTCCTCGTTGCTACATCGGTCATCGAAGTCGGCGTCGACAACCCCAACGTGACTTGTATGGTCATCGAAAATGCGGAGCGATTCGGACTTGCCCAACTCCACCAAATGCGCGGACGGATTGGTCGGGGCACTAAAGAATCCGTCTGTTTCCTTTTTGGGAGCCCGGAAACAGAAGAAGGAAAAAAGCGGCTCAGGATTCTCACCAAAACAACAAACGGTTTCGAAATTGCCGAACAGGATTTGCTCCTTCGCGGTCCCGGCGATTTCTTGGGAACCCAGCAAAGCGGAATCCCGTTTTTCAATCTTGCCGATTTCAGTAAAGACCAAGAGCTTCTGCTTCTCGCAAGGCAGGAAGCTTTAAAACTTCTGGAATCCGATCCAAAACTTTCAAAACAGGAACATCAACTGCTATTAACAGAAATTGAAATGCGTGAAAAACACGCGGCGGCACTGCCATGAGAATTATCGGCGGAAGACTAAAGCGCAGACTAATCGACTTTCCCAAAACAAGAGACACCCGGCCGTTAACTGACCGGTCAAAGGAAACCATTTTCAATATCCTGGCAACACTACCGGAATCAGCCCATATTCTTGATCTGTATGCAGGAAGCGGAAGCTTTGGGCTTGAAGCCTTAAGCCGTGGGGCACAATTTGTCGACTTTGTTGACCATGCCCCCATCTGCAAAGGGTGTATTTCAGATAACTTGAAAAAATTAGAACTGGCCCAAATGGCCAGAATCCACACCCTGGAAGTTGAAATCGCACTCAAACAATTTGAAAAGTCAAACAAAAAGTTCGATTTGATTTTTGTCGATCCGCCTCATAATAAAGGACTTATAAAAAAAACATTGAATGAAATAGACCGATCTGATATATTACCCATCGAAGGACATGTTATTGTTGGACATTCCAATAAAGAAGATGTTCCTGAAGACCTGGTCACGCTTATTCCATATAAAAAGGTTAAAATAGGGCAGAGTTTTGTTAGTTTTTTTATTAAATGCGACGTGAAAAATGGCAGTGAAAAAGGGAAATAAAGCTCTTTATACAGGCAGTTTCGATCCCGTAACGTACGGACATATCGATCTCATTAATCGAGCGTTGAAGATCTTTGACGAAATCCATGTCGGAATCGCAATTAATATCGATAAAAGCCCTTACTTTTCTCTTGAAGAGCGACTTGATTTTTTGCGGTCTTCAGTCGGAAAAAACCCTAAAATAAAAATCGAGGCATTCAAAGGGTTGAGTGTAGCGTACGCCAGGGAAAAGGGGATTCGAAACATTATTCGCGGAGTCAGGGTCACTTCGGATTTTGATTATGAGTTTCAGATGGCCCTCACAAACCGCCAGCTTGCGCCGGATGTGGAAACCGTATTCCTGATGCCGTCTGAAAAACATTTTTATTTGTCTTCGCGATTGATCAAAGAAATCGCATTCTCGGGCGGCAAAATTTCTTCGTTCGTTCCGCCGATTGTGAAAAATGCGTTCCGGAATCGGCTCAGCAGAAAATAAGTTGCGGAAAGGTTTTTGATCTAATGATATTTGATATCTTGAAATTAAAAGAGGGAATTGCCGAAGAAGTCAGCAACGATTACAATGCTGATAAGCTTGATTTGGGATTATTTGACATTCAATTTAAAAGCCTGATTCATCTTGAGGGTATCGTCGAAAAAGTTCAGACAAATTTGCTCTTCCGGGGAAATTTGTCAAGTCAAATCGAACAGGTTTGTGCGCGTTGTCTGTGCGTGACACAATCGAAATTGACAATCCCCTTCGATTTATGTTATGAAATAGCGGGCATGGAAACACTTAACGCAACAAATGATTTGCGGGACTACTTAATTTTAGATAATTCGGATCGTTTTATTTGTAAAAAAGATTGCAAAGGCATTTGCCCGACATGCGGCGTGAATTTGAATGAAGCCGATTGTTACTGCAAGTCATGAATATTGATTTGAAATAGGCAGTTTGAGGAAAGGAAGGAAATCTGACGTGGCACATCCAAAAAGAAGACATTCAAATATGCGGAGCCGCCTTCGGCGGACGCACGACACTCTAAAACTAAACTCGCTCTCAAAGTGTTCGAATTGTGGACATACAATGATGTCCCATAGAATCTGTCCCAAGTGCGGATTTTATAAAGGAAAGCAAGTCATTACAATCAAAACCAAAGACAAAAAAAATTCGGACAACTCATGATTAAAATCGCTATAGACGGAATGGGAGGAGATTTCGCGCCTCAAGTTACAGTCGCAGGTGCAGTTGAAGCCGCCAACAGCTTTGACGATATTGAGGTGATTATTGTCGGTCGCGAAGATGCGATTAAGCGGGAACTTTATAAACACAAAGTAGTCGGTGGTAAAATTTCCATCAAACACGCTTCCGACATGATCGAAATGAGCGATTCACCAGTGCAGTCAATCAAAAAAAAGAAAGATTCATCTCTCAGCGTTGCCATTGATCTCATTAAGCAAAAGGAAGCGCAAGCAGTTGTCACGGCGGGAAACACTGGTGCTGCCGTAGCTGCTTCAACCTTACAATTGGGATTGTTGCCGGGCATTAAACGCCCAGGAATTGCAATTATGCTTCCTACACCACACGGAATATCCATCGCCATTGATGTTGGCGCAAATATCAATCCCACATCCGAACATCTCCTCCAGTACGCGATTATGGCCAATATTTACGCACGGTATCTCCTCAAGAAAAAACAACCTTCGATTGGCTTATTAAACATCGGAGAAGAAGAATCGAAAGGAACCGAACTTCAAAAGGAAACTTATAAATTACTGAGGGACTCCAATTTAAATTTTATCGGAAACATTGAAGGCCGCGATTTTTTTACGGGAAAAGTTGACTGCATCGTTTGCGACGGATTTGTCGGAAACGTCACGTTGAAACTGACCGAAAGCCTTCTGGAAATGATGATCTCTCTTATTTCAAAGGAGATTTCAAAAAACTGGCTCGCCAAAATCGGCGCGATTTTATGCAAATCGGCATTTGACTCCATCCGAAAAGATACCAATTACGAAGAGGCCGGCGGGGCACCACTTCTTGGAGTCAACGGAATTGTCATCATCAGCCACGGCATTTCTTCCGCACGTGCCATTTCAAATGCAATTCGCGTTGCACGGGACGCCGTCGTTGAAAGAATCAACGACCATATTATTGACGGAATCACCGAATACTCAAAAATGCATTTGGAATCCGCGACAAATTCAAGCACACAACAGCATCCAACTCCCCGGGTTATTTCATAACCATGCATGCTCAATCCATTGGAATTTTAGGACTGGGGGCGTATCTGCCCGAAAAAGTATTGACTAATTTTGATCTCGAAAAAATAGTAGATACCACCGACGAATGGATCCGGACTCGGACGGGAATACACGAACGGAGAGTTTCGGAAAAAGGAATAGCCACAAGCGATCTTGCCTCAAAGGCTTCCCTGGAAGCCCTTCAAAACGCAAATCTGAAACCTGAGGATCTTGATTTAATCATTTGTGCAACGATTACGCCGGATACGTTATTTCCGTCTACCGCCTGTTATATCCAAAATAAAATCGGCGCAAAATGTCCGGGTTTTGATATTTCAGCGGCATGCTCAGGCTTTCCGTATGCCCTCACAATCGCAAACGGCTTAGTTAAATCCGGAATGTACAAAAAGATTCTCGTGATTGGCGCTGAAGTCCTTTCCAACTTTATCAATTGGAAAGACCGTTCTACGTGCGTTTTGTTCGGCGATGGCGCCGGCGCCGCTATCATCGGCGAGGTGAATAACGGCCATGGAATTATTGCAACTTATTTAGGGGCGGATGGCGCACAAACAGAAATTCTTAAAATTCCGGGAGGGGGCTCCGCAATTCCTCTCACTGTTGAAACGTTAGAGGCCGGAAAACAATATGTTTATATGGAAGGGAAGGAAGTCTTCAAATTAGCCGTCCGTAGCATGTGTGATGCCATTGAAAAAGTGGTCGAGCTGGGTGGTCTTCGGATCGAAGATATTGATTGCCTGATTCCACATCAAGCCAATATTCGGATATTAGATGCCGTAACCGATCGCGCAGGCATTCCGTCGGAAAAAGTTTTTATTAATGTAAATCGCTATGGCAATATGTCAGCCGCATCAACACCGGTCGCATTGTATGAAGCAGTCAAACAAGGAATGATTAAAAAAGGATCGAATGTCGTTCTGGTCGCGTTCGGAAGCGGATTAACATGGGCAGCCTGCCTCATCAAATGGTAACAAAAGGAAAGAAAATGAAACAATTCGGTTTTTTATTTCCGGGACAAGGTGCACAAGCGGTCGGAATGGGATTCGACTTTTATCTAAAAAACCAAGCCGCAAAAAAAGTATTTACTCAAGCAGATGAAATTTTAAATTTTCCGGTTACAAGACTATGTTTTGAAGGCCCTGATACCGAACTTGTTCGCACAAAAAATACGCAAATTGCTATTTTTGTCACCAGCATGGCAACGCTTGAAAGCGTCAAATTACAATTTCCGGACCTTCAACCGCAGGTTTCGTGTGGCTTAAGCTTGGGAGAATTTACGGCCTTAACCGCAATCGGGGCTATTTCATTTGAAGACGCTCTCAAGCTCGTGCAAATACGCGGGGAATTGATGGAGCAAGCCGCTGAATCAAATCCTGGCACCATGGCATCTATTATTGGGCTTTCGTTAGACGATATTCGGGAGATTTGCAACGAAACAGGAGCTGTGCCAGCTAATATTAACAGCCCGGAACAAGTCGTGATTTCGGGTTCGGTTGATTCGGTTAAACAGGCTTGTGAACTGTGCGAAGCTAACGGCGCAAAGCGTGCCATCCAGTTGAAAGTCGGAGGTGCATTTCATTCACCGCTGATGAAAAGTGCCGAAGAAGGCTTAAAAAAAGCCCTTCAGAAAATCAGGGTTTCGAAAACAAATATTCCATTCATTCCCAATGTTACCGGCGAGGTGGTCAACGAGCCCGAAACGATCCGAATGCTGCTGGCCAACCAGTTGACAAGTCCGGTCGAATGGGTTAAAACGATGCAGACTTGCCATCAAATGGGATTGCGCGAATTTTTAGAAATGGGACCGGGAAGTGTCTTGAAAGGATTGGCTCGGAAAATCAATTCAGAACTTATCGTTTACAATATTAACAAAACAGAACACCTTGAAAAATTAAATACGATGATGCTGGAGGGAACCACCAATGCTTCTTAAAGATAAGGTCGCCGTTATTACGGGTTCAGGGCGCGGTATCGGAAAAGCCATTGCAGAAAAATTCGCGAAAGAGGGCGCAAAACTTGTTCTTTGCGACATCAACGAAGATTGGGTGAAGCTCGCGAGCGAAGAATTTAAAGAAAAATATGGAACTCAATCAATTTATTTTTCGTTTGATGTGCGTGATGCTGAAAAAATAGATGCTTGTGTCAAAAAAATTCTTGACACCTTTCAACGTATCGATATACTCCTCAACAATGCTGGCATTACGCGGGATCAGTTGTTAATGATGATGCCGGAAAAAGATTGGGACGATGTTCTTTCAATTAATTTAAAAAGTGTTTTCTTGTTCACCAAAGCCGTTACGAGACCAATGATTAAACAACGTTGGGGACGTATTATTAATATGGCTTCGGTTGTCGGGGTAATGGGAAATGCCGGACAGGCAAATTACGCAGCTTCAAAAGGCGGCGTGATTGCGTTCACGAAATCCGTTGCGAAAGAATTGGCAAAGCGCAATGTGAATTCGAATGCAATAGCTCCCGGTTTTATCATGACCGACATGACAAAAAAGCTGGACGAAAAAGTTCAGGAAGCAGTGAAGCAAAATATCCCACTGGGCCGTTTCGGCGATCCGGAGGAAGTTGCAAATTTGGCTTTATTTTTAGCTTCTGATTTATCGAACTATATTACAGGTCAAGTCATCCACGTAGACGGTGGATTGGTCATGTGAATTTAACAACGGAGGAAAAGAATGGCAATACAAGATAAGATCACTGAAATTATAGTAGAACAACTTGGTGTAAAACCGGAAGAAGTGACACCCGAAGCATCGTTTGTCGATGATTTAGGTGCAGATTCTCTCGATACCGTTGAACTCGTCATGGCATTTGAAGAAGAATTTGGAATTGAAATTCCGGATGAAGACGCCGAAAAGATTCAAAATGTCGGCGATGCCATTAAGTATATTGACGAAAAAAGCGCTGCCAAGTAATTGAACTTCATGATTGGCAGTGTTTTGACATTAACTATCAAATCAATCGAAGTTTATACTCTCCTTATTTAGACAACAGCATGAAACACCGTGTAGTCATCACAGGCGCAGGATGTGTTACGCCTGTTGGAAATACAGTCAAGGAATCTTGGGAAGCCATTATTTCGGGAAGAAGCGGGACTGGCAGGGTCACTCAAGTCAATCCCGATCTTTACAGTTCAAAGGTAGCGGCTGAGGTCAAGGGGTTTGACCCCGCTCAATTTATTCCTGACAAAAAGCAAATCAAAAAAAATGACCGGTTTGTTCAATTTGCAATCGCCGCAAGTCAAATGGCCGTTGCGGATGCGCAAATCGATCTGAGCAAAGAAGATCTTTACAGAATCGGTGTGCTCATCGGCTCAGGAATTGGCGGATTACGCGTGATTGAAGAACAACACAAAGTTCTGATGGAACGCGGGCCGGAACGAATTTCACCGTTTCTGATTCCGATGCTGATTGTCAATATGGCACCCGGACAGGTTGCGATTCAGTTGGGACTTAAAGGGCCTAATTCTTGCGTCGCAACAGCCTGTGCAACCGGTTCGCATGCACTGGGTGATGCCTGCCGGATTATCCAAAGAGGAGAAGCGGACGTGATGTTATCCGGAGGAACAGAGTCGTGCATTACACCTCTCGGCTTTGCCGGATTTGATAATATGAAAGCACTTTCAACGCTGAATGACGTTCCAGAAAGAGCCTCCCGGCCCTTTGACAAAACACGAAATGGTTTTGTGATGGGGGAAGGCTGCGGAATTGTCATTCTGGAACGACTGGAAAGGGCACTCAAGCGGAATGCAAAGATTTATTGCGAACTTGTCGGTTATGGCATGACAGCCGACGCAACACATATGACCGCACCCGATCCAAACGGTTTTGGTGCGCAGCGTTGTATGGAAATTGCCATGGAAGACGCCGGTATCAAACCGGAAGATGTCGATTATATCAATGCGCATGGAACATCCACTCAGCTGAACGATAAAGTCGAATCACTTGCTATTAAAAAAGCTCTGACTGAACCCATTGCAAAAAAGGTCATGGTCAGCTCTACCAAGTCGATGACCGGGCATTTGTTGGGAGCCGGCGGAGCGGTAGAAGCCATTTTTACCGCACACGCCATTAAGTATGGAATCGTCCCTCCGACGATTAATTATGAATTTCCGGATCCTGATTGCGATTTGGATTATGTCCCGAATCAAGCACGCCAGAAAAATATCCGAGTTGCCCTATCAAACTCGTTAGGATTTGGCGGACATAATGTCACATTGTGTTTTAAAAAGTTCGAAGGTTAAGCCAATCTTCGGATTTTAATCCCGTTTCAGCACTTGTAATACAAACAATAAATCCTGAAGTTAAGATTAAACTCAAGAATACAAACTGACGATATATAAAGTGTAGTAATACCGCAGATAAGGAAAGGGCAGCGCCGGTTAAAGGCCTTTTATGTATCTAAAAAAAGTTGAACTTTTCGGATTTAAATCTTTTGCTCTCAAAACGGAAATTGTTTTCGAAAAAGGCGTCACTTGCGTCGTCGGTCCTAACGGTTGCGGAAAGAGTAATATATCAGATTCTATTCGTTGGGTTCTCGGCGAAAGAAGCGCAAAGCTCCTCCGCGGTGCCAAAATGGAAGACGTTATCTTTGGAGGCACCGAATTTCGAAAACCCTTAAACCTTTGTGAAGTTTCGCTTGTCATCGATAATACCGATCAAAAACTTCCGCTTCAATATTCCGATGTTGTCATCACGCGTCGGTTACACCGTTCCGGCGAAAGTGAATACCTGATCAACAAAACCCCGTGCCGCTTAAAAGATATCCAGGATTTAATCGCGGACACCGGATTGGGTTCAAATTCATACTCGATGATTGAGCAGGGAAGAATCGACTACATTTTAAATGCCGAAGCCGATGAGCGCCGCTATTTAATTGAAGAAGCGGCAGGCATTTCAAAATATAAAATAAAAAAAGAAGAAGCCATTCGGAAACTTGAACGCACAGATCAAAACCTTTTGCGTCTGAATGATATCGTTGCCGAAGTCGAGCGCAACATCAAATACGCAGAACGGCAGGCAAAACGGGCCGCCCGTTTTAAGGACCAACTCGAACAGCTGAAAGTGATGGAAATTAAAAAAGCATTTGAGGAACTTCGGCACTGTGAAGAACAAACGTCTGGGCTCGATCAAAAACGAGCGGCTCACCAAGAAACCTTAAATCGCATGGAAGAGCAACTCTCTACCAAAAATAAAACGATGAGCGAGCTTGAAGCGCGTCTTAGGGAGCTTGAACAATTATTCTATGCACAGGAAGCCATCCGCTCCGACATCAAGCAAAAGCAAGTTTCGATTGAGGATCATGAGAAATTTTATCGTGAAAAAATCGAAACTCTGAAACTATCCAATGAAAAAGTACTTGGCGAAATCGAGTCTCTTAAAAAACGCTTGGCCGTCGTCAACGGCGAAATCGTACGGAAAGAAGCCGAATACAAAGCGATCTTGAGAGACCGTGATGACATCCTCCGGAATAAATTAGAGAAAGAATCCGTTTTAGAAACGTTCGCGTCAAAAGACGCAATTCACCAAAACGAATTACAGCAAAACAAGACCCGGTTGTTCGATTTGGCACGCGAAATTTCTGATTTAAAAAATAAAATCTCAAAAATCGATTCGGATCTGCAATCCATTGAACGTTCTAAACATCATTTTTACGCGCAAAAGGATAAACATCTCGCCTCATTGGACAGCCTGTTGGAACGCAATCTCGTCATACGAGAACTAAAAGATTTTTTACAGATTAAGATTCTTGAGGCTGAGAAAAATCTGCGCACCGTGCTCAACGAGAAAGAAGAAGTCGCGTCCTATTTACAACAACTCTTAAGAGAATCCACTGAACACATTATGGAAAAGGCGAAAATCGAAAGCCAAATCCAAATTTTTCAAGAACAGCATGATGCCTATCAAAAAGATTTGAAAGATGCAGGGTCTGCATCCACTGAAACCCTTAAATTAGATTTCGTAAAAATCCTATCGGAAACAATTTCGGTCAAACCAGGTTACGAAGCCGCCTTGGAAACTGCACTGGATGAACTTACAAGCAGCCTTATCGCTTCCGATCTGGATTCTGCCGCCACGATGGTCAAACAATTGAAAGGAGCAAATGCCAGGCGGTTAAATATTCTTATTAGAAGCGATCTGGCAGGTGTAGGAGATTGGCTGGAAGATAAAATAACAGCGGCACATCCTCTTGTTGGAATACCTTTATTAAATGTTGTCGAAATCGAAGAAGGCTATAGCCCATTGATACGTGAGTTGCTGAAAGATGTTTACATTATAAAAGATTGCGCGATTGAACGCCTGAGGGAGGTGCTTGCCTTATCAAAAGCTTCAACCTTTGTGACAAAATCCGGATATTTTTTGTTTGCAGCAAATAGAATCTTTTATCGGAATCCCAGCAATCAAAAAACAGACCCCCCTCCTTGGACGGCCAAAAAAGACATGCGCGAACTTCGTCAAACTTTGGATAAAGCCTCCGAAAAAATCAACAACATCAACAATTTGTGCTATCAATACGAAGAGCGCCTTTTAATCCTAACCAAAGAAGAAGATAAGTTCCGGGAAGATTTAAAAAAATGTCAGTCAGCACATGCCCGCATATCTGCCTCCTTTGATGGAATACGTGAACAAGCAATTAGTATTTTTTCCGAACTGAGGTTAATCACCGCAGAGGGGATCCAAAATGCGGCCGAAATGAAGCAACTGCGAGAAGAGCGAACCGCTTATTCGGGCTCCTTAACAAATCTTGAAGCAACAGAAGCAGACCTACGCGCGATATTTGATAAACTGCAACACGCCATCAGCGTTCTTAAAGAGCAAAAAGACCATGTTGTCCGAGATCTTTCCTATATTTTGGCGCGCTTCGAAGTCTTACGCGAAAAGGAAGATGATATTGAAAACGGCTTGGCGTTCTTAAAAGGCCAATATTCAGATATTGACCAACGCGTACTTATATTGACCTCTGAAAGGGAAATAGCTGCTAAGGAAGTTTCCAAACTCACTGAGGAGCTCACAAAGCTTGAAGAAGAAAAAATCATGGTCAATCAACAGGTCATTGAGAAAACCGTTCTCGTTGAACACACCAAAAAGGAACGCAACGAAGTTCAAACTTATCGTGAAACACTCCTGTCGGAACTCAATGAATTGACACGGTCTGTATCCGACGAGAAACAAAAATTTCACGAAATCAGCATTGAGGAAATTGAAATCGGGCATCGGAAAGAAAATGCACGTCATGAATTGCAAACACGTTATAAAATTTCTCTCACCGAATTAAATCCTGACGATTACGTTATTGCGGACGAAGAACGCCCGATGATGGAAGAGGAAATCGAGAAGCTCCGTTCTAAGCTCGATGAAATTGGCCCCGTTAATTTACTGGCGATTGAAGAACACGATGAACTCAACCAGCGCTACCAGTTTTTAGTGGCTCAACAGAAGGATTTGATTGATTCGAAGGAGCAACTGCTCGAAACCATTCGAAAGATTAACAGGACAACCAAGAAATTATTTGATGAAACCTTTTTGAAAGTAAAAGAATCTTTTCAATCATATTTTAAGGTTTTATTCAGCGGCGGACATGCCGATTTAATCTTGTTAGACGAATTGCATCCACTCGATTCCGGAATCGATATTATCGCACGCCCTCCCGGCAAAAAGCCGCAACATATTACGCTTCTTTCCGGCGGCGAAAAAGCGATGACTGCCTTAGCATTGCTTTTTTCGCTTTTTTCTGTCCGCCCTTCTCCTTTTTGCGTATTGGACGAAGTCGATGCGCCGCTTGACGAGGCAAATACGGATCGCTTCTTAAGCGTGTTAAAACCGTTCCTCGATACGACCCAATTTATCATCGTGACACACAGCCGAAAAACCATTTCGATCGGTGATTCGTTATATGGAATCACAATGGAAGAACCAGGCGTCTCCAAAATAGTGTCGGTAAGATTGTCTCACGATGTCGAGGGAATTGAGCATGAAGACTCTAAACTGGCAGAGGAATTCAATAAAGTCTTAGTCTAATCTTCAGTGTGAGAACTTGAATATACCGAATTTTATCACACTCATACGAATCTTACTTGTCCCGGGTATTGTAACTTGCATTGCTTACGCAAATAACACACAGCAGAATTTAAAACTTTGCGCATTTCTCCTTTTTATTGTTGCCATTATCACAGACGGTTTGGATGGATATATTGCACGCCGATTCAATTTAAAAACTCAACTGGGCACCTTCTTAGATCCATTTGCGGATAAGTTGCTTTTGGTATCCTGCTTCGTCGCCATTTCACTGTCCAGCGCTTATCTTATCAAGCCACCGGCATGGATTATCATCATCATTGTCTTCAGAGAACTCGTCCTTGTTTGCGGACTTTTGATTCTTTTTTTCACCACGAACAAAATGACCATCAGACCAAACTATTTCGGAAAAATCACAACCGTCCTTCAAATGATCGCTGTGATCATGCTGCTTGGTCAATGGCATATCACCGAATATCTTTGGTACATCCTTGCGATCGTAACGAGCGCATCAGGCCTCATTTATGTATTCCGCGACCTCAAACAAATGAATTCGAACGGAAAACATTTAGCTTGACAGACCCATCAATATTTATATAATGCATAAAGAATTTGCTGAAAAAGCAATATTCCTTCCTTACTTTCCCGCAAAAAAATAACAAAAAGGAGACCTATTACCATGGAAAATTCTAAATGTTACAGCTTTGCGCGGGGAGAAAATGAATCAATTTTCGTTACCTTAAAGGAATATAAACAAAAGAAATACGTTGATTTACGGCTTTATTTCCGGCCGGAGGGGAAAGAAGAGATGGTGCCAACAAAGAAGGGAATTACGATCGGTTGTGAATATTTGGGTGATCTCAAAAAAGCCATTCTAATGTGTGAATCCGATTTAGCACCGACCAACGTAAAGGCACATTGCTAAAGAGAAGAAATTCTTTACAAGGTTTGGCTAAGTCTGTATAATTCAACATGTTACGAATAAAAACCGGTTTCATAGCTTCAGAAATAACCGCATTATTTTCTGACATCATTTTTCTACGATTCCGGAATAAAAATTTTCCATGGCGCGAGGCAATTCGCGCCGAAGGGGTTCAAAATGACAATCAAAAAGAAAACAGAAACTAAAGAACAACCAACCAGCAAAGCTTCAATAGAAAAACAAAAAGCACTGGAGCTAACTCTACAGCAAATTGAAAAACAGTTCGGAAAAGGCGCAATCATGACGCTCGGCCAAGATGTCAGCAAAGACTGGGAAGCCATTTCAACGGGCGCGCTAAGTCTTGACATTATTACCGGAATCGGCGGCATTCCCCGAGGACGGATAGTTGAAATTTATGGGCCGGAAGGCAGCGGAAAAACTACGCTGACGCTGAGTGTTCTTTCACAAGTTCAAAAAAAGGGGGGCGTTGCAGCCTTTATTGATGCAGAACATGCGCTCGACCCCACCTACGCAAAAAAATTAGGCGTTAAGCTTGAAGAAATTCTGATTTCGCAACCGGATTCCGGCGAACAGGCCCTTCAAATCGTGGAAATGCTTGTCCGTTCTAATGCGATTGATCTGATTGTCGTCGACTCCGTCGCAGCTCTTACGCCGCGCGCAGAAATCGAGGGAGAGATGGGCGATGCACACATGGGATTGCAAGCACGCCTGATGTCACAGGCATTGAGAAAGCTGACGTCCATCGCCAGCCGCTCAAAAACCTGTATCATTTTTATCAACCAGCTCCGGCAGAAAATCGGAATTGTTTTTGGTAATCCCGAAACCACGCCGGGCGGAACAGCGCTAAAATTTTATTCTTCTATGCGCCTCGACATCCGAAAAATAGCTTCCATCAAAAAAGGGGAAGACATTATCGGGAATCGTGTCAAAGTAAAAGTCGTAAAGAATAAATGCGCCGCTCCGTTTAAGACTTGTGAGTTTGACATTATGTTTGACGAAGGAATTTCGCGTTCATCAAGCATCCTCGATATGGCGCTGCAATATGAAATTCTGGAAAAGTCGGGGACGTGGATTACCTACGGGCCTGAAAAACTCGGTCAAGGGCGTGAAGCCGTCCGCTATTTCTTAAAAGAAAACCCCAACTTACTTGATGAAATTGAAGCCAAAGTCAAAGAACGGCTGGTGACGGATTTGGCGGCCGGAATTGATATCACCAGACGCCCGGAAGTTGAAGCCGAAAGTAAGAAATAATTTACCAAACGGTGGTCACAAACAAAAATACGGTGGGTAAAATATTTATCCGCCGTTTTTTTATCAACCCTCAAAGGCCGGATATCCATGGAAGCCCCTACGACACCGGATTCAAAGTTGAAGCAAGGATATATCTATGCAGTCCGTCTTATGGCAATGTCGAATCGGAGCAGGAACGACATCGTTCGGCATATGCAGAAGAAAGGTTATGACGATACGATCATTGCCAACGTCATTGATCGACTTGAACGCGAAGGCTTTTTAAATGAAAAGAAAACATTAACACAGGCTGTTCAATACGCCATCCAGGGAAAACGGCAAGGCCGGATCCGGATGAAATTTGAGTTGAAGCGGAAAGGCTATAAAACAAATTTAATTGACGAAGCATTAAGCGCCTACTCTCGCGAGACAGAGCTCGACTTGGCCCGTTCGCTTGCGATAGAGCAAATCCATCGGCATCCGAATCTTGACCCCGTCAAAAAAAAGAAACGCCTTTACGATTTTTTGATTCGAAAAGGATTTGATTTTAATTTATGCCGTGACATTGTCACAGAGGCCATGAAAACTTCTTCCGGAGAATCCAAAGAATAAGATTTTGGGAAAGAAATGAAAACTGCCGAAATACGAAAAAGCTACTTAGATTTTTTTAAAAGCAAGGGCCATTCGGTCATTAAGAGTGATTCGCTCATTCCTCAGAGCGATCCGACGCTCTTGTTTACGGGTGCCGGGATGAATCAATTTAAAGAATATTTTCTCGGCATCAAAACGGACCTCAAGCGGGCCACCTCATCGCAAAAGTGCTTGCGCACGGGCGATTTGGATGAAGTCGGCAAAACGCCTTACCACCATTCTTTTTTTGAAATGCTCGGCAATTTCTCCTTCGGTGATTACTTCAAAGAAGAGGCCATCGCGTGGGCATGGGAATATCTGACAAAAACATTGAAGATTCCGGCTGAACGGCTTTTTATCAGCGTTCACCGGAACGATCAGGAAGCATTTGATATTTGGTCAAAAAAAATCGGAATTAAAAAGGAACTCATCGCAAGAATGGGCGATCATTCTAATTTCTGGCCTGCTGATGCACCGGAATCCGGACCGAACGGTCCCTGTGGCCCGTGTTCAGAAATCTATTACGAACAAAATGCTGAATGGTTTCCGAATTGTGACCGTTCAAAGTTTTGGATCGAAGACGAATCTCGCCGGTATGCGGAAATTTGGAACTTGGTTTTTACGCAATATGACCGCCAAAGCGACGGTTCTCTCATTCCGCTCAAGAATAAAAACATCGATACCGGAATGGGGCTCGAGCGTCTTGCCTGTGTCATTCAGGGGAAAAAGACCAATTTTGAAACCGATATATTCGAGCCGATCTTAACAGCGTTAAAAAACTGTTTCAGGGGAACCCTTCCCGCCCCGATCACTCGTTTATATGCGGTCGCTGACCATGCGCGCGCGGCCGTTGTCTCAATTTCAGACGGAGCGTATCCTTCAAACGAAGGGCGCGGCTACGTCATTCGCAAACTCATCCGGCGTGCTGTGTGGCAAGCAAAAATGGCCGGCATGAAAGATTCGTTCATGGCGAAAATTGTCCCGGACATTATCAGTTCGCTTCGGGATGCCTATCCGGAGCTCGATCAGTCACGTCAAAGTGTTGAAAAAGTCATCGCAAACGAAGAAGAACGCTTCATTGAAACGTTGGACAAAGGACTTATCGTCTTATCCCGGAAAATCGAGGATGCTAAAACAAAGAAAAATAAATCCTTGTCGGGCGAAAACGTATTTCTTCTTTATGATACTTACGGTTTCCCCGAGGAATTAACACGCGTGATTGCGGATGAACAGGGAGTTGCCATCGAAAAAGGAACCTTTAACCGCCTTCTTGATGAACAACGCGCGCGCGCAAAGGAATCAAGTAAAATTGCTGATTCGATTTTCGTTATTTCCGACGAAGACCTGGAATCGAGATCTATCCCTAAAACAACCTTTTTAGGTTATGAAAAATTGGCGGCCGAAGCCAAAGTCATTTATTTTAAGAGCACGGAAGAAACCGGCGCGATTATCCTCGATCAGACCCCGTTCTATCCCGAGGGCGGTGGACAAGTCGGAGCTCGCGGGAAAATTTACTCTGACAAATTCGAATTTGATGTCCGCGAAACACAGTCAAAAGGACAAGTCATTTATCATTACGGGAAAATGATTAAAGGCATCGCCAAAATAGGCGCGGCATGCAAAGCCGAGGTAAATCTTGATCTTCGAAACGCAACGAAGAGAAATCATACCGCGACCCATCTTCTTCAATCGGCTTTGAGGAAAGTTTTAGGGACGCATGTCCGCCAGGTTGGTTCCTATGTCGGTTTCGAAAAACTCCGTTTCGATTTTACTCACGGGGCGGCATTACTTCCGGAAACCGTAAAACAAATAGAAGAAGAAGTGAACTTGAGCATCTTGCAAAATCGGGAAGTTGAAATCGAAACAATAAGCTATGATCAAGCGATTCAAAAAGGCGCTTTGGCCTTTTTCGGAGAAAAATACGGGAAAGATGTCCGCCTTGTTAGCGTCCCGGAAGTGAGCCGGGAACTTTGCGGAGGAACCCATTGCGAGCGAACGGGCGATATCGGCGGATTCTCCATCATCTCTGAAACTTCGATTAGCAGTGGCACTCGCCGAATTGAGGCAATAACAGGACTCAATACGATTCAGTATGTCAATGACCTTCGCGATCTGTTAGCGAAATTATCGTCCATTTTAAAAGTCGGAATCGACGACATCCCTGAAAGAATCGAAAAACTTCAGAAACGAATTAAAGAACTGGAAAAGGGAATCCTTCAAAAGTCACAGGATCATGTCGATCTTGACGCCCTAATAAGCCATGCTCAAAAATGTGGAAATGTGGCGGTCATTTCGGCTATGATGGAGGGCAAAGACTTATCGGTTTTACGGCAAATTGCAGATAAGCTTAGAAGTAAAACAAAAGAAACAATTTTGGTTCTCTTTGGGACGACAGACGAAACAGTCAGCATGGTCGTCGCCTTGACAAAAGATTTAAACAATTCACAATTTGACGCCCGCAAAATTGCCGCACAATTAACACCGCTCATTGATGGAAGTGCGGGCGGCAGAAAAGATTGGACACAGGGCGGAGGAAAATCACTTTCGGGAATCCAGAAAGCTCTCGAGATATTACCGACAATTATCAACTGACAGAAAAAATATGCAGATATTCAATTGGGAAAAGCAAACGCTTAAAAAAATCAACCGTCCGATCGGCTATGAAGCTGACAAGGAATTAATCAAAAAAGTCAGCCGGATCGTTTTCGAAGTAAAAGCAAAGGGTGATTCCGCGCTGCTTAAATTTACCCGCCAATTCGACGGACTATTAATGCCGGCAAAGCGAATCGCAGTCAAAGAAAGCGATATTAATCGGGCATATGAGAAAATCAATTTCGCGTTTGTCCCGCTTCTAAAACAAGTTCGTGACAACGTGACCGCTTATTACGAAGCCGAACTACGGCCCTCTTTTACCATCAAGGGAAACGACGGCATCCTCCTTGGAAAAGAATACCGTCCCATCGAACGCGTCGGAGTTTACATTCCGGGCGGAACCGCACCGCTTGTTTCGACAGTTTATATGACGTTAATTCCTGCAAAAGTTGCCGGCGTTAAAGAAATTGCGATTGCAACACCGCCAAACCGAGACACGGGCGAAATCGATCCGCACATCCTGGTCGTGGCAGATTTGCTCGGCGTAAAAGAAATTTATCGGGTTGGCGGAGCACAGGCAATTGCAGCCCTGGCATTCGGAACAAAAACCATTCGAAAAGTTGATAAAATTGTTGGCCCCGGAAATCAATATGTTGCCGAAGCAAAGCGGCAAGTTTATGGATTTGTGGATATCGACATGGTCGCGGGCCCCAGCGAAGTTGCTATCCTCGCCGACCAGGATGCCGATCCAAATTATGTGACTTGCGATCTGCTGGCACAGGCGGAACACTTTGGCGGAATTTCTTATCTTGTCACCACCTCGAAAAAACTGGCAGAAACGATTAAAGGCCGCGTTGAACAAGGTTATATTATTCTTGTCAAAAATTTAAAAGAAGGGTTTGATGTCGTTAATGAAATCGCACCGGAACACCTTGAAATTATGACGGAAAATCCGGAAGATTGCCTCAAGTACATCAATCATGCCGGTGCTATCTTTTTAGGCCCCTATTCACCCGCAGTCATTGGCGATTATGTTGCCGGGCCAAGCCACGTTCTCCCGACAAGCGGAACAGCTCGGTATTATTCGCCGCTCAGCGCCGCATCATTTATCAAGGGCTCTCAAATCATCCGTTACACAAAAGAAGCACTGGCAAAAGTCAGGGAGCCGGTTCGGAAGCTTACGGAAATCGAGGGATTGATTCTTCACCGGATATCTCTCGAATCAAGGTTTGTGGACGAATTAACAAATTCAAAAGCAGAAAAAGAAAAGGAAAAAACGAATGCCTAAGCGCAGGTCAAAGATTCTTAGGGAAACCAAAGAAACGAAAATTAAAATTGTTTTAAATATAGACGGCTGCGGGAAATCAAAAATTTCGACCGGAATCCCGTTTCTCGATCACATGCTGACGAGTCTGGCCAAGCACGGTTTGCTGGATCTTCAAGTCAAAGCCAAAGGGGACTTGGCGGTTGATATTCATCACACCAATGAAGATATCGGAATTTCCTTAGGGAAAGCTTTCGCGAAAGCATTAGACAAAAAAACCGGCATTCAACGTTTCGGCTTTTCATCGGTTCCAATGGACGATACGCTTGTTCGTATAACGCTCGATTTTTCAGGACGGCCGGCATTTAACGTCATTCAAAATAAAGGTGTTAAATTTACACGAATGGAAACATATTCCTTCCACGACGCGACCGAATTTCTGCGGGCATTTTCACAAAATTCGGAAATTAACCTTTTCGTCGAAATTGTCAGCGGCCAAGACACGCATCACATTATTGAAGCGACCTTTAAAGCACTCGCAAAAGCTCTGGAAATGGCCACTCGCCGCAATCCGCGCATCAAAGGCGTGCCCTCCACCAAGGGAACATTATAGTCATGCCATGGTAAAAAATCTTATCGGAATCATCGATTATGGCATGGGGAATCTGAGAAGCGTCAGCAAAGCTTTTGAAGCGCTCGGCGGAAGTGTCTATGTCGGGAGCAATCCTGAAAAATTATCAAGATCAAATAAATTGGTTCTTCCGGGTGTCGGCGCATTCGGCGATGCCATGAGTGAACTTAAAAAAAGAAAACTCATTTTAACGATTCGTAATTTCATTAATGACGGAAAGCCTTTTTTCGGAATTTGTTTGGGCCTACAACTTTTGTTTGAAGGGAGCGATGAGAACAAAGGAATCCCCGGGCTCGGAATTTTCAAAGGAACCGTAAAACGGTTTCCCAAAGACCAAACAAATGAATTGAAAATCCCGCACATGGGTTGGAATCAAGTGAATATTAAAATGAAATCGCCGATCCTGAAAAAAATTCTGAAAAATAGTCATTTTTATTTCGTCCATTCCTATTATGGAAAACCGAAACGGACGGAAATCATCGCCGGAGAGACCGATTACGGAATTACATTTCCGGCCATATTATCACAAGCAAATATTTTTGCAGCCCAGTTTCATCCCGAAAAAAGCCAAAAAATGGGACTGCAAATTCTAAAAAACTTTATTGAGATCTGACATGTTAATCATTCCGGCAATCGACTTAAAGGGTGGTTGCGTCGTTCGTTTAACACAGGGAAAACGCGATCAACAGGTGGTTTATTCTCACACCCCCGAAACAGTTGCGCTTCTCTGGCAGCGCGCTGGCGCAAAAATGATTCATATTGTTGATCTGGACGGAGCGTTTGAAGGCCATCGCCAAAATTTAGGAAGTTTAAAAAATATTATGACTGTCGTCAATGCTTCAATCCAATTCGGCGGAGGATTGCGGACATTTGACGATGTTAGAGAAATCTTGGAATCCGGCGTCTCCCGGGCTGTCCTTGGCACCAAAGCCACCGATATTGATTTTCTGAAAAACCTTCTCAAAACTTTTGCCGAACGGATTGCGGTGGGCGTTGACGTAAAAGATAAAATCATCCAAACTCACGGATGGGTGAGCGGGGATGCGAAATACGAATTGCTGCCTTTTTGCAAGCAACTTCAAGACATGGGCGTCAAAACGATTATTTATACCGATATTCACCGTGATGGAATGCTGATGGGTCCGAACATAAAAGGATTGGAACAACTTCTAAATGACACCAGCATGGATATCATTTTGTCCGGAGGCATATCGAACCTGTATGATTTAAAACAGCTTTCAAAAATTAAAACCGAAAAATTCAAAGGCGTCATCATCGGGAAAGCACTTTACGAACAAAAAATTGATCTGAAAGAGGCAATCGAGACCTATCAAAATTCTAACTAAAGGTGACTTTATGTTCCAAGAAATCCAGCAATCTATCGGGGACGGGCGAAACTGGTCGTGGGCATTGATCGCAATTGTATCAATTCTTGTCGGCCTTACTTTTCGCCAGCTTGTCCTTGGCGATTTGTTACGCAAGTTAAAAAATAAAAATAAAACGTGGTACAAAAAAACTCAACAGCGATACGAGTCACTATCCCTCATCGGTTGGGGCTTGTTTGTGATATCCATTTTTGGCTTTATCATGATCTGGCATAATGAATCGTTATTCACACGTTACTTGAATTTAAGCTATTGGTTGATTGTATTTTCCGGCTTAATCGTTGTGTCTTACATCTTTCATTTGCGGGCCTATATGCAAGCCATGGTGGATTCGATACAGGAAAATATTATGACTGAGAAAGAATTAACGCCCCATGCTGACTAAGCGGATTATCCCTTGTTTGGATGTCAATCGCGGGCGCGTTGTCAAAGGAGTTAACTTTGTCAATCTGCAAGATGCGGGCGACCCCGTCGCATGTGCAAAAGCTTATGATAATTCTGCGGCAGATGAATTGATTTTTTTAGATATTACAGCGTCGCACGAATCAAGACCAATCACATTGCAGATGGTCGAAAAAGTGGCCGAAACCATATATATACCGTTCACCGTCGGCGGGGGAATTCGATCTTTGGAAGATATCCGTCAATTGCTAAAAGCGGGGTGTGATAAAGTTTCACTCAACACGAGCGTCGTCGAAAATCCGATTCTGGTTGCGGAAGCAAGTACACGGTTCGGTTCTCAATGTATTGTTGTCGCAATCGATGCCAAAAAAACCGGCAAAAATAAATGGAGCGTTTATACCCATGGCGGACGCAAAGAAACACCTCTTGATGTAATCGAATGGGCTCAAAAATGCGTAAAACTCGGGGCCGGCGAAATTTTACTAACCAGCATGGATCGCGATGGAACCAAGATGGGTTACGATCTTGAATTGACAAAACGCGTTTCAGAGGCCGTTTCAATTCCGGTGATCGCTTCCGGCGGCGCAGGTTCTCTGCGGGATTTTTATGACGGATTCGTGAGCGGAAAAGCTAGCGCAGTTCTTGCAGCCTCCTTATTTCATTTTGGAGAATTAACAATACAACAAGTTAAACAATATTTGAAACGAAAAGGTTTACCAATCCGCATCTAAACACAAGAGGTTTAAATGATTAATTTTAAATTTGATGAACAGGGGTTAATGCCGGCAATCGTTCAGGATATCAAAACCAAAGAAGTCTTGATGGTCGCATATGTCAATGAAGAGTCTCTTAAAAAAATGCTGAAAATTAAAAAAACATGTTTTTATTCAAGATCTCGAAAAAAATTCTGGGTGAAAGGCGAAGAATCCGGTCACATTCAAATCGTTAAAAAAGTATTCACGGATTGCGATCGGGACACACTCCTCATTCAAGTTGCTCAAAAAGGCGGCGCATGTCATCTGGGTTATAAAAGTTGTTTTGTGTTTCCCGTCAACGAAAAGGGAAATATGAAACCGGTTACGGCAAAACAATTATTTGATCCTAACAAGGTTTATAAGAAAAAATGAAGATTACTCCTTCTTATCCGGAATTTTTAAAACTTTGCAAAAAAGGAAACACCATTCCGGTTTCGTTCGAATTTCCGGCAGACCTTGAAACGCCGGTCTCCGTTTTTCTAAAAATTGCGTCAAAAAAAGAAAATGCGTTTCTTCTCGAATCCGTTGAGCTCGGGGAAAGATTAGGGCGTTTTTCATTCATTGGCACTGATCCTGACGCAATCCTCGAATATTCACGCGGTTCATGTCACCTGATTAAAAAGGGGCGGCGGAAAACATTCAAAGACCAAAAAGATCCGCTGCACATCATCGAACGAATTATGGAATGTTACCGCTATGTTCCGGATCAAACACTTCCCAAATTTACGGGTGGATTTGTCGGCTATATCGGATATGAATTAGTCAGCCAGTTTGAAGACATTAAATTAAAAACGAAACCCGGTTTAAACTTTCCGGATGCGGTCTTGTTTTTCGCACGCAACCTGATTGCTTTTGATCACATCAAACATCATTTAAAAATTATTCACCTCGCCCATGTCGATCGCAAACCCGAAAGAATTTATCAAAATGCAATCATGCAACTGAAAAAAATTGAATCGCAACTAAAGCGTCCGCTTCCGCTGAAATCAGGCCTTTTAAATGTCGAACAAAGCGGCTCGAACACCACCTTCCGATCAAACATAACCCGAAGGCAATTCGAGGGAATGGTTAAAAAAGCGAAGGAATATATCCGCGCAGGAGACATTATCCAGACTGTCTTGTCACAACGATTCGATTTGGGGCTCGTCAACAACGAATTCGAAGTTTATCGGAGACTCCGATCTTTAAATCCGTCTCCCTATATGTTCTACTTCAAATATGGCAAGAAAACCCTCGTTGGATCGTCACCAGAAGTTTTAACCCGGAAAACAAAAAACATAGCGGAAGTAAAACCGATTGCGGGAACACGTCCGAGGGGTGATACGGAAAAAGAAGATCTGGCATATGAAAATGCGCTCCGTTCATCGCCCAAAGAGCTGGCCGAACATTTGATGTTAGTCGATTTAGGCCGCAACGATTTAGGCCGGGTTTCGGAGCGAAGCAGCGTCCATGTCAAACAATTCGGACGAGTTGAGCGATATTCTCACGTCATGCATTTGGTAAGCGACGTTGTTTCTAAATTAAAAACAGGAAAGACGGCATTTGATCTATTACGAGCAACGTTTCCCGCCGGAACCGTTTCAGGTGCGCCGAAAATCAGGGCCATGCAAATCATTAACGAATTGGAACCCGAAAAACGCGGACCGTATGCGGGCTCACTCGGTTATTTCAGTTTAAACGGCGATATGGATATGTGCATTATCCTCAGAACCATCTTCATTGATCACGGAAGGGCCTATGTGCAAGCGGGTGCCGGCATTGTCTATGATTCGAAACCGAAAAACGAATATCAAGAAACAATTAACAAAGCAAAAGCATTGTTTTTAGCAGTCAAAAAAAGCAAAACGTGAGTCCGCCATGATTTTAATGATCGACAATTATGATTCATTCACTTATAACCTGGTCCAATATTTATATGAGCTTGGCACGGACGTTAAAGTGTATCGCAATGATAAAATTTCCGTTTCCAAAATCAAGAAAATGAAACCGGAAGGACTCGTTATTTCTCCGGGCCCATGCACACCTCGGGAAGCCGGAATTTCAAATGAGGCCATTCAGGCTTTTAGCGGAAAGATTCCCATTCTGGGCGTTTGCCTCGGACATCAGTGCATCGGACACGTTTTTGGCGGGAGAGTCATTCGCGCAAAAAAAATTATGCATGGGAAAACTTCGAAAATTTATCATGACCATTCCCATCTTTTCAAAAAAATCGAAAATCCGTTCACCGCAACACGCTATCACTCACTGCTGGTTGAACGAAAAACACTCCCGTCACTGCTTAAAATTACGGCATGGACAAAAGAGCAGGAAATCATGGGGCTTAAACACAGCCACCATCCCACGTTCGGCGTTCAGTTTCATCCGGAATCAATCCTAACAAATTGCGGAAAAAAAATATTATCCAATTTTCTCGAGTTGCTGTAAAAAATGATCAAATTGAATCTTGTCATCGACCGCCTATTACTCGGAAAAGATCTAAGTGTCCGTGAAATGAAGGATGCTTTCCGCTATTTGTTTCTAACAAAAAAATCCAATCTCAATTTTGGCGCAACCGTGCTCCTCCTCCTGCAAAAAAAAGGAATCCATTTAAACGAGCTTTACGGGTTGGTAAAGCTTGTTCACGAACTGGAGCCACCTCTACGGCTCGGAAAGTCACTCACGTTAGTTGACGGCTGCGGCACTGGCGGAGATAACGCGCATACATTTAATATTTCAACGCTTGCATGTCTGGTCGCGAGCGGGGCAGGGGCTTCGATTGCAAAACACGGAAACCGAAGCATTTCATCTCAATGCGGCAGTTCGGACTTGATGGAAAGTTTGGGTGTTCGAATTGACGCGAGCCCAAAATTGATGCTTCACGCAATCGAGAAACATGGTTTCGGTTACTTTCATGCCCCGTTATACCATCCGATATTTAAACGGATTCAACCTATCCGACAATCTTTGGGCCGAAAAGGAATCAAAACTATTTTCAATCTCGTTGGACCTCTCGTGAATCCATTACGTCCAAAACGGCAAGTCATTGGCGTTTTTCGAAAAGATTATGCCGCCATAGTAGCACAAACAGCAAAAAAAATAGGATATGATCATGCTGTTGTTTTTTATAATCTGGGAGGTTTCGACGAATTAACCATCTTTTCAAAAGCTTTTCTGTTCGAAATTAAACGCCACCAATTAAATCATTCGATATTCAATCCTCGCGAATTGAAACTGAGATCCGGGAATAAAAACGAAATTGCGGGTAAAAATAAAAAATATAACACCCGACTCGCTCATCAAATCCTGCTTGGAAAAGTAAAGGGAACAAAACGGAACGTTGTCATTTTGAACGCAGCGGCAATTTTGTATGTCGCGGGTTTGGCCAAATCCATCAAGGAGGGATTGTCATTATCGGCGGAATCCATCGACAGCGGTTCTGCATGGAAATCTTTACAAAATCTGGTAAAATCAAGCCATGATTCTAGATAAAATAGTCTGTTATAAAAAACGGGAATTACTCATTCAGAAGCAGAAAATGCCACTCGCGCATTTACTCAAAATAGCCCGTCAACTCCCCCCTAAAAAACACGGCTTTATGAAAGCCTTGAACCGCAAAAAAGGGATTAATTTGATTTGCGAGCTTAAAAAAGCCTCACCCTCTCACGGGCTTATCCGAAAAAACTTCTCGCCGGTTTCACTCGCAAAAGATTTCGAAAAAGCAGGAGCGTGCGCAATCTCAATCTTGACTGAAGAACGTTTCTTTAAAGGGAGCCCAAAAATATTGAAACAGGTTCGCCGCAACACTAAGTTACCGATTTTACGAAAAGATTTCATCATCGATCCTTATCAAGTCTGCGAAACATTCGTGCTCGGCGCAGATGCTTTTCTCCTCATTGCTTCGTTGTTAGACGACAGAAATCTGGAAATGTTAATCAGCCTTGGCGAATGGTTCGGTATGGACCCGCTTATCGAAGTCCGTTCCAAACACGAACTTAGACGAGCATTAAAAGCCGGTGCAAAAATCATCGGCATCAATAACCGGGATTTAAAAACATTACGCATTAATCCATCCTATGCAAAACAATTACTTTCATCCGTACCCAAAACAATCATTCCAGTCATTGAAAGCGGAATCGAGTCACACAAACAGATCTGCGAGTATTTAAATTTAAGGGTTAATTCTTTTCTCGTCGGAACTTCGCTCATGAAATCCAGAAACGTCAAATCGACGATCCTGGAAATGCTGGGCAAAACCAAAAAAGGAAAACCAAATAATGCCAAAAATTAAGATTTGCGGAAATACAAATTTCGATGACGTCAAACTTGCGATTGATTTGGGAGCCGACTATCTTGGATTTGTTTTTGCGGAAAGCAAGCGAAAGATTGATCCCGTTGTTGCGAAATCCATCATTGGCAAATTCCCACATTTCAAAACCTTCGTCGGTGTCTTTGCGAATCAATCGAAAGATGAGGTAGCATCAATCGCAAACCTTTTAGGGCTTAAGTGGCTTCAGTTTCACGGAGACGAAACATCTCGGCATTGTGATTATTTTACTGATAAAGGCTTCAACGTCATCAAAACCTTCCGCATCAAGGATCGAATGAGTTTAAAACGCCTGGAGGAATATAATGTCGAAGCTTTTCTATTTGATACCTACTCAAAAAACGAACTGGGCGGAACCGGGAAAACATTTGATTGGAAAATCATAGAAGATAAACCTTATGTCCGGGAAAAATTATTTCTAGCCGGCGGATTAACCGTGGATAATATTGACGCGGCCCTGAGCACCATTAAGCCTTATGCCGTTGATACAGCCAGCGGAATCGAAAAAAGCATCGGACAGAAAAATCATGATCTGTTGAGAAAAATGATTGAAAAAGTCAAAGCCGTGCAGTATTCATACAAATGAACCTTTTAAAAAACCCATGAGAGCATGATCACCAACGAATTTATAGACCGATTGATCCATCGAATCGATAAAATTGATAAAAAAAACCTGCAAAGTTATGTTCTCGAACTTGGACAGGATAGAAATTTTCTTTTCTCCCTGTTCGATCATATTCTCGAAGGCGTGATGGTCCTGTCGGCAAAACAGGAAGTCGTTTTCATTAACCGCCGGATCCGGCAACTCTTCGACCTGTCCTCAGAGCAGTCCCATGAGCGAAATTATATGACTATTCTACAGGACACCCGATTAAAAGCCCGCGTCCAATCCGCGCTGCAGGAACGGAATGAAGTTTCCCATGAAAACATTGAGGTTTTAATTCCACGTCCAATGCTGATTAAGTTATCGCTCAGATATGAAACCATCATGGCGAAAACATATTCTGTCATTCTCATCGAAAATATCAGCCAAAATGAAATTCTGATTCGCGAACAGTTTCAAAAAGAAAATTGGAAATCCATATTTGAATTGGCAGCGGGAATCGCCCATGAAATCGGCAATCCGCTCAATTCCATCAACATCCACTTAAAACTTCTTTCGAACAAAATACAATCCCTGAAACAAAAAAATACAGACCCTTTGACAAACGAACTCGCAATCCTCAGAGAAGAAACGAATCGCCTCGACGAAATCATCAGGAATTTTCTTCGGGCAACGCGGAAAAAACCTCTCAATTACGAATTGACCAATATCAATGATCTGATTTCCAAAACCGTTGACTTTCTCAGGCCAGAACTCAAAGAATCAAAAATTCAAGTGACACAACAGCTGAATGCCGAAATTCCGCTTTTTCTGATCGATCAGGATCGCATGCAACAGGTGTTCATCAATTTGGTTAAGAATTCTATTCAGGCTATGGTGCGCGGCGGAAAATTAAACATTCAGACGGGTTTAAAAGACAAATTATGTTTCATACAAATTCAGGATACCGGCGTCGGCATTCCGGAATCCAAACTTCCAAAAATATTCGACGCCTATTTCACCACCAAGGAAGAAGGTAGCGGTCTCGGACTGATGATTGCCTATCAAATCATTTCGGAACATCACGGAAGGATCGAAGCCACAAGCAAGGTAAATATGGGCACTACTTTTCGAATCGTTCTTCCAATCCGAAAAGAAAAGCTTGAATTACCGCTTAATGAAACTTCCCAAAAAGGCAAAGGTTAATCATGGGAATGTGGGCAACGATTTTAGTCGTCGATGACGAAAAAAATACACGGGAAGGAATCAAACCGATTCTTGAGTCATGGGATTACGACGTTGTCCTTGCGGAAAACGGAAAGGCGGCACTTGAACTCATGAAGGAAGATTGCCCGGATATTGTTTTGGCCGATCTAAAAATGCCGGAAATGGACGGCATTGAATTATTAAATACAGTCAAACGCAAATACCCGCAGGTTATCTTCATTGTCCTCACCGCCTACGGCACGGTTCAAACCGCCGTTAGCGCCATGCAAGACGGTGCCTATTACTATTTGACCAAACCGGTTAATTTTGAAGAGCTGGAATTAATTCTTAAAAAAGCGCTCCACCAAAGATCTATAGAACAAGAAAATGTAAATCTCCGCGCAGAGCTCATGCAAGAACGGCATGAAGCAGGCGAAATCATCGGGAATTCAGAGACGATTAAGAAAGCCATCTCAACGGCAAACCAAGTTGCACAAACTGACTCGACGGTTTTAATCCAGGGCGAAAGCGGAACCGGAAAAGAACTGTTTGCCCATTTAATCCATTTTGGAAGCTCCCGCAGAAATCAACCGCTGATCACTGTCCACATGGCCGCGCTTACGGAGACTTTACTCGCCAGCGAACTTTTTGGACATGAAAAAGGGGCATTCACCGGGGCAACCGAACGCCGAGTCGGTCGTTTTGAACGTGCAAACGGGGGAACGCTCTTCCTCGATGAAATATCGGAAATTCCGGAAGGCATGCAGACAAAGCTCTTGCGCGTCCTTCAGGACGGCCTGTTTGAACGGGTCGGGGGAACAAAAACGATCAAAACGGATGTTCGTTTGATTTGTGCCACCAACAAAAATTTAAAGGACGAGGTCACAAAAGGGAAGTTTCGCGAAGACTTATATTATCGGATCAATGTTATTTTGCTTGAAATTCCGCCGCTGCGCAACCGCCGATCGGATATTTCGCTTCTGGTAGATCATTTTCTAAATTATTTTACACGAATTAACCGGAAAAATATCGATGGAATAACCCCGGAAGCAAGCCAGGCGCTCAAGCAATATTCATGGCCTGGAAATATCCGTGAATTAAAAAACGTGATGGAACGCGCCGTCGTTCTTGGAAACAACGGAACGATCGGCCTTGAACAATTTCCGGACGACATCAGGCACAATCAACCCATCCGTATAGAATCCGACGCAACAACCACGAAATCAGTCGAATCGATTCGCGGAATGGAAGATCAAATGATCAGGAAGGCTCTCAAGCAATCCGGCGGAAACAAAAGTATCACGGCCAAACGTCTCGGAATTTCCCGCAGAACGCTTTACAGGAAAATAGAAGAATATAAAATTTCCGACTAACCCGGTTATTCTCATCGTTTTTTTCACTCGCTGAGAATAACCGCTTTGGACAATATGGACGTGCTGTCCAAAGTTTTGCGCGCATAGACAAAACAGCGCGCAAAAGATAAGCCCTTTTGCGAAAGCAATTTAAATGATTTCCGCAAAAGCTCTTTGAGCGCATTTCTCATCCCTAAAGATGAGAAATGCGGGCTAATACTGGCACGCCAGTGTATCGATATGGCCCACTGCACATATCTTATCAATAAGTTTTTTGATGGACATTGCAAGTCGTTTCTTAATAACAAGTTATACTAGCAATAAAATCAATTGTTTGGCACGGAAATTGATGTACTGAAGATAGAAATTGAAATCATTTACAACAATTTAATAAAAACAGGAGAATTAAAATGGCAAAAATCATCGGAATTGATTTAGGAACTACGAATTCATGCGTCGCAATCATGGAAGGATCTGAACCCAAAGTGATCCCAAACGTTGAAGGAAATCGAACAACCCCTTCTGTCGTTGCACTCACTAAACAGGGAGAAAGACTGGTAGGACAAACAGCCAAGCGTCAGTCTATCACAAATCCGGATCGTACCATTTTCAGCGCAAAGCGTTTTATCGGACGCCGCTACAACGAAGTTTCGGAAGAAATTAAACTGGTTCCATATAAAGTTGAATCCGGAAAAAATGCGGACGTGGTTTTTAATATCGACGGCCGCAATTATACGCCGCCTGAAATTTCTGCGATGGTGCTTCAAAAATTGCGTTCAGACGCCGAAGCTTTTTTGGGCGAAAAAATCACAAAAGCCGTCATTACCGTTCCGGCCTATTTCAACGATTCACAGCGCCAGGCAACGAAAGATGCAGGACAAATCGCCGGTTTAGAAGTGTTGCGGATTATCAATGAGCCTACAGCCGCCGCACTCGCGTATGGATTGGATAAGAAAAAAGACGAGCGGATCGCTGTTTACGATCTCGGAGGCGGAACTTTTGATATCTCCATTCTTGAAATCGGTGAAGGCGTCTTTGAAGTCAAAGCCACCAATGGCGACACACATCTCGGCGGCGATGACTTTGATCATTGTGTTATGGATTGGCTTACCAGCGAATTTAAAAAATCAGAAGGAATCGATCTTTCAAAAGACCGGATGGCGCTGCAACGTCTGCGTGAGTCGGCAGAAAAAGCAAAATGCGAACTTTCAACCGCAGAAACCACCGAAATCAATTTGCCATTTATCACGGCAGATGCTTCCGGACCAAAACATTTGGTCATGACACTGACGCGGGCGAAACTTGAGCAATTGGTTCAGGCCCTCATTGATCGCACCGTTGGCCCTTGTGAACGCTGCATGAAAGACGCCGGCGTAACACCGGACCAAATCGATGAAGTGGTTTTGGTGGGCGGGCAAACCCGCATGCCGGCTGTCCAACTCCTTGTGAAAAAACTATTCGGAAAAGAACCGCACAAGGGAGTCAATCCTGATGAAGTGGTCGCGATTGGCGCCGGTATTCAGGCCGGGGTCCTCGGAGGAGATGTCCGTGACGTATTACTTCTCGATGTCACTCCGCTCTCCCTCGGAATTGAAACATTGGGCGGGGTCATGACAAAATTAATCGAACGGAATACAACAATCCCGACTAAAAAGTCAGAAATCTTTTCAACGGCGGCAGACAATCAAACAGCTGTTACCGTCAAAGTACTTCAGGGTGAGCGGCAAATGGCCGCGGACAGCCGAACACTCGGACTTTTTAATCTCGAAGGAATTCCGCCGGCCCCTCGCGGTATTCCGCAGGTTGAGGTCACCTTCGATATTGACGCAAATGGAATTGTGCATGTTTCAGCCAAAGATCTCGGAACAGGCAAAGAACAGAAAATCAGAATCGAATCATCTTCCGGGCTTTCGAAAGATGATGTTGATAAACTCATAAAAGAAGCTCAATCACACGCGGACGATGATAAGAAAAAACAAGAGTTAGTCCAAAGCAGAAATGAACTGGACAATTTAATTTATCAGTGCGAAAAATCACTTAAAGACTACGGCAGCCAAATCTCAGGCGAAGAAAAATCAAAGATTGAAGACGCCGTCAAAGATGCCCGTAAATCTTTAGATTCAAATGATGCTGAGAGCATGAAACAGGCTAAAGAAAAACTGGCAACAGCTTCTCATGTCATCGCACAAAAAATGTATGAAGAGGCCGCTAAGAAAAAAACGGCAGAGACCGGAAAAACACCGGACTCCGAAGGCCAAGAAAAAAAGAAAGACAAAGGCGACGCGGTAGATGCCGATTACGAAGTTGTGGATGACGATGATAAGAAGAAGTAAATGATCGGTTTTCATCACCAAGGCGTAACAAAGCAGAATAAAACTTTCCGGTTTGGTGCGCTTTTATCAAAAACCGGGCGCGGAAGTTTTATTCTGCTTGTTTACTTTTTTATCTGCTTCTGCTCCCGCTCCACATTTGCAGCAAATAATGATACCTCTTCGGGTGTTACCATCATAAGGCAACCGGAACAAACATACTATATAACCGACGAAATAATCTATGAAATATCGATCCGCTGGGATTCGAAACTAAACGAATCGCGGATGTCTTCGCCACGAATGAATCTTGAAAATCTCGTATTCGTAGGCGCCCGGCAATCAACACAATCCACATCGGGAACAGGCGCCCCTCCGGAACAAATCTTTCAATTTTCTTTTAAAGGCAATCAAACCGGCCGCGCCGCCATTCGTAAACTTGAACTTGAGTTTTTTTCAGGACAGGGCGCGGAAGTGACAAGATTTCAAATACCACCCGTTGAATTGGAAATTAAAAGTGATTTCCGTTTGATCATTCGAACAATTTTTATCGCTATCGCTGGAATCATTGTTCTCTTCTCAAGCATAATGCTTTTTCGGAAAAAATTTTATCGCAAACCCGCCGCTTCAAAAACAACGCCGGAAGAAGATATCTGCGGCCAATTAGCCCGGCTCAAAATCGAACTAACCTCAGCGCAGAAACCTGACCGGATTTTGAAATATCTCGTGTCAGTCACTGAAGATTATCTTCTTAAAAAATTGGATTGGAAAGCGCGGCGGGATAGCTATAATCTACTAAAAAGCAAGGCGGCCGAAACATGGTCTAAAAAAGAAGCGCAAACATGGCATGATTTCATGAAAAAGCTCGAAGATTACCGGTATTCGGGAAAAACATGCGGCAGGGAAGAGATTAATGAATTATTGAACACCATCAACTCGTTCATTCGAACCGAACGTTCGTTATAATAGTCTAAATTATATTTTACGTTTCCATCACATAAAACTGGAGGACTCATGGAACCAAATATCAAAGAACTTTCCGAACAAATCAAGGAAGCCCAAAAAAGCATTGACATCCTGTGCCGCGAAATAGGAAAAGTAATCGTCGGTCAAAAATATTTAATGGACCGGCTCATTGTCGGCCTGCTTGCAGACGGCCATATCCTCATTGAAGGTGTTCCGGGACTCGCTAAAACGATGTCCGTTCGAACCCTGTCTCAAGCCATTCAGGCAAAATTCCAGCGAATTCAATTCACCCCCGACCTATTGCCCGCAGACTTAATCGGAACGCTGGTATATAGCCCCAAGGATGGCAGTTTTTCGACCAAAAAGGGCCCTATTTTCGCAAATATCATCCTCGCTGATGAAATTAACCGTGCCCCATCCAAAGTCCAAAGTGCGCTTCTTGAAGCCATGCAGGAGCATCAAGTGACGATCGGGGAAAACACCTTTAAACTCCCTGAACCGTTTCTTGTGCTCGCGACTCAAAACCCGATTGAACAGGAAGGCACCTATCCGCTTCCTGAAGCTCAGGTGGACCGTTTCATGATGAAATTAATCGTAGATTATCCAAATAAAAATGAGGAGAAAGAGATTCTCAATCGGATGTCAACCGGATTTCCGATTGAAGTTTCTCCGGTTGTCGACTCTCAAAAAATTCTCGAATTGAGAAAACTTGTCAACCAAATTTATATCGACGAAAAAGTAAAGGATTACATAGTCGATTTGGTTTTTGCGACACGTTTTCCGGCGCAATACAAACTCGAAAATCTAAAGCCCTTGATTTCTTATGGCGCTTCACCGCGCGCAAGCATTATGCTAACTGTCGCCGCAAAAGCGCATGCTTTTCTTCAGGGAAGAGGGTATGCCACCCCGGAAGACGTGAAATTAATCGGAAACGACGTTCTGCGACACAGAATTCTTGTCACTTACGAAGCGGAAGCAGAAGGAATGACTTCTGAAAAAATCATTGAACAGATTTTTGATCAAGTTGAGGTCCCGTAATTAAACCGGCTTTACCATAGGCTCATGCTAACCCGCCTTTCTCATCGATTTTGTAAATCGACGAGAAAGGCGCTTCGGGCATAATCAGTTGCGCCCAAAGTTTCCTGAAAAGAGGATCGATGGATATCAAGCTTAGCCAAATTCTCGATCAAGTTAAACAGATCGAAATTAAATCAACCCGGCTCGTCAATGAAATCTTTGCTGGCGAATATCAATCCGTCTTTAAAGGCCGGGGCATGGAATTTGCCGAGGTCCGTGAATATGTTCCCGGCGATGATATCCGAACCATCGATTGGAATGTCACCGCAAGATCTCAACATCCGTTTATCAAAAAATTTATCGAGGAACGGGAACTTACCGTTATTTTCGTGGTGGATGGATCCCGTTCACTTTATTTCGGTTCCACAGAAAAAATGAAAGCAACTCTCGCCGCTGAAATCGCCGCGCTTCTTGCCTTTTCAGCCGTCAAAAACCATGACAAAGTCGGACTTTTGATTTACACCGATACCATTGAAAAATTTCTGCCCCCCAAGAAGGGAAAAAGCAATGTTCTTCGAGTCGTCCGTGAAGTGCTTTACCATCAACCAACGGGCAAGCAAACAAACTTAAAAATCGCACTGGAATATCTCAACCAAACGGTTAAACGAAATGCCGTCGTCTTCGTCATTTCCGACTTCATCGACCATGGCTATGAACAAGCACTGAAAATCGCAAACCGCAAACACGACTTAATCGCCATTCAAATCATCGATCCGCGCGAACAAAAACTGCCTCCTTGCGGTTGGATTGAAATGGAAGACGGGGAAACCAGCGAGCGAGCGCTGGTCAACACACAAGATAAGCGTTTTCGTGACGACTACGAAAAAGTCTGTTTAAAGCGGGAAGCTAAAACCGATTACTTGTTTAAATTGATGGGCATCGACTCCGTTAAAATTATCGCAGGAACTTCGTATGTGCATCCGTTGGTTAAATTTTTTCGCCGGCGGGAGAAGCGGCTATGATTCAATCAAAAGCCGGTATAAGATACTTCTTCGGTTTCATTTTATTTCTGCTCATAAATTCGACGTTTATTTTTGCTGACGATATTTCGCTTAAAACCGAAATTGACAAAGCGTTCATGACCATCGGCGATAAAGTCCACTTCAAAATCACCGCATCTCACCCCAAAAATATTCAAATACTGAATTTTGATATGAGCATCGCCCTGAGCGATTTTGAAGTGAAAGAAATAAAAGATTTTTCAATTGAGGAAAAAGGCCTGATCCAAGAAGGCAGAGAAGCCATCCTCACTAATTTCACACTCGGAGAATATGTCATTCGCCCCGTTCAGGTTCAATATCGGGATACAAAAGGGGAGACAAAAACCATTCAATCACACCAGTTATACCTCACCGTGCAAAGTACAAATCAAAAAATGGATCCTGCAAGTGATATTCGAGGAATCAAAGGTGTCCTCAACATCAAAACAAGCCCATGGATTTGGATTGTGCCTACTGTCATTCTCATGACCGTTATTTTAAGCCTTCTGATTAGACATTATCTCGTGAAACGCTCGTTCTTGGGCGCAGGCAAAGAGGAATCGCTTTTATCTCCGTCTGATGAAGCATTCAGGGCACTCGCAGAATTGGAACTCACAGATTGGCTTAAACGAAATGAATTCAAACGCTATTTTTTTCGCCTATCCGAAATTGTTCGGAAATATCTCGAACGGCGATATCAAATGCCCGCTTTAGAATCGACCACCAGCGAAGTCAGCCGTTCGCTCTCTCGAATCAAAGAACAATGCAACCCGGAAAACACAAAATCGATTGTTGATTTGCTCGAATTCTGTGATTTGGTTAAGTTCGCGAAATATATTCCGTCCCCGATAGAAATGGTCCACAAAAACAAACAAGCGAAAGCCATCGTTGAAAAGACAAAAGAAATACCAGCCGAAAACGTTCAGAGCGAAAGCGAAAAACAATTTCCGGGAGAGGAGAAAAAACTATGATTCATTTTCACTCACCCTACGCATTCTTGCTTTTACTTCTGATCCCGCTTTTCTTTATGGCGGACTGGATAACCAAGCGTAGCACCTTGCGTTTTTCCTCGCTGTCAGAAATCAAACTCTGTCAAAATAAAAGCACCGCACTGATTAAACCTTTTCTTTTCATCCTTCGCATGCTCGCCTATATCTTGCTTGTCACGGCACTTGCGCGCCCTCAAACAACCGAATCTGAACGGGAATACGAAACAAAAGGAATCGATATTGTGCTGGCTTTAGATATCTCCGGATCCATGTTAGCGGAAGACTTTAAGCCGAATAATCGTGTCACCGTGGCAAAAATGGAGGCTAAAAAATTCGTGCAGGGCCGTGAAAACGACCGGATCGGTCTTGTTGTTTTCTCGCGAAAAAGCTACACCCAATGCCCGCTGACACTGGATTATCACGTTCTTGCTGATTTAATTGAGAACGTCAATGTAGGCCTCATCAAGGACGGAACCGCGATCGGTCTTGGGCTCGCAAATTCCGTGAACCGGCTTCGTGAAAGTGACGTGAAAAGCAAAGTTATTATCTTATTAACGGACGGCGAAAATAACGCCGGAAATATCGACCCCATCACAGCTGCAGAACTTGCGAAAAGCTATGGAATCAAGGTGTACACGATCGGCATCGGCAAATCCGGATTGGTTCCGTTTCCGATTGAAGATCCCGTTTTCGGGAAACGTTATATCCAAACGCAGGTCAACGTTGATGATAAAACACTCAAACGGATCGCCGACATTACCGGCGGACAATATTTTGCGGCAACCGACGCCAACGTACTTCATCAAATTTATCGGCAAATTGACAAATTGGAAAAATCAAAAGTCAAAATCAAGGAATACACAAGTTTTAGCGAACAATATAAAATTTTCCTGATTCCGGCAATTTTTATCTTGATTTGTGAAATCATATTTAGAAATTTATTTTTTATTAAAATTCCGTAACCCGGATTTCTCATTCGTGCTGAGAAACCCGGGATAAAGGCAAAAACCATGCAACTCGTTTACCCTGAATGGCTGAATGGACTTTGGCTGGTCGCCGGCTTATTCCTGTTTTATGGGTGGACTCAACGCCGGAAACGACAGATGCTTCAATATTTCGGGAATTGGCAAACGCTCAAGTCGTTAACCGAATCTCATTCTCGCCAGAAAGAATGGGCAAAAAAAATTCTACTGATGGTCATTTTAACACTTTTGATTATCGCGGTAGCTCAGCCGCAATGGGGTGAGGTCAAGAAAGAAGTAAAACGGAAGGGAATTGAAATTGTATTCCTTTTAGATACGTCTCTCAGCATGCGTGCCGAAGACGTCTCTCCGAGCCGAATCGAAAGAGCGAAAATCATAATGAAATCGTTTTTACGGGAATTGAAAGGGGACCGCGTTGGAATTGTGACATTTGCGGGATCCGGGTTCATCCAGTCACCATTAACACTCGATTACGATGCCTTTCTCCTATTTGCAAACTCGATCCAAGTCGGCTATATTCCGGATCCCGGAACGTCCTTGGGAGAAGCCATTAAAACCGCGATTAAAGCCTTCCCCGAGAACAAACAAAAGAACCACACCATGGTTTTACTCAGTGACGGGGAAAACCTCGAGGGAGCCGTCGATTTTGCCATCCAGGCGGCACAGAGCGCGAATATCCGCATTTATACAGTCGGCCTCGGAACCCCGGACGGCGCACCGATCCCTTTACGCTCGGAACAAGGAGAGCAAGTTACGGGTTATAAAAAAGATAAACAGGGACAGGTGGTCATCACAAAACTCAACGAACAGCTACTGAAAGATATCTCCGAAAAAACAAAAGGTGTTTATTTTCTGGCCACGCCGGACGGTCGGGAAGTAGATTGGATCTATCAGCACATGCAAAACATCGAAAAGAAAGAATTAAAACAAAGAGTCGTCGTTGAGCGGGAAGAACATTTTCAAGCTTTTCTCGGATTGGCGGTTTTTTTGTTGATCATCGAAATGTTGCTAAGCGAAACACAAAAGGCCAAAGCACATGCATAAGCGCAAGGGGGTCCTTATTTTTTCCCACGTTTTTTACTTCGTTACATTCTGCGCATTTTTCACAACCACATCCGGCCTTAACCGGGACGGAAATAAACTTTACCAGGAAAAACGTTATGAATCGGCATTAAAAAATTACAGGGAAGCACAAGTTCGAAATCCAGACCAGGCCGAGACGCAATACAATCTTGGAACCGCTCTTTACCAAACGGATCAATTTCAAGAAGCCGATGAGCACTTCAAAAAATCCATCGAACTGATGAAAGATAAAGACGACAAGGCAAAGGCCTGGTATAACTACGGAAATTCTCAATATCGCCTGGGCCAATTCGAAAAAGCGATTGACGCCTATAAACACGCGCTTGATTTAAATCCGGCCGATCAGGACGCCAAATACAATATAGAGTTGCTTCAAAAGAAAAAAAACATGTTTGACATCAAACAAAAAAACCGGGATGAAAAGAAAAACGAGCAAAACCAAAACCAACAAAAACAAAACCAGCAACAAAGTAAACAACAGCAAAGCCAGAATCAACAACAGAACCAGCAGCAACAGCAGCAGAACCAACAAAACCAGCAGAACGAGCAACAACAGCAGCAAAACAAGCAGAACCAAGAACAAAATCAAAAACAGAATCAACAGGATCAACAAAACAAAGAACAACAAAAACAAGATCAGCAGAACCAACAACAAAAAGAGCAGAATGAACAACAGCAGCCCGATCAAGGCGAAGAAGAACAAAATCAGCAGCAAAAAGAACAGGCAGAAAAAGAGCAGCAACCAAAAGAACAACGAGAACAAGAAACACCGGCCGCGCCACAGCCCGATCAATCACAAAATCAACAAGGCGGCAAACCTGAGGAGCAACAACAAAAACAGTTATATCAGGGGCAAATGTCCCGCGAAGATGCGGAAAGAATTCTAAATGCCCTCAAAGATACCGAGCAGGAGTTGCAAAGCATCGTACGCCGCCCCCAGGAAAAATTCCCGGACCACAACCCAGAAAAAGATTGGTAGCAATCATTTAAAATAACTTTAACCCGACTTTCTCATTGATTTTGTGAATCGACGAGAAAGTCGCTTTGGGCGCAATCAGTTAAGCCCAAAGTTTTGCGCCCTTGTTAATTTGGGGCGCAAAAGATAAGCCCTGCGTCGCAAAGATGAATACCCTCTTTGCACCGCAGCTCTTACGAGCGGAATTTCTCATTAACAATGAGAAATCCGGGCTAAATATTCAGGAGCATCCCATGACACTGACAGAACAGCTTGCAGAAGATCTTAAAACCGCTATGAAACAAAAGGAAGAAGTCCGGCTATCAACCATCCGGATGCTTAAAGCCGCCATGCAGATGAAAGCCATCGAAAAGAAGGTGAAAGCGCTTGCCGACGAAGAAGTCCTCGATGTTATTCAAAAACAAGTCAAACAGCGGAAAGACTCAATCGCCGAATATGATAAGGGAAACCGGCGGGATTTAGCAGAAAAAGAACAAAAAGAAATCGATGTTCTCATCACTTATTTGCCAAAACAGCTCTCCAAAGATGAATTAAAACAAATCGTACAAGGAGCGATCACCGTCACAGGAGCGACCACTAAAGCCGATATCGGCAAATTAATGAAAGAAATCATGCCTAAAGTCAAAGGAAAAGCCGACGGGAAAGAGGTCAATCAGCTAATCAGCGAGCTCTTGCCGTAGAAAGCTTGCAAACAGATTATAATTGTTTACATAACATATATTATAGGACGTTATTGACAGCATTAAAAACTACTTCTTTCTTCTAAATACGTCGATCTTCAACGAAGATACCCGATCAAGAAATAAGATTCCGTTTAAGTGATCAACTTCGTGTTGAATACACACAGCTTCAAGCCCATCGGTTTCTATTCGGTTGACTTTCATGTCAAGGTCAAACCATTCTACTTTAATGGTATTCGCTCGCCTGACATTGGCCGTAAAATCCGGAATACTCATACATCCCTCCCGAAAGATTCGAAAATCCGATTCGGCGGTAATTACAGGGTTAATCATCACAAGCTGGGCTTTCCCTTGGATTTTCCGTGAGACATCGATAATGATCACGCACTTAAGAACGCCTACTTGCGGCGCAGCAATACCGATACCGCCTGGCTGCTGATGCATGATTTCGTCTAAATCTTTAATAAACGTTCTAAACTCGGCATCAATACGTTGAACCGGCTCAGATATTTTTTTAAGAATCGGGTCCGGATATGTGTAAATATGATATGGCTTCATTTAAAGGCGCGCTGTTTCAAGTGGTTTAAACGACACATCCACTTTCAATTTCTTCTTTATTTGATCGATTTTTTTCTCAACTGTTCGAATCCTTGCATTTTGAGGGGCATCAACCTCCAAAATAAGCGCATAAATTGAATTTTTTCCGGATCCCGCAATGTTGGAATTCAAATCGGTAATATTCAACCCCTCATCCGCTAAAACCTTGGAAACTTGATAAACAATACCCGCGTGATCCCTTCCATAGACCGAAAGAATGTACGGAACCGAACCTTTTAGATGCTTTTCACCGCGTGTCAATCGCCGCTTTATCGGTCTTATTTGAATGCTCAAAGCCAATGTTTTTTTGATTCGCTCAATTGAAGCAACAAACTTTCGGTAACCGGAAGCACTGCCGATTTCCGCCAAAAGAATCATGGCAAACTCCCCTTCCAAAATCGTCATATTGGCATCTTCCAGATTGCCACCGCATTTAAAAATTGCGCCCGTAAACGCTGCGATAATTCCCGGCTGATCCTTCCCTGTAATCGTCATCAATAATTTCATGGAACCCCTCACTGGTTAATCAGTTTTTCCTTTACGTACAAAATGGCATCCTCTTTCGATTTGAATTTCAATTCGAGCTGAAGTTCATAAATCGCATTTAAGATTTCTTTCATTATCGGGCCTTCCGAAACCCCTAACGCCATCAGATCATGGCCGTTGATAATACATTTCGGCTTTAAATCTTCTTTCTTGAATTCTTCTCGTTTCTGAATCAAAAAATAATAATTATCAAGCGAACCGTGGCTCGCCAGGCAATCTGCCCGATGAAGTTCCAGTTCCATTTCAAAGGTTTCTTTGCCGATCAACTGTTTCAGTTTCCCGATCCTCATTTCTTTCACATCCCCATAACGCATGTGATTCCCGATCGCCCATGTAATCCGATCAATTTCCTGATTCGAAAAGCGGAGCCGGGTTAACGCTTCCCGCGCAATGTCAGCCCCCACCGCGGCATGATTATAAAAATGGATATCGCCCGTTTCCGTTCGCCCGAAAGTACCGGGCTTACCGACATCATGAAAAATCGCAGAAAAAGCCAACTCAACCGAAACCGGCTGCTTCAATTGATCCAACATGAGTTTGGTATGGACAAAAACATCGCCTTCCGGATGATACGCTTCCGGTTGTTTGACACCCTTTAGCGCTTCGATTTCTGGTAAAACCTCTGCAAGCAAACCGCTTTCTGACAGCAAAACAAGCCCCTTCCCCGCTCCCGGCCGAGTAAACATTTTAACGAGTTCATCGCGGATCCGTTCCTGGCTGACCCTGTGAATGCTTGTCCGGTTACGAATCATCGCAGCCCATGTTGCTGCCTCAATTTCAAAATTCAAATTTGCCGCAAACCGGATCGCGCGTAAAATCCGGAGATGATCTTCCTCAAAGCGCTCCTGCGGATTTCCGATCGTACGGATAACTTTCTTTTCAATATCCATTTGCCCGGAAACGAAATCGATCATTCGGCGATTCATCGGATCGTAAAACAATCCATTGATCGCGAAATCCCGCCTTTTCGCATCTTCTTCGGGCGAAGAAAAAGACACTGACTCGGGATGGCGGCCATCCACATACTTCGCATCAGAGCGGAACGTGGTCACTTCAAATTGATACCCCTCCAGGACAACAATTTCGACACCGAATTTTTTCCCGACAGAAATACATTTCGGGAACATCGCTTCAATGTCATCCGGAAGCGCACTGGTCGCAATATCATAATCTTTGGGCGTATTTCCCATAATCAAATCCCGGACATATCCGCCGGCAAAAAACGCCACAAATCCGGCGGCTTTCAGCTTTTCAATAATTTGAATTGCGATTTTTTCTGCCTGTTCAGCCATAAAAGATTCCCAATACCCCTCACCCTATCCCTCTCCCCGTGGGAGAGGGATAGGGTGAGGGGTATCTGTTAATCACTTCAAAACGCTAAATAATTACTTCCAATTAACGGACTGAAAACGTTACAAAATTCTGCTGTGGCTCTTCAACCGTAATCGCCACATCATCCACTTGCGCACCCGGCGGTCCGGAATGACACCATTTGACTAATCGCGCAATATAGGCTTCTTCGCCTTGCGCCACAATCTCAACCTTTCCATCGGGTAAATTTCGCGCAAAACCAACTAATTTCAGGCTTCTTGCGTTCTCTGCGGCCGAAGCGCGATAAAACACCCCTTGAACTCTTCCGGAAATCAACAAATTGACCTGTTTAATCATGATCCCCTATCGCCCTCAGCCCGGATTTCTCATTCTGAATAAGAAATTCCGCTCGTAAGAGCTGCGGCGCAAAGATGGTCCGTATGTTTGCGACGCAGGGCTTATCTTTTGCGCCCTGATTTAACAAGGGCGCAAAACTTTGGGCGTAACTTATTGCGCCCAAAGCGACTTTCTCGTCGATTCACAAAATCGATGAGAAAGTCGGGTTAGGACTCATATTCTTGCTTAGTTTACGGATAAACCAAAAGCCGGTCAAACTCAAAAATGCGGTGGCAAGAATAAGCCAATTCAAGCCAATGCCTTCATAGAGCATTCCGCCTGCCGAACGGAAAATAGCCTGGCTTAGATTATAGATACTTGAAATCATGGCAAATAATGACCCTTCGACACCGGTTCCGTGTGATAACTTTGCCGCCAAGGACATGAATGGCAGCAAACTGATATAACCCAAAATACCGCCAATCACAGATAAAACACCTGCCGACACTCTGCCCCGGATAGCAAAAACGAGAAGCACGTCAACAAAGGTAATCATAACTGCCCAATATAGCGCCGTTTGGTCTTTCATGGTTTTAAAAAACCGCGCATAAAACAAACAGCCGATAATCGCCCCAAGCCACGTTAAACTTTGAAGGAGCCCGAGAAAAAACTCATTAAACCTGAGCTGGTCCTTCATGTAAAAAAAGAATGGCGTTCCAATCGCTACCGGCAGCGCTGAAACGGCAAAAAGCAGCATGAACCATAGAATCTTGCGTTGAAATAAATATTTGAAACTTGTAAAAACCGCCTCTGCAATTTTTTCTTTTCGCGATCGTGCATCGGAAGGCTGTTCGTGAATAAAAAATGAAACCACAAATGAAATCATGGGCAAAAACCCGGTTAATAGGAAAACGGTCCGGTATCCAACCTTCACCGTCAAATACCCACCCGTCACACCCGCGAGTAAAGCGCCTATGCTTCGGGCACCCCACGATATGCTTTGATACGTCTGGGCGGTACTTTTATCCGAATATTCCACAACTAAACCATCCGTGATCACATCTGTGGCGGCGAGCCCTAAATTGGCAAGTGTCAACGCAAAAATCACCGTCACGTCTTGAGCTTGTCCAACCGCCAGCAAAAACCATCCGGCAGCCGAAAAAAGTGAACAAATAATTAAATACGGTTTTCTCCTCAGTCCGAAAATCGGAATCCCGTCACTGATGATTCCATAGAGGATTTTAACAAACCACGGCCATGTCGTCAGCGATGTGATCCATGCAATTTTTGAAATACTGTAACCGTTTTCACGCATGAATAGCGGCAGTGCAATAGCGGAAAGACCGAGGGCTCCCTGGATAAAATACACGACAAAGGCAAGGCTTCCAACATTCTTATTGATACGTTCTTTCATGTCGTGTCAAGTTAGGTAAGTTTTTAAGACGAGAAAAAGTCCCTGGCTGTTTGCTGACCTGTGAGTTTTTTAAAATCATCATAATCAATCCATGTGAGATCCTGCCTCGCGGCATGAAGATGCTTCACAATCCGGAACCTTTCTCCGGGATTACTTGCGAATCGCCTGCTCGTTACATACTTAAACGGCGTTTTGCACTTGGGACATTCTTTTGCGGTTTTATAACTGATGCCAAGTTCTCTGCAATTTCCGCAATCGCCCATGAGATCGCCGGCAATGAGCAAATGTTTTTGAATGTCGTTAAGGTCCTTCTCCGCCCAAATTCGAATCCAGCATTGCATAACGACTCCTTAGATTAAGCACCTCTTTTTACTTAACAATAAACACTTCGTCCCCTGCTCTCACCCGCTCTTTCACCTCAATGCCAACCTCTTCACCTTTTCGTCCGGTATCCACGGGAATCCGGCTGATTTGAAGAGACTGAATCTTTTGACGGAAATCCGTCGTCTCACCCTTAAACAATACAAAATCCCCGACAGAAAGCGGTTTCGCCAACTTCACCGCAGCAGCATTTACATTCGGGAAAAAATGAGTCACATCCGCAACCTTTACCAATCGTTTTTGAATTCCAGCCGGCTTGACGGCTTTTGCCTTTTTGACACTGTGAGATTTAACTTTCGGTCGACTGTGCCGTTTCTTTTTGTTACGGACAATTTTCTTTTTCGATTTCCGTTTTGGTCTTGCTTCCGTTTTTCTTCTTTTCGGCTTACCTTTTTTTCGTTGTTTTCGCTTCGCAGGAAACCGTCCGCTTGTTTTAGACTGAATATCTTCGCCGGCCAGTAGCCGTTTAGAAAATTTGATAACTTTTTTTAGCAGTCCAAACACTGAAAGCCTATTTTTTTGTCTTTTTTTGTTTAAAAAAAGAATCCACCCATTTGACTGACCATGAAAATATTGAGTCACCGCCTTTTTCAACTGTATGAACTGTTTTATCGGTTCCCTTCCCGATCAAGTTTGATGACTTCTCGGTCACATCAGCCGTATTGTCCTCAACCACCTTCAACGTCTTTTTAATCGCTGCGCGCTTTGCGGGCGACTCGGCAACCGCCGCTGCTGGCGTTCCTGAAAATGTCGCTTCTTTTCGGTCTTCAACTTGGCGGATCGCAATATCTGGGTTTAAGTCTTTATTTTCATTGCCGGCAAGTAAAAAAAACGGCGAGACTATCAGGATTAACAAAAATAGGCCTGCAAAATAGATGATTCGCTTCATAGTAACCTCGCTATTTATTCATCAGTAACAATGACCAACACTGCGACACGGTAACACATATATTTTTGTCATTCCCGCGGAAGCGGGAATCTATAAACTATGGATGCCCGCTTTCGCGGGCATGACAGAAGTTCATGTGCCCGAACGCTACTTCACAAATGTAATATTCGTATCTTCCCTGTGCATACTCGGATCGGCAAGAATATAAATCTTACTCTTCGAATTTTTTTCCAACTCCTTGATCGACTGCTGTTCCTGATTTAAGAGCCGCTCCGCAACATCCGGATGAACATACGCATTAATCACTTTGTTGTGAGAATGATTAAGCGCTTTCTTGATTTCTTTAATCGTATGAATCGTCATCGTCGTCACTGACTTGACGCTTCCTTTTCCCGTGCAATAGGGACAAGAATCATACACGGCGCTCTCAAGTGACGGGCGTATTCTCTGGCGCGTCATTTCCACAAGGCCAAGCTCGGACATCTGCAGAATATTCGTCTTTGCACGATCGCGCCTGACCGCATCCTTGAAAAGCCGGTAAAGATGCCTCCGGTGATCTTCTTCCTCCATATCAATAAAGTCAATAACGACAATTCCGCCCATGTCGCGCAACCGGACCTGTCTCGCAATTTCCGAAGCCGCTTCAAGATTGGTACGATAAACCGTTTCTTCCAAATCTTTGCTGCCGGTAAATTTTCCGGTGTTCACGTCGATAGCAACCAGGCCTTCTGTCTGTTCGATAATAATATGGCCCCCGGAGTGTAAATAAACTTTCTTGTGAAAAGTCCTCTCCACCTCTTTTTCAATGTGATATTTTTCATAAAGGGGAGCATCGCCCTTATACCAGTCAAATTTAACCTTCACTCCGGGAAGATAAATATTGAGAAAGCGCTTGACCTGATTATATAAATTTTTGTTATCGACAACGATTCGCTCGACTTCCTCATTATAGAAATCGCGGATAATACGCTCCACCAAATCGAGCTCGGAATGAATCAGGCACGGCGCCGTTTTATTTTGACATTCCGTTTTAATTTTACTCCATACCCGGGTTAAATATTTAATGTCGCGCGCAAACTCCTTTTTCGTTTTCCCTTCCCCCGCCGTCCGGACAATAAAACCGATATCGCTCGGGCAACTCAATTCCTGAAAAATAGCCCGGATGCGGTCTCTCTCGGAGCGGGAATCAACACGCCTGGAAATGCCTAATTTATGATCCCCCGGCATTAAAACAAGATAACGCGCCGGAATGGCAAAGTGAGTCGTTAAACGCGGGCCTTTCGAGCGGATAGGTTCTTTGACAATCTGGACAATGACTTCCTGTCCGGGTTTTAGAAGATCTTCAATTCGCTGAAACTGCTTTCTCTCGCTTTTCTCTTCGTATTCAATATCTTCAAACGCAGAATCTAAACCAAGCGGGGACTCAAGCGCATCCGTAACATATAGGAAGCCATCCTTTTGCGTTCCCAAGTCGACAAACGCCGCCTGCATCCCGGGAATCACTGACTTCACGATTCCTTTGTAAATATTCCCAAACATTTTGTACGTGTCGGCCCGCTCGATAAAAAACTCTTCGAGCTTCCCATTTTCGAGAATCGCCACGCGTCTCTCGTTCACTTCTTCTGAAATTAAAATATCTTTTTTCATGATTATCAACCACTCTTTCTGTAATTCCGTGTAATTCCCCGCATCCGCCGGAGCAGTCGCAATCCTGAGATTCATCCAGCCATGGAATTGAATCTTTACCGGAATCAATATTCAAAATGTCAAAATTGAACAGGCCTATTATCAAGGCCTGCAAAGATCGCCACGAAGTTTCACGCTTCTGTGACGTTGTGTGGCAAGAGAATAAACAATGCGGCATCGAATTCGTCAATAGAACACGAAAGATGTCTCTGGCTATGGAATGGACACTTTGAATAATTGATTGGACCTGCTCGCAAAGGCGAGTAAATACAATGCTAATAAATAGTTTAAACTTTAAAATTTTTTCACCTAAAATGCTTGCGAATCCGCTTAAATCAACGTCAATTATGTGCGAATTCAAAAAACTAATCTTGTCAAAAACCTTCAAAATCATAAATAAAAAACCATTTTGCGTTTCTCTGTCATTCCCGCAATCTTCCCTCGGTAAATCGAGGGCCGGCCCTGTATTTCCAGGGTAGGCGGGAATCTCTGAATCGTAGATGCCCGACATAAGCATTCGGGCATGACACAATACAATCTGTCGTAACTTATACCCATTACAAAAACCAGTCAAATTAAGTATTTTAAGATAATATCGAACTCTGACAGCTGTATTATACCATACTTTCACAACTTATACGACAGCCGTTTTCCCCGGAACTTTAGGTGCTTGCAACACAACCGGTTCGCCGGCTGTATCAACAACATTCACGGTAACAAAAAACAAGGTTTCCTGTTTAGCGTTTGTGTCTCCAGACGCCTTGCGTTTTGAACGAAATGCCTTACCCAATATAGGAATATCGCCTAACACCGGAACTTTTGTGTAACTCTCAGAACCCTTATCTGTCATCAGCCCGCCGACTGCAATCGTTTCGCCGCTTTTTATCATCACTTGCGTGTGAGCCGACTCCACGTTGAACGTTGGAAATTGATCAAACGAAGTTGACGCACTAGCCCCTGAGCTAAAAGAGACAAGACTTCCTTGTGAACTAACCTCCGGCTTTAAATCTACCAAAATCTCATCCGCATTATTAATGTGAGGAGTCACCTCCAGCACAACGCCTGTCTCGCGATAGGAAAAACCAGAGACTTCAAAACTTCCGGATGTCTCATTACGTTCAAGTGTCGGAATCGGTACATCGACACCAACTTTTACTTTTGCTGTTTGATGATTTAAAACAGTAATCCGCGGATTTGAAATAATTTTAGTATTAGCGCGGCTTCTTAAAAAATTGAGCGTCGCCTGAAAAGCCGTGAAATCCAAAGCACCAAATGTAAACGATGTCGTTCCTGCAGAGGCTGCCGGAATCGTAGGGAAACCGCGCAAATTATCCGAATTGGGAGTTACAGTAGCAGCAGAAACCTCTGTACCGACGTTCGAAGCCAAAGTGGGGAAAACAGGTTTAAAGAATTCTTCGAGAAAAAAATTCTTATCATTCGCAAACGGAAATGTCGATGGCCTTTTCGACCCCGAAATAGTTGCTCCAGGTGACCACTGAATTCCCAGGTTTTCTCCTTCCTGCATTGCTGTTTTTACAATCTTCGCATCAATATACGCTTGCGGCGTATTCTTATCTAATTTTCTAACCACCTCTGTGATTTTGGTGATATTGGTCGGAATATCCGTCACAATCAGCATATTGGTACGTGCAACCGATTTTACCCGGCCACGCTCCGACAGCACATCCTTAATCGCTTCTTCGGCTTCCTGGCACGTCGTGTAATTCAAAATAAAAGTTTCCGTGATCAATTCCTCGGTCGTCAGACTCTCTTTGGTCGTCACGCGAATAATATTGCCGTCACGCTCGTAAACATATCCATAGGTTCTTAATACAATATCAAGCGCCTTATCCCACGGAACATCTTCAAGCCGGATCGTAACGGTTCCCTGGACTTCCGGCCCGGAAACGACATTGATATTACTCTTGAGTGCAATAATACGAAGCACGTTATTGATATCCGCATCTTTAAAATCCAAACTGACATTTCCGGAAGCTTCAGAAATTTCAACATGGTCTTCTGAAACAGCCATCTCATCAGCAACAACATTGTACTCGGTCACTTGAGCGGGGTCTTTCGCTGTTTCTTGCTTCACTTCTGGACTTGTCTCCTGTTTTGCTTCTTGAGCAAAAGCATCGTGCGCCATAAATATAAATATGATGCTAAGAAAAACAATTATCTTTTTCATTATTTTATTTCCTGTTTTACTCAAACTGACCGTTTTTTTAATAAGTGGGACATCACATCTTAATATTCTGTCATTCCCGCCTGAAGCTTGCGGGAATGACAGAAATTCGCAGAACTCAATTCCTTTATTTAGCTTCTTTTCCGTCATTCAATACTTTTTGTCTGGTCATCTCCGCCAAACCTTCCAATCCGGAAACTTTTTTCTCCTTCTTATTTTCGGCTTTTGGCACGGGTTCTTTATTGCTTATTTTTTTCGCTTTGGTCGATTGTTTTGCAAGCATCTCTTTCAGCATTTCTTCTTCTTGATTAATCACCATCTCAAACATTTCGCCGTTGTCTTTTATAAATACGATGACATCTTTCTTAATGTCTTTAATCCGAACTCCGTCGAATTCTTCACCGATTCTGCGAGGTTCCCCGTTGATCAATGCATAGGATCCATTTTTTTTCGGATCTATAATCACGCCCTCAATGTGAATATTGGTCATCCCCAATTTGGCTCCTTCTTTGACTGCCATTCCCGCTGGCAGAAATGGATCGCGTTTCCCTTCGCTTTGGTAAATAAAATCCCCGGCAGATATAACCACGGGGGAAAAGCATCCAAAAATTACGAAGGAAAATAAAAATGGATAGATCATTTTAGACCAATACTGAGACGTGTTTTTAGTGCTTCGCTCAATAAATTCGAATCGATTTTCATCCCCCTCACCCTCCACGTTGAATTTACCCTCTCCCTCAGGGAGAGGGTGGGGTGAGGGTAATTCCGGTACTGATTTACTGAATAGCTTACTCCGTTTCATTTTCCCACCCGCTCAATAAGTGCCGCTAATACAAAATTAGACTGAAGGATCCCCGAACGAGCATCTTTGCCTTTCAAATAAAAATTCGGAATGATAAAACTTTTGCCGTAACGCTCCAGCCCGTTAAAAAACGATCCGATTTGGTGATAACTCCCTTCGATGCTCAAATCGTAAGAAACGGCTGTATAGAGTTTGTCAAACGGCGCCTCCAACTTCAACTCGAGATTACTCGGCCTTGACGCCGTGATCCGGATTCCGGCTTTTTGAGCCGTCGATGAAATAATTTCAATCAACTGATCGATTTCACCCATTTTAAAGAATTTCTGCCGGACTATTTCTGCGCGTTTGCTTAAAAATTCTTTTTCTTTTTTCATTGCCGGAATTTTTGAAATTCGAACCGTTGCATCACGAACATGAGACTGCAACTCTCTCACCTCGCCGATCATTTTTTGATTCGTGATAAAAACGGGAACAACCCCCACAAAAACAATGATCAATAAGATGGCCCCAAAAATGGAATTTTGGATCAGCATTCGCCGATCCAACTTAGCCAACCACTCGCGAACTTTTTTGATGGATATTTGTTCTTTTGCTACTTTTGCCACGTGGATCCCTCTTCGGAATTTACCGTAATCGCAAATTGTGTCTGATTTTCGCCGCGAACACCTTCAGCAGCGCTGCTCGTCGTCACCGAAGCCTTAAACACCTTCTTCTCTTTAGAATCAACCGGATTCGCCGACGCTGAAAGCTCTTCTGCTTTTTCTTTCAAATTATTTGCAAATTTTTGAATCTCTACGAGTTTCGAAGCCGCTTGGGAAACTTCGGAAAAACCATTCATCACCACTTGTATTTTACCGCGCTGCCCCTCGTATTTTAGATCCACCAACCGCACACTGTCCGGAATTAGCTCACTAATAAACCCGAAAATCATCCCCACTTCAATGGGCGGATCGACAACCGTATCATAAAAATTCACTTCTTGTTTAAGCCCCATACTCAATTCACGCTGAAGCTGCTCTGCTTCTTTATTTTGAATTTTTAACCTTTCCCATTGCGTTTTCAAGCTGCGTAGTTCCTGGCTTTTATTCACAAAAACATATAAATTGATTAAAGATACCCCAATAAAAATAATGAACAAACCGATGGCAATCGGAAGAACCGGGATTTTCGTCTGCTTGACGACCCTGGGCCGTAATTCGATCGGTAATAGATTAATAAGAATCATTTGAGTCGAATCGCTAATCCGATACTGACCGGTAAATATGGAATGAGAGGTTTTAACAGTTCCGATTTTAACGACGGATCCAGCTTCAACCTTTGTGTTGGGTCCCACTTTTGGACCGGAATTTCAAGCCGTTTTTGTAAAAGCTCCGGCAGCATCCCCGTCTGTGAATACCCCCCCGAGATAAAAAGAGATTCGATCGGCGGTGCATTTTCACGCTGATTGAAATAATAATTGATCGAAAGTTTTAATTCGTGAAACACACGTTCAAGGCTCTCTTGAATCGCCTCTTGATATTCCGGTTTTGTCGCGTCGTTTGAATACTGAATCTGCGCAGCCTCTCCATCCGTTATGTTTAATTTCCGTTTAATACTGGCGATTGCGTCACTTCCGCCAAATGCAATATCACGGGAAAACACCAGCATCCCTTTGTCCCGAATCATAAAAGTCGTATCTCGCCCCCCAAAGTCCACCACGCCGACCACTTTTTCGCTCATTTCCGGCATCCCTAATTCAAATGCGTTTGAGCATGCAAGCGTATCCACATCAATCGCGTTGATTTCGAGGCCCGCAAATTGTGCAAGCTGAATTAATTTTTGGACCTCGGTCTTGCGGGCTGCGACCAAAATGACCGGCATCGTTGTCCCGGATTTACCGGGCTCGTTATCTTTCTCGTTAATATGAAAATCCAGCATCACATCTGAAAGATTGAAAGGAAGATATTTTTCCGCTTCAAATTGAAGAGCACTTTCAAAATCCGAACGGTTCATGCGAGGAAAACGCAAGAACCGAATGACAATCCCCTGCCCTTTCAGCGAAAGATTGACTTTCTTCGACTGAAAACCCGCTTCCTGCAAAAACGTCTTGAGCTGCTGCCCAACGGACCCTTCCGTTAACTCTTTCCGGTAGCATTTCTCAAGAACGAGTTCGCTTCCGCCATGAAGCATTTCTGCAGCGATAATACTCGATCGGCCAATATTTAATCCAATCCGGCGCGTAATCTCGACTGTTTGTTTTTTTTGTCCGGATGAGAATTTCATCTTATCTTTAAGCGAGCTGAAAAATTTAACAACTTCTTGCGTCGGCAATTGCTTTAACATAACAATACCCGTTTTCATTTAGCTTACTCTTCAATTATTTACTTAGGTTCTGAAAATTTTAAGGCGTCATAATCACAACTCTTTGATAGGAATGAGCTGTCATCCCCGAATGCCTTCCCGCGGAACAGAGCGGGCCGGCCCAATTTTCCCTGGGTGTCGGGGACCCATATTTTTTCTGGATTCCCGCTTACCCCTGAAAAGCTGGGGCCGGCCCTTTCTTTCCCAAGGGAAGCCTGCGGGAATAACAGAAAACGCAGAACTTAAATTATTATACTATCTTTATGAACGTCCAAAACAGGTTTTATGTTTAGCTTGTTTTTGCTCTATTTTCAGTCAGGGCAAAACCTGGCACACCGTTATATTGATTCGTTTTAATTCGCCGCAACACAAAGGCTCCTTTTTGAACTAAAATATCGGTATATTTTGAAAGAAATGTTTGAAAGATTGCGAGTTCTCTCACTTCTAACCCAAATTTCGGATCAGCAATAAACTGTTCGTCAATCAGCAAATGCGTCATTTTATTTGCCTCAAAAAACTGGAAAAGCTGCTCCGGTTTTTCAATTTCTTTCAACCTTTTGTCCAGTCTCCATCGCTCAAAAACAAAATCAGCTGTCCAATTGCAGTTAAGGTAATAAACATAATTTTTCGTATTCACCAAATAGACTTTGTCATTAGGCCCCACAATTTTATTCGTCTGCCGATACATCTCAAAATAAACACCCAATCGACGGGATAAATAAGCTTCGCGGCTTTCTTTGCCAAGCCAAAAATTGAGCGGCTCCGCAGCCCAAAGTGCCCGAACCCCCGTCAAGCAATTAAACGCGATCAAACCATATACGACAAAACGGATGATTTTGCTTTTCGTCTGTGAAAGCCCGTATCCAAGCAAAACGCACATCACCGGTAGAATGGGGACTAAAAACCTCACTTGCATAGTCGTAAACGCCCAGTAATAAAAGTATAAAATTGTGAATAAACCCAGCAATTTGATTTCTCTCGACAGTTTTTTCTTATATAGTAAAAAAGGGATCAAAAGGAATACGGGGCCAAGGACACCCTCATAATAGCGCTGATCGTCAAACTTTCCCTGAATAAAAATTAAAATCGGAGCAAGAACCGTATGCCAAATTGATTCTTGTCCTATCGGCGCTCCAAATGTCCCGAGCCAACCCAAATAAAACCGTGCACGTTCCGGATCCCAATTAATCTCGGGTTTCAATGGGAGCCCGCCGAAATCAAACGGAAAAAACGGCCAGCCAGTTAGAAAATAATTCCTGATTAAATACGGAGAAACGACGGCAATTGAAACTACCGGCAAAATCACGAGCTCAAATGGAAAATTCTTTCGTTTGCCGATCAATCGCTCGATTAAAATAAAAATTGTCGCAAGAATCAGCAACTGAAACCCTGTATACTTCGTCGCCATCGCCCCGCCAACCATCAAACTAATTGCAAAAATCCACCTCATTCTCCCGTTCTCAAAATATTTCAGCATCGAAACAACCGCAAGAAATGTAAATAAAGTATAAAATAAATCAACATAGGCAAGCGTCATCAGTTCCATAATTGACGGGGCCGTTAGAAAAATAACCGCCGATAGCACGGCCTGCCCAGGAGCCAGATATTTCCGTGAAAACCGGTAAATTGCCGCCGCGATGGCGAGTCCGCATAAAAAATGAATTGCCTTCGCTCCCAAAACGCCGAACAAAGGATAAATCAGAGAAAACAAAGATTCTCCAAGCTGGGGAAAATAAAAATATATATTATCCGCGGAAAACGGAAACCCTTTATGCTGAAAAATCGAACTCGCAAGCGGAAGGTGATAAATCAGTTCGTCAGTAGAAATGGGCGGAAGAAATATGAAGCCGAACAGAAGCAATAAAAAACCGGCACCGGCCAACCACAACAGGATGTCTGATTTTTTTGTCATAGAATCATCAACGATTATCTACCTCAAAACCTTTTTTTATGAAAATATCATATTAGCGGAATTCAAGCGCTTAAAAATCGCGATGCGGAAATTTTGTAATCGTTCTGCTTCCCGACATGCAGGACGCCTTCTTCCTTGACGATCTGGACAAGCGGGATTCCGCCCAACACCGAAGCGAAGTGATACAGATGTGGCGCCAATGGTTCATCCTTCAGTTTGGCCTCGATAAGCAACCATGGCTCGCGATTTTTCAGAATCAAAAAATCACATTCCTGACCTTTCCGGTTCTTGATATATTGTAGCTCGAACGTTCCAATTCCGGAATCTGACCACAGCATCGTCCAACCAAATAACTCTACAGCAACATAATTTTCAAATTGTTTGCCCAAATCCGGCATGCGTGTCCAGTCAAAAAAATAAACCTTCCGTTCCTTCTTCAGGGAACGATTAATTTTCTTGGTATAAACGCAAAGCTCAAACAAAACGTAACACAGCCTAAGCGCATCGAGATAATTCCGGATCGCTTCATGACTCACTTCCAAATCGCCTCGCAGAGAATTAACGGAAAGCGGACTGCCAATCCTGGCCGGAAGCAATGTCACAAGTGTCGCAACATTCTCAAGATGAGCTATTCTCGTCAAATCTCTCAAATCCTCTCTCACAAGACGGTCCAGCCCGTCCCGCTGCCAAAGGCGCAAAAACGAGGCATCTGCGTGAAAAAACGGTTCCGGAAACCCGCTATACGCCAACAAGGCTTCCATCGTCGATTGATCTGAATGACGGGTGTGCGCAATTCGCCGTTGAATAAAATCGCTTGCCGACACACAATGCTCCAGTTCGACCTCAGACTTGCGGGTCAGTTCAAACAAGTTAAGCGGAAGAAGGTGAAAGAGAAAATATCGCCCCGCGAGGCTGTCTCCCGATTTTCGGAACAAATCAAGCCGCGCACTTCCCGTAATAAGAAATCGGACACTATCTTCATAAGCGTCAAAGTAGGATTTTAGAATATTTTTCCATTTTGGCATCTTATGAATTTCATCAAAACACGCCCATTGAATGTGCTTCTGGCTTGGGGAAATTGCACGGGATTCCCGAATTAAATCAACACCTTTAGCATGTTTAATTTTAATATCCCGCTGATCCCAATTCCAATAAGCAACGGAACAGGATTCGGCGTCTAAGTGCGCCTTAGCGAGCGTGGTTTTTCCGCTCTGTCGCGGGCCGGCAATAAACCTCATTTGCCGCCCCCACTTGGGCGAACAAGCTATCGAGGAAAGCAATCTTGTAACCATATGACAAGTTTACCCCATACCCAAAAAATGTCAAGCCAGATTTCGACACCACCTGAAAATTGTCATTCTGATAAGGAGGAATTCCACTGGAGACATCTTTTCATTGCAACCAAAAACCATGGCTTTCGATCGACTGTCACCAGAAAATCCCCCCCCCATGGTCTCCGTTTTTTTGCGCACAGTTCCGTCACTTGTTAGTTATTTTAGCTCAAATCATAAATTTTATAAGTCCTATTTTCATAAACAATCGGCAGATCAAAAGCCCTCTTTTCAACCAAATATTCTGCGTGAACCAATTGACCCAATCGTTGAAAATCAGCCGCGGTTTTAAATTTTTCATTGTATGCTTTCGTTGTTTCCTGAAACCAGCGCCCAACCGTAGCTGTTTGATAGGCTTTATTCACCCCAAGGAGATTGATTAAAAATTGATCTATCTTGAATGCTTCTATGTTCGGATAATACATATACTCCAGTTGCGGATAAGGATTAAACACCGGCCGCTCACTGAAGCTTCTCCAACTACCTTCCGAGAAAATAAAAAGTGCATCTGGTAACGTATGCTTGTTTGCCCATATTTCGGCATCGTATAAATCCGTATTTTCTTGACGGAATTTATGACTAGACGAAAGATTTAACGTAAAAGAATAGCCCCATGAAGTAAACAAAAAAAATAAAACAACCGACACGGTAGATACCCTCGATAGACTTGGCATGAAACGCTTATAGTAATTTGATAAAATAGGCCATATCATTGTCAAAACCGCGGCACAGATTACAAATATTTTCATAGATAAAGAAATGACAGCCGTATCATCAACCGGAATATTTGATTTCAAATAATTCCAAAACGAGGAATATCCTTCCGAATAAATATCAACCACGGAACGTTGATATAATAGCCATATGACAATCCAACAACCGGCGATACCAATTAAAATCGCTCTCAACCACCTCTTTCGGACATCCGACAGTTGTGGTTTCTTGACCAGATATAATGCCAAAGCAAGCAAAATAATGGGTGTCTTATCGAGGCCAAAAGGCGGAGCCGCTACCATCAAAAAAATGATAAAGGATGAAAGAAAACGAAGAAGGCCGTCCGTGTGGGAAAACTGATCAATTAAAAATAAAAAAATGATTGGTAAAAACAAAATAACAAAAAGTGAAGTGGCTCTAAGCCCGATTAACTGGATGAAAAACGGGATTTTGAATACATGCCCGAGAATCTGAGACACACCAAGCAAAACCGTAGCAATAAAACCGCTCAATACCAATTTCTCGTATACCAATCCCAATCTGTTCCAGTACGCTCGACTCATAATAACCAGAAGGCCAAAAGCTATGACACAAGGCAACATCGGAATAAACCGCTTCCCGTAATTCCATGGAGTCATGTGCATGTTCAGCTGAAAAGCTCTAATCATATCTGCAGCTGGAATTTTGGAAACATCCTTAAGTAATAATATTTGTGGTGTAATCGTAATCAACAAGGCTATCAAAAGATATGCTCCTTCGGGCCTTCGGAAGTCTTTGAAATTGACAAAAAAGAAAATACAAGCCATAAAAATAGCATATAAAGCAATGCTTGGATGGATTAACCCCGAAAATGATAATAAAAAATATCCCCAGAATTTTTGTCGGGCAAGAAGGAAAAGACCCAACCAAACAAAGGGCAAAACAAAAGCTCCAGGATATGTCGTGTAGGGGAAAATATAATTGGCTGAATTCCAACACTCATAACCCGAAAGACTTAAAATAAACACGATCGTGAGCTGTGGATAACTAAGTCGCCTTCTTAGTACCCACAAAAAAAGAAAGGGTAATGCAAGGACCTGAACAATGACAATTGAATTATGAATCATACTCAAAGGAATCCAAGCTGTCCGCGATAGCCACAGACTCCCATAATTCATAATAGATCCGTAAATACTCCCCTTGCAAACAGGATAGCGTGTATCGTGTTGGAAATATTCGCTGTGGTTATGAATCGCGCGAAATCCGAATATACTGTCATCATTGATAGCGCGAACGATATTTGATTTATAATCAATAAGCCGCGGAGTGGAATAAAGAACATAGAAACTGGCAATTGTCGTGATAAAAATTAAAAAAATTATAAATTTATATTTTAAATGAAAGAATTTTGGCGGCTCCATCTCGCAACCCCTAAAGCTACTGTACCGAATACAAGCTTATCATAAAGTTTTTTGTCGTTTCATTGCAAACCCATTTAAAGCATAAAGACGCGGTCTTTTTATTAATCCTGCGCTATCTGGAAATTCTAAAAAGCGTCCGGATAACTCATCTGTAATAAATAACGAGCGACTGTCTTTCATCTTCGGGCAATATTGTTTTAAACGCATGTTGTATCGGCCCACTCACTTGAGGAATATTGTTTACCAAGCTGTTGGCAATCGGAAGTATTGATTGATTATATTTTCCTTTTTGAAAAAAATGACCCAAAATGCTGCGGGTAGCCTCGGGATTCCACATAGTTCTGGGAATAATGATATCGGGATCACTTGCCATATCTTCTTGAAGATTATTCCCCACAAACCCCACAATCACTTTGCTATCCAAATAGTACATATAGGATGTTTCTTCGTAATTGGTCGCGATGATCAGTTTCTCCGGGTTTTTATATTTAGTTTGAATGAAAGGGATAGCGTAATCAAGAGGCCCTTTGTATTGGTGAAAAATCTCAAATACGTGCTTTTTAACCAAACTCATCTTTCCGTGTCCATTAAAGATCAATAACAACATAAGTGAGGATAAAAAAACAACCTTGAGCTTTCTTCTACTGGCCAACACAGGAATCGCGTTCGTTAGTGCGCGAATATTAAAAACATCCAGCAACAATATCATCATCATCATCGGTTGAAGAATAATATAATAGCGTTCATAAATAATTAGCATCGGCATTCTTAAAAGCAGCGTCAAGTGAATCACACAAAATAAACTTAAGAAATTTGAAACGTGGAATCGCTGAATGATTTCTTGCCATTCGTTCATTTTGCTAACAGCACAATCATCGTTCGATTCTATCTGAGCCGTGTTATCCCCTCCTGTTAAAACGCCGTTTTTCATATTCTTTTGATGTAACCATAAAAAGATAGCCACCACTTTAACAATTAAAACAATGGAAAGAAATTCTTTAGTCATTAGAAAGTAAATAATTTTCTCTGCCATATCCATTCTCTGTGATACGGTAAGAATAAGACTCTTCGAAAATTCTCTTGAAATCATTAAGGTATGAAAAAAAGAAAGCAGCGGAATGACGATCAAGGCCGAAATGAAAACCGGCAAACATACCCACACTGCCTTTTTAAATGCTCCTTTGCTGAACAATCGAAACACTTCATATAAACCTATTGTAAAAATGATCGAAAAATAGACCGGTGGAAAAGTAAAAAATAAAGCAAACAATGCGGCAAGCATCGCAAAGACATACATAACGGTTTTCGGTATTTCAAAATAGACACGCCGATGATAAAGATATAAGACGCATCCCACTAAAAAAATAGCCAATGAATAATATCGCACCTCCCGAAGATGCAGCGCGATCGGAACGGACAAAATTTCAAGCAAAATAAACAAAGCAAGAAACTGCAAAAAATCGTTTTTCCGGATTTTGAAGAACGGCGCTACCGATAAAACAAGGATTGCAATTCCTAAAAGCCCGATAAGAGCAAACGGTATCCGCAATAACGCAGTTTTTAAATAGATATCACGCGTTGTCCTCGCCATCATCTCTCCGAGGGCAGCAAAATAATATTGCCCCCAAAGACTTCCGAGATATGCATCCGTCTTTTTGTCGATGCCGATCTCATCCCGCAATCCCAAAAGGTAAACGACATTCTTTCCGTCGTGTACTTTGGGATAACCGTATTGAAGAATCCGTTTTGCATACATAGCCGTTTCTGACTCGTCATTCCAGAGAAGCGGGTAAGCTATGTTTTTGAAAACAGATACAGCCAATACAATGGATAGAAAAACAACAATTCCGACGAGCCAACGGTTCATGGCATCCTTGGTTTCCATCACTCTCCCGATGGTTTTTCAGCAATCACAAGCAATACTTCACCACGTTGTGAAAAATAAAGAAGCACATTAATAATAAAACAAATCGGCATGAGAACAGAAAAAAGTAAAATATGCGGAAAGAGCTTCCACCCAATTTTTCCCGTTTGCAAACGCCGATAGAAAAGTTGATCCGAACGCGTCAGCCGGCTGACCAGACTTTGCGTGGATAGAAAAGCCGAATACTCTAAAGAAAATGTATGGATCCCTCTGATTTTAAAACCATATTTTTTAAGCAGGTTAGATAACGTTACAGGCGTAAAAAAATAAATATGATAATCAAGATCGAGCCCAAGCCAATATTGCCCCGTAATATACCGTGTCCATGAATTAAAATTCGGCACCTCGATAATGAGCTTCCCTTTCTCCCGTAAAATCTTCCTGATGCGCTCGATATAACATTCGGGATTTCTGATATGCTCAAGAACATGCCATAAGCTGACGATATCGAAGGTTTTCTCCTCAAACGGAATCTCGAGCAAGTCTTTGTTGTACATTTCCAGTCCGAGTTTATCCCTGGAAAATTCAAACGCTTTTTTAGCAATCTGGGTTCCCGCCGCCCGTTGATACCCATAATATTTTTTTAAAAAATAGAGCATGAAACCTCTGCCGCTGCCGATATCCAGAATGCTTCGGGCTTTGGGCGACAGTGTGAATATTTTAAACGTCCGGAAAAATCTAAAAATCCTAACCACATATTCGAGCCAACGATTAAACCGTCCGACCATTTCATTTTTATAATAATCGTCATAGAGACTAACGGGATCAACAGGCTTATCTAAAAAAATAAGGCCACATGTGTCACATTGCCATAAGGACTCAGAACCGAATTTATAGCTTTCACGCCGCTGCGCGTGATCACACCTGCTTGTCATATAGCTTGATTCTTTCTACCTTTGGTTGCCTTTTATCAAAATTCCGTCTACACATTAATATACTCTTCTTGTATCTATTCATTTGGAAGTACTGCTGGTTCTCGTTCGTGTCATGCCCGCATGTCTTAAGCGGGCATCCAGCATTTTTGTGGATCCCTCGGGCTTCAGACCGGGGAACCCTGCTACTCATCTGGATTCCCGCTTTCGCGGGAATGACAAAACGCGCAGGATTTTCACAGTTCATAACTTCAAAATGCCAAACAAACACCTCTTTTCTACCAGCGCGACTTTATAAAGTAACAGAAATCATATATTAAATCGCCCCTCTTGAGACTTCTCAAAAACCGCCGGGCGATATAGCTTGGCCTTAGATAAAATTCACGGAATGCTTGTTTATAGTATTTGCTGATTGTCGGCCAACTCACATTCGGATGCTCAAACAACGGTTCTTCGGTCTGATGGCATGAATACTTCGCCCAATTTTCTGATCTGATTCGGTTCTCAGATTTAAGCTCTTTAAAATATGGCGTTCCGGGATACGGTATGCAGATATCGAATTTGGCAATGTCCAATGGAAGTTTCTTAGCAAAATCGATTGTACGCCTGATTGAATCTTCTGTTTCACCCGCCAATGCCAAGATAAAAAAACCAAACGTACTAATACCACTTTTTTGGGCGGATTTTACAGCATTTTCTATTTCCGCAAGATTTGTCTTTTTGTTAATTCTATCTAAAATCTTTTGGTCCCCGCTCTCAATCCCAAACCCCACTTGCCAGCATCCTGATTTTTTCGCCAGTTTGAAAAATTCAAGGTCCACCATATCTACTCGAATCCCATTGATGAATGCCCACGGAAACTTCAAATTGCGGCGCACAATTTCAATGCATATTTCTTTTGCCCGGTTGATGTCCTGTGTAAAGCTATCATCCATGATATGGATTTCTCGAAAGCCCGCCTTCAGCATATATTCTATTTCATCTACAACCCTTTGGGGTGATTTTACCCGGAACCGACTGCCAAATGTAAGCTTATTGCAGAAATTGCACTGAAAGGCACAGCCGCGGCTCGTTTCAAGGAGGCCGACAGGGTTTTTTCTCGCCGACAACCTTGAATTGCAATATTTATTGATGTCAAAAAGCTGCCAAGCGGGATACGGCAATGAATCAAGATCTTTTAATAATTCTCTCTTCTCTGTCTGAACTAATTGCCCGGACGAATCTCTGAATAGGATCCCCGGAACCTTGCGAAGATCCTCGTTGCTGATTAATTCCCGTATGACCGTATCTCCCTCCCCTATAACTGCGACATCAAAATATTTTTCTTTGCCGACTTCCTCCGGTAAGCTCGTAATATGAACACCGCCCACAATTGTTTTAATAGATGGATATTTTTCTTTAATTTGATCCATTAAATCCTTAACTACCGGGTAAGCCGGCGTATTGGCAGAAGCAGCGACAATATCAGGACTAAACTCAGAAATGGCGTTAAACAAAGCCTCCTCAGGATTCGAAAACAACTCTAAATCAATGATCTTCACATCGTTCTGCGGAATGAGATTCCCGGCGAGCGTCGCCAAAGTAAGGCTCGGATAACTTGGCGCACCGACATGCACATTCGTGTCGATATAAACATTCTGTCTCGACGGTGGATTAAAAAAGAGTATTTTAGCCATAATATTATTCTATGTTTCTCTTAAATCTCCTTCTTCGATTGCATTATTTTATTTTCGCGCTCTTCAAAATCTTACCGGTTTTTAAATTGCGAGGGTTTTTTTGACGTATTGAATTACAAAACTACATGCTTTTGAAAAATATTTTTTGGATTGTAAATTCCGATCCGTAAAATTGCTTCAATTCCGTTTCCAAGTCTTGACCACTATTAAACACCTTTTTCTTTGGAATAAAAAAGAACAAATCCGGTGGCTGCGGAAGCACGGATGATTCTTGCTCATCCAGTCGTCGATATAGATGGACAGCAAGTTTCGGGTCGTATCGAATTTCTCTGAATTGATGGAAACGCGGCTCAGGAATGTTTTCCCACGGGTAGTCCGTCTTGTTGATATCGATTTTTTCGTATCGGTTCCATTCTAAGTACTGAACTAAATAAGCCATACCGAACAAATCTAAGTCCGATAAAATATATTTTCTTGGAATCACCCATTTTGCATTATTGATTTCGGACAAACCCTGTAGCGCTAAACCTCCATACACTTTTAACCCTGTGTAAAACATGATTGGATATTCACCATAAGTAATAAATACCGAATCATTGGGTTTTGCATGTTTACTCAAAAAATCAATCATCGCTTTGGTAGCTCCCTCGACGGGATGAACAATTTCATTTGTTAGCTCAATCAAGGGTAAAGCAACCTCTGTTCGGGCACTCTCTCTTTCATGAAAAAGAAAATTCATAGCCAAATTGCCCGCAATATTTAATAAGTTAGTAAACACAACCACTACTATAATGCAACCTGCAATTAATACGCTGCGTCTCCAAAGCAAATTAATTAAAAGCGCTAAAAGAATCGCTAAGACTGGAAAAAGACCAACCAAATATCTAAGGTTAAAAGACGGGCCTAACGTTGATATCCCGATTGTACTTAGGGTAATAAGAACCAAAAGGACAATAATTTGTTTCTGTAAGTGAGAAAATTTTTTAAAATCGCCCCGAAAACGCAAGATGTATATACATAATGGGATCAATAGAAATAATATTAAGGGTACAACATAACTATTAATTTCATACAAGTACCCCAAAAACCTGCTAAAAATCGAGAAAAAATTAAAGGAAATTTCACGGCTCGAATGAGTGAATGGTTGAAAAAAGAAAAACCAAGGGCCTTGAACCAAAACCGATACAAATAATATTTTTAATAAGCTCATCCGATCTTTGGGGTTGGCCAGGCTATAAATAAATATCGAAAAGTAGATAGCGATCCAAGCCATATAGTTGGAATGAAAAAGAAGATATAAAGTAATCAATAAACTCCCTTTAGAGAAGCGGCTTGATGATATAAAAGCAATACTTTGAATTGCCCACATAGTGAAAAAAATGACGAGCGCGTAATACCTGCATTGTCTTACATACAAAATAAAAGGCACGCAAAAAGCAAGAAGGACGAACGAAAGAAACGCTGTCCTGCGATCAAATATTCGACAAGAAAAAGAATAAAGCAAAAGCAAGGTTATGAAACCGAATAATGCAAAAGGAAGCCGGCCGGCTAACTCGGAAACCCCAAAAAGCTTTATAGAAAATGCTGCAAGATAAAATTGAAGCCACGGAGTCCACGCCCACACCCCCCCCCAAGCGGCTCCAAGTTTGCCCGGCCCTTGATAGTAGGAGTTGAATCCATCTGTTACTTTGGGCACTCCATATTGCAAAACTGTTTTTGCGACTAAAGCCGTTTCCGCTTCGTCTTGCCAAAAACATGGCTTCTGCAGATTAAAAAAAATGAAAAAAAATGAAAATGAAAAAAAAAGTATTAAAAAAATATTTTTTTTAGCCCAACTTATAAAACGGACAGCATCTAACGTGAAATTCATGAATGAGTACTCGTTTTGACTGCGGCGGGGCCTTGTGTTGATAAATCAGCTAATTCGTGAGCGATTTTGATTACTTCGGGATCATCCGGATAAAGTCTTAAATAACGTCGCAAATAGTATTCCGCCCGATCATATTCCTTCCGATTAAAATGATAAATATTAAGATTCTTTAAACAATTCTGACAATCAGGATCCAACCGAAGCCCCTCCTCCAACATCTGCCTCGCCTTCTCCTCCTGTCGCACAGCAACAAGTAAAGTAGCGTAATTGCTGTATATAGCGGCGTTGCGCGGATCCAACTCAATCGCTTTTCTAAAAGCTATGTCTGATTTATCGTACTCTTTAAGGTCTAAATATAGAAGCCCCAGTTGATCCTGCAAAAATTGGTTATTGGGCATGATTTTCAATGCTGCCAACAAATATTTTTGTGCATTCGAAAAATCTCCTAAGGCACAATACACGGTACCCAATGAAATCAGAGCATCTAAATCAGGGGCCATTTTATAGGCCTCTTTCAACAAAGCTACCGCTTCTTTAAAATTACCTTGTTGAATTTTATAGACTCCCCAATGATAAAGAACGCGGGGATCAATTTTCTCAGATCGCCGATATGAGGCATAGTATAATGAATCGGAATTTCTCCAATCGGGAATCCGATTCACACTAATAAAACCGAAATGCGTCACCGCTAACAAAACAATCCCCCATGAAGCCAACCGCCATTCTCTTTGTTTGAAAGAAAATAACTTTTCTCTGCACAAGCGATTGATGAAAGTAAAAATAAAAGCAAAAAACCCAATCATCGGAAGATACATGTACCTGTCTTGCATAATGCTTGGGAAAGGTGCGATTAAATTAGAAACAGGCAGAAAAAAAATCAAAAACCACAGCATCCAAAAACATTCCTGTTTCCACTTATTACGCAATAAGGTTAAAAATAAAATCGACAAACATAAAATTCCAATCAGCGATTCCTGTACCGGCAAATCCAACCATGACTTAAAATGCGGCGACGAGTAGAAAAAATTTTGTCGGCTTGGATCTATCAGAATATAAAAATAGCGCCAAAATACAGTCGCCATAATGCTTATGTTTGAAGTATACGAACCGCCGTGAAAGGCATATTCGTCCACAGATGAAGCCGTCCCCCAAATTGTCAGCGAGGCTATGGCCGCTGAAAGCAAAAGCATTAAAAAATAGAACCAAACCCTTTTGAACAAAGTCCGTTGGTTGCCAAGAATAAAAAAATCAATCGCCAAAAAAACAAAAGGCAAAACCACAATAGACGGTTTGGATAAAATACCCATTGCATAAAATAACATTGCGTAAATAAGATAATTTATTTCTCTTCTCTCGCCTTCACAAGCGGGGCGCATGGCTCGCCAATAAGTAAGGAACGAAGCAAAGCAAAAAAAGGAAGATAAAACATTTTTTCGTTCTGAGATCCAAACAACGGATTCTATCTGAAGCGGATGAATCGCAAAAATCAAAGCAATAAAAAAAGAAATAATCTTGTTCCGCGTAATGCAAAATATGAAATAAAGAAGCATCAGGGAATTGCAAAAATGAAGAAGAAAATTAGTAAAGCGAAACCCGAACGGAATTAAATTCCAGATTTGATAATCAATTGAATAGGATAGCATGGTTAAAGGACTGTACAAGGTAACATAATGCGTCCTAAAAAGAGATAAGATGCGTCTAAAATCTAATCCTTTGATGTCCGAATTATAAACGGTAAGGTCGAAATCATCTATCCGCAAAAATGAATAATGGAAGGATGGATAATAAATCAACAGAAGCAAAACAAAAATGATAAAAGAAGAGATGAAAAATTGAGTGCGATCGGGTAATGTACGATTCATCATAATGAGAGATAGGTAAAAAAAACGGCACCTTCGACCCGAAGGTCAAAGATGCCGTTTAAACTAAGAAACATCACGCAACAGGACTACCGCCAGCACAGGTTCCTGACATAAGAACACCTGATTCACTAATACAAAATGTGGCTGTTGCAGAATTCGTTATAGGATTCGCGGTCATTGAGTAGGAAGCAGCACCTGCAACATATGTAATGCCATGCCCATGCTTTGTAATGGTGGCGGCATTCCATGTTGAATCTAAGTACGGTGGACTTGCCACGCTGAGATCCGTCACAGCACCTGGATACCTTGTCGAAACATCCGCAGCACGATAACTTTCAGCTGCAGTGCTGAACGCTCTTAAATCACCCTTTACTGCACCGTCATTCGCGTTAATTCTTGCGCGAAGCAAGTTCGGTATTGCGATTGCAGCTAACAATCCGATGATTGCCACCACAATCATTACTTCTACCAGTGTAAATCCTTTTTTTTGCCTCAACTTAATCATTTTAGTGTACCTCCTGATTTAATTTTAGTTTCTTTTCAATTACTGCGATAATATATACAACTACCGTGCCATATTTTAAAATCGTCCGATTGTCGCCTTAAGTCTATACCAGAAAACAAGTTACAGAAATAATTATTTCTAATACAAACACCTCTAATCATTATATCTGTAAACATCTTTTTACATTAGTAAAAATTCGCGGACAGAATGACTATCAAATCAACTAATGGAAGTGCCTCCAGCCGGACAGGTTGCCCCATTACCCGTTATGATCCGCACAGTAGTTCCAACCGGCGCATAAGACAAAATCAAATTTGTCTGATTAATACAATAACTATTTGTTCCTGCATTACGGCTTAAAGGAACAGCGGTAACCGTATATGTATATCCTGCATTACCAGCAGTACCCGCTACAAATGTAAATTTATATCCGTTTTTCTGGCCACTGGTATATAGCGCGGGATTTATATAATCAGCTCCAAGCGTTACAAAACTATCTGGATAAGCTCCGTTAGCCGAAGAATATGACTCGCAAGCACTGGTTATGCTTTTTAGAGTACTTTTCGTAAGACCTTCGTTGGCGTTTATTTTCATGGCTAATGCGCCAACCGTTGTAATTGCAGCAATGATACTAATAATGACAAGCACGATCATCAGTTCGACGAGGGTGAAGCCGTGGCGGTTAATCATAACAGAATGTCTTTTATGTATCACCCTGTCATCCCCGCAAGCTCTCCCTTGGAACTGCAAGGGCCGGCCATGTTTTCCCTCGGGTAGCGGGGATCCATGGATTCCCGCTTGCGCGGGAATGACATCATTGACATGCGGGAATGACATAACCCTAATTTTCTTTCCCATCCGATTCGATCCCATATTTTTTAAGTTTATAGTGTAATGCCTGCCGGGTCAAATGAAGTTTCTTGGCCGCTTTGTTCTTATTTCCCTTTTCTTCTTTTAATGCTTCCTCAATAATATCCCGCTCAAACGACTCCACCGACTGCTTTAAATCATCTTGGATATTTATCGTCTTCCCCTGCGATAAACTTAAGTTGCCCGCATTAAGCGCATTTCTGACCGCATTGGCATCAATCACATCTCCTTCAAGTAGCGTAATTAACCGCTCCAAAACATTTTCAAGCTCCCGGATATTTCCCGGCCACGAATGATCCTGAAATACCGCCATTCCTTCCGGTGTCACTTGAAGTTTTTTCTTAACGTTGTTGCGGGCACTAAAAAGACCAAGGAAATAATAGACAAAAACCGGAATATCATCTTTGCGGTTCCTGAGCGGCGGCAAAACAATCGGAATCACATTTAACCGATAAAACAAATCTTCTCTGAATTTTTTTGCTTTAATTTCTTCATGGAGATTTTTGCTTGTCGCCGCAAGTAGCCTGAAATCCACCGAAATATCCCGGACACCACCAAGACGCTTAAAATTCCGCTCTTGTAATACTCTTAACAACTTGACCTGCAAATTAACGGACATATCGCCGATTTCATCAAGAAGAAACGTCCCCTCTTCGGCGAGTTCAAACAAACCTTCCTTCGTCGCACCCGCTCCGGTGAAAGCGCCTTTCTCGTAACCAAACAGTTCGCTTTCAAGCAATGTCTCGGGAAGTGCGGCACAATTAATGCTAACGAACGGACCTTTCGCACGTTTCGAATGATAATGAATCGCGCGCGCCACCATTTCCTTTCCCGTTCCGCTTTCCCCCATGATTAATACGGAACTATCCGTTTTCGCCACTTTTTCGATCAAGCCAAAAACGCTTTTCATCTCGGGCGTCGCCCCGATAAAATTTTTCAAATTATATTTTTCGTGGAGACTGACATTCTTCCCTGTAAACTCAGGCATCAGGCGCTTTTGACTGAGCGCTTTTTTGACGGCATTTAGAAGATCATCGATTTTGAATGGTTTGACAAGATAATCACACGCACCGGCACGAATGGCTTTGACTGCGGATTCAATCGAGGCATAAGCCGTAATCAATAGAATATTGATTTCCGGATTAATCGTTTTTGTTTTTTGAATCAGGCCGATCCCGTCAATCCCGGGCATGACTAAATCTGTGATAACCAAATCGGGGTTTACTTTTTGAATCGTTGCAATCGCTTCACTCGAATCCGCGAAGCACTGGACATCATAACCTTCCCCGGTCAGCGCTTCCCGAAGCATCGTTCTGATATTCGCTTCGTCATCAATTACGTATATGTTGGGCATTTGTTAGTTCCGAGTTTAAACTTCAAAGTTTCGAGTTTGAAGTTTATAGAAGCGGTTTCATAAGCTCAAATTAGTGTCATTCCCGCGAAAGCGGGAATCCACAAATAGTGGTTTCCCCCCGGGCAAGCCCGGGGCACCTTCCAACATCTGGCCTCGCTGGGAATTTTTTCGTTCCCTGCTCGGCTCGCCCTTCGGGCGCCATCCCCCCCGGACAAGTCCGGGGAGCCCAAAGCGGCGTATGGATCCCCGCTTCCGCGGGGATGACAGCCCTTATAAAAACCACTTCTCTTTTCCGGTTTACAGTCCTTCGCCATCATTTGCACCGAAAAAGGGGACAGGCAATCGCTCCAAGGGACCCATATGCCTGTCCCCTTTTTCTTCATCCACCCGGCAATATAATTTCAACTCGCGTTCCCTTCCCTGCTTCACTCTTGACGCGAATGGTCCCTTCATGTTGTGTTACAATTTTATGAGCCTCGGCAAGCCCCAACCCCGTCCCGTTCTTCTTAGTCGTTTTAAACGGAACAAAAATTGAATTTAATGTCTCACGGCTCATCCCCGAACCTGTATCTTCAATGATCATTGACACCTGGTTTCGCGACGGCCGCGCATCAATGACCAAGTCCCCGCCCTCAGGCATCGCCTGATGCGCATTAATCAAAACATTCATCACGGCCTGTTTTAAAAATTCCGGATCTGCCTTCAACCTGATTTTCTTGCCCTTATATAATCGGCTAACTTTGACCTGAGGCTGATAGCCATCTTGATGTTCCAGTAAAAGCAGCACCTGATCCATAAACGATTCGAAATCAATTGAAGATAATTTCAATTCCGGAATCCGCGAATAATCTAAAAGCCCGCTAAAAATTCGCTTTACCCGGCTCGATTCTTCAACAATCGCCGTCATCAGGTTTTGCTGGTTTTCATTTAAACGGTCATTCAGCTGCCGGGCCAAAAGTTCTACCGTCCCGCTGATCGACGCCAGCGGATTGCGGATTTCGTGGGCAATACTTGAAGTCACCTGCCCGAGAAAAACAAGCCGTCTTTGCATTCTGACCTGTTTTTCAAGCCGGAGGATATGCGCGGAAAAATAATAAGTCAAAATTGATACAATCACAAAAACCGTTATTTTGACATAACACGCATAAAACACATAAACAGCATCCGGCGTACTGATAAAATCGGGAGAAGGTAAAATATACGCAAAGGGAAGCCAGTGTTTTTGATATGCCAAAACAGTAAAGGTGAAAACAATTCCACTCAGAGCCGCGGCATAAAAACTGGCGTAAGGAAGTAAAACAAAACTCGAGCTAATAATCGTCAGGATATAAATCGTCGAATAGACGCTGTCGATTCCTCCGGTATAATAGATCAAAATACTTTCGATCAGCAAATCAAAAAAGATTTGAATGTACGCCAACAGCGTCAAGCTTTTACCGGTTAGCCACCAAAGAACATAAATAATACTAAGAATCGATATAATTGAAATGATCGCGTAATAGACGGTAAGATTGATTTTAAAAACAAATTGAGCGCAAAACAAAAAGAACGTCGCAACAAAAAGCCGCGCAATAATGAGCGTTCTGACTCGCGTCGTTTGTTTGAGTGATGGAGCCATGCATACTTTCCTTTACTATTCAAAAAAAGGGACTGGCATGAATGGCGCTGATTTAACAACTTTTTCAGCAAATCCCTACCGCTGGATCCCCGCTTTCGCGGGGATGACACTTCAGACAAACTATTTAGCCTACTGAACTTCCATTCCTTTGCTTGTCATTCCCGCGGAAGCGGGAATCCAGAAAAAACGCTGGATTTCCCTTAAGTCAATGCCATTCGTGCCTGTCCCCTTTTTGTAATCATATCACTTAAGAGCTGATGTTAACGTGAGAATCGGCAAAAACATCGCGATCACAATCGCGCCGATCACAATTCCCAAAAATGCAATGACGAGAGGTTCAATCATTGCCGTCAACCCCGTCACAGCCGTGTCCACCTGAACATCGTAAAAATCCGCAATTTTGGTCAGCATCTTATCGAGTTCACCGGTTTCTTCGCCAACTCCCACCATGCGAACTACCATCGGCGGAAAAATCTTCTTTCTTGCCAGAGGGCCCGAGATCGTTTCCCCTTCTTTAATGGAATTTGCCACTTCGCCGATTAAAATTTCGATCAGCCGGTTTCCGGCTGTTTTGCCGACAATTTCCAAAGATCCTAAAATCGGAACGCCGCTTTTGAGTAATGTCGACAAGGTCCTCGAAAATTTACTGACTGCCACCTTCAGAAAAAGCGGCCCGAAAATCGGCATTTTAAGTAAGCTTGAATCAAACCACAGCCGTCCTTTTTTGGTATTGATAAACCGAAGAACCAAGAAAATCAACACAACCAATCCAATTGCGATCAAAATAAAATTCCCTCTTAGGAAATCGCTGATTGCGAGCAGAATTTTGGTCGGAGCCGGAAGCGGTGCATTCAGGCTTGTAAAAATTCCCGCAAACTTAGGAACGACAAACGTCATCATTCCCATCGTTATAATGCCCGCCATGCTCGCAACCACAGACGGATAAACCAACGCCGATTTAATTTTCTTTTGCAGGGCTGCTGACTTTTCAATATAAGTGGCAAGCCGGTCCAGGATTTCCTCCAAACTACCGCTCGATTCTCCCGCCTTCACCATGCTGATAAATAATTCACTAAAAACCTTGCGATGTTTTTCAAGCGCTTCTGATAAACTTTTCCCGCTTTCGACATCATCATGCAGCCGGATGATGACGTCTTGCATCGTCACATTCTCAGCCTGTTCGGCTAATATATTTAAAGACTGAACAAGCGGCACACCGGCTTCGACCATGGTCGCAAGCTGCCGTGACAAAATCACCAAATCATCCTGCTTGATTTTCTTACGCTGCTTGCCTTTCCCGGGCGATTTCGAAAAAAGCTGTATTCTCGGCTTGGCTTCGGTAATGCGAACAATTAAATACCCCTGCTGCCGGAGCGCCGCAACAAGGGTATTCACATCCGTCGACTCTTGGGAGCCTGAAATACTTTTACCTTCCTGATCTTTGACTAAATATTCAAATGTTGGCATAGGTATCCTTTTGAATTAAAAAAACATAATGACCAAACCCCAATGACGCAAAGTATCACAAAATGACAAATTCCAATTTGAAATTTATCTTTTTGGGATTTCCTTGGTCATTGACACTTGGACATTGGAATTTCATCTTCATCCTGTTTTTGTTATCAATCCTCAATCGCTGCCACTCTCAGAACCTCTTCAAGCGTCGTTTCACCGTTCTCGAAAGACATCAGCGCATCTTCAAATAACGACCTCATTCCCTTTTTTCTTGCGACTTGTTCTATTTCCTGAGTTGAGCGATTCTCAATCACCATCTGCTGGATTTCTTCATCCATCACTAAAATTTCCATCGTGGCAATACGCCCCCGGTATCCAGTATTTCGGCAATAATTGCATCCTTCTCCACGTTTGGCTTGAATTTTCCGGACCCAATCGTGTTTTCCCCCTACCCGTGCTAATACATCGGCTGAAATAGAATAAGGCTTTCGGCACCGGGGACAAGACCTTCGCATCAGCCGCTGAGCCGTCACGGCAATCAGTGAAGAAGCAATCAAAAACGGCTCGACATCCATATCCGCAAGCCGTGTCATCGCACCACAGGCGTTATTCGTGTGAAGCGTACTGAATACCAAATGACCGGTCAACGCCGACTTAACGGCAATATCGGCCGTTTCGCCGTCACGGATTTCTCCTACGAGAATCACGTCCGGACTTTGCCTTAATAAGGATCGGAGACCGTTCGCAAAAGTTAAGCCAATATCCGCATTTGCCTGTGTCTGAGTGATTCCTTGGATCTGATATTCCACAGGGTCTTCAATCGTCATAATATTCCGGTCCTTGGTATTAAACTGATTCAGGATTGAGTACAACGTCGTCGATTTTCCGCTTCCCGTTGGCCCTGTGACCAAAACCATTCCATAGGGCCGTTTGATCGCTTCCTGAAGTTTTTGAACGCTCGATGAGGTAAACCCAAGGACCTCGAGCCCCAGCTTAACGTTTGACTTGTCCAATATTCTGAGAACCACTTTCTCTCCGTGATAGGTTGGAAGAATAGATACGCGAAAATCAATTTCACTATGCTCAAACCGGACCTTGAAGCGGCCGTCCTGAGGAAGCCGTTTTTCCGTAATATCCAAATCGGAAACAATTTTAATGCGCGTTAAAATAGCATTATACATTTCCCGCGGTGGGGAATGCGCTTCCCTGAGCGCACCGTCAATGCGATATCGGATCCGCAGCCGCGTTTCATAAGGCTCAAAATGAATATCCGACGCACGGTTTGAAATAGCATCTTGTAAAATTAAATTGACCATCCGTATGACCGGCGCTTCATCCGCGGAAAATTTTTCTTCGGAAGACACCCCCATTTGCACGCCAACCACTTCGACGGAATCCGCGTCAAAATCCTCGACCAAATCCTCAAATTTCACATCCATCGCGTAGTAATTCTCAATCGCGGCCTGAATATCTTTAGACGTTGCGATGACCGGCCGAACATGACATTGGGTGATCTCTTTCACATCATCAATAGCATAAATATCCAGGGGATCGCTCATCGCAATGGTGACCGTATTCCCAATTTTCGAAATAGGAATCAATTCGTAGCGCTCTGCAATTTTTTTCGGAATGATCTCCACATATCTGGGATCGATTTTATACGCATTCAGATTAAGAATCGGAATCTTAAGCTCTGTGCTTAACAACACGCATAAATCCTTTTCCGGGATAATGCCTTCGTCCACCAGAATGTGAAGTAATTTTTTCCCGCTGGATTGCTGCATTTCATGCAGACGGTCCAGATCCTCTTTCGAAATCATCTTATTTTTCTTAATAATATTAATCAGGCTATCTGTTTTCATGGTTTACCGTTCCAGTATTTCAATTTCTTGATCGCCGGCCGTCACACGCACCACTTCATCAAGCGACGTCTCGCCCGCCAACACTCGTTGGATTCCGCTCTCACGCAATGTCGTCATTCCTTTTCTACGGGCCGCTTTCTTAATATCCTCGGCGTTAGCACTTTTAAGGATTAATTCTTTGATTTCCGGCGTCAACACAAGGATCTCGGTAATCACCGTGCGGCCCGCGAAACCAAGCGACCGGCATTTTGCGCATCCTTCCGGATGATAAAGGGTCGGATGTTCTTTGATGTTAATTTTAAAACGCTTCGCCGTTTCCTCATCCAGCGGCTTCGGAACCTTACACACAGGACACAACCTTCGAATCAGCCGCTGCGCCGTCACCATCAATATGGATGACGTGATTAAAAATGGTTCAACCCCCATATTGATAATTCGAATAATGGAGCTCGTCGCATCGTTCGTATGAAGCGTGCTTAAAACGAGGTGCCCGGTCAGCGCCGCTTTGATCGCAATATCAATCGTCGTTTGGTCACGGATTTCTCCGATCAAAATAATGTCAGGGTCCTGACGTAAAATAGATCTGAGCGCGCCGGGGAATGTGAGCCCGATTTGTTCGCGGATATTTACTTGATTCGCGCCATCCATTTGATATTCAACCGGATCTTCAACCGTGGTAATATTTTTCTCTATCGAATCAATGTGCTTTAAAACCGAATAAAGAGTGGTGGTCTTACCGCTGCCCGTCGGCCCGGTCACCAGAATCATCCCGTTCGGCTTAAACGCGCACGATTTAAGTTCTCCAAGCTCCTTCGCCGAAAAACCCAGTTTATCCAAATTGTGTGCCTGAGATTTTTTATCCAAAATACGAAGACACACTTTTTCACCAAAACAGGTCGGCAGAATCGAAACGCGAACATCCACTTCGTGGTTCTGTATCTTGACTTTGAAACGCCCATCCTGAGGAACCCGCCGCTCGGCAATATCCAATTGGCTCATCACTTTAAATCTTGAGACAAGAGCCGAGCCAATCGCCTTGGGTGGTGATTTAAGTTCTTCAAGAATCCCGTCTACGCGGCACCGGACTCTCAGGGATGTTTCCCAAGGTTCGATAAAAAGGTCGCTCGCCTTTCGTTTAATCGCGTCGACAAGCAACGCATTCGCCACTTTAATGACCGGGGTTTCCTGAGCTTGTCTTAAGAGGTCGAGTGTTTTAACTTCTTCTTCCTGGTTTTTTGTTTCCTGGACAATTCGGATGAGATCCTCAATCGTTTCTTCCTGGTGAGGAAGAATGTCTACATCACTTGCGGGATAATACTTTTGAATGGCTTTCTGAATTTCACCGGCCAAGGCCACAACCGGTCGGATTCGCATATTAGTAATCGCTTTCAAATCATCAATAATGGCAAGATCGTTCGGGATTTCCATGGCAACGGTTAAAGAATTATCATAGACCGAAATTGGCATGACTTTGTGTTTATTCACAAACGTCGGAGGGATCATCTGGATAACTTCTTCCGCAATTTTAAACAGATTCGGATTAACGGGCGGACACTTAAATTCATCGCTCAAAAACAGCATCGCGGCCTGAGCATCGATGAGTTTCAAATCAATCGCAATTTCGATTTGACTTTTCTTGGCCTTGTTTTTTTCATCCAGAACCAAAGGAAGATCTTCTTGCCGGATCAACTTCTTGGTGACCAGCTTTTTCAGTATCCCATCATTCCAATTATTCTCATCCATCTTCGTCTATTTCAGGTTGTCTTATTGAGTTCTGCAAATTCCCCCCTCTCCCTCAGGGAGAGGGTTGGGGTGAGGGTGGATTGAACTCGTTCATAAGCCCCCTCACCTCTATCCTCTCCCCCTTTTAAGGGGGCGAGGAATATGGGAAAAAGCGCACAACTCAGGTTTCTTATTACCCTTTCAGTTAATCAGACGCTTTCTCTTTCTTGTGTTCCACCGCGGAACGAAAAGAGATGTTCGACACATTTTTATCCGGCGAACCTTCCTTTTCCATCTTAATATGGAACTGCTGCGAGATGACTGACGTAATCTCCGCGGGCGTTGCGACAAACACCTGAACTTTACATTGAGTCGCAGCTTCAAGCTCTTCAACCGCTTTTTCGTTTGTCGGATCTGCAATCACCACCGTCAGAAGGTTTCCTATCCGGTCGAGCGGAACACATAAATATTTCTTCATCAGTTCAGCGGGGATGATACGAAGGACCGTTTCGTTAATCGAAAAATTGGACACCGGCAAATAGGGCACATTAAATTGCGTTGCCAACGCAACCACAATATCTTCTTCCGTCACATAACCCATTTGGATTAAAATTTCTCCGATTAGCTTTCCGGATTCGTGTTTTTGCCGATCTAAAGCTGCCTGAAGCTGATCGTTTGTGATCGAGCCGTGCTCGATTAAAATCTCCCCGAGTCTCTTCATACACATTCCTCAAAAGGTTGGAAATGAATGAGTTATTTTCGTTTCGATCAAAGTATAGCTTGCCGGATTTGGCGTTGCAAGGGACGGGAGGACGATTTCGCCCGCTTTCGACATCTTAAATTGCTTTAGAAAGTGAGGGATTAGTCTACGTACACCCGGTACCGTTTCCAAAAGTGCCGGGTTCTGGTTTAACGGCATTAGAACCTGGCACTTTTGGAAACGGTACCGGAACTCGTTTTAAAAGCAAACGAATGAATGGGCTCGTAAATTGCCCCTTGAGGAGTCAGTGTACTTTTCATCAAAGACAGAGAGTCAACTTTCTCGCAGGGAAAATCCTGAAACAACGTCGCCGGAAAATGAACCGAACCAGATCGCACATTGGCTTTTAGACGCGCAATCGTCATGTGCGGTTTGAAGGGCCGGTCCTCAACAGGGAATTTCATCTTTTTCAAGACTTGCTCTATCCGCTTCTTAAGTTGGGTCAACATATCAATATTTCCGCCGACTCCGGCCCAAATCAAGCGCGGTTTGCGTTCATCGGGAAACGCCCCGATGCTTTCTAATGTCACTTCAAAAGGATTAAATTCGGAAGCCACAGGATCGAGCGCTTGAATGACCTTGTTTTTTTCTTCTTCCGTTATATTCCCAAAAAAATAAAGGGTTAAATGCCAGTTTTCGGCCGGAAGAAATCGGAAATTTTTATATTCCAATTTGATCTTTTGGATGCGCTGATCTGCCGATTGCTTGAATTCGGCAGAAAATGGAATCGAGAGAAATGCTCTTACGGTTTCTTGATCCATGTCCAAATTCCGAAAAGCGCTTTATTCACCGACCATTCCCGGACACGATCGCGCTCGCCGGGAATCTGTAAACGAACTACTTTTGTCCTCTTCACATCCGAAAAAGCAACATAAACCAAACCGACCGGTTTTTTAGGCGTTCCACCCGTCGGCCCCGCAATTCCTGTAATTCCGACTCCCAGCGACGATCCACATTCTTCCCTGATACCCTTTGCCATTAATTTCGCAACGATCGATGAAACGGCACCATGTTTTTCAATAATAAGTGCCGGAATATCTAAAAAATTAATTTTGATTTGATTAGCATAGGCGCAAACACCCCCGAGAAAATATCGCGATGCACCCGATGGATCCGTCACCCGTTTCGCAAGCCATCCACCGGTACAGCTTTCCGCAACCGCTAAAGTTTTCTTCTTTTTTACAAATAGTTTCATGATCGCTTCCGAAAAATCTTCGTCTCCAAACGTATAGAGATTTTCTTTGAAAATAGCCTTTAATTCCCGCTTCAACCTTTCACGCAACACCCGATTCTTTGTTTTAATCCGAATAATCACTTCTCCCGGAACCGGATAGATTCCGAAGTCAAATACCCGGCTTTTAAAAAACTGTTTGCCCAGCTTTGTCATCACCACCGGCTCGGAAACTCCGACAATTTTTGCCTGTAATTTAAAAAAACTTTCTCGCTTTTTAAATTTTTTGAGAATTAAATTCCTGACGGAGGTTTTAAACATACCGTGGAGTTCTCTCGGAACACCGGGGAGAACAACAATCAGCTTCCGGTTGTATTCAATGTAAAAACCAAGCGCAATTCCATAATGATTGAGGAGCGGTGTCCCGATATCCGGGAAAAGTGCTTCGCGTTTGGTTAACGAAGGGACGCGTTGTTTGATCTTTCGATAAAGGCGGACAATATGACGGTATTGTTCGGAATTAAACATTAAATCGCATCGAAACCGCTTGGCAATGGCTTGTCGTGTCACATCATCGGGAGTCGGGCCTAATCCGCCGGTCAAAATAATGAGATCCGAACGCCCTAAGGCTTCGTCAATCACCCGGCCGATTTCCTCAATTTGATCATGACAGCTCGCCTGGCGAATCACGCAGAAGCCCAAATCGGTCAATTGTTTTGCCAGGTATTGAGCATTCGTATTTAAAGTAAATCCGCTGAGCAGCTCCGAGCCGATCGTAATAATGTCACAATGGGGCATAATGAATCAAAAGTTGAAGGATGATATTCGCGTAGACTCCGGCAAACACATCATCAAGGACAATTCCATATCCTTTGTGAAATTTTCTCTCTATCAAAGAAATCGGAAAAGGTTTCCATATATCAAACAAACGGAATAAAACAAAACCGGCAAGAATCGTTTGCCACCCGAGAGGAATCCATAAAAAAGTCATCATCATTCCGCAGACTTCATCAATCACGACAATTCCCGGGTCTTCATCTTTTTCTTTACTTGAAACCACGGTGCCCGCCCAAATCGCCGCAAGCGAGACAAGCAAAAAGGCCGCAGCCAAAATGAATTGATGCATTCCGAATAAAATGACGAGCGGAAGCGCGCTTAAACTCCCCCATGTTCCGGGAGCTATTTTGGCGTATCCGATTTTAAAAACGGTTGCGATCTGATACGCGATTTTTTCTTTAGTCTCCCGAGATAAGGCGGCAAAAAACAGGATTCCCGAGTAGATGGTAATCACATTCGCGAAAAAAATTCCGGCATAATTAACCACTTGCAGCACAGAAGTTAAATGATCAAAATACCGGGCTAAAATTAAGGACAAAAAGGATATATAAATCGATCCGACTTGAATTCCAACCTTATATTTTCCCGCCTTTTCGGCAGGGATCACTTCGCCCTTCCGCAGAAGAACCAACCGCGTCACCGTTACAACCACTTCGCGGATCAAAATCGGAATCACCCAAAAAACGGAATAAATTCCCAAGCATGCAAAACTGAAAAAAACACCTAAAATCAGGAATTTATCCGCGATTGGGTCCGCTATTTTCCCGAAGGCTGAGACAAGATTCTTCGTCCGCGCTAAATGACCGTCATACCAATCGGTAATAATCGCCAGTGTAAAAATAAATATCGAAAACCACGGATGATTGAGCGTCCTTTCCTGAAAAAGAAGGATCGGCACCGCTATCGCCATAAAAAACCGGAGCATGGTTAATAAATTCGGCGTAATGATTTTCATAAATTAAACTACCTTTTCAAAGTCTCCTGTTAAATCGTATTCCTGATAGTCCGTAACCTTGGCCCGGACGAACTCGCCCGGATATAATTTCACTTGTCGCGGAACCTTAACTCGAAATATTCCGTCAATCTCCGGGGCATCCATATATGAGCGACCGGTATACCACGCACCCGTACCCGGTACCGTTTCCAAAAGTGCCGGGTTCTGGTTCACCTGAGTTAGAACCTGGCACTTTTGGAAACGGTACCGGAAGTCATCCTCAATAAGGACTTCCATCGTTCTTCCCTTTAGTCGCCGGTTCTTCTCTCTCGATACTTTCTGCTGAAGAACCATCCCCTCACGATACCGCTCTTTCTTCACTTTTTCCGGCACTTGATTTTTCATCAGCGCTGCGGAAGTTCCCTCTTCGCGGGAATACGTAAATATTCCGAGCCTCTCAAATCTGACCTCACTCGCAAACCGGAGTAGTTCTCTAAAATCTTTTTCCGTTTCGCCGGGAAAACCCACAATCAACGACGTCCGGATCGCAATATCAGGAATTCGCTTTCGAAGTTTTTCGATCAATTTCAAAATGCTCTTTTTCGTCGTTGTTCGTTTCATCCTTCTCAAAACGGTATCGCTGATATGTTGCACCGGAATATCGATATAATGACAAACCTTTTCCAGTTTGGCAATGGCTTCGATCAATGAATCGTTTACATAAGAAGGGTACGCATACATCACCCGAATCCAACGCAGACGCGGGATTTGATTAAGATCGTGCAGCAAATCTTGCAATAACAACTTGTGATGCGTATCATAACCGAAATACGTCGTATCCTGCCCCGTCAAAATAAGCTCCCGGGCGCCTTCTTCGACAAGCTGCGCAGCCTCCCTCAGAATATCATCTATGAAACGTGACCGATACTTGCCACGGTATGACGGAATCGTGCAAAACGAACATTGATGACTGCAACCTTCTGAAATTTTAATGTAGCGGCTAAAAGGACTCGTCAGAGATACTCGCTTCATTGTCGAATTGTAAATATAGCCCGGCGAGCGAGTTATATGCATTCCCGGTACCATTTCCAAAAGTGCCGGGTTCTGATTTCGAAAAAAGGGGACAGGCAATCGCTTACGTTGCGTCATATGCCTGTCCCCTTTTTGCCGGGTCATCGCCTGTTCCAAAACTTCGTTAATCAGATGATAATCCCCTGTCCCGACAAACGCATCAATTTCCCTGAACTCTTTTTTCATAACCTTCGGATAACGCTGAGGAAGGCATCCGACAACAACAATAAATTTAACTTTTCCTGTTTGCTTGAGCTTAATCAAATCAAGGATTCGATCGATCGATTCCTGTTTTGCATCATGTATGAAAGCACACGTGTTAATCAGCGCAATATCACATCTCCCAACCTGCCCGATAACTTCATACTTGCCCGAGTCAAGCGCACCAAGAATAATTTCACTATCAACCAGTGTTTTGGGACACCCCAAAGAAATCATTCCGACTTTCATCCGTTTCGGATTTAAAATTGATTTTACCTGTTTCATGGAGATATTGTACGATTCCGCGGGCGAAAAGGAAGTGAATTTGAAAATACTATAGTTTGATGAAAACTTTTCCAGTGAATTTCCTTCCCCCCTTGCGGGGGAAGGTGCGGATGGGGGGGGATTCTCAAATCTCACCCCCACCTTTTTCCTCCCCCATCGAGGGGGAGGAAAGTATTCTGCGGGACTTACTGAGATTCGGGAAGAGACGGCTCAGAGGTAATATTATCAACTAAAATATCGCGGGGTTTTGAACCCTGGGACGGGCCCACAATTCCTTCATCTTCCATCATATCGATAATTCTTGCGGCGCGGCCATAGCCGAGACGAAGCTTGCGTTGAAGAACAGACACGGATGCCTGACGGGTTTCTAAAACCACTTGAACAGCCTCCTCATAAAGCTCATCCTTCTCGGCATTACTGGCTTTAAGGTTTCCGCTTTGGATCCGTATGAGTTCCTCGGAATACTCGGGCTTTTGCTGGGCTTTAACGAACGCAACAATCCTGTTAATTTCTTCATCGACAATCAATGCCGCTTGACCACGGATGGGTTTCGGTTGTCCCGGTTCAAGAAAAAGCATATCCCCTTTCCCAAGAAGTTTATCGGCACCGTTCATATCGAGCACCGTTCGGGAATCAACCTTTGATGCAACTTTGAATGAAATTCTTGCCGGAAAATTGGCTTTAATCACACCCGTAATCACATCGACCGACGGCCGCTGAGTGGCCAAAATCAAATGAATTCCGACAGCTCTGGAAAGCTGTGCTAACCGCATAATAGCCGTTTCCACCCGGTCCTGCGCAATCATCATCAAATCTGCAAGTTCATCAATCACGACAATGATATAGGGCAACCGCTCTGGAATTTCAATTTCTTCTTCGGCAAATTTCGGAGTATTTTTACTATCGCGCAAATTAAATGCTTCGATATTTCGGGTCGTGCTGGCGGCAAGAATTTTATACCGTTTGTCCATCTCATTGACCACCCATTGAAGCGTCACGGCCGCTTTCTTCGGATCCGTCACCACCGGAGTCATCATATGAGGAATGTCCCGGTAAATCGAAAGCTCCACCATCTTCGGATCAATCATCACAAATTTTAACTCGGCAGGCGTTTTTGAATATAGAAGCCCGGCGATAATCGAATTCACGCACACCGTCTTTCCGCTTCCCGTTGTTCCGGCAATCAACAAGTGAGGCATATCTTCAAGATCGGAAACAATGGGTTTTCCGCTTGTATCTTTTCCTAAAATGAGCGGGAGATTAAATTTTCCACTTTTATATTCTTTCGATTCAATCAACTCGCGAAGCGTCACGAGAGCCGTCGTCGAATTCGGGATTTCAATTCCGATCGCTGATTTTCCCGGAATCGGCGCAATAAATCGAATACTGGTTGCTTTCAACGCAAGCGCCAAATCATCGGATAGCCCGACGATTCGGGTGACTTTCATGCCGGGTGCCGGAAGCAGTTCGTAACGCGTAATCACCGGCCCCTGTTCAACAGCCGTCACTTTGACTTCGACACCGAAATCCGCGAGAGTTTCCTCTAAAATTTTAGAGTTCCCCTGCAGGTCATCTTCGATCTTCACCTCGCTTGAGTCTCTCGCCCGAAGCAAATCAATCCCGGGCAATCGATAATCCTGATACGGAATGGGGGCCGAAACAGAAACCGGAGCATCCTCTTTAGGCTCATCCTTCTTCTTTCCGTCAGAGACACTGTCTGCCGTCTTTTTCGGCCTTGTCTCTTTTCCCTCGAAATCAGTTTCTTGCTTGGCAGCAGCCTCTCGTTTGGCCTTTAAAATCGCAAGCGCCTTTTCATATTTATTGTCTTCTTTTTTCTGTTCTTCTTTCGCGTCTTCGGATTCGCCATATTTTTTTACTTTGGGCGGCACAAAAACCTTTTCCTGCTTGGGCTCATCCTCTTTTCCAGGAATGCGTTTGCTGCGTTGCGGAGGAAGTCCTTGCTTTTTCGGAGGTAAGAATTTTTTAAACCATTTTGAAAAATTTGAAAAATATTGACCCGCCCATCCCCAAAAGCGGCTCAATGCCGGATAAATCAGAAAATCCGTAGCCAGAATGAGCGATAACGCCAGAAAACATCCCGCAATAATGATCCCGCCAATCATTCCGACATACTTCCGGAAATACGCTGAAATGAGATATCCCACCACCCCGCCGGCCGAAATTTGCCAATCCTGAGGCACTGCAAGCGAAGCAATCGCTGAAACAGAAATAATTGAAACAATAATTCCCAAAAGTTCGACCCACTTTTTGGAAGGAACTTTCTGGAGAAAATAACAACATGCCCAAAATAAGAACAATGCCGGAATCGCAAACGAGCTGAGTCCGAATGTAAACCTAAGATAATGAGATAAATAGACGCCGACAATCCCGGTTACATTCCGGGGAGCTGAATTGGGATGTGAGGTATAAAAAGAAACATCACTGGGATGATAAAATAAAAGGCAAATTAGAGTAAACAGCCCGATGAGCAGACAAAATGTGCCGATGACCTCATTTATTCTTTTTTGATTTGATTTGGACGACTTCATTGTTAGTTTAGACCGGTATGTCCGAAACCTCCTTCATTTCTTAAAGTAACGTCCAATTCATCGACAATCTTGAAGTCAATTGCAGTAAACTTTGAAACGATCATTTGAGCAATCCTCATTCCCCGGCTGACCACAAACGAATCTTCCCCAAGGTTCATCATAATGATTTTAATTTCTCCGCGGTAATCAGAGTCAACCGTTCCGGGTGAGTTCAACAGTCCGATTCCATGCTTAATCGCAAGGCCGCTCCTCGGACGAATTTGGGCTTCATATCCGGGAGGGAGGCTGATCGCGATCCCGGTCGGAATAAGCTCCCGCTTACCGGGGTGAATGACAACATTTTCATCCACAGCGGCATAAAGATCCATGCCGCTTGCTCCTATACTTTGATACCCGGGAACCGGAAGTCCTTCGTGATGAGGAAATTTTTTAAGTCCAACCTCGACAGCGCTGTTATGCATTTTGCTGTTCTTTGAGTACCTGTTTCCTTGAGAGATTCAGCTTGCCGCGTTCATCGATCCCGATCAATTTGACAGTCACGATATCTCCCTCTTTCATATGATCCTCTACCCGCTTCACAAACGTCTCCGCCATTTCCGACACGTGCAGAAGTCCGTCCGTTCCGGGAAGGATTTCGCAAAACGCTCCGAACGGCATAATTTTCCGGACTTTCGCCTGGTAAATTTTCCCGATTTCGGGCTCTTGAGCCATTCCCTGAATCCGCTCGATGGCGATTTTGGAAGCCATCGCTTCGGTTGAACTCACAATGACCCGGCCGTCATCCTCAATATCAATCGTCGCGCCGGATTCTTCTATAATCTTCCGGATATTTTTTCCGCCCGGGCCGATCAATTCACCGATTTTTTCCGGATTGATTTTGATGACCGTAATCCGGGGTGCATAGGCTGAAAGCTCTTCACGGGGGGTTTGAATCGCCTTCTGCATATCGTCTAAAATCTTGAGGCGGGCCTCTTTAGCGTCCTGCAATGCATCTTGAAGAATTTGATTCGTTACCCCTTCGATTTTAATATCCATCTGAATCGATGTGATTCCCTCGCGCGTCCCCGCGACTTTAAAATCCATATCACCTAAATGATCTTCAATGCCGGCAATATCCGTTAAAATTTTGAATTTATTTCCTTCTTTAATGAGCCCCATGGCTATACCACTTACCGGTTTCTTGATCGGAACCCCGCAATCCATCAGCGCAAGCGTTCCCCCGCAAACGGTCGCCATCGAACTCGACCCGTTGGATTCCATAATATCGGAAACAATCCGGACAGCGTACGGGAATTCTTCATCTGTCGGCATCACCGCAGCCAAAGCCCTTTCCGCAAGAGCCCCGTGTCCGATTTCCCTGCGTCCCGGACCTCTGTTGGGTTTTACTTCGCCGACGCTAAACGACGGGAAATTATAATGGAGCATAAATCTTTTAGTATACTCCCCTTCCAGCGCATCAATTCTCTGTTCATCGCGGCTCGTTCCGAGCGTCGCAACGGCTAAACTTTGCGTTTCCCCGCGGGTAAATAACGCCGAACCGTGCGTGCGCGGCAACACTCCGACTTCACATGTAATCGGACGAATTTGTTTAAACCCGCGTCCATCCGGCCGTTCACCGCGATCCAGAATCAGGTTGCGAACATAATGCTCTTCGCACTTATCGAAACATGTTTTAATTTGAGCTTCATTAAAATTCGGATCTTCAGGGTTGAAAAGCGCAAGCGTCTCTTTATACAAAAGGTTGCGCCCATCATTTCGCTGCTCTTTTGTCGGCATCCGGAATACTTTGAGAAACCGGTCGCCCACAAACGATTCAACTTTATTTTTAATATCTTCCGGCAATTCGACAGGCGTCACTGCTTGCTTTTGCTTGCCGCACTGCTTCATTAAATCTTTTTGAAGCGCGATCACTATTTTAATATGATCTTTCGCAAATTGAATCGCGTCCAAAACAATTTTCTCCGATTGTTCCCTCGCGCCGCCTTCGATCATGACAATATTTTCCTCGGTTGCCGCAACAACCATATCAAGATCGCTCTTCTCTAATTGTTCAAAGCTCGGATTCACAATCAATTGGCCGTCCACCATTCCGACACGAACGGCACCCATCGGAATCGAAAATGGAATTCCCGAAATCAAAAGCGCTGCAGAGGCACCAATAATGGCCAGAATATCGGGTTGAACTTCGCCGTCAGCAGATAGCACGGTCGACATAACTTGCACTTCGTTAATATAATGTTCGGGAAATAGAGGACGCAAAGGACGATCGATCAAACGCGACGTCAGCACTTCCCGTTCAGATGGTTTTCCTTCACGTTTAAAAAAACCTCCCGGAATTTTTCCGGCTGCGTAAGTTTTTTCGCGATAATCAACCGTGAGCGGAAAAAAATCCTGTCCTTCCTTCGTTTCCATCGCCGCACAAGCCGTTGTCAACACAACCGTGCCGCCGCTTTGCACCCACACCGCGCCGTCAGACTGTTTGGCCACCCGTCCGGTTTCGATCATGATTTCATAATTTCCCAATTTTGTTTGTACTCTCGTCGTCATATTTTTCCCTGCCTATTTCTTGATTTTCATCATATTGAATTTTTCCGGATCTCTTTTATTTTCTGAGTTCCAGTTCCTTAATTATTTTCTGATAACGCTCGGGGTAAGTCTTCTGCATGTAATTGAGCAAACGCTTGCGCCGCTCAACCATCTTAATCAGTCCCAAACGTGAGTGATGGTCCTTCTTATTCACCGCAAAATGCTTCGTTAACTCATTAATCCTGGTCGTTAATAAAGCAATTTGGACATCATCGGAACCCGTATCCTTCTCGCTCCGTTGAAATTTTTTCACGACAGTTGTTTTCTTTTCTTTTGTTAGTGCCATTCTTTCTCCTTAAACATTGATTAATTTTATCGGCTGTCACTTGCGCATGCTTTAAATGCGTCTATTGCCTTTTTGACTTAAACTTCAAGATATTCTGAAAATAGGATGCTCATCGAGCCACTTCTTGGCTATTGTAACATCTTTTTCAATTTGTTCACACAAAGATTCTTGATCTGTAAATGTCCTCTCGCCCCGGATACAAGCGCCCACCGTAACCTCTACAAGAGCCCCTTTCAGCTCATCGTGGTAATCAAGAATATGAACTTCCGGAACAGGCTTTCCATCCTTCTCAAAAGTCGGGCACTTTCCATAATACATGACACCGGACAGCAGTTTACCGGTTTTATTCACCCGAAAGTCATGCCATCCTGCCGAGGATTCCACCATCTCGCAGTCAATGACGCGAATCCATACGGCATAAATCCCTTCGGGGGGCATGGTTTCACTGTGAGTATCTAAATTGGCTGTCGGATAGCCGAGCATTTTTCCACGCCCGTGACCACTCACCGCTTCTCCAAAAAATGAGTACGGCTTTCCTAAGAGCATTTGCGCTTTTCCCAAATCTCCTTGCTGAATCACCTTCCGGATCAAAGTACTGGAGGCAACTTCTGATCCAACCATAACAGATTTGATTTCATGAAATTTGAAATCACCTTTCGCAGCATATGGCTTCATGAATGCGGCGTTCCCCCGCCGATCGTTCCCGAAATGCGCATTAAACCCCAAACACACTTCCTTCACTCCCAACGAACCCATCAACACATGCCGAACGAACTCATCTGCTCCCGTTCTGGCAAATTCGGCCGAAAAATCGAGGAGAAAACAAAGTTCAATCGAGGCTTGGTGCAACAGATACAGCTTATGCATCATCGAGGTTAATATCGTCGGAGCATCACCGTGCGCAAGCACTCTGCGCGGGTGTTGTTTAAATGTAAGCACCGCAGCCGTGCCTTTTATTTTTCGCGCTTCATCGGTCACAAAACGGACAATCTCTTGGTGCCCTCGATGAAACCCGTCGAAATTTCCAAGCGCTAAAACCAAGTTGGGATATTCCATTTTACGATAATGTGAAAGATCCGTAATGATTTTCATGCGCTCAACGCTGCCATGTTAAATCGCTTAACTTTTTCCCGAAAATCACTCGCGCTAATATCTCTAAGTTCTTGTATAGAAATAGCTTCTGCGATTTCATATTTTCCGGCCTTGATCCGCCTTAAATCTTCGAGAATCGCGCCGCAGCCGAGCCCTTGCCCTAAATCGTGAACCAGTGTACGGAGGTACGTTCCCTTAGATACCTTAGCATAAAAATAAATCCGAGGCAGCAAAATCTTATCAATCCGAAACTCATACACCGTAATCGTTCTCAACGCCCGTTCGACAACCTTGCCCGCTCGCGCCAATTTATAAAGCCGGACACCGTTGTGCTTAAGCGCAGACACCATCGGTGGTTTTTGCTCAAGTGTCCCGCGGAACTGTTCAAACGCTTCGCGAATATTGTCTTCGGTAATGTGATTCCATTCCCGCTCGGCAACTACTTTTCCCTGAGCGTCATATGAATCGGTTTCCGTACCAAGCCGGATCACACCGGAATACTCTTTATCACATGCAGTGAGCTCGTTTGAACGTTTCGTCGAATGCCCAAGAAGAACGATCAAAAGCCCGGTCGCCATCGGATCAAGCGTTCCCGCATGTCCGACTTTTTTTATTCGAAATTTTTTCCGGATAAACGCGCAAACATCGTGGGATGTCCAACCGCTTTCTTTATCAACCAAAATAATCCCGTTAATCTCCTGGCTTTGTTGTTCACACGAAACCAGATTCTGCTTAGCCGCATCCGCACCGAATCTTAGATTCATCCTTCATCCTTTCAAGAATTTTATTCCGGACAAACGGCAGACTTCCGCGCAAGGTACATCCAGCGGCTTTCCGGTGCCCGCCGCCGCCAAACTCGCCCGCAATCTTGCTCACATCACATCCATGCTTTGACCGGAATGACACATTTACCAAAGCACCCTTAACGTTTTTCGCTTCGCTGAACAAAATGGCGCATTTGACATCCTTCAAATTTTTTAAAAAATCAATAAATCCTTCGGTATCCCGATAAGTTAATCTATTTTTTTTCAAATCATCCCTTGAAATCTCAACCCATGCCAAAGAACCGCCGCTCATCACCCTGATTTTCCCGATCAGAAACGCAAGAAACTTAAGCTGCTTGAGCGAAGTCGTCGCGTATAAGTGTTCATTAATTTGTTCAATATTGATTCCGGCCTGAATGAGCCGTGAGGAAACATAATGCGAATTTTCCGTTGTGTTACAGTAGCGAAATGATCCCGTATCCGTTGCAATGGCAACGTAAAGCGCCTGCGCCTCCCCCCGGTTAACCGTCATATCGCTTTCAATCAAAAGATCATAGATCACTTCACCGCACGCTGAAGCATCCGCTTTCACATAATTGAAATGCCCGAAACCGCGGTTCGTAACGTGGTGATCAATATTAAATACAGTCATCCGGGACGTTATTAGTTTCTGGACAACCCCGATCCGGCTGATATCCGGACAATCAACGGCTAAAAGCGCGTCAAATTTTTCTCTTTTTCCTTTTCCGTTGAAATCACTGAATCTCGTCCACCCGTTCTGACGTAAAAATTCGAATTTTTTGGGAAAGGAATCTTCACAAACAATCCTCGTTTTTTTTCCAAGCCGCTTCAAAAACGAATCCATCGCAAGAACTGACCCGACAGCATCTCCTTCGGGTTTCACATGAGACGTGATCAAAAAACGATTCCGTTTAAGAAGTTCACGGTAAAATTCGCTTGCAGAATGATTCATAAAACCTACTGTTCCTTATGAATCTTCTGAAGAATCACATCGATTTTAAGGCCTTCATCTAACGATGGGTCATTGACAAATGTCAGCTCCGGGGTGCACCGCAATTTGATCGCGTGTGCAATATCCCGCCGAAGATACCCTTTCGCGTTCTCGAGGCCGATCTGCGCCTCATCCTTTTTTTCCTGATTGCCCCGAGCGCTATAAAACACTTTTGCGTATTTCAAATCGTCGCTCACCTCGACATGCGTGACCGTAATAAATCCGATTCGCGGATCGCGGATATATTTTGTTAAAACAGAACTTAACTCTTCTTTAATTAATACCGCTACCCGTTGACTTCTTTTTCCCTGTGCCATGATTCAACCTCCGTCCATCACATCATTTCGTTGTTTAAATATTTCGAGCATCATCCATTTGCCTTGCGTGATCATAATTTTTGAAGATGAGCCACCGATTTAATGAGGAATTTACTGCGTGAAAAATCTTCGCAAGCCTTTAAATGTTTATTTCAATTTTGACGCAATTTTATCCACCCGATAGGATTCAATAATATCGTCTGCTTGCAGTAGATTATAACCTTCAACTACAACGCCACAATCATATCCCTCCTGAACCTCTCGAACGTCATCCTTAAAGCGCTTCAAGGAAGCAAGTTTGCCCTGATGAATGATAATATTATCCCGGATCACTCGAATTTTATGATTGCGCGCCAATTTTCCTTTTTGAACATAGGCACCGCCAATCGTCCCGATTTTGGAAGAACTGAATACCTGGCGAATAAGCGTCCGGCTTTCCACAACTTCTTTAAGGGTCGGCTCGAGAAGGCCCTCCATCGCTTTCCGGACATCATCAATTGCTTCGTAAATAATGTTATAAAACCGGACATCAACCCCCTCAAGCTCGCTCAATCGATTGGCATTTTCATCGGCACGAACATGGAATCCGATCACAATCGCATCTGAGGCAGCCGCCAACATAATATCAGATTCATTAATTCCGCCCACGCCGCCGTGCAAAATGCGAACGGAAATTTTATCCGAAACCGCCTGTTCCAATGAACGCGCCAAAGCCTCAATCGATCCCTGCACATCGGCCTTCACAATTAATTTGAGTTCTTTGACTTGTCCTTCTTTCAATTTCCCGTACAAATTTTCAAGAGACATATGCTTCGCATGGACACCCGTGATCGCTTTTTCCCTGATTTCGAGTGCTCGTTTTTCCGAAATTTTTCGGGCGATTTTTTCATCAGCCACAACGCTGAATGTTTCGCCGGCTTCCGGTGTTCCGGGCAGCCCCAATACTTCAACCGCATGAGAAGGACCGGCTTCCTTAACGGTTTTACCACGGTCACTCATCATGGCACGAACTTTTCCATAAAATTGGCCGATCACAAGCATGTCACCTATCCGCAGCGTCCCTCTCTGCACGATCACAGTCGCTACATTTCCTTTTCCCTTCGTCAACCTTGCTTCCACCACAACACCCTGCGCCGGTCGGTTCGGATTTGCCTTCAACTCCAAAATCTCTGCTTCAAGCAAGAGCAGCTCTAAAAGCTCTTCAATCCCTTTTCCGGTTTTTGCCGACACCTTGACACAAATCGTTTTTCCGCCCCACTCTTCCGGCATCAGATCCAATTTTTGAAGTTCTCCCATCACTTTCGTCGGGTTTGCCGTGGGCAAATCGCATTTATTCATTGCAACCACAATCGGCGAATTAGCCGCACGCGCGTGATCAATCGCCTCTTGCGTCTGAGGCATCACCCCATCATCTGCCGCCACGACCAAAACAACAACGTCTGTCACATGCGCCCCTCGGGCGCGCATCGCCGTAAATGCCGCATGGCCCGGTGTATCCAAGAATGTTACATGCCCTTTGCCGGGAATATCAACACCATAAGCACCGATATGCTGTGTAATTCGTCCGACTTCACGATCAGCAACATTCGTACTCCGGATAGCATCAAGAAGCGATGTTTTTCCGTGATCGACGTGCCCCATCATCGTCACGATGGGTGGCCGCTTGACCAAATCTTCCGGACGATCATCCCCTTCAGACAATACCGCTTTTGCAATATCATCTTCTAATTTCTCGATTTTAACACCCAGTGCATAAGCCACTTTCCGGATAATCTCCTCATTCAAAAGCTGATTCACATTCGCAAAAATCCCAAGACCGATTAATGCTTTAATCAATTCCGCAACCCGCACATTCAATTTTTCGGCCAATGTACCCACCGTAATCGGCATTTCAATTTTAACGGATTCTTTTTCTTTCGGCGGCTCAACGATGATTTTTGCTTTTTCCGCGGCCACTTCGACCGGCTGGACTAATTTGGGACTTTCTTCTTTTTTAATGGGAGGGGCGGAAGATTGACTTTGCTTTTTCGTTTCGGTTTGAACTTTCTCTTCTTTCTTCGGAGAAACGGCTTCGGGCTGGATCTTTTTTTCTGCAGGCGTTTTTTCCAGAACGGCTGCGGACGGCTTCGACTCTGCTTCTTTTACACCGCCCTTCAGCAATTCCTGAACCATTTTGTCTTCAACAAGAGCCATATGATTTTTAGCGGCAACCCCGCGGCCAGCCAAAATGCTGATGAGCTCTTTGCTTGTAATTTTTAATTCTTTGGCAAGCTCATGGACTCTCATGTTTAGATGTATCCCCCACGACGGCTTGTTGTGCAGCGTGAATTAATTGCCCGGCACGTTCCGCATCAATTCCTTCGATTTTTTCCAGATCTTCAGGCGTTGATTTCAACAGATCTTTGATCGCTATGATTCCCGCTTGATTTAAAATTTTTTCGATTTCTGCGGTCATCCCCGAAAGAGCGGAAAGCGGAATTCTCTGGCTTTTGCTGTGAATATCCAGTTTCCAACCTGTGAGTTTAGAAGCCAATCGAACATTTTGTCCTCTTTTCCCTATTACAAGCGAAAGCTGCTGTTCGTCGACAAAAATCTCGGCGGATTTTTCTTCCCGGTGAATCTTAATATCGACTTGAGTCTGTTCCGTCAAATTCAGCGCATTTTGAATGTACTCCCGGCTATCTTCACTCCATCGGACAATGTCAATCTTTTCTCCGCCGAGTTCACGGACGATATTTTTGACGCGTTGGCCGCGCATTCCGACACAAGACCCGACACAGTCGATTTTCGAATCTTTGGAATGAACTGCGATTTTCGTCCGGGCACCGGCTTCACGCGCGACAGCCCTGATTTCGACAATCCCTTCGCGGATTTCCGGCACTTCCAATTGAAAAAGCTGGCTCACAAACTGTTCGTGTCCCCGGGAAACAATCACTTCGGGGCCGCGCTCTGATTTTTTAACATCAAGGATGAACACCCGGATCACCTCTCCTTGACGATAATTATCGTTCGGAGATTGTTCACGGACAGGCAATATCGCTTCGACTTTTCCAAAATCGATAATGATCATCTTGCGATCGACGCGATGGACGGCACCGCTTGTAATGGTGCCGATTTTTTTATGAAATTCGTTAAAAATAGAATCGCGTTCCGCCTCGCGAATTTTCTGGATAATGACTTGTTTGGCAGTTTGGGCGGCAATCCTGCCGAAATCGGCATTGAACACTTTTTCGCCATTTTCAAAGAGTTCAATTTCTGCGGTCATGGGATTGATTTGGACATCGACTTCCCGGGCTTTTACGAAAGTTCTGCGGCAGGCGGAAATCAAAGCGTGCCGAATGGCATCAAACAAAACTTCTTTTTGGATGTTCTTTTCCCGTTCAAGATATTCGATCGTATCCATCAATTCCTTATTCATTGTCTATACCTTCCCGAAAATAAAAAAGTGGGCTATCTTCCAGCCCACTTTATGTAAATCTAAGGCTTAATTCATGTTACGTAAATTCTACTTAAAAAAGCCATGTTGTCAAGAAAAAAGGCAACCCAAATTGAAATTGAGTTGCCTTTTTTATGATTTTTGTTTTAAGTTCTAATTTTGATTACCTTTACGCAAACCTCGAATAGCACCACGAACATGTTGTACCTTCTCCGCAGCTTCGCCCGATAGTCCCGAACCGGTATCCACGAGCATTGCTTCTATTTCTTCCAACGCAGCGTCCCTCTGTTTCAAATACCGGATCAGACCGTTCATATCAACAGCCGTTTCTTTGAAAAAATCGCGAGAACGAAGAGTCATTTCATTAGGAATTTCACCGTCACATATTCTTTGAAGCATTCGTCCAAAACGGTAAATCGGCCCAGCCACCCGGTGAAGAAGCAGGATTCCCAGGAATCCGGTAACAATCACCGCCGCGGATATAATAATCACTGCCTCCCAAAGCAATGTATACCGAATGCCCGATAACGTTTGTTCAAATGTCTGACGAGTCATCACCTTGGGTGCTGATTGAACGGCATCAAACAACGTCGTATGAATCATCGCCGCGACCAAAAGCCCGGTCACGGCCATGACGGCTAATAAAACGAATGTGAACTCTCGTTGCAACGGCCGGTTGATTAAAATGTTTTTGATGGAACGTTGATTTGAATCAGCCATATTCATTCCTCTTTGCGATTATCGTGTCTATTTAGCGTTTTGAAGTGGCGAACACGCCAGGTTTATGTCATGCCCGCATGCTTAAAGCGAGCATCCACACTTTCTGGATTCCCGCTTTCGCGGGAATGACAAAAAAACAGATGCTCTTTTACAGATAATCGCTTCAAAGCGCTAAACAAATACCAATTATCAGGGATGTTCTTAATGTTCTAAAATTAAAGAACTTATATCAAATTATACTAAGTTATCGACGGCTTTTCCAAATATATTAAGGAAAAGTTTATAGTTAAGCTGCGGCTTCTATTAAACGCTGAATCTCCGGCAAAGATTCCAAGTATTGCCAAAATTCAACATACGCAATTGACGGATAGCCGTTTTGCTCGCCCAACGAGAAGCCATGCGCCTGAGTCGTGAAATATTGCTTCAGCAAAAGGCCGTATTCATCCGCGCCGATCTTAATTCCCTTCATATACGCCGATAGATGATTTAACGCTAAAATTAAAGAAAAAGCAGTGGTCACTTTAGAAAGATGATCAAGCTCCTGGAATCGCTCCCCATCACCGATTAAAACCAGCAGATATTTAAACTGGCTTGCCTGTTCAGCGGACCCAACCAAAATCGCGGCCCCGTGCTGGCGCCCGTCCATCATGGCATTTTCCGCAAATTCCGAATCCGTGAACTTGATCACCCGGTAAAGTTGTGCTCTGGAAATCCCGCTTTCAATCACGGTCTCTGCAAGGCTACTTGCCTTCTTCCCTGAAATCGTAAGCCATGGTTTTCCGTCATCACGCTGAAATCGAATCAAAATTCTTGCAAAATCCGGAAATAGAGTTTTATCGGAAAATATGGGATCCTCCGATGAAAGATGCACAAATCCTTCGGGGGTGAATAGTAATGCTTCCGTCATCCTGAGCGCCAGCGAAGGATCCACGCCCGTCGATTCAGAAGAATTCGTCGCAAGCCCACTCAACCGATTCGCAAATATTTCTGTCACCGGCTCCGGTGTTTCCGCAAACGCTTCAGGAATCAGCGATCGAAGAATTTGATCCTTCCCGAATCGGCTCACCGCCTCCGGTGCCACAGTCCTTTCTGCCACTTCTTTCGCCACCGCGAGGACGCTTTCGAGAGAAACACCACGAATGTTGTCATTGCGAGGAGTCCCGCCAAAAGCGGGACGACGCGGCAATCCATACTCGGGGATTGCTTCGCCTTCGGCTCGCAATGACACCTCTTGTTGGCGTGCACGATACCCTTTTTCGCCCCCAATTTTTTCTTTTTTACTTTCCGCTTTGCGACCCTCCGAGCGGGCTTGCATCAGAAGATCATGTACTTGAGGCTGTGCCGTGATAAGGGCTGAGTTTACGGTTGGTTTATTGTCAACAATCTTCAGGCGGTTAAAATCCACAGGGAAGAAATCACGGGAATTTTCGTCCGTCACCTTTGCTCCAAGCGCAAATCCGACATGTGCGCCCCCAACCACATCCCAAAGGTTCGAGCCGCCATCCAAGTAGGCATCATAAACCCCAAAAGCGACCAACAGCGCGCTGATGATCCCAGATCCAGGACTTGGCTCTGCGTTGATCTTTTTCTTGGTCACCAATTGATAATGCCGCGCAGAAAACTTTTCAATGCCCGGAATAAATATTGCATTTACTTCTGAAAGCGTCGTAGCCTTCGAAGCCGGAGGCATAAATTTCTGGCCGTTTAGAAATACACCTCCCGAATGGACTTCCACCATAACCGACTGGGCCCCATTCATTTCGAATTCGGGCGCATAAATAACGGTATAAACCGGATTGCCCTTATCTAAAAGCGACAGGGTGAAACAATAATTTTTCCAACCGTTGATATAAGGCCGTGTTCCGTCAAGCGGATCAAGCACCCAAACAAACCTCGTTTTTTTTGCGCGTTCCAGAACCCCCATATCCCGCTCAAACATTTCTTCGCCAATCACCAGAGAATCCGGAAGCAATGCAGACACCTCTTTCCTCACCATCTCTTCAATCACCGGATCCACGCCTATTGCAATATCCGAACCATCAAGTTTCCTCTGTGCTTCGATTTTACTGGCTTTCACCCGAAGCATAATTTTCCCGGCTTCTAACGCAAGGCGCTTCATCGTATGAAGGACTTCCCATTCCTCAAATGCCTTGGCAAAATTTTGAACACGCGGCTGGAATGGATCGGAACGTTTCGTCGCGATAGTGTCTATAAAATCTGCCGCAATTAGTAGCGTCAGGACGTCTTTCGCGTCAACATCCGGGTTGATTTGATCGACAAATTTTTGGAATACATCAAGCGACGGGACACCCTTAGACACACCCTCAACGAAATATAACGCGCCATGAAGCCGGACAGCTTCTATTAATGTTTCCCGATTCGCAAGCCCTTCGGCCAATAACGGATTACTTCTTAACAGATTTGTCGACGCGGCCTCATGATCCGGGTAAAGCATTAACGTCCTGCCTTCTTCAATAATTACTTTCGCAGGAACAGTTATTTTGCCGATATCGTGCAGTAAAATAAATTCTTCAAAAAACCGACGGTTCGCAGGATTTGATAAAACGGCCCGGAATCTTTCGGGTATTTCACCGTACGACGAAGCATAATTCAGAACATCTACCATGGCCCGGAGATGATCCCGCAGTAGCGGCCCTTCCTGATGAACTTGGAGCGGATAATTTGGAATATTGAACCGGTCATGAAATTCCAAAGGAAGCCTCTCTCGAATCAGTGCCTCAATCGAATCCGCCCTCAATTCCGATCTCATAAAATCATACTGCGTATTCTCACCGCCAAATGTAGAAAGCCATTCATGTTCAAGGAGTAAATGCATATCGTTAACCGTATGCCAGTACGCGCGCGAAGGTTCTGCCACATTCAGATTCCAATCATCTTCAAATCCTTGGGCCGTTTTACGCACAAGCGCCAGCACTTTTGCCCGTTCTATTTCCCGAATCGCAGGATCGTCCGAATACGGAAGCTCCATAATCCGTCCGATTGCCATGTGCCCGAATTTCGGCCGTGATGTGATTCTATTTTCGCCGATGAGCCGCTTCGCCTCGCTATTTAATTGTTCCATAAAAGGATGAAAACGGTCTTCGGGGTCGGCAAAAAATCCGACAAACCCACCGTCGGCCGTTACTCCATAACCAAGTTGAAATAAACGAAACACTTTTGTGCTTTCCGTATTCTGCTTGACCATGCCGCGAATCGTTTGCTTTTCATCTTCGTTGAGCGGAACAAATGTTTTCCGGTCTTTCCTCGAGAACAACTGCTTGTGCTCCTGAAAAACGCCCATGCTCAAATGCACATTATTCTCGCCAACTTCCCAATAACGGATTTGATCTTCACGCCCCGGAAAAATCTTTTTCAGTTCATTTAAATAACGGTGAAACGACTGATGAGCTGCCGTAACAAATGGTAATCCTGGATCCAAACGGTGAATAACTGCAAACGCACCCGGTTCAAAATATTGCTGATGATAATTTCCGTCCTCCCCCTTCTTAAGCCCGCGCAGAATAATTCGATACCCCTTCCCGGGATATCGACGCATGGTACGTAATCCCTTCTGATACTTCTCATGATAAAGCCGTACCGGATCCGGCGTTTGCCTCACCTCAGCCCGCGCCAAAGGCGGCGAGAAAACGTGCGCATTCCGGCCCAGCAGTTCCTTCGCAATATCGCGAGTTTTATAAAATAAATTTTTTCCCGAAACACCAAGATCCGTTCGGGTTCTTGCTGCCGTTTCGGCACGGACAGGAATTTGAGCAATTGAATTTTCAATATCGACCTGTGCCGTTGCTATTCTGAAATTGGGGAGCAAACCTATCGCCATTTCGGCAGTTCTTGTAAAACTGTCCAGCCGGCCAAAATCGGTGACTGAATCAAAGTTGGTTTCTGTTAACTTGAAAAACGCATATTCTCCAAGTTGAGAAAGATATTGTTCCGCTCGATTTTGAATTTTCCCGGATTCTTTCAGTAATGTTGTCCGGTTCAATTCAATCAATACCGCCAAAGTTCTTGCAGTCAAAAGAGGGTCGAAATCAGCAGTTCCTGCGTTCCCGCTTGCTTCCGTTAAAAATTTCTCCGCCCGTTGATCAAAAAAATGAATTAATTGCTTATAAGCCGCCATCACTTCCGCGGGAATGATGACGGGAATGGTATGCTTTCCTTTGTATGCAATATTTAAACGATAAATTTCTCCAATCGCAATCCCGGCAAGTTTAATTCGGTCGCTATCAGTCAAATCACGACTATTGAAATCATGACGGTACGGCGCGTATCCGATGACTTCTTCAAGTTCAGGCCACACAGCCTGCTTGATCAGAGTTGCAGCCGCACGTTTCTGAAGCCATGGATTTTCAATGACAAGAACACGTTTTGGATAAAATTTTTCGGCATCGAGAATTTCCTTCGCATTTAGAACATTCTCGCCGGTGTTGGTAGATTTATTTTCCACCGAATCAACTGAAACTCCGTTTTCTTCGAGTCGCGCTTTATAAAATTCAGATTCGGCAATCCGCTCGCCGTCCGGCGTATAATAATATCCGCCGAAATGCGCGCCATACATTCCGACCGTCATCACCGGCAAATCAGGCTGGTTCGTCTTCAATTTCTTAATCAGGATAGCTGTTTCTTCCGGGACCCGTTCGTCTTCCGTGCCAAGCACCATCACGAAATCAAAATCCTTTTGAATCAATTCTTCTTCATTAAGCGGAACGGAACCACGGTTCGCAGTTTTCACATCATAAAATTCCCTCGCCGCAAGAAAATTCGTGATCGGCTGGGTGAGCCGGTTCAACAGAAGTCTATCGGAATAAGACAGCCCTACCGACCTTGTCTCCGCGCGGATTTTTGATTCTTTCGGAATCGTGATTGACCAATGCGTTGTGTAGCGCGGCTTCCCGATCAGTTGGCGAATCCATAGCTCCACCGCAACGAAATGATTGATTAATATTCCCCGTATCAGAAAATTTCCCAAAGACCGTTTGAGCTCAAACAAGGTTCCTTCCCAATCCCGCAGCGGGTGGAAACGCTTCATGTACCATGCAACATAAAACACCCCATAATGAGCCCAGGCTGTTTTCTTTTTTCCCGGACTGAGCAAACTTTGCACCCAGCGGTCTCCCAACTCCCACCGGTATTCTTGTTTTAAATAGCCCACAAATGTCTCTGCAACAGAAAATGAAATCACCGCATCCGGATTTGCGAGAAGCCGCCAGAAATAATTTCTACCCTTTGTTTTCGCCTGCGGATCAGCAAATACGAATTTCAGGAAATAATCTTCGTTAATAGGAAGCGAAGGCAACGGCGGCAAAGAAAATAAATAGGCGAACATGCTCGTTCCGCGGACGCTATTCGGGTTAGAACCTTGTCCGACCGGTAAAACTCTTCTCGTCAACGTATGGCCCGGATGAATCTTATATGATGATCCAATCAACATCGGCACGCCGTTTTCTCGTGATTTCGTCAAAAGAAAATCGATATTGGACTCAATATTCCCCGGCGAGAATTCGATATCATCATCCATCATTCCGATAATCGAAGCGTTGATCGATTGCGCGTATTCCCGGATAGCATTTACCGCATTGGATTTTCCGGACAATTTCTCGCCCGGAAGCCGCCCGCCGAGCGGCATATGCATCACCGTAATCGGAACTTCAGGCGTTGAATATTGGCGCTGAAACTTGCGGACTTCTTCGAGATACGCTTTTTGATCCAAGCCGTTGATATTAATGACCAATCTCACCGGCCAATTCCGGTAAGGCCCGTCTTCCCGCTTCATCCGCGCAAGATCAGCTATGATCTTTTTAAAATGAAGAATCCGCTCGGCCGGATCACCGTGAATATTCGCCGTCGGAACGCCAATCACAATCGATTGATGCTCCGCATGAATAAGTTCCTTTACTTTCCCCCGCAAATCTTGCGATTCGATATATTTATCCACATCGTCATAAATCGGCTCAAAATATTCTTTATATGCCCGCTGCTTCGGCGAATTCTCACCCGGCTCATAAACTCGCATCTCCACCGTCCGGGCATCTTCAGGCCCCGGCACAAAAAATCCGCCGTTCATATTTACACGATAGTCTAAAATGGGGACAGGTTCTGGTTCCATTGGCGTAGAACCTGTCCCCATTTGGGATGTAATGTTACGCACTTCAGATCGAGGCAATGCAACTTCTCCATTTTGATATGGAACTCGAATCCCTTTTTCAATAGACGGTTTACCTGCAAGCTCTGGGGGAAACGAATCTGAAATTTTTTCACGCGAGGTTTGCGGAATGACTATCAATGCGGAATGATTTTCTCTGGCGCGGAAATTCTCTGAGCTTTCTTCGGAAACGGGTACGCCATTTTCATATTTCATGACGTCCACACTGTTGGCGAGCAAGAAAAGTTCCCGGATGGGATCCCCGCGTGTTTTTGTGACTTCCAACACCATCTTTTGAACTTCTTCGATCGTATAACCAATTTTTTTACGTTTATTCCCCGTTAAATTAATAGCCACTACGCGGCCGCTTTCAGTAATCCCGATTAAATTGTGCGGATATTTTGATTTGATTAATTTGACTTGAAGTTTTTTCTGATGCGCCCCGCCGACAATCCGGTATTCCCCTTCGGCAAGTGGCCCGTCGCCAACTTTGGGCTTATAGCCTCGCGTCTTCAATGCTTTTTCTTCAATATCCGCGATCGAATATCGATTCGGCTCCTGATTTAAATATGGCGCTAAATCAAATTCCGCTTCGCCGTCATTCGCCAACACTTTTTTCAGCAAACGCCGGTCCACCGGCCGGCCGGGCACCGGCAAATCCACAAAAAATTCTTGAAATCCGATGGCTTGCCCGTATTGCGGCTTACCCTGTTCGTTATAAGTAATAAACTGCGGAAGCACATATAAGTGGTAAAGATCATCAAATTGATTTGCGATATCCTGAACCGGCGTTGCCGCCCCATGATGAATGAGCCTCTGACCGAAAAAGGCAGTTTTAACCTCAGCTGCTCTGTTTTCTGTAGAGTCACCAATCAAAACCTTGACCTGCCCGGAGCCGTCAACTTTTACGAACCTTACATCTTCCGATGTAATTGCTCCGGTATTCCACGCAACCATCATGCTATATATCCTCTCAAAGACCGGCTCATCCTTCCGGTGATAAACTTGCTGACGCGCCCCGTCATAAATCACAAACCAGTCATTATGCAAATAATTGCCGTAAGAATAAACGGTCACCGCGCCATATTTCCCGCCAACCTGATCCTCAACCGGCTTCAGCGCACTTTCTACATCAAACACCGTCGGCATTTCATTGGAATTCAATATGCGCCCGCCCAACATTCTCGACCCTCGCCCCCGGTTCCATACAAATTGTTCCGCCGCTTCTTCATTAAAAACCAGGGATAAATCAATCACTCGCGGACTGTAAAAATCGAATACAGCCGGATGTTCAGTCAATGTTTCCCGCACTTCAGAACGGGTTTGGCTGGCTGGCTGTGATTCGAACTGACCTTGCTCGTCAAACAACTCGAGAAGCGCGTCATTAAAAGCCTTCAGGTTTTTGGGAAGGCCGGACAAAACAGTCGGGAGATCAGCCGGGAAATCAGACCGGCGTTTTCTCAGCCCTTCGATCATCCCACTAAAAAGCTCCCGTAACTTTGCCCTGTTTTCATCGTTTTTCGAAAATCCACCAAGCAAATCGGCGGCCGTTTTCCAATAAATCTCCGGAATTGCAGAAAGGCCGTTTTGACCGTTATAAATCGGCCGGACATCTCCGGAGCGAGTAAAAATAATGAGCGCGAACATCTCGCGCAACATATTAAGTTTAACTGTTTTTCTTCCAAGCCCGTAAATGTCGTGGTCCAGTGCATAACTAACCCCTTCGATTTTTCCATCTCTTATTTCATCGGCATAAGAAACAGCAAATGTTCCCTTCGTCCGAAATTGCTGGACGGGGTCGTGCATGTACGCAACAACCAATGGATCGTTATTACTTAAACCAAGCTCCTGGTGAACTTGCTTTAATATCGGTTTAGTCTTCTCAAAATATTCTGTAATGATTGACGTTTCGGTTTCAAGAATAATATCTTTTTCATCAATCGGAACCGGACGCGGGTTTCCTTTTTGGTCAACCCTGTTACGCGCCATATGCAGAATAATCTCTTTGATAATTTCTGCCTCCCTCCGTTTAAGCGCCATATCGAGTTTGCCAGCCTTCCTCAGAGTTTCAAGCCGTTCGATCTGGCTTTCATGCGTAATCACCTCATCATCCGAAATATGAACCGGAATTCTTTCCAAAACCGCATTTCGAATCAAAGACAACGTCCCTTTGCCCAAACCGCCTGAAATGAGAATCTTTGAAATTTTATGAGCATTATATAATTCCACCGCTTCCTGAAAATTATCCAGGAAATCATTGCCGCAGATGAGAAGTACATGGGCTTTTAACTCCTGGCGTTTTTTGTCCCGGCTGTTCAGCAACTCTTTAAGTTTTAGCAAACTCAGTGTATCTCGCAGAAATACAATTCTATCCCGAAGACGCTTCTCTTCCCTTTGGTAATATCTTTTCACCCGGTCGACATGCGCCATGGATTCTTGCCGGCGTAAAATTTCAAAAACCTGCTCAAGCTCTTTTTCATACTGTGCGACGGCTTCTTCAGGTACCGATTTCCAACCCTCGCTCAGTCCGTCTTCAGCTTTCTTAAACAACCTGTTTCGATTGAATGTTTCCCCGACATATGATGGGTCCGAGTCTTTAAACAAGGCAACTACCTCATCCGTGCCAATGTCAAAAATTCGTTGAGGGACCCCCAAAATTTTTAAATAATTCTGGGCCGCCTCAAGCATCATACGAGCGACTCTTCGCTGAAGAGGCGCAATCACATGATGGCCGTCTTCACGAAGGAGAAACTCCTGATGAGACAAAGACATGGTTTCTTTAAGCTGCGGATATTCGGTGAGGGCTCTTCTCGCCGTCTTCATTTTCGCGTTCTGGTTCTCGATTACCTTCTTGATTTTTTCAAGCGCCAGTCCAAGGCCCGCATCCACTTCTCGTGCGGAAACCATCCATGGTTTTCGAGTCCCTGCGCGTGCAACCCTGACGAATCCCCGCATCAATAAATTCAAGTTCTCGTCTTTTGTTAACGATTGAAGGCTTAATTCCTCTTCCTTCGTTTTCTCAAGATGTTTCATGCACAAGGCCGCAAGAAATTCTTCCGTCACGCTTTTGCCTTCTAAAATACGGCTTCTGATGTCCTCCAGATAAAAAAGGGTATCTGAAGGGTCATCGAGATGTTCGCTCGTCTTTTTATATTTCGTAGACCACTTTTCAACGATGTCATAAATCTGCGGATAGTGTTCCCTCAATTTCTCCGCCAGTTCGGCAGGATCTTTATGGCGCTCGAACATTTCACTTACCGCCGGACTGCTCCACACCCGCTCAATCAAAGCATAAAATTCCTTATCTTTCTGCCGCGAAAGCTTGAGAATAAGCCCCTTCGGAATATCTTTTCTGTTTTCGTCGATACTGAACTCGGCATGAAGACCGACCGCCGCTTCATCTTTCATAATTTCCCGGAAATTTCTGTCAATATATCTTGCCTGATCGAAAGCAAAAATATGATTCACCGTCACATCAAGCCAGAAACCAATATGCATCCAGACAAACGCATCGATGATTCCGTCAACCATCGTCTCAACATTGTCCTTCGTAATCATACCGTTCATTCCGGATATCACCTCACCAAACGTCTTGAGCCCGGTCCACCGCGCATTAAAAAGCTCTTGCAAATCGTGTGCTCTAAGATTCCGCACATTTTTAACGAAATAGAAAATGCTGTGTGGATCGTTCCGGGTTATCCGTTGATATAAATACATCCGTACCGTGTCAGGTGGTTCATCGGGATTGTGAGTTTTATATGTGGAACTGCTTTTAAAAACGCGTTCCTGGGTTTCTAATTTCCACGGCGTTCGTCCGACAAAGAATCTCTCGAAAACATCCGTCAGACGGTCCCATGCCTGCCAATAGTAGTCGAGCTCAAACCACCGGTAAACACTCGATCGCTTGCGCAAATGTCCGTCTTCCGGAAAGTCTTGATAGACTTCGGAGCGACGTATATGCATCATGCTCCAACGTTCAAAAATTTCATGGGGTTCCATTTCCCTGAGAACCTCTTCCGGAGTCATTTTTTCATCGGATCTGTAAATCCCGACCGTCCGCCTTTCTTCCACAATCGGGCCCTTGCCGAGATAAATCGTCCGTCTTCCGGAATCAAACGTCACCATTTGACCGTCATACGCAGCAAGCTTTTCAAAAGCATCCGTTGCCCCCACCAGACACGGAATCTGCAGCGGGAGTGAATTCTGCGCGGCATGCGATGTGCTGCCCCCGTCAGTTGTGATAACACCGGCCAGCTTCGCAAACACATCGTTAAACTCATTGTTGGTGTGATGCGCGACTAAAATGACGCCCGGTCTTACTTGGGCCGCCAGATGCTTATCCTGAGTTTCGCTGCCGCCTTTCTGCCCTTTCAATATCTGAAGCTGCGCATACACGGCACCGTGAGTCGCCGCAGTTGCATTAGAATCCAGAACATGTCTTCTCATGGACGGAACTTGGCTTTCATCAACTGTCCGCACGACGAAAACGGCTTGATTTTCCTCACGTTTGGCTTCCGAAATGATTTTCGCGCGCGCCTGAACAATAAAAATTTCTCCATTCTCATCCACCGCAAATTCTATATCGATATTGTTTGCTAATCCTCGAGCGCGGTAATGCCTGCAAATCAACTTGGTCAAGCGCGCCACCTCAAGAATTTCGGCATCCAACAAGCTCGGAAGGTCAGCTTCTTCATCCGAAAGGTCCACCGTTTGAATATCACCGCCCGGTTTCGTAGTGACCTTTTGCTTCTTCCTCTGGATTTTCTTTTCTAAAATCGCATCCGCCATCGGACCAACCTTCCATTTATCAACGGGAATCTTCCCGTCCACAATCCCTTCGCCGATTCCATGAACCGCATCGATTTTGATAATCGGCCGGTTAATCGAATCATCGGGATCCACCGAAAATGCCACGCCGGAGCTGCGGGGCTCGATAAACTTTTGAAGCAGAACCGCCATCCCTGCCTTGGCGACACTGAGGCCAGCCCTCCTCCGGATGGTCACAAATCCATCGTCAAAGAGACTGGCCCAAACCACTTTAATTGATTTCAACGTTTGATTAACCGATAGTTGGTACAATTTGGTTTTCGCCTGTCCGGCAGCCGCAAAATTTTTGAGGTCTTCAACCGTCGCGGAACTGCGCACGGCGATTTTTCCGCCCAATCGCTTAAACTCTCTGGCAATTTGATTTCTAAGTGGTTTCGGGAACTCCAATTTTCCGATCCGGTCCCTGATCTGTTGGCAAAGCATGCGGATTTCGTCTTCATCCTCCGTTTTTTCAAGACGTTCGACTAACTCTTTGATCACCGGATCGCCGAAAACCATCCGCTCAAAAGCGTGCGTCGTCAACACAGACGAATCAGGCACTTGAAGCACCGGCACTTTCCCAGAATTCATCAGTTGACGAAGAATATGAGTGTTTGCGCCTTTTCCGCCCGCAACCTCAACCGACGCGGCGGCCTCGTCATCGACATTTAGGATATCAGGAAATATCTCTTCCCAAATTGCTGAATCACTGACATACGGACCTGTGAGATCTAAAGCAAACGCCAATGGATTCGCCTGAAATTCGCTTTCAATCTCCTGCCTGGTTTTAAAAACCATCTCATCGGAATCAATCGTTTTAAAAATATTCGAGCCACCATCAACCAACTGTGCTTCCGCATCCCGCCGATCGCGCTCTGCCTGCTCCATTTTTTTCTTTAAGAAGGCTGCATCTTCTCCCGTTAACTGGTAGACAAAAAGCCTTTCTTCGTTCTTATCAAAAACCGGATAGATTCCGGGGATATTGGTTTCCCGTCTGATCTGACCGGCGATTTCCCGAATTTTTTCTCGCACATTTTTCCCATCAACCGAAAGCACACATAACGATTTTTTTCTGGCGTCCCAATCCATCAAAACCCCATCTGCCCGGTATTGATCTTGATGCGCCGTTTGGTATGCGACAAGTTTTTTTTCTTCTTTCTCGTTCAACGCATAAAAATCGTAACTCGCCAGCCATCCGGAACGCACTTTCCCAGAATCAATTTTATGTAATTTTTCAAACGGGATTCTCAGTCCGGTCTCATTTTCAACCGCAGCCGCAACCATCGCCCGAAGATCAAAAACAGGATGAATCCACGGAATCCCTACCTTTTTTCTGATTTCTTCAGCAGCTGCCTTCACTTGGTCCGCAGTCACCTTCCCATCAATCGAAACAAGGTGTAATGATCTTTTTTCCTGATCCCATACCAGATCGATTCCATCAGCATGAAACGCAGCCTTATTCGTTTCATAATATTCATGAAGCCTCTGCTCTTCCGCATCGGATAAAGTATAAAAATAATAGACGGGATCCCCCGGAGCATTTTCGCCCAAGCGCACATCTTTGAGTCGCGCGAGCGGAATCTTGGCGCCCGTCTCTTTCTCAATAGCATCAGCGGCTGCGGTTAATACAGTTTCTTTATTCACTTTAGCGTTGGCAGATACCGTCAGTTTTCCCGCAAAAAGCCTTTTATACGGTCCGCGTTTTTGGAAGAGAATTTTCTTGCCGGATTGATCAATCAAGAAGATTTGCGCAGACGGAACCCGTCGCGGTGATTTAGATGGTCCGCGAGTCCCACCGACAAATTTATTCATTACCTGGGCCATATACAATAGAGACAAGAATGGGTCATCGGAGTCAACCCCCACAGACAATACGGAACGGATATCTTTCAAAGCCTCATCAATTAACTTTCTTGAGTGGCTACGCGCCGCCTCATCCCATGGCTTTTCTTGCGAAAAGATCTCTCTAACCTCCATTATTTTTCTTACCACCTCTTCACGATTGACTCGGGCAGCCGCAACAGATGATTTCAATTTATCCACCACGGCTTTATCCGCCAATAGCGGCTCAAGAAGGTCATCCGTCAATTTCACATTCCATTGCTGGACGCCGTCCTTAAAAACATCTTCTTTTATTACATTCTCTCCTCTCGCAGCTTGCAAAAGCTCTTCCAGCGTAAGTTCATAAATTGCCCAGGTTTCTCCATTTCCTGCATGGCGCGTTTGTTCCCGTTCAATCCAGCGTTTAAATTTCTCGCGAGTCATCGAACGTTTTTTTTCTTCCAGCCACCGGCCATATTCAAGGGCCTTTTCAACTTCTTTCGAAGTCGCAAAATACATATAATTGGTAATTTTTTCTCGATTTGGCGGATCCGTTCGGTCCGAAGAATATCCGTTTTCTGCGCCAATCAGTTTCCATGTCCCTTCAAGGACTCCGTCCTTACTCATACCGGCCTCTTCGGCCAATTCATCAATCGCAGTCCGATAAATCGTCTCTCCGGCCTTTACATGCCCGCCAAAGATCGTCACATCTAACGGTTTGACTTTATTGTGAACTCGACGCTGAACAAGAATCGTTCCTTTGGGCGTAAAGACAATCGCATTCGCGCTATGGTGCAATAGCCGGTATTCGTGAGCGATCCTCGCGTCAATCACACCGATGGTTTTAATTTCACCGGCAGCCCCTTCGGCGATAATATTCAGATCTTCACCGCTCAGTGTAATCTTCCCATCTTGAACTCTTTTGAGAATGCTTTCGATCATATCCGGCGTAATTCCCGATCCGGGAAATCCGGCCAAATGTTCGAGCTTGTACTTTAATGTTGCTGACGGTGGAACGAGTAAAGACGGCCAATCGTATAAGCCTCTGTGATGCAATCCGCTGTTATAAAACAGATGCGCCAAAATCATCCACGTCGTTGCGCTCACACCAACCATGAAGGAAAGTGCAGGGCCAATCGAAAACGTCGCTGGAAAAAAAACGAAGTAAGGCAGATATAAAAACAGGCCCAGAACAAACAATCGTCCCCACATCGAAACACGTTCATTGAAGCGATAAAACTTTTTAAATACCGGAGGTCCGGCTTTGTGAGGCATATAAACACCGTTCCAATGAAGAACAGCATAAAACACATTGCTGACCAACCCGGCTATCACACTCGAAACCAAAATGCCATGAGCACCGGCTAAATAAAAAACCAATAACGTATAAAGGCCTGTCACGGCTACCGTTCGCGCAAATGGCGCAACTTTCAGAGCCGTACCTTCATCTACCTTAAACTTCTCCCAAACTGTCCGTACAGGTGAAACATTCAAAGTACTCTTGCGCGTTTCTGCCAAAAACTCCTCGGCACTGCTGCCATTATCGCGCGCTTCGGCCCTTGCAGCGGCATTCTTTTCCCTCTGCCGCAACCGCAAGGACTCCTGTACGCTTCGATTCCCCAAAACGGGGACAGGTTCTGGTTTTATTGTCTTAGAACCTGTCCCCATTTTGGGTGCAAGGTTGCGCGCTTCGGCACGTTCTGATGTTTCAGAAGAAACATCAGAAGTACTGCCTTCGGCTGCCCTCGCTCGCTGCATTCCTGGACCTCGCAAGAGCACAGGAGCATAAGGCACAGGCGCGGAAGCTTTCATCTCTACTTGTGTCCCTGTGCGCGTGTGTTCTTGTGTACTCGTCTGGCGCATGTTGAAAAACATGCTGTCATGCAATTTAAGCGCCGGGCCGTCAGGCTGTGCAGAAGTCTTGAGTGTCGCCTGCATGTCTTGGATTCCCGTTTGAATATCATCCGCTAAATACTGTGCTTCAGCGCGGCCAATCTTTGCAGCTGTTTCGTGCATCGGATTAATGATTTGCGCTGGTGCAACGTTTGACGCGGGAGAAAGAAAAACAGGTTTTAACGTCATCCGGTTCACATAAAGTTGACTGTCCTGAATTTCATTGATCTTCGGCATAATCGACAAATACGAAAAACCTTTTTCCTTCGCAATCGCTTCGATTCCTTCTTGATGGAAACCGCCGGTAACGAGAACGGCCTTGTCCTGCTTGGTTTGTTTTAACGTACTCAAAACGTTTTCGAAGATAACTTGTTCTCGTTCATTGGCGGTTTGATAGAATTGAAGGCAGCGGCGGAAGAGGTTTTGTACAGGCCCCTCAATGCCCCTCTTTGTCATTCCCGAAAGCTGTTCTCGGGAATCTCCTAACAATGGATTCCCGCTAAAAACATGCGGGAATGACAAACGCCCTTGATTGTTTCGTTGTTCTGATTTTACGAGGAATGACACAGTCCCTTGATTGCTGCGCCGGTCTGCTCTTGTGGGAAATGACACTGACTCTTGATTGCTTCGTCGCTTCACTCCTCGCAATACCAGGTGCGGCAACGCCAACGCCTTCATCCGTTCAATCACAGCATCCGGTGCTATTAAATTCGATTCTTTATTAACCCGATCAAACTCCTCGCGCGTAAGCTCCAGAGCAAACAGTTTTCCCAGTATTTGATAATCGTAATAAAGCGAAATCAGCTTCTTCTCCTCATCACTTTTTGCGAGTGTTTTGAGAAGATTCCCGGTCAGCGTTTCTATTTCCTTAAACAGAAACGTGGCGTCTAATTCCTCTTTCAGAATGATTGCGCCGAATTGTTTGCTTAAATGCGGATAGTCTTTGAACGTGAAACCTTTGGGTTTGGCGACTTGGTAGAATTGTTCCAGCTCGGCTCTCGTGGCGGCTGGCCGCGAAGCACGAGCAGTCCTCAGATCCGCTCGATCTGAGGGCCGCTGGGTGTGAAAATTATCGTTCTTGTCGTCATTGCGAGCCGTAAGACCCATTGCGGGCGAAGCAATCTTAAAGTTCAGGGATTGCTTCGTCACTTCGCTCCTCGCAATGACGGGCAAGTATTCCTCTAACCCATTCTTTTTCAACCAATCCGATAGTTTCTCTTGTTCCTGCACTATAGGGGACGGACCTCTTTGTTCACTTTGGTCCAAGAGGTCCGTCCCCATTCCCGGTAGCAGGTTCGTCCCCGATCGCAGGGATCCATGGATTCCCGCCTGCGCGGGAATGACAGAAGAAGTGAGTTCCTTCAACTTAAAATACCGGAGAAGCTGCGGATATTCAAATTGGTTTAAGGGATCATGCAAATCCATTTTCAAATATTTCTTCGCAGCAGAATCTAACGCATTTAAATGCGCAACCATATCAGCCCTTGAATCCTGAAACAAAAGCCAATCGTTGAGGAATTTTTTCAGGTCCTGATTGAAATAATGCGAGCCGAGTGTCGCAAGGCGTGTCTTGACGTTTTTCAAAAATTGATCGGAACTATCTTTTCTTTGATAAATCTGACGAAACTGGCGGAGATTCTTCCGGTAAAGCCGCGCGTCCTCAACGCCAAAAGTTTTCGCTTTCCCGTTTGAATGCAGAAGGAAAAGCCCGCCACCGCCGATCGCGCCCTTCTCAAGAAAATATTGCGCCAATTTTTCATTTAACTTCCTGTCTTTAAAAAACCGGAGCAATCCCGGATTGACTTCACCCTTCAAACCGCCTTCAAGAAATACGGTTTTGAATCCATACTGGTCGCGCAGCACGGTCAGAATTTTTTCGATATTCTTTTGCGCAACGATCTGGCCGTGGGCATCCTGGATATGAATAATCGTGGCAGGCCCTGAAGAATGGACGTTCTGCACCGAGCCAAGCGCTTCCGGAATTTCAATTTTTCCGGCGATATCCGGAATTGAAACTTCGTGGCTTTGGAACAGCGCTTGTTTAAGGTCAATATTCTGCGCGTAAGAAACGGCCGAGGTGACTGAAAACGTGACGGAAAGAAGAACGGCAATGGCTCTGAAAAGAAGCTGTTTCATAGGTTTGTCATCCTCACATTCCCCTTTGAGAAACTTAAATTCCAAAAAACGTGTTTATTTAGTGTTTTGAAGTAACAGTGGTGTTCATTCATGTCATGCCCGCATGCCTTAAGCGGGCATCCAGCCGATCTTGTGGATTCCCGCTTTTCCGCCCAACAGGACGGCGGATCCGCCAGTTTGATAGGTGGACGCGGGGATGACATGAAACCTTCAAAACTGATTACGCCGAAATCGATACCGCAATACTGGCTTTTACACGATCCCAGAGTTGCGCGAAAGCATCACTTTGACGCCCCGTTAAGCCCCGATAACCACCCAGGTTCGGTGTAAATTCTTCTCTGTCGTCAGGCTGCTTGAGCAGAGCATCGAAACCGGCATTCATGCCGACCCGGCCCGCCCACGATAAATTATAGCCAGCGAGGCGCTTGCCCGGAGCCATGAATGATTGCAGGATTGAAACCAATCTTTGGCTAATCCGGTCCACCAAGCTTTTCCCATTTACCACTTGCTCTAAAATAGTTTGCGGCAAAACAACAGTTGTATGTTGTTCCAAGAAAGCTTCCGTTTTCCCGGTGGCGGCATACCGTCCGGCTGCCTGACGTGCTTCCTCATCGCCTTGAATCAACTTCATAATCAATTTTGGCGTAATAGGGCCATCAACAACTGTAACATGACCAATTCCTTTAGTGGCTTCGGATAACATCTTCAGCAAAGCCGCCTTCGCAGGACTTAAGTCGTCATTGATAATTACCACTTTATGCCATACATTTTGTTGCTGAAACACAGCCGCATTCGCAATCATCCACAAAATGCCATCCTCATCGAGCATGGAGCTGGACGTAATCTCCCTGCTGAATTTTAAATCCGAAGATGTCGCAACCGGAAATAAAACATTCCGTTCCGCTTCTGAAAGTTGATTAACGACAGCCAAAATCTCCCGGATTCTGTCTTCAGCACCTTTCACCCCAAGCACGGGCGAAATTAAGTTTTCCGTCACGGCAGATGTAAACATTTCACCCAGCTGATCAAGGCCTACCTGATAAACCGGATTTCCGTTTGTCGTAATAGTCGGAACAGTTTCGGCAAGCGCAACACCGGAACCGGGCCATGTCACATTAAGTTCAAACGGAATTTTTAATTGCCGTCCATTCACTTTCAATAATCGCCCGAGCAATGCCGGGATTTTCGCCACAGTCGCTAAAATGCCGGCTAATTTTGGAAATTCCCCTTCCGGCGTGATTAATACATTCTTGATAATATTTTCATCCACGGTAATTCCCGTCACAGGCACGTTAGCTTGATGAAGTTCCCCAACAACGCGTTCGACTTCCGCCACCTCAGCTTCGCGCACACCTTGATCCAGTTTTTCGATAACCGATCGGAATCTGTCTACATTTCCAAGCAACCGCGCTTCAGAACGCACAAAACGCTCACCGGGGCGTCGAAGAGTCGGCACACCGGTCGTTGGCTTCGGCACATCAAAAACAGCGGTCGATCTGGCGGGTATATTTTTCCCGCGAACGCCTCTCGCGCGCGCTATTTCTGCAGACGTCGGCTGTATCTTTTCGTTGATACTCGCCTGAGCAACAGCAGCTTGCCGCACTTCAGATCGTCTGGGAATAAGGCTGGCTTCAACAGAATCCCCGTACGCACCTACTTTAAGCCTGAAATAAACCGGCCGTCCTTTTGCCAAAGCGTCATCGATCCTAATCCCTCCCGCAACATTATCGTCTCCCTCAGAAATCGTGGGCTGAATATAAACATCGAACGCATGTTGGACAGGAGTCCCATCCTCATAGGCCACCACAATGCCCGTGACTCCCGTATTCGCACGGAGATCGTAACGTGCATTGTCGTATGCCTGATAATCTGCGCGATTTCTATTTTGCTGCTCTAAATAGTACGCGGTGGGATTCCGGATAATCTCCGGGAAAATATTCTGCCCGGGATTATAAGGCGAGAACGAGGTAACGCCTCCTTCCCCAACCGCTATAATTTTATCGATATCATGAGCACTCGCATTGGGTTCAGATTTCCAAAACATCGAACTGAAACCACCGATTCTAATTTCACCGGGCGCAACATCACGGCGCGGAATCAACACCCCGCGCGTAATTTCCATTTCGGACGGAAAACCAAAACGGAACGTCACTTCGGCTACCCCCTCAAACGCCTCTCCGTTAAACGTGATCACAGCGCGAATTCCCTCTTCCTGGTTTTCAAAATAGGTATTTGAAAGATAAATTTCGCGGATTTGGGGAAATCTCGTTTTCTCAAGATCTGTTCCCGTATTCTGCAGAAAATACCGGAACGATGAACTATAACTCAGCATTTTCTTTATTCCGTCGACCACAGCGGTCGGTGCCAAGCGTAAATATCCTGTTGCACTTAGCGTGAAGCCTTCTGCATAAGGCTCCTGGTCAGTCGGCAAATCTAATACTGTTCCCAGATTCAGCCGGCTCCAACCATAATTGTCCGGTGACCACACTTCCGGCAAAGCCGGGCGGATCTCAGGAGAACCCCAATCAAGCAAACCCGGTGAAAAAGCAAGCTCATTCCATTGATCATCCGTAAAACGATTGTAAAACTGAAACGAAATGTGATCATGCACAACACGCGGCCGGGTCATCGCTTTAACTTTATTACCTTTAAAAGCCGGCGCTAACACGCGAACGGCATTCCCCTCATGAAAATCAAGACCGCGAGTTTCGCGATCAGACGTTGCATAATAATCCGGTTGATCTATCACTAAGAATGGGTCGTAAGCACTGCCCGCACGCACACGCGATCGTTCAACCAGATCATTAAACGTCTGGTCCCAGGGAATTCTCGCTGTAGGTGACACCAAATCAACACCGGGAAACAACGGAAACTCCATGGGAAGCGGAATGTTCGTGCAAGCACCAACAGCGGCCGCAGATGCTCCCGTGAGAAACAACCGCCGATCAAATGCGCGATATCCGAAAATTGTAGACGCTGAGCGTCCCCATCGTTCAAATGGTGAAAGAGCTTCAGGGCCTTCAACTTTTGCTCGTACTTCCGCTCTGACAGTCTGAACATTGGCCGACGGAATAGCACCCGGAAAAATCGCCTGCACCATTTGACCATTTAAGCCACGTTGTTTGATGTCAAGTTTTGCCTGGTAAAATTGATATTGGAATGTCGGCACTTGGCCTTCTTCGTGAAGGACAAAATCTTTAGCATCCAGAACATAAAAATTCCATCCTTCGGCAAAATCAAGCATCCCACCGGCACCTTTCTTAAACACCAAAGGCGCGGACGGAGCAACGTTTCCATCGGGAATCAATGCGACTTCAAACTGATTGACACCCTCCGGCACATAAACCGCAAAACCCAAATATCGATCGGGCGTCTGAGGGAACGCAGCCCTCACATTGCGTTGAATCACAAGGCTGTTGAAGGCTCCTTTGTAAGGCACGCTTGTGATTAATCGAAAAGCACCGGGTATCAAATTTTCTTCACCCGTGGCAGAATTCACCTCGACAATCGCACCGCTGCCCAATTTAATATTTCTGCCGTCTTTATCATCGTAAAAATTGCCGACAGCATTTTCGTATTGAGGGGTTGTAATGCCTTTCCCCTGCAGCCACTGAATGAACAAATCATTCGCTTCGTGAACCGATTTATAACCGACGGATTTCCGGTCGGCCGGCTGCGCGGAAACAGTTTCAACATCAATTTCATGATTTCCTTCAAAAACCGTAACGGCACCCTTAAATTCGGGCGTACCCGGAACGTTTTCGAGTTCTCTAACCAGGGCGGGAGTCATGGCAAAAAACGATATGTGGTCTGTGTCTGTGACATTCCCCTGGTCATCTTTTTCGATGGACCAATATTCGAGTTTGATCACTCGTGGACGAACGCCGTTTGGGGGCACGGCTTCCCAATTCAAATTAACAAAATGGCCACCCAGCGCGAATAAATCAATTGATTCATCGTTCACCGTTTCATAAACCAGCACTGCAGACGGTGCTTTTTCTAAATCATAAAGCATTTTCCCGCTCGATAGTAATTCATTCGCCCCTTTAATCCGGTTTCCTTCAAATCTCACCTTTCCCGCAGGAAGAGACGTCGCAGTTCCTTGAGGCATCGCATAGAGTCCGTCCAATTCATAGGGAATCCCGGGTGCGAGCCCGGCATCAAGCACCACTTTGATTTGTGTCACACGGCTCAAAACTTTCTCAAGTTTCGCGGCTGCGGCATCATTGGTGATTTTTTCCTGATTCGCGATAACACTGACTAAAGCGGTTCTAACATTGAGGTCGTTAAGATTAATGGTATAACCATGGTTCGGTCCCAAATCAGACATTCCCGTCCCATTATCTACTACAGGCGCCGGCAAACCTCCCGTCGTCCCACATCCGTAAATAGCAACAACACCGGCGGCGGCACCGGCAATAAAAGCCCTGCGTGTAACCTTCTTTTCGGTCAGCAAATCACGAAACGAACGGCCGAATTGACGTGCACCCGACACTTGCGGCCTTGCTGTCACTTCTCTCTTTCCCGCTGTAACACGCGGAACCACCGGCACGCGCATACGGCCAACACCTGTTCCCACCCTTCTACTTGCTGCCCTTGCTTCGGCCCTGCCTGCACCAACAGTATATTTCCCGACAAGATCCACCATTGGAATGGATGTGCGAGTACCAATTTGAGCGCCCGAACGATCATGCGTTGTAGCTAAAATATGATCAACTTTGTCTGTTCCGGATGCTTTAAGAACCTCCTGAATATACAGCTGGCGTGCTCCATCATCTTTAATAAGCACCATACCTGTTTGTAATTGAGTCCCTTCAGCCACCCATTCCCTCGCCTCAGAACGTACCTCCGGCAATTGCCCTTGAGCTGAAACCTTCACGCGATACACCTGATTAGGGCCGAGCGGCGGCAAATTTTGGACATCCGCACTGTCAATGTAAACCCGGACTCCGAAATTTCCTAAATTCACACCTTGATCAATTTTAAAACCGGCTCCATTTTGAGGCAGTATCACTGCGTAGTCTTTCGGAAGTTCCACATTCCGATCAGGCTCGTTTTGAATAGTGAATCGCACAGGCAGCCCGCTTCTTACTATTGTTTGGGTGTTGTCATCCCATACATCAGCTTCCACAAAGAACGATCTTGGATTATTTAACAAATCTGAAATAAGAAAATTGAGACCCGCACTACTCGTTAGCGGTAACTGTGAAATAACCGCCATTGAGTAGATCGAATCCGCGGGCCGGGCAATCGCCGCAACCGCTCCTGTTCCCGCTGAAAGTGAAACATTGGCATCAATCACAGCATTCGCCGCGGTAACTGAACCATTCACGGGCATTAAACTAATTCCTTCAACCGTCGCCCCATAGGCATAAACGGTTAATTTTGCTCCAGCCGGAAGAGGGTTTGTCACAGTCGCACTCACCTTCACGGGACTCATATACACATACGTTGAAACCAGCGAATTAAAATCGGGATATCCTTTAACAAGATCAATCACGTCCCGAATTTTTGTGTGAATGCCGGCTTCTACACTTATATCCGTAAACACCGCATCCCGGTCAATCCCATTTTGATCTTTGTATCTGACCTTCACACTAACCCGGTCATAATTCTCTAATTGGAAAAATGCTTTTGTAATTTCACCATTATAAAATTCGATTCCGACCGAATCTGTTTCCGCCGTCTTCGCCACTTGATTAACGATCGTAAATTGATTCACGGGACCCGTAAATACCGTCGCGGCTCCGATCGGCCGCGCATTTCCCGTCGCGCTTGTCGTATTCGGCAATTCAGCCGTCACCGGAAAATCATACGGATTCAATCCGCCAGTCGTCGCACCGTCTAAATTGACTGTCAATTGAAAACCGGTAGTCCCCGGTTTAACCTGCGGAATATTGTCTCCGACGTCGGGAATATTGGCTTTTGTGTCCCCCACAGCACCAATCGCCATTCCGGTTAAATGATCAAGATCGAGGACCTCATTAACGCTTGATAGATTCTTGCTCACGCGAATGGCCTCCAAGACACCCTCGATTTCCGAGACCATTAAGTCTCCGTATCCGCGGACAACAAGCTGAACCAATCGCCCTTGATTGTCGTTTAGCGTCACCAGCCAATAATTAATATTGGGGTGCGATACGATTCCCGTAATCGCAGCAACATTCGCCCCCCTGCTTAATGCAAAAGAATCGCCCGTTCCCGCCACAAAATTAATAAGACTCGCTTGTCCGGGGTTGAGTTGCGCATTATTAACCAATGTCACGGTTGTATCGGTTGCATCCACAACAAGATCATTGCCCGCTCCATATCGGCGCACTTGAATATTTTTCGCCTGGAAACCTTGCGGCGTACCGCCAGTCACCAAATTAATCACATCTAACGAACGAGGAACCTCCGGAATTGCTGCTCCGCTTTTATCAACGCTAAACCTGCCAGTTGTACCAGCCTGTATCGTCAGTTTCGTTCCGTCTGCAAGCGTTGCCGTCGTACCGCCTTCAATTTCAAGGGAAATCGACGCCACTTGATCCAGAATGGCCGTATCGATACCCGAATCTTCCAACGCCTTCACCAACTGTGCCAGCGTCAAATCTCCCTGGCCTACCATAATAATTTGATTTCCACCGACGGCGACGAATTGCCGTTGTAAATTCGCATCATATTTATATCCCTGCAAGGTCACTCTCAAAAACGAAATGGCCGCATCATGTTGCACATTAGAAAAAATAATGAAATTTCGTTGTTGTTCCGGCGTCAACAAAGGGCCGCCCGGCGTTTGCCTCAGCAGCGAGAATGTAACCGTTTGTCCGTTCGAGCCCGCCGGACCTTGCAAAGTAATTGCGCTCGGACTATTTGCACCAAGATTGGTCACAGACACTCCGAACCTGGCGCCCAAGTCTTCCCTCGTTCCGCTGCCCGATTGTTTGATTTCAACTTTTTCCAGACTGTAATCTTTTACGGTTCCGCCGGTCACATCCGCAAGGGTAATACTCTGCGATGCCGCTTGCGGCGCAATCGGGTTTTCAATCGACTGCACGACAATCCCGGAGGTATTTTTCACGCTTCCCTTTTTGAATTCCACGGAAGCTTTGGTAATATCCACGTTCAAAAACACGCCGCGAAGTTGATCGATATCGATTCGCAACCACTGTCCGGATGTCAAACCCGTCAGTTGGATGATACCGGTCGGCTGTCCGGCGGCGGTAAGCCTAATTTCCAGCTCCGTGTCCGCAATTTCTACGTCAAAAATCGAACCATTGATGTTTGTTTTTCCTTGCCCCGGAAGTAAAACATGTCCCCAAGTACCCGTGTCAGAAAGATTTTCGTCGCGAGCAATTTCTCCTTGATTGGTTGCGATAAACCTTACTCCGATGGACGGATTATTGCCAAACGGAGAATAAACGTTTAAACCTCCGGCCGTCGTAGCCACATTCGGTTGCGCTGTCGGCTGAAGCGGCGTTTGCAAAGTCAACAAAACTTCATCGGCCCGGACACCTGCCGTTGGCATTCCGATTCTCGCGTTGGTCGTGCCTGCGGACAAATCTGTTTTTGCAATTTTCATTTCAAATTTCTTGACCGCGGCCAAAAGTTCATCCATTGAGGCATATCGAACGCCGATTAACGTCGCCAGCTCGTCGGTAAAGTCATAAAAGCCAACTCCGTCGTTACGCAAGTCGAGATTCGGGAAAACCGCAATTTGACTATCATTCGGTCCCCAAAAAGTAAGCGTGCCAAAATCGGCATTTGATTCAAAGCCGACAACAACACGATTGCTCGAGTTAAGTTTGAAACCTTGGGGCTGGTCCACTTGAATAATAAAAGAAACCAAGCTATTCGGATTGCTCCCCAAATTTTGTGTGGTTTGATAAACCGGCATATTCGGGTACGTCGTATTGAGCGACAGACGAGGCTCCGCATTGGCAACATTTGTATATATAGAAGCTTTACCTGAAGCCAAACTGCTGTCTCCGATTCCCAATCCTGAAACCGGCAGGATTCCGGGGCCTGGTTCCTCTCCCGGCGGAAGCGTCGGCGTAACACCCGGCTGGTCAGTCGTCACAGGCGGAAGAATGTCCTGATCCGTAGAAGGAAGTCCAAAACCACCGCAACCAGGAAGTGCCGCGAACAGTCCTCCAATACCAACAACTACCAATCCCACTGTCAGAACCGAAACCGTTGCAAGCGCCCCTTTGGTTTCCCATGTCTCTCTAAACCCGGCCACCCAAGCTCCCCACCGCTCTTTAACGGCTTCGCGCACTGCTTTCTCCGCTCTTTGCTCTGCCGCCTCTTCTGCATAGGCAGCTTTGAAATCTGCCTCCGTCGGTTCCTCAACCAACGAAGGAAACTGAGCATACAACGCAACCGCATTCGATTCTCTTCCGACTCCTACAAGTTTCATCGCACCCTGAATTTCCCGAGCATCCGCCTCAGCTATTTCTTCCAATTCTTGCCACTTTTGCAAACCGGGCCGACTCCCTGCCGGAACTTGACTGCCGGGAAGTGCTTTCGCAAATACAGCTTTCCTCGTTGTCACACCGAGCGTTGCCCTTGCAAACGGCCCCTGGTTGACCTCACGTGAAGCTAACAACTCTTGAATCGAGGCATTGAAGGCAAGAACAGGAACATTCATGCCATCAATTCTCCGGATCACGGGTTCACCGACGGCATCGTACCGGCCGTCTGATTTTTCCATCAACTTTTTATATTCCGAAACCAACTGAGCCTGCATTTTTGCAAGCAGCGCATCCGTCCATTCAAATGTCTTTTTGGGATGCGCAAGTTGCCATTGCCGAATGAATTTCTGGACGGCACGTTCAACCTTTATCATATAAATAAATTTTGCGGCAGCAGACTCGCGGACTGAATCCTGTCTGTCCCGAAGAATCCGGTCGGCGAGTTCACTAACCGCTTCTTCTTGTCTCGCGCCGGTCCATGCATCGATCAATCTCTGTAAAAATGATCGCTTTGCTGCTTCAGCCTTCGGTTCCGCGCTCACTTGAGTCGCGGGACTTGCCATATTAGATTCGAATCCGTCTTCTTGAAAAATTGCCCGCAAAACAATCTGCCCCTTGTTTCTGTTGATCCCCTTGGCCTTAGCGGGCTTGATATCCTCGGACAACGCAAGCGCTGCCTCCCGGCGGCTATCCTTCGCGTCAATCATTTCGACTTTATTCCAATTCCCCAACTTTGCCGAACGCGGATTTTGGCTCATCCGGATTCCGAAAGCCGTTTCTTCCAAAGCAAAGGTGACGTTTCCCGGAGCAGCGATTGTTTGTTTAAGAACTTTCATTCTCACAATAATGACGGGGCGCCCTTCAGTCGCCGACCAAAATACGTTGGGCTGTGAAATGAGCGCCTTACTATATTCCGGATGCGCTTGATAAAGAGATTTCAACTTCTCCCGGAGCAGAGGAAGCGATTGATTTGACCATTCTTTAATTTTAAGCTCTTTGATTAATGTCTGAATTTGATCACGGACATCCATAAACAAACCCGATGCCTGAAAAGCAGATGCCACGACAACCTGAATCGGCGCTCTTACTTCGGCACGGACCACACCGGATCCGTCACCCATTTCAACAGGAGATGCAAGCAGTTCGGGACTGAGCCTCGCTTCAGACCGCCCGGAAAGACAATTTCCGGTCACCGGAGAATCGGCGATCGTCTGAGATAATAATTTCTCAAAAGACGGAATTTCACCTTCGATCAGCGACACATAGGCGGATTTTTCTTCATCGCTAAATTCCGCGATTCGCGGAGCAATCGAAACGTAAGGAATCCCTTTTCCTTTTAAAATCTCGGCGATTCCCTGAGAATGAAAACCTCCGGTCACCAAAAAGGCCCGTTGATTATTTGTTTGCGACACCCGCACCAGCAAATTGTCAACAATGGCCGTATCGCGCTTCTTCGCGAATTCATAAAATTCCACAAATTGCCCAAACCACTCGCCCAAGCTCGCGCCCAAATCATAAGAAGGAATTTCTATTTTTCCGGTTCCCGACTGGGCCGCTAATTGTTCAAGGCGGGCAATCATCAAATAAAAATTAAAACTTTCTTTGTTTTGGATCATTTTCCCGTAATCGGCGGGAACTAATTCCAGGCCGAACAGTTTTTTCACGAGGCGCAGTTTCTCTTTCATTTCCCACAAATATTTTTCACTTTTTAACATCATCATCGCCCGGGCGACATCATCTTTCAGCCCGTGGATTTCCGAAAACAAACCTCCCGAGGAACTGCCTTTCAGGAAACGGAAACTCTCGAAATAATTTTTCAGCGCCGGGTACACTTTCCACGATTCGCCGCCTTTCGAATTCGCTTCCACAAACGCATAGAGGTTGGAAAGGTCGGTTTCTCCCGCTGACACTTTCTGTTTTAAAAGCCAATATATTTTTTCCTGCCCATCGGCCAAACTTTTAACAAATTTTGTCTCTTCCGCCCGGGCCCGCATTTCAAAACCCGGATCTTTCGTGTTGCGTTTTGCATGTTCAAGGAAGATCGCAAGCGTCGGATATTTCCTGAGCACCGTTTCAATATGCAAGCGCTCGAGCTCCGAACTTAAATATTGAACATACGAAACGATGTCAAGCATGCCCTGATCAAACGCTTCTGCTTTGACGGCATAATCCCGGAACCGTTTCTGGACCATCGCATTCATCAATTCATTCACCGCCGACTCTAACCGGGCCAACGCCTCATTGGCATTCACTTGCTCGGCCAATGCATTCCGGTAGAGCTTGAGGTCCTGCATATAAAGTCCGGCATTCTCGACGCCAAAAAAATCCATGTCTTTATTTTCATTTAAAATCGCCATGGCTTCGGGCCCTTTGAAAACACGTTTTTTCACAAAATCCATCACAATTTTTTCCAGAATTTTCCGGTCTCCGATTGATTGATACTGACTGACGTCGAGCGGGCTGTCCGTTCCTTCCATCGCAACGAGATTGATTTGGTAGCGTTCCGACAGGAATTTCAAGATTTTCATGATATTCATTTGCGCGTCGACATTCGCGTGCGCGTCCTGCACGTGAACGATGAACGGCATGGCGGAATTTTCATTTTTCGTCAGTTTTTCGGCTTCGAATGCATCATGCAAAGTTCCCAATTCAGCGGGAACAATGTTCAAATCCGACGGGGATTGGACGGATTTGGACACACCCGTAGCGTCAACAAAGGCAACAGGGGCGGCGCTTAGCACCGTGCTTGAAATAAAGAAAATGGCCGTGGCGAATGCAACGATTCGCGATCGAAATGATTTCATAGTATTTTTAAATTCTCCCCTCTTTTTAAACGCATTAAAAACGTAACTCATGTTTTTCCCCCGTTCAATTTTGACTAAATTTGTAAATACTTATAAATAAAGGCTTTATGATTACACATTTTGTCATTCCCGCGAAAGCGGGAATCCATGAATCGGTGGATCCCCGCTTAAAGCATGCGGGGATGACACGCGGCAATCTCAATACTGAGATTGCTTCAGCAACCATTGAACCTCGCTTCGCAATGACATCAAACACCATTACGCACTCCTCATTTGCGCGAGCAGCGCGTCATAACTCGATTCAATACCATTCATCAATTCAGACAAGGTTAGCGAAAGCGCCTCACCTTTCTTTTCCTCCATCGCGGCCAGAGAATATTCGATGATCTTGTCGCCATAAACCAGTTGAGCCGCCGCAATCGTTAATGCGCCGTTCACAACTTTAAAGTCAGTTTTCCGCAGCAATTCCGGATCAACTTGAATATAGGCGCGGTCTCTCGCATAAACATTTTCAAACGTGGCTCTCACAAGCTGCATGTCATCGGCATAAATCGACGCGCGATTTTCAGTCATCAATAACCGGCTCCTGAGTTGCGCCGGCAACCGGACTTTCGCATCATTCACCAAATCTTGATAGGAGGCCTGGTCAACCGCAAACACCGCCACGTTTGTCACGGCAAGAGCCTTGGCAAGAATGTCCATGCTGGATGTCCGTTCATCCCATTGCATCACAAACAGCCGCGAATTGTCATAGGTCTTGCCGATACCCAAAGCAAGTTCGCTAAATTTCTGTATCAGCACAAAATCAAATTTGTCGGCAAGCTGAGACACATCTTGCCCCGCAGAACGCCGGACAATCTGGCGAAGCGTGTTCCGGTATACCATGGCGTCCTTACTTTCCAATGCTTCGCCTAAACGCCCTTGCTCTTCACGATTCAACAAAACGGGGACAGGTTCTGGTTTCGTTAAAGCAGAATCTGCCCCCGTTTTGGGTGCAACCGGCGCAGGTGTAATCTTTACTTCTCTCTCCGGTCTAACAACCGGTGTCACACGCCCCTCAGCAATCCTGGCCTCAGAACGCGGCAGTGTTGCCGGACGGACAGGAGTCATTGTGACCCTTTCAACTTCAATTACCACTCTCTTATCAGAATCCACCAATGTCACGGGAATCGTCATAACAACTCCCGCGGACGGTGTAATTAGCAACTCTTTCCGGTCTTTCAATTCGAACTTGGCAGATTTCAACGCAACCACAGAATTTTCACTCAGAGCCTTCTGCAATTTATCCGCAGTTTCCGGCTGATCAGAACTCATTCCCATGAATTTCATTCCCGCCAAATCGCTAAGTCGATAAAGAATATAAATAAACTTGGACACATCCTCTACATGTCCGGCCCCGATCAATCTCCGGAGGAGATAAGCCATTCGCATCGTCGTTAGTGTGTTGATAAACACATTGAATTCCGGAGATGCGTTCACGTCGCTGCCCAAAGCGTCAAAGAACTGGGTATTGGGCGCCGTATTTTTGAGGTCTAAAATAACGCCGGTTTCCGTTATTTTAAACGCTTCAAACCGGACCTTACCCCACTGCTGCTGAAGTGCTTTAAGATTAGCTTTCTCGCGAAAATAAAGCGTATTCGTAAGATGGTTATCCGTCAATTTTCCGAATTTCCCGGTTCCGACTCCGCTGACATCCAAGACAAAAAGAATCGACATTAAACCAAGGAAACGATCCACATTGATTCCTTCCGCTTCGAGCCCGGTTGTCACATTCGCAGGCACCGATTCTCCGAACGGCAGGCTTCCGAAATCTGCTTCCCGTACTGTCAAATTCCGCAATAGAGCCGCTTCGACAGGATTAAATCCAAATTTTTGAGCCAATGCTTGGATCAAACGGCCTCCAACATCCGTATGGAGCGGCCCTGAAGTCACCACACGGCCGAAATCATGAAGGACAACCGCAACCGCCAATAACTCTTTGTCGCGCGTATTCAATCGATAATAATTCGTCCGGAGCTGATCGAGCAAACTTTCCGAAACGCGCGCTCCTTTTAAAACATGATTCTGGAAGAACTCGAAATTTCCAAGTCTCAACGCATTCAATCCTTCAAGAATAATATCCTGATGCATCTTAAACGTCGCATAATCGTCTTTTCCGTCTCCGGTTTTCCATGCCACACCGCGGATTTTTGCCAAATCTTGCCAACCAAAGATACCAACCTGGTTGAATTGACTAAAGACTTTCATCGGATCTATTTCTGATGGCATACTGCTCTTCAAACTTCCGGGCAGTTGATCAATAAAGGCAAGAACGGCTTGTTCAACCTCGTTTTGCGCACGCGTAAGCGCTGCACCCGTCAATTCGGGATTGTATGCGGCATTCACCTTCGCGGAAAATTCGGGCGTCATGATCGAGCGGACTTCGGAGCGCCCGAATGTGCGCATTTTTTCTGCGGCAAACATTCGCGCTTGGTCGTGAATCAACGCCTCTGCTTCACCGTATGTTTTGGCATGGATTTCTTTCGCAAACGCAGCCACGCGCGCCAAGAAAATCGATCCCAGTCGGGCAGGGATTAAATTCCTTTCAGCTTCAGTTTTATTATCCAGATAATATTGAAGAAATGCGAAAACGATTTGTGCCCATTCATTGGAGGTGAGCGAAAAGGCCGCTTGCTCTGCGGCATTCAAGCGGTCCAGAATCGGAATGATCTGCGAAAAGCGTTTTTGGTAGTACGCGCGGTTTGCGCGGTAACCACTCTTGAACGCGCTCATCCATTCTTCCGGATTAAATCCACTCAAAATCAGATCGGCTGCGGGTTGTTTCGCCACTTCCGCCGGCGGACCACTTTCGCCGATCGCTTGAATATCGGAATTGTTTACGCGCGCCTTCCACCATTCAGGATGATCTTCGATTTGAGCGAACAACAGCTTTACCACTTCAACATACACAGCTAATTTCTCCGGCGATAGCGGACCTAATTTGTGAACTTTTTCTCCCAGCCAAACGTCTTGAGCCTTCCCACCGCTACCGATCGCCGATGCCGCAAAAAATTCCTCATCCGGAATCACCGCCGTCCAAATGGCATCTTCCGCCAAGAAATTCGTGAGCATATTTCCCGTCACCGCAAATTCACCGCCGTTCGGCATCCGGATCGATTTTCCGAACATCGCGCTAAAAAACGGATACATAAAATGGCTGATCAGGGCAGAATCGTCTTTGCCGTAAGACCTGATGTAATTGGGCGACACATAAGCAGCGTTTCCCCTGAAAACCGGATTCAATAATTTTTGTACCCAGTCTCCTTCGATGATTGAATCGCCGTCCAGCGAAAGAAATGCTTTGGCCTCCGCACTTTCCGCCGCCTTCATGGCAAGCCTGGATGCCCATTTCTTTCCGACAAGTCCCGCATAAGCCTCTTCCTTGCCGAATCCTCTAACAATAATTCGCGTGTCTTGTCCGTTCAACAACGCAGCTTGCTTTTGAACCGTAGCCATCGCCACTTTTGCCGCAGAGCCTTTCGTCTCCCCAATCACATAAATAAACGCTTTCTGCCCTTCACTTAAATATTCTTGCAGCGATTGATGAACCGTCCGTACTAACTGAACGACATCCACCCGGCGTCCGGTTGTTCCCGGTATATTATTCTCAGCAATTTCGTTATACATCGGAATTAAAACAACAATGTCAGCACGACCAACTTCCGCTTTCACCGCCGCCAGTTCTTGCGTGTTCACCTGACTCGCATCAAACGCCGCCAGCATCTCCTCTGGCGTCAACGTGCGGACTTCGGAGCGTTGCACGGTATCCGCAGCTGCCGGTCTGGCAGACGATGGCTCCAGGTATTGCAAAATAATTGACTCCGCAGCAACAGCGGCAGGCGATAGGTCTCCCGGTTTATTCTCGATAAATTTTGGCGCCCAATTGTGGATCCTGTCCATCTGCCACCTGATATCTTTCACAAGACCGAGCAACGCATCCGGTTCATCTTTCTGGAAATGAAGGATTTGCGTTCCGGGAGCAGCGACACCTGTCCGGAGACTTTCCTTTACCTGCTCTATATATGAAGGCAACGCGTACGTATAGAATTGAGGTTGCGGTATTGAATCCGCCGGAATTATTATCTTGTCGCCGTCTTTAACTTCTTTTTCGGTCCACTGTTTCTCAAAAATTCGTTTAGAGACGAGCAAGCTCTGCGGCGCATGGATGAGAACCACATTCCGCGGCGTAATGCCTTCTCGGTTTAAAATCGCGAGCACGGTCTCAATATTTGCCCCGGTATTCATCGAAGCATCCGCGGAGTCCCAAAGCATTCTGTTCTCATCAACAAGCTTTAGTTCATTTTTTAAATCCAGTTTCAGGACTGCCTCACTCACACTTTGCCATTCAGCAACCGCTCCCGTCCCTTTGCCGACAAAAAGAACCTTCCCGGGAAGATCAAGCTCCTTCAGTGCGTCAACGACATGTTGAGGATAGCCGGCCAGCGGATTCCCAAGAACCACGATCACATCCCGCGCCGCATCCCATTGAGTGCGGTCAAGGACCTGATCTCTGTCAGGAAACGCCAAATGATCGAAATCCGTTTCAGCGGCAGTAGAAACTTGAGACAGGGTTAACGAGACAGGAGACACGATACTGCTTGCCTTTTCACCCTCTGTCATTCCCGCACTCTTCACTTCCTCTGTCATTCCCGCAGGCTTTAAGCGGGAATCCACAGTCTCCCTTGCTTGCCCCTTGTCTCTCGCCCCTTCCTCCACGCGAGCTTCGGAACGGGGTTCCTTCCCTGCTTGATCTTTTGCCCTTGCAATCAATTCATTGATGCCAGAAACTTCCAAATCCTGGCGTGCACGTTCAGGATCTCTTGCCGTATCAATAACTGCATTAACCAATCTATCCAAAACCCGAATTTCTTGAGGGAAAATCCTCAAAATAGTGCCCTTTTTATATTCTTCAAATCTTCTGTCGACAATAAAATTCGGATCCTCAATTTTTACCCCAAACTGATGCTTTAAGCGATACAGCCTCAAAATATCGCCCATAAACATTCCTTCTGGCTTACCAACAATAGTCGTTTTCTCCGCCAGAAGATCTTGCAACCCTTGCTGATATCCATACAAATATCCCTCAGCATCGATTCCCATTTGTAAAACCGATGCTCCAGTATTTCCGGAATAAGCGGTTCTTGTCGTTGAATCAAATAGAATACGCCTGGGATAAAAGGCATGGGATTGATTCGCTTTCTTATCGTCTTTCACTTGAACTACTGTCGGACCAGCATACTGAACTTCCACACCTTCAAACATTACAGGACGTTTGGGATCCGGATTAAGCAGCTGATCTACCGAAACATTAAGCGCTCTCGCTAATTTTTCCAACTGCTTCAATGCATATTGATAAATTCTTTCATTACCAGACACAACTTTAGCGGAAAATTCATTTCTTTCTTCATCTAACAATCGCACTTTAATCCCAATATCAATGTCTTTTGGTATCTTATCAAAAAAGAGATCCCTCACGGATCCTCCAGCCACAACAACATCCTCAATTTGATTTTGTTTCAATAGGTGAAGAAATCTTGCAAGGCGTTCAACATGATTAAACTCAATTTTTCCCGTTTTGAGAGCCTTCTCAGCTAATGCTTTATTAAAATCAGGAGACATTTTTATTTCAAGTAATTCCTTTGGCAATTCACCATGTTTATAAAGGTATTCCAAAAAATTTTCCGCTCGCTCAGAAGAAACAAAAGCAAACGATCTTCTACTTGTTTGCCATTGTTTCTCATAAATAGGCTCGGAGCTAGGATGTTCGGCTGATTTGGTCGTATCTCTATAACCCACAACTACTTCAACTTCCTCAGAATGTTCATAATCTTGTTGGCTGAACTTAATGCGAGAAAATAGTTCTCGTAAAATAAGCTCGGAGTGCCCAATCAAATCGGGATACTGCGCAAAAAGAGCTATTAGTTTACGGTATAACGCTATTCTTTTTTTCGTGAGAATATCGAAATCTACGGACACACCACCATCCAAAGACAATCTAGTCCAATGTTGCATAAAGCTTTCCCATATTTTGAATTCATAGGGCGCCGATGGGTTCGAAACGCGAAGAGAAGCTATTGCCTGTGCCTTTTCCCATATGTAGAACCAACCTTTGCTTGGTGTCTGAGCAGCTTGAAAATTAGAATAATAGTGATCACAGAGTAAAAAAGCGAAAACTATTGCACCGGCATCTCCCGTTTTTAATGGGGTTGCAATCGCCCGGGCTATACTTTCACTGTTGGCACCGAATTGAACAGCTGCTCTTAGTCTAACTAATGCTGCCTCCAAGCTGTTTTTAAGCCAACTTACATCGGCCGAATCAAAATAAGCTGGAGCATTATCATATAAAGGAATATTCAATAAAGCATTTCTTATTTTTTCATTAACATCAGATGACAACGCAGGCTTAATATCCATTAGAGTTTGCACTGCTCTTACCTCAGCCTGAGCAATACCGCTATGATCGTTCAAGACAGAAATACAAATAGATGCAATTTCATTATCAGTCAGATTTAATCTTTTCAACACTTTATCCGCATCATCTTTACCAAATTTCTTTATTGCAGAAATCGCAACAAGCAATTTCGCATCTGGAATCCCTAATCGTGTTGCAACTTCAACAGCAATGAGAGGATTCTGAAATTCTTCAAGTGCTAAAGCTAAAAACTGCTGAAATTTTTCGGCACCCACATTGTTGTCTTTTAATGCAACAACAAGTAATTCGACTTGGCCAAAAGCGCCCATTTTATTGAGAGCGGCTATAATCAATTTTCGATCTATTTCACCATTTCTATTAAAGAATGCAGCAACAAGAGGGCTAACTGCTCTGGCATCCCCTATATTACCAAGACTTTCTATTGCATATCGACGCCAAGAGTCATTATTTTCTGTTAGCAAATCACTGAAAATTTCAACGGCACGAGTATCATTATTGTTAGCAAGAACACCTGCAGTCACCCCCCGAATGTGTGGGGGACTGTTTATGCTCCTTGCTGCTTCAATAAGCGGCTCAATTGAGGGACTACCAATTCTGGTAAGAATCTCGACAACCCCGGAAGTGCTAAAAAATCCTCTACCTCTCAACGCATTAATGAGTGGCTGAACTACATGACTACCCAATTTAACAAGAGCATTTATAGTAGCTTCATCAGCAACGCCACCAACTCTCCGTAATCTCCAAATATACCATTTTACCCAAAACAATTTCGAGATGAGAAAAAAAACGATGGCTGTCATCCCAAGCCCTAAACCACCTGCAAGAAACGGATAACCGGAAACAAAATTCCAAATCGCCGCGAAAATCCCCGCCCCCAAAATCGCCGCAAGAGGGCCCATACCGCGGAGTGTAACATCCTTCGTGACTTTTTCCCGCGCTTCGGAGCGCTGATCTCCGGATTGTCTTAGTTGTCTTTTAATTATTCTGATATCTCGCCGAAAAGTTAATCTTCCAAAATATTGTCCTTGCTCTCGAAAAAATCGTTCACGCACCTGATCCTCTGACATGTTGAATTCTTCCTGCAAATAGCCGCGGACAATTGCGCGGCGGGCCTCTTTGGACATCCGTTCGCCCGCGGTTTTAAGAAATCGCTGCAACGTATGTTCTGCTTCCTCAACTTTCCCAAAATCGTGGAGCTGACGGCTTCTTTGAACCAAAACATCCAAATCTGCCAAAATAGCGGCATACGGAATCTGACCTGCAATTAATCGTCCCTGAAGAACGGGCGGGGCATTTTGGACACCGGCGCCAATTATAAAATCGTTAAGCAGATTCGCGGCATCAATTTCTGCCGTTGTCGCCGGCCTTCGAATCAGAAATTTCTGAAGCGTTTTCTCAGCCCTCCGGACTTTCCTGGAAGCATGCCACCGTAACGGTTGTTGGGTGACTTGCGCCGTCGTCAAGCGAATAAGGTCGCGGAAATACAGCGCCGCCGTATACCGGCTCCTTCCCGATAAATAAGCAGGATGATCGGGAATATCCCGGTCTCTCCGTTCTTTTAACAAATCGTAAAGTACCTGCGCCGCGGCAATTTCTGTTTTAGTCACGGGCTCTTCAACGAGAAGTCCTTGGATCATTCGTTCGGCATTGAGAATTTCATTCCTCTCGGTCCGGCCCCTCTCTCTCCAGTTATCCCGTAATTGCTGACGCAACGCCTCGCCTTTCCGAAGCACCTCCCATAAATACGGCCCGACGGCACTATTCGGAATACGCGCTCTTGTTAAATTCTCGGAAGGCGCTACCGGCATTTGTTCCACCCCGATCGCATTAGGCGCGCGGCGAACACCGACATTACCCAGAAAATCGTAAATCACCTGCGCCGCATCGATTTCCGTTTTCGTCACAGATCTTGCCGCTTCCGGCGCGTATTCCTTCAAAACCGTTCCGAAACGCCTGATTCCGCTCCTTCCGAAAAACCATTTCAAAAACTGCCAAAAACCGCGGAATCGCTCTTTAAGAGAGTTGCCTTCAAACGAATTTAAAAATGGAATGACGATGACGATCGTAACAGCCGCCAGAATTGAAACAAGAGGAATCCACCCGAGAATTGAAGCGGGAAATACCCATCCGCTGGTTATCAAAGCGACAAATAGAACTCTCAAACCAACCGTCATTGCGGCTACAATGAAAAAATTCCTTGTAACCGTTTTCCAGAGTTTTTGTCCGTTCAACGAAAAATCAGCCGTTCGAAACCCGGGAGCCAGTGCCGAAGCTACTTTTAAGCGGAATTGAAAAACGGAAAGCGGCTCGCGGATAAGCCAAACATTCCTAACCCCTTCATTGAACGCTTCGGGCCACTGCCATGTCCATGGCATCTTGCTTCTTACCACCACTTCTCCGCCCGGGTAGTAATCATAAAATCGTTCAACGGGTCGTGCGTCTTCAATCACATTTTCTTTAACCAGTTTCCCTTCTTGATTAAACTCACCGGTGAGGCTTCTCGCCGTCGCTGAACCGTTTGCATTCACATCTGTCGTTATCACCGTTCCCCGCGGCGTATCGGTTTGCAAAAAGCGTTTGCTCGTTCTTTCTACAAAACCGCCGGCTTGATCTGCATCAGTTGTTATTACTATTCCGCCGCCGGGGACATCTTGCCGTAAAAAGCGTCTAATGACACGCGGCAAGGCGCCATTTTCATCCACGTCAGTCGTTATGACAAGGCCGACGCCGTTTGGAACGGTTCTCAGCAAGAATCGCTTGCTCTTATTGGACGCTCGGCCATTCCCATCGACATCGGTTGTTACAACCGTTCCCATTCCCTGAATTTCGCGCCACAAAAATCTCTTACTCTTGGCTGTTATTGACCTATCGTCATTCACATCCGTCACATTCGTCGTCACAAGAATTCCGGTTCCCGGGATCGGTCTCTGTGCAGAGCTTTGTAATAGTGCAGGATTACCATAATAGGCCAAGCCGTCAATTTCAGACAACTCTTTCTTGACCGCCCATATTTTTGGTGCATCTTTCTCAAAGTCTTTCTTGCCTTTCTCGCTCTGCCTCAGAATCTGCGGATAAATAGCATCTAACAACCTTCTGTTCAGATACGCTATTTCGATCGTTTTCATGACAGCAGTGCGGTCCAGCACTCTGGATAGTAATTCCCTGGTCTCAATGTCGAGCCTGTTTCGCATTGCGGAATTCCTCTGAATGCTCTGGTAATCCGTCCGCCGCATCCTGGCGACGAGAATTTGATTTAATGCATTTGCCCATTCTTCTATAGTAACGGCACCGCCATTCCGCAGTCTTGTTCTTATGGCGTCAAGTTTTCCCTGATCCCATCCATTCGCTAATCCATTTCCCACAAAGGAATTAGCATCGAGCCTTCCAACAAGATCGCTCGGAAATATTGCCGGGGACGGATTTTCAGCCTCAACCCATTTTAAAATACTTTCGTAATTAGTGGTCATCCAAAACTTGCCGTAATAAGGAACCAAAGAAAATAGCCACGCCATCCCTTGCATAACAGGCAACCAACCCATGATGCTAAGAAGTCCCTGCGCTATAAACGAGACTGAGAACAAGAACCATTTGCTGTAGATGATCAATCCTGACCAAGCGCCCAGTCCGATGAATAAGGCAATACCGGCAATAAAACCATAAACAAACATCCGGTTCCTGAGTACAAGCGTCTGATTTCTGGCAACTTCCCGCCATTTCGTGGCGCCCGGCTGCGCCTTCAACTCAGCATACTCTTTCGCAAGGCTCTTAATCCGTTTGCGGATAGCGACAGCATTTTCAACCGGCAAGACTCGCTCTCCTCCCCTACGACGAAAGAATAATTCTGCCTGTGTCCTATATAACTCATCTCGAGGACCGCTAAACTTTCCAGTACGGACTTTCAAGCCCGTAACACGAGTTGCAATTTCATCTCTTCGGTGGTTCTGCTCAGGGGTTCGTTGAGCAGCATCAATGTTATTTAAATCGTCCAGTTCAGCGTTTAACACTTGCAATTCGGCTTCTTCCCGTTCCAAGTCGTTATCAAAATAATTGCTATCCCCCGCAGGAATCTCGAAAAGTTCTCTGATCCGGATCTTTTCGCCGTCTGGCCTGTCTCCGGGAAGCTCATTCAAATAAAGCAACACTTTGATTCGAATTGCCTCAAGATTTTTAGGCTGTTTCTTAATATCGCCTTTCGCCGCCACAATCGATCCGATACTGATCAAATCGTCATTACGCACTTTGGTCCGCAACCGGTCAAAGAAACCGACCACCCCGTTAAAAATTCCGTTAGCGACAGTCACGGGAAACAGCCAAACCAAAGGAAACATCAAAATCCTTCTATGCAATTTCGGAATCATGTGGCCAAATCTGAAATGTATCAATTGAACTAGCACAGATGCTCCGAAAAGAATACTCAGCGACAACGGACGGCCTATCGTCTCAATATAAGTAATAAACGCAGCAATGTACCCCACGGCAGTATGCGAAATAACACCTGTCAGCCACCCAAAGGCAAAATACGAAAGCGCCACATAGGCCGCAACGGCCCCTACGAGAAAGAGGCCTTTAAGAATCTTGACGTAAACCTTATCTCCATAATAAGGTTCCTCTTTGTTATCTTTATTTAATTTTGAATTTCGCCAGATAAAATAGAAACCAATCGCCCAGGAAATCATCGGAAGCGAAACCCAGAAAAATGACCACATGTGCGCAAAATAAAATGTGTGGAGCACGTCGCTTGCCACTAAAATAACATAAGGAAACGACACGAGTCCGGCCGAAAAAATAGCGGTCAATGCGGCGCCGCCGGCCACGGCCGCAAACGTTGCCCACGGCTGCGCGTCATTAAGCACGCCCGAAACCGGATGAATGCCGACGGCATGAATCCATTTCATGAAACGTGACATAAGCATAGCCGATACCGCAACCGAGAATGCGACAATCGCAACCGTAATGACCCACCCGGGGATACCCAAAAGCGTCCCTAAGAGTGCCGGAGTTGTAAAACCGTCAGCGCCTAAATGCGTGGCCAGATTATTAAGAACACTGATCAATCCGGCTTCCTTCGCCCCGGGAATCAAATTTGCCACGTCGCTCGTAAACGAGGCTCCTCCGAACAATGATTTATTAAAAATCAGGCTGATCGGAATACCGACGACTCCGGGAATCAGAATACCCGCCATCACAAGCGCAGCCGCTAACCACCCGACAGGAATGTACCGTCCGGTAGATAAATATAAAAGATGGAGCGACCCCAAAATCGCGATCACGCCAATCGCAGTCGCGCCGAGGGGAAGAGGAATTACAGCCGCAATCCATCCCAACTTGAAGAATAATGCGGTATTCAGAATGGCTAACGCCGCTAATGTTTTAAAAAAACGTCCACGATGGTGTTGAAATCCGCTTGGTTTAAACGGCTGAAACCCTTGAGCGAAACCGCGGTTCCAGAAATGTAGCTGATCGATGAACCCCTGAAAAGGATTTGTCAAGTTAATGACAGTCGAATCAGTAAGCTCCTTGGTAACCTCTTCTCTGGCTGGCTTTCCTAACACAAAACTGCTGTCGCTGCCTTTATAGATTGCACTCAAAATCACAAGCAAAATCGATCCCGCAGCAGTAATCCAATAAATAGGAATAACGTAACCAAAAACTCCGACAGACATCAAAACGAGAACATTCACAACTACCAATCCGGTCAAAACCGCCAATGACCATTTGGGGCCGGCTCTCGTCGCGATCGCCTGTAAAAGGATAAATGACGCAAGTCCTGAAATCAGAATAACAGGAACCGTCACCATAACAGAAAAATAAAAAACAAAAAGATTAACGGCGGCAAAGAAAACGGTCAAGCCGACGGCACGCTTTAACCGGCTCGTACTTTTCGACATAATCAATCCCGTATACTTAGTCAACCCGATCACAATCAACATCGACGCCCCCCACGCAAGCGTCAACACATTCAACTCCGAAAATTCCGTAAGCCGCTCGAGAGGGAAAATCTTGTCAGCGATTCCGGAAACAGTAGGAATAATACCAAGCAGTAAAACAATAAAAGACAACATCATCGGCTCATTCAGATACCCTTTTGTCCCCCAAAACGTATTAAACCGAAGCGACATGGGATGTCCCGGTTCGAAAAAGAGCGGAATTCTAAAGAAATTGTCAGAACGGCCCCAACGCTGGCCGCGTTTCATTTTTTTCTCAACATTGGTATTCGCCTCTTCAAAAATGGCCTTCATCGTAAACGGACCTCTCGGTTCCCGGTAATCATGAGAAGGATCCCCGTAATGGATGACTCCCATTCCGCTGCGAATATAAGGCTTTTCAAACGCACCCAAAATAAAATAACCTAAAACCAAAAAAATTCCGGAACCGATCCAGGCAAACTGCGGCAGAAGAAAGACGTAGTTCATTAACAAATACCCGAGAATCGCTCCGCCGATAGATCCCCAGAAAATAGCGAATTTAATGACGGCATACTTCGGCGTTCCCGGCGGCCCGAATAGCCCCCGGTCCAAGACATACGCGGTCTTTCCATAAAATATTTGATTATTGTCCGTCACTTCCCGCAAACGAACACCATGAAAAATACCGGCCTGTTGCGCGGTTGTTGCTATTCTCGAATCCCTCGAAATATTTCCGGCGTCCAGATTACGCATTTCGATTTCGGGCGTCCCCACCGTTGCCCAATCGTTATCCGCATGAGCCATATTCCGGACAGACTCTTTCATGACATCATAATGGCGATAATCTTCCAGCGCCTGTCCGTAGCCCGCCTCTTCTAAGTTTTTGCGCAGATATTTTTCAATTTCATTCAGCGTTTCACGCGCAATCTGTGAAGTTCTGATTAACTCGCTCGCCTTCCGCCCGTCATTTTTATTCTGCGTCTCAATTGCTTTGATCCGATCATCCATGGTTTTCAGGCTCATCTCAATCGATATCAGGTCGAAAAGTTTATTTCGAAGGTCTCTTTTTTGATCGTCAGTCAACGGCGTCGCGGGCGTAATCGCTCCTTCTATGGCGGCTATTTCCCGATTAAGCAGGTCCCGGCTTTGTTCAGCCGCGCTCCTTTCATCAAGCAATTTCTGATACTCCTCACCATATTCGGCCGCCCGAATCAGCACGCCAAAAATCTTATCCAGACTTTCCGGCGTTAACGTTTCCCCTTCACGTTTAAGCGTCCGGAGAAAGTTGGCAAACACCTCCCGATCCAGGACATCTTCATTGATCATTTTTTCGAAACTTTCAAGCGAAAAACCTTCAACATCGGTGCGGATCTTCTTAACAAACGGTTCTGTCATTCCGGTTAATAATTTATCCGTGAACATACTCTCAACCATCTTATAGAGCTCATAGCCCATGCTGTTCTTTTCATCCATAAAAAACGCCATCCAGATTCGCTTGGAAGGGTCAACCAATTCTAATTTTTCCGAACCGCGCGCGTCAAATTCTTTCAAATTAAAACCGAGTCCTTGCAAGCCGATATTCTCGCCGTGTTCATCCGGATAATAACCGCCGGCATAGGAAAAAACCGGGGTGTTGGTGAAAAATTCCTGCAGGTTTACATATTCGACCGGTCCGACCATGTCTTCAATTCGCTGATCGTGGGGGACGGGTAATTTCCGGTTGGTTTGTCCGGAACTCCAGTACAACCACACGGTTGTAATGATAAGTCCGATTCCGACGCCGATCGCGAAATTTCCGAGTGCGAGACCGATCAGGCCGAGAACCGCCGATAGCACTCCGCCCTTGAGCGCTACATCCGCCCGCAATGTTCTCCCTGAAAGCGTATGATATTCAATTGTTCGATATAAATTGCCGGCCCGTAAGGAAGTCGCTATATCCATAATCCAGCCGTATTTTTTGCTGACATTGTGGTTTGTTGCGGCCCACGATCGGTAGAGATAAATCACGCGGCGATTCATTTTTCGTCCCAATGCTTCGGCCGCTTCTTTTTGCCGACGTGCTATTTCGAGAGAAATAGGACCCGATGACGCGATAATGAATACCGTAGCGGGGTCTGTATTACCGCGCATGATTTCTTCCATGTTTTTGATCGGGCCACTGTTAAAATCACCTAAATTTTCGTTCTTAGCCGTCGAAGGCATCACAACGGCAGGTTTATACGCTTCGGGAATAGAATCGCTAAAACGGAAATGAAGAATAGAATCAAGATCAATTGTCGTCTGGCCCTTCCTCAAAATCTGGGGATAAACCGCCTCTAATATTTTCCTATTAAGGGATTCTAATTCAGCCACCGTGAAAACAGCTGCGGGTTCCAGGGCCCTCGCTAATAATGCTTTAGTCGCATCGTCAAGCCGGCTTAGCATTTTGGGACTTCGTTGAATGCTCCCATAATCTTGCACGCGCATCCTGACCGCCAGAATTTGATTTAAGGCGTCAGCCCACTCTTGTTTGGCAACAGTTTGACCATTCTCAATCCTTCCCCTTATCGCGTCAAGGACTCCTTGGTCCCATCCGTCAGTTAATTCATTTCCCCTAAAGGAATTCGCATTCAGGTTTCCGATGAGATTGTCCGCAAAAACTTTGTTTGTAGATCGATCAATCCTTTGTCTGATAAGTTCCTGCCTGAACTGTGCTTCGTTGTCAAAAACCGACTCTTTCACGGCTTCAGTATCAGTCGGAAAGCCCAGGCGCCTCAATTCATCCTCAAGGCGCGCTCGATCGTTAAAAATTTCTTGATTGATCGCATTAACGTTAACACCCCCGCGGCGCAATTGTTCCTTGAGCCATTCGCGCCCTATTCCCTCGACATCGATTCCCTGCCGGCTGAATTCATCTTTGATCCACGCTTTTTGGAACCCCCAAAGGTCAACACCGCGCGCACGCAATTTTTGAACGAGCGCCGCTTCATCGTAATAAATAGAATCCTTGACAGATTCAAGATCAATAAAAGGAATCCCGAGAGCCTGCAACGTTTCCTCAAGCATGTCTCTATTGTCGAAAACCAAATCCTCCACAGAGGCAATATCAATTTTATTGGCACGCAACGCCTCAGTCAGCTGCTTCCGATCATCAAAAACCGCATCGGGAAGCGTAATCCCGTGTATAGTTAAGCGCTCTTTCAGCCATGCTTTTTGGATTTCCGCGACATCAATTCCTTGCCGGCTTAATTGTTTCTTCAGCTTCGTTCTTCCGCCTGACTTAATATCGAGGACAACGATCCCACGTCTTTTCAATTCTTTCTCAAGGCGCTTCTTATTGTTAATCGTTGCATCATCGATAGTGGTTGTATCAACCCCAAGGCGGGCCAGTTCTTCTCTGACCCATTCTCTTTCAATAGATGCGAGATCGAGCCTTTGTCCGCCAACTCTTTGCCGGCTCAAAACTTCTTTAAATCTTTCTTTCCGGAACGCCCGGAAATCCGCGCTCCGCGGCGCCATCGGCTTACCCCATAAAGTCGCCGTCCGGTCCATTGCAATTTTCCCAAGGTCAAGACTCAAAAAGAAAATATGAACAACCAAAAGCACGACCATCCCCGGCAGCACATACGCCCAATCTACGGAAAAAATTGCAATGGCCCATGCGAATACCCCTGCGATGCCGGTAATCGCAATCATCTGAAAAATCAGTTTGCTTGGGAATCCCCTCGGCCGGTAATTTTCATAATCCGGGCTCTTTGCGCCGACGGCCCCGCTCTCTCCGATGGTCGGCGTAATAAATGGTATGCCCGGATGCCTTGCAAACCAATCCCGAATCTTCTGAGGAACCAGCCGGCTGCCGATCGGTTCATCCTTCTCTCCCGTTACCTGGCTCGCCCGTTTCCGCCGGATGGTTTCGCCCGTGATTAATAGAAGTAGCGCAAGGAAAATAATAACCAGCCACTTCGAAATGTTATTCACAAGAATCCACGTGTTATGTTGTTTTGCTTTCCCTACCTCAATCGGCGCCTCGCGCAGATTCACAACTGCTTTTTCATCAACCACAGTTTTCCCATCTATTGTGATGGTTTTCTTCTCCGCTTCCTTTGCAAACTCTTTTTCCATTTCATATTTCACGTGATTTTCCGCGTCTAAAACCACCGCACCGTGAACTTTCGATTCCCTTTTTAATTCAGCCTTACTATAAAGCACGTCTTCAGGGACAAGAGAAGAATGATCAAGGGAAACCCGGCTTATAACGGCCGCTATGGCAAAAACTATTTTAGGATATATTTCAAGTGATGTATCTTTGCGCTTCAATTGATCAATCTGTTCTTGTAAAACCCGCAAATCAGAAAACAAGGTCTTAATCTCCGTCAACGTAAGTTTCCCTATATTACGCAATCGCAATATTTCATCTTTCTGTTCTTTAGTTAGCGTGATGCGATACACCAAATCCTTTTTCTTCTCTTGATCGAGAAATGTTTTAGCCCACAGATCAATTAAATCCGCGGGTTCTTTTTGCTCCTCCTCAAAAGTAATACTAATTTGCTCGTTGGCAGGCATTTTCTCAGCCAACCTGATAGCGACACCTTTGGCAAGCGTTATAATCGCTTTTCTAACGACATCCCTTTTCCCTGATTCATCTTTGTTAAATTTCACTTTTTCGAGCGCACGAAGCAACTCATCAGCATTTGTGATATAGCCATAGATGCGCTCTAAATCTTTTGAAACTATTCTAAAATCTTCTATCAAGGCTTTTAATCCTTGCGGTGTCACTTCTCCTGATTTAATTTTCTTTGCATATTCGGCCACAGCTCGATCCGAAATCTTGACATGGTTTTTCTTGTTAAGCCGCATAACAAACTCTTCGTGCCCGTTATTGGCTAATATTCCATCTTCCACCTTCGAAAGCATTGTTTCATCAGGCCGCACCAAGAGCCGGTAACGGATAAACCTGTCCAACTGATTGGGCTCCTTTATGCTTATTTTATCCCTACTGATCTCTCCATAAGCAAGTTCGACAAATTTATTCGATACGCCGTTCATTGTAAAAAATGCGGAAGAATAGGCCCGGACTACTGACGGCGAGGTTTTATCGCCTTCGAACAATTTCGCAAAAAACGCTTCCGTTTCCGGATCGAATAATATCCCAAGCTTTCTCTCCCCTTCCCACAAGACAAGCCGCCTGCCTTCTTGTTTGGGGCCGCTGGTTAATTGATATACCACTTGACGGTTTTTAGTATCGGTTAAAATATTTTTGAAAAACTGTTCCGTTCGCCATAAGCCAATCGCGTCAGGGTTCCCTGCCACCCGGCTGACAATATTCCGCAAAGGTAAATTCGTATCCCACGCCAAATTACCATCACCAAGATAGGCAAAGATGAGTTCGTCAAACAACAGGTTCCTATAAAACTGATTTTTATCCTCCCGGCTAAGAAGGACGTTACCAAGATATTTGTTTGCATATTGCTTTTGAATTACTGCCGTATAATGGAACAAATTTTCATAATCCTGATCAGTCATGCGTTCAGGATCAATATTACCGATAGAATCCACTTGATTGGTATCAATAGGTATTCCATCCCAATGTTTTTCCCAAAGTTCCCATATTTTCTTTCTGTCCCCGATGCGCTTTTCAACCTCCATCAATATAAGCGGTTTTCCGTCTTTGTACGGCGGTTTCTGCATCCGCTCTAACCAATGCAAGGCCCCGCCGCGCATATACCGCACTGCAAAACTCGGCAATAACTGCGTTTCCAATTCTTTCCTATCGAAAGTTTTCTCTTTGGTCTGCTTTTCCCCTTGAGCATCTGTCTCAGTTTCAATCGATATCAAACCGCCTTCTCTCAATTCACTGTCTTCCATTAACCGTTTGATGTATTGATCAAAATCAGCCTTAGCGCTGACATCCATGATTTCATGGTGCACCGGATAGGAACTATATAACTTAGCTACGGCTTGATAATTTGAAATTGCCGGTGCAATTTTCTTTAATTGATCATGGTCTTTCTCTTGCATTTGGTCAATATCAGGAATTTCAATATCGCGGTCGTGCAAAAACTGCACATAAGCATTCAAGAGTCCTTCTGCGTATACGCGCTTAAACTCCTCTTTAATATCATCCAGGACCTTCTCCACCCCCAACCTTCCGTATTTCAATTGCTGGAGCGCGATAAATGCGTCCTCTTCCGCCTGATACCAATTCACCTGGTGCATTTTCTTGTCCGGAGTCTGATGACTAAATGAAATGCCTTTTAAGAACTCCATTTGATTCTTAAACATATCCGAAACCGTGCCGGTTCCTTTTAATATCTTTACGAGATTCATTCGGTCACGCAAATCTTTCTCAAGATTTGCCTTGCTGTCATATTGTTTTACAAAAAATGACAACTGCGCCATTAGGTCGTTGAAACGGGCTTTGTGTTCCAAATCTTCTCCGGCATCACGAAATGCCTCGGAAAGCTCTTTCCGGAAATCATAGCCCGTATCGCCGTCATGAATCATTTTTTGATAACTATCGAAAACCGGAGATTCGAGAATTTCGATCAACCGCGTTGTCCTGGCTTCTCCTTCTTTCAGCCATGACAGAAGCAACCCAAGGTGAACCGGATTCTCGCGGTCAAATGTTTTCGTTTTTGACGAATCAATTGCATTAAAAAGTTTTTGAATCAACGACGATTTATTATCCTTATCCTTGGGTGGCGTGATAAATGAATCGATGCGGTCTGTGATTCTCTTCATTAAGTCCAGGATATCACTATCGCTCACACCGGGTCTTTTCGCATATTCATGCGCCACCATATGAATTAATCCTGCGCGAACACCGCTTTCACTGGGGCTCCAGATTTCACCCACCGGCCGTTTGAGTATTTTTTCGTAAAGGCTTCTGACTTTTGTTTCGAATTCCTTTGTAAATTCCGGGGTTTGGGTCTTGCGCGCCGCGAAAGCCTCGACATCCGCGTTCTTAAGACGCCATTGAATATCCCCTTCTACCACCAACGATTCAAACCAAGCCAAAGCCAGGGCGCGAATGTTTGAATCGTAAATAAAGGTCTCTTCGCTGATCGCGGGCAAATCTTCTCTAATGATTTCTCCGATGTCCGCGTAATATTTATTCGCCCGTTCGATTCCCGCGCTTCTCGCTTTCGGATCGTTTAATTTTGCGATCAATTTTTCTCGTTCCACTTTCCATTTATCAAATCCCTTTTCCACGATAATGCCAAGTTCGGAGAGAATCATCGATTGGACACGAGGGTCTTTCTTGAATTGATCAAATGAGAAATCAGAGCCAAATATCGGAACACCGACTGCTTCGTAGAATTGCTTGATGGTTGAAGCGGCCCTGTCAATTTCGCCTTTTACTTTCCCCTCATTTCTAGCGTAATCAAGAATCCCGGATTTCCCGGCCTTCCCGTGCAATTTAGCGTGAAATTCAAAAACACCCTCTTTCGCCATAGCCGTCAGTTGTGCCCGGACAAGATTCCAGGCAAAACGGTTTTTCTTGAAATTGTCCATGGTGATTCCATACCGGTCTTTTCCACTCACCGCAATTTCGAGTTCCCGCGCATTATCAACGGCAATCTCCAACGCCGTTTTCCCGGATTTCCCGTCCTTCACGATCTCACCGCTAACAACATCGTATCGTTCAACAGTTTCCGCAGGCGTTTGTGCCAGCCATGCGAATTCCTGCGCTCCGACTTTTTCCGTTTTATCCCGACTGCCTTCTTCCGTCATACGCGAAAGCATTCCCATGACTTCCATCCGGACAAGATTATTCTTGAATACGTCTTTAACGGTGTAGACTTTGGCTTTATCACCAAACCGCAATTTATTCGCCCGGTTCACTTGGCCCACGGCAAATTCCAGCGCCGTATCCGGCGCTTTTGCTTCGCCGGGCTCTGAGGATACCGGACGGGATGCCGCAGGTTGAGTACCCGCAAGTGGCGTTGCACCGGCAACTTCTACGGAACGGATACCAATCCGGGACACTTCTTCCTGCATCCTGAGGATTTCCGCATTCGATATAATAGTCGGATGAACTCCAGCCGGGGCGGTTTGTGCTGAACCCGGCTGTGTCCAAAGGGACGGAGGAGGCAACACTGGCAGTCTAAACGTCAAGTTATTTTTCGTTTTCAAATGGTCACTCAAAAACGACATATCGTTTTGATGTTTATGAGCGTACGGATAAACCCCGCCCGCAAACTCCGCTTGAATGAGAAAGCTGAAGAAAACGCTGAAATGATCGGGAACAGATAAATACAGCCGAAGATCCGGATTCTGGTTTTTCAGCTGCAATTCAAGGAGCGCCTGCGCTTTTGCGATTTTAAGCTGTGCCTCATCGCCGATCATATTCCTGATGTTATTGATAAGCGTAACGAGCCTCTCCGGATTCGTTGCCGGGTCCATTTCCGGATGCAACAACAAGTGTGTGGCAAGACCGGATGCCATGCCACGTTGAAACGTCTCGGGATCTATGCGATTTCCCACTTCGGATATTTTCCCCTTTTCCTTTCCTTCTTCACCGATAATCGCAACTGCCAAATTGTGATTTGCTTTAACAAGTTCAGTTGAGTTTATATAATTATCAATCCTATCTTGGTCACCGCCCGCAATCGCGCGGCTCCACTGGAGATGAAGCGTAAAAGTTTCTAAATCGAGGCCGGTCAAATAGAATTGCGTTAAAGCATTCCAAAGCCCCATGTCCGCGGCATTGGATAGAACAAGCGGCTTATCTTTGTCACGATAAAACTTATTGATCAATGGCCTTGTTTCTTCCATTGCCTGATGATAGCGGCGGGCGACCACTCCGAGGCGTTCGGGTTTGATGCCTTTCTGGTCTTCGGTCAAATCTTCGGCGCGGATCACGTTCTTCGCCTTCAAATCCTTAAAATATTCCTTTGTGAAATTTAAAAACGAAAGTGTTTCACCGTTAATGTATGTCGAACGAACTTCCTTCGCTTCACGTGCCAATGCTTGGACATCAAGAAGTGTTAATTTATTCTTTTCCCCGTTTTGCCGAGCCTCTTCTAACAAGATTCTTAAATGAAACGCTGACGGAACTTGATTTAATAATTGCTTAGCTTCTTTATAAAGCGCCTCGGTTTCTGTGGGCGTTGGCATTTGGCCTTTTTGATAATCTTTAATGCGCTCAAAGATTTGTCCGTCGCCGATCGCACCAACGACCATGCTGTGGAATCCGACTTGATCGACAAGCGCATTTAATTGAGTAAAAAATTGACGGAATTTCGCCTCATGCTCTTTCCAAAACACTTCCGGATCCTTGCTGATCAAGAGCTGATCCATCAATTTAAATTTATAAAACAAAGAGAATACCGCAACCAACCGGCCATGGTCCCGGTCGTGGTCAAAAAATTCAGGGTTCTTAATTCCAAGTTTTGTGGTGTAGGTAATAAATTCGGGAAGATCGTACATCTTACGGAGGACAATTTGACGGTTGCGAAGTTGATCGACGGATTGCTTTGCTTTGAGCGCTACTTCTTTCAAAACGAGAATTTCCCGGTCCCAGGACTTTTGAAAATTTTCAAAATCCCGAATGCGCGCACGAAATTCATTCCACTTCTTTAATGTCTCCGGGTCCGGAGCTGAATCCGCAAAGGCCTCGCTAACCGCTTTCACAACGAGATTATACGCCTCACGCGTTAACTGATCTTTACTCACCGTCTGCGTCACATCGAGAACTTTATTGAAAGTGGCCGGATCAATTTTCGGATAAATTCCGAAAACAAGCCCGCCATGATTCAAGGATTGACGCGCCGCATCGGCAGAATTTGTCACATCCATGATCCACGCATCCAACCTTCTCATATCCGCAAGCTCAGATACCGTCAAATCCTGTCCGCTCGGGCGGGATATCATCCTGTTATAGATCAGAAGCATTTCGGCCGTTTCGGCGACACGATCGTCAATAGACTTTGGCCGCGAAAATCCGATTTGTTGCTGTTTATAATCATAGACCCCGAGTTCAAAAGCCCAACCCATTAAAAACAGGTTTAGTTTTTTATCGCGGTCCCGGCCGCCGGCATCGGCAATTTCTTTGGTGTCAAACCGGTCCCTCAAAAACTCTTCCATAAAATTCGGGAATTTTTGACTCATGAGCGCCGGATTGTCCCGGATTTCTTGAATCGTCTTATTATCAATCAATTTTTTTGCCGCTTCCGTCGCGCGGCCTAAAATGAGTTTCATCTTGTCGACGGAAATATTACGCGCATGGGCAATTTCATAGAATTTTAAAACAAATGTGTTCAAATCATTAACATCAACGTGTCCCTCATAGGTCACTTTGAGCGCATCTAAAAACTGCTTTACGGATTCTTTTATTTCCAACACATCGTATTTACTATTCGTCGTCTCAGGCGCGGTGGCTATTAATTCATCGTACGATGTAACCTTGGGCCGGAATGGCTCCTGACCTTCTAATGTCTTTTCGATTTGATTGTATCCGTCATCTGACAATTCTTGCGGAGGCTTGGCAATAATCGGGTCGGTCACTTTTTGAACCGCATCGGTTTGCTTTTGCGCCTCTTGCAATTTCAAATTCGCTCTCATCCTTTGGGTTTGATCGACGACTGACCGTAATACTTCTACTTGTCGATGCGACTCGGCATCAGGTTCCTTAGAAATGTCCTCTGTGTTGGTAAATTTAACTTCCTGAAATCCGATTCTTTTCGGATCGATACCGGCCAATTCGAGGCTGGCCTGAATCTGTTTGCTCCATGAAATGATCGCTTTAAACTCTTCGTTTCGCGCCCGTTCAATGCCAATCAATCTCGACCAACCGAGCGTAGGATGTTCGATATGCGTGCGCCAGTCCGAAGATTCTTCTTTGATCATTTTTTCCCAATGGGCCTGCTCGTTTCTCAACCCTTCTCTGAGTAACCTATCGCTAATATCAAACATATGACGGGAGACAACGTAATTTGCCAAAAGCTCCATATGCCTTCGCACGATATTGTTCTTTACATCTTTAATATTCCATCGCTCATGAAGTTCTTTAATCATTTCAGCCCGGGCCATATGCATTTTAGACGGATCCAAAGTCACCGTTCCATCTGCCCGTAGCGTAAACGGAAAACCAATACCGCCTTGATTGTCCCAGCTCCCTCTTGCGCCCACCGATAGTCCCAGCCCTCCTTCAAAATATAACGGACCAAACAAACCCACGTGAGCTGCTTCCGCCTGCGCTTTCTGGGCATCCGCTTTATTTTCCTGATAACGTAAATCCACGTCTTTCTGAGCCCACTCAAGCCATGTCTCCCTGCTCATTTTGTCGATATTCAAAACATTCGCCCGTTCATATCCGATCAGCTGAATATTCTCGGGGGTGACGAAAATCGATTCAGGATCGTCTGTGAATTCACCAAAAGCACCGATAAGGCGTTCGCGCTGTTGCTTCAAACGCCCCACCACCACAAAGCGCATAAGGTTGACCTCATACGGCAGCTGTTCCGGACCATAAATTCCTTCAATCTCAATATGATACCTGTCAATTAATGTCCCGTGTTTTTTCTTAAAGTTTTCTATATAGGGCGTGCTCCGGTTTTCTTTAAGTTCTTCCGCCATTTTATCGAGCTCTTTCATTTCGGATAATAATTTTTCATATTCAAGCACCATGTCATCCAAACCCAGCTCAACGGATTTGTTCTGCTTGAGCGTATTAAGGGCCTGATTTTCAATCATCTTTTTAGACTTTTCGGTCAAATGAATGTTTTCGAAGGTTCGATTGAGCGATAAATAAATAGACAAGGTAAGGTCCCATCCTGTTTTGGAAGCATGGAAAAATCCGCCCGTATCACGGCTCAATTGTTCTCTCCATCGCGGCCCGAATTTGCCTTGATATTCTTCGATATAGACACGCTCTAACTCAAACAATGCATTCCGATTGTAAGCGCTTTGTGTCAGTTCCCGAGTCCGATCATGATCGAGGACCTGGCTGGTATGATGCCTTTCGTCGATCCCCTGGTCGTCAACATCAATAGGTGTGTCAAACGCTTGGGTTAAAAGACCCAGACGCTCTGCCACTTCGGGATCGCCACCATTCGCATTCCCGAATTTTTTCCAAAACTCAGGAATACTTCGATAAAGAGACTCCCCCCGAAGCCGGTCTAACGATATTCCGTTTTCTTTTAATCGCCCCAAATCAGGCATGCTGGCCAGCCTCACCACACTGCCAACAACGTCCATACGGTAATACATGAGGACCTGTTCTAATTTTCGCCTTTCCAAATCTAACTGGATTTTTCGTGCATCGAGCTCTTCAACCTGTTTTGCCTGCCCCGATTCTTGCGGCATGCGGGCTTTTGCTTCTTTAATCTTTCGTTCCAAATCATTGATGTCGGCTTGAACTTTTTCGTGTTTTGCAAACACACGCCGCAACTCGCCGACGTTTTCTTCCAGTTCGAGCAAGGCCGTCTTTCGATTCGTTTCCGTATCCCGCTGATACCGGCCTAAATTTTCAAGTGCAATAGCATAATTCAACAATGCTTTTTGAACGTCATCGTTCAATCTTGAACCGGTGATCCATGCCGAAAACCCTCTGGAACTTTTGATCATTGCCTTGACCTGGTCAACGCGATCTTGCGACGTGAATGGCTCCATCCGCAAAGCAACTTCACGAATATATTTCACTTGTGCGTCTCCCAGTTGATTGATCACTTCCGGAATTTGCGAAAGCGCGAGAAATATTTCGGGCGTCGTGGATCCTGTTACACTGCTGATAATATTTTTGCGTGCCGCCGTTGTTTCCAAGACTTTCTCCGCATGGTCCTTTTGCGCTACCAAAAGGCGTGCGGCAGCAAATGGGTCCACCCTCGAATCCCGGTAAACTCCGCTGGTAAATTTAAAAATACCTTCCTGGTTCAACAAGGTCATACCGCTTTCCAAAAGTTTATCCCACTCACGTATCACATGATTCGAGGCACTTTCACTTAAGGACAACCCCCCCTTGTCGTAAGAAGAATTCAAACGTTCAGGGAACCGGGCTAAGGATTGATCAAGAACAAGCAGAGAGCCTGCCGCCTGTAAAATCAATTGATTTAAAGTCTCCCGCGACCGGGTAGTTGCGCCCGCGTTCTGTTCTTCCTGCGTAATCAATTTGCTGACTTCCGTCTCTAGCTCTTTGATAAAATCATTTAAAAGCTGCCGATCGTTTTTAAGCTGAATATATTCGAAACGCAATTGCATTTCTTTCAGCTGAACATCGTTTTTAACCAACTGAGCACCTTGTTCCCGTAAAATGATCTGAGAATCTATCTCGGCAAGAACCTGCTCGGCATTTCCTTTATATCGTGTGACGACTTGCACAAAACCAATGTTTTGGTTTTGCCACTTCATCGGAAGATCTGAAGAAGACCCGCCGCCCGCTTGATCCTTCGCCATATCCACGGCGCCTTGCGGCACGGAAATACTCTGATTTTGAACTTGTCCGACACCGGACGCTGTCGGTGTTACAGTTTGCTGTGAATACACCGCCGGAAGTTGCTGCGACCTTACCGCATCAAAATAGTTACCTTGAGAAACATGCCCTACGCCCGGCGCAATCGGAGTCACAGATGAATATTGGCCGACACCCTCAGGAATGAGATTGGCCGCGCTGGAAATGCCCGGAATCCCAACGGAAGCCGGAGTAAACCAGGAAAGCGCCATTCCAAATTGAGGCGGTACATTAGTAAACAGGGAAGCGACTTGAGAAGCAGTGCCCAACACCTCAATGATCCCCATTGGCTGGCCGCTTGCCACAGAAATAACTGCTCCGGCAAGGCCTGCAACCTTTTGCAACTGCCCTAATTGAGACGGACCACTTTGTTTATTAACCGCTGCTTGATCAACTACTTTTTGCCAGTTGGCTAAGAACGTAAATCCCACGGATTCGACGTCAACATTTGCAAAAGGGCCTCGCGATGAAATTTTTTTCCTTTCTGCTCTGAGGACATTCAGGTCGCTCGCTGTCACGGGATCGACTGCTTTATTGCCGGCTAAATCAATAATGTCTCCAAGTTTTAACGCTTCGCCTGTTTCTGTTTGCCGTCCTTCAATATCCTGTAAGGTTAAATGACCGGCAGTTTCAGCTCGAAGTCTTTTTATTTCTGCCGGCTGATCTTCTTGTTCCGCGGGGCTTAAGTCCTCGAGTCTCGTCAGCTTCAAATTTGCTTCGATTTTTTTCAGCAAGTCCTCTTCATCATTCAATTTCCCGAGCAACGGACTATCCGGACTTAAAACCTTGCGGGCCTCCTCTATAATTAAACTCCGGACAGCATGAATTTTCTCTAAAGCCGTTTTGCGGTGTTCGGTCAATTTTTCTTTTGAATCACCCGGTGTGTGAACAATTTCACGAAACCGGATATCCGCGTCCTGTTGATATTGAATCTGTGTGTCAAGCACGTGAACATATCTGTTTAAATTACGTAAATGGCGATAGGCTTTGGCGAGGCGTTCTTTGCCGTCATGTTCCATGACCTCACCCCATTGTTCATTCAGCGACTGGTCGTTAAACCGCCAAGGGTCCACCAGAGCGCGGACCGGAGCAAGTTTTCCGTCTCTATTCGTGCCGAGGAGTTTGCCCGGCTTTCCGTCTTCCCAACGGAGCTGCTCTGCCCGAAGATCGTAAAATAATTCATTTCGTTCTTGGAGCAATTTTAATGCCTCGCCTCTCGAAAGTTGACGCACCTGCTCTTCCACGTTGTAACGGCTCCTTGAAAGCAGACGGTCTTTTTTCTCTTCACGGATCCGTTCCCTTTCCCCATAAGCCCTTGAGAATTCTCCAAGCACACCGCGCAATGAATCGGCGGAATAGTGCTCGAGGTGTTTCGAGGTGTCTACAATTTTTTCAGCACCTTTCACCGGATAAATTTGATGAATGCTGTCTTGTACTTTCTGGTTCCAATTTCTAAGACTAATCGCATTCTTCTGAAGCTGGACGCGGATATTGTCCAAACGACTGACCGAATCAATCCAAATCAGTGACGCCAAACGGACCCTGTCAATAGATTCGATTCCCTTCTGCTGGTCTTGGAGCGCCAACTGATAATTTTTATAGGTTTGCCCCATCACTTTCTTTTGCTGGTGAAATTGCTCCTGAAGTGTTTTTGAATCTTTGACTAATTTTTCCACTTCTTGCCGGTAGTCTTCCACCATCTTGAGCTGTGTCCGCTCATGCTCGACTCTTGGATGATTAATTTCCTCATCTGTCATGTCATTGCCTTTGATCAGGAAAAGATTGCCGATCAGGCTCAGCAGATTGACTCCGACAGTTTCTTGGAGCGTCAAACCGGCAATGAATTGATAAGGAACACTGCTAATGATTTGCCGGCTTTCATCGACTTGGCTTTGCAAATCAATAGCCGCATGTTCAACTTCAAGACGCCGTAATGCGAAACCATTTTTCCACACCATATCAGCCGGAACCTGCGCTTCTTCAGTCCGCAGCCATTTTTCAAATTCCGGAGTCAAAACGATTTTAGCGCTATTCGGAAGTCCCAGTTTTTCTTTCAGCACGCGTTCAATCCCCAGCAACTCCCGGTGCCAAAACAGGTATTGTTTAAATTGCTCGTTGTAAAGCGTTGCCACCTTATTCGGCGCTTGGTCATCGATGTGGAGTAGCATTTGATAGGCCGCACTTCCCAGCTCCCGATTCCATTCTCCGAGGTTTACCCCGTCAAATTTCCGGATCCGCTCCGCCAAAGAAACATAATCTCTTAATGCCGCATCCGCTTCATCACGCGCCTGATAAATTCGCTGCGCATAATCGAGTCTGGCTTTTTGAATGTCATTCAATGTTTTAAACTGCTCTTCCACCCGGCCCGGTTTTAGTTCGCCTTTGATCCCGATAAAAAACGATGCGCCTATTTTCCCAAATGTAAATTTTTCTCCGTTAATAAAAATGCCAAAACCGACAAACAATTTGGGCAATGCATCCCATTTCTGTCCTTTGTATTTCTCCCGGAGGGATGCCGCATCATAAAAACTTTCCTTCCCGTCAGGGTCAATCACCTTGAACACATAGCCGTCAGACGCGGATAAAGCCATGTCTGGGGTTTCACCTGCCACAGGCGAAATTCTTTCTACTTTCACCTCTGGACTGCCCAGGATTTTTTGATATTTAGCCGGAACGTCGGGCCGATACCGTTCGACAACTAAGTCAAGGACACTATGAATGGTTTGGCCGTTTGCATCAACCTTCGGCGCAAACAAATCACCAATCATCACTTGAGAGGTTTCCGGTTCCATCGTTGTCATTTTCGTGGCTTCCTTTAAATCCGGTACCGGCTGAAGCAAACCAAAATTTTCAAATAATTTTCTAAACTCTTCTTCCGTTCGTTCCGTCACTCGACCGTTCTTTTTCTCCTGTCGGAGTTTAAATATCAGATCTTTAAGTTTTTGCTCAAATCCAGCAGGCCGCACAGCAAAACCCATCTCGTTCAATCGTTCCGTAAGTTCTCTATAAGCGAGTTCGGCACTGACTAATTTTTCTACCTGGTCAACCATAAAACCTTCTAATTTTATGCGAACGGCTGATGGATCAACTCCAAAAGTCTTTTCAAAGAGTTCATTCGCTGAATTCACAATAAAAGCGGTCACGGGTTTTTCGGTCGGAGGTGTTGCGGGCTTTTCGGTCGGAGCGGGCGTCATGCGATTTAAAACATCAGCTACCGTTTTGGTTAATACGCCTTTAGCCTGCTCACTGTTTCTTTGCTTTTCCGGCAATTTTTGAAATGCCGTTAAAAATTCTTGTTTAACCTGATCCGGTGTAATTTTCCCCTGGACATTTTGAAGACTATTTTCATACCCGGGAAATTCCTGATCAAACAAATTCTCTGCTTCTTCGGCAGAAAAAGGAACCGCCGGCGTCTCTGTCGCTCGAACCGCCGGTTCGGGTTGGGTCGCTTGCCCCGGCATTCCCCCGATGATCACCGAAGCAATTGCACTCGTGAGAAAACCCTGCAGTCCTGTGACTAAAACCTTCGCAGTCATTGCTTTTGCGTCAGGCGGAGTCCGCGTCTTGTCGCCATTTAAAGCTTGTACGGCCACTTGCATTCTACTAAAAATTCCCGCACCGGCTTGTTTTAGCCAATCCTTGACAAGAAAAATATTTTTTTCTCTTCCAATTTCCGGAGACGGCGGCAAAACCGGAGTGGCTTTTTGCTCTTGAATGGCTTTCACCAGCTTTTCCTGTGCTTTTGCGGAAATCTCCATATAACCCACTAACCGGTTGTCAGCCGATTTGGAAGAAGTTTTGACAACCCGTTCAAGATCTTCCTGCAATTTTGCTTTTGCCGGATCGTCCGGCACGACTCGGATCAACATACTGGCTTGCGAGACACCCTGCATTTGTCTGTTAAAACGCACCGCTTGATTGACCGTTTCCATTTCCCGCGGCATCACTTTCATTTGCGGATCAATGCCGGTAATCCCCATTTCCACGAGCGGATTTTGGTGGCCAACGCCGATCGCTTGTTTCGCGGCAAACCCCATATCACTCGCAATACTCAGCGCTTCCACTTCAACCATTGCAAAAGCCGTATGCACGCCTGTAAATTTTGAAGCTTCATCCGTCAACGAACGGTCGAGAACCTGTGTTGCCCCATTCAAATCACCTCGGATAATATGAGTCTCAATATCCCCCAACACATGCTCGGATCCCAACACGTGAATCAATTGTTGCTCTTCAAGGGTTATCCGGCCGTCCGCCAATGCGGCTTTAATCATTGCTCCGGATTTTTGCGTTATGTCTTGATCGTTTTTCGCCGCATCCACGATTGCCTGTTCATCCACCGTCATACTGCCTAAGGTATGTCCGGTAGCTAAATCGATTCCATGGTCAACCGTTTCACCCAACCACAACACGCCGTTGATTTCGAGCGGCAGAATCAAACTCATTCCAAGAGATGCCCAGAAAAACATTTTTAGCCAGAAGAATATACTTTGACGGGAAAATGCTGCTTTTTGGAGGGATTTGAATGCATAGGGAGTGGCAAGCCACGTTAACAATCCTCCGAGGAATGGAAGCCGGACCCACCACGGATGAAGTTTTCCGATTTTGGCCGGCGGACCCGTGCTATCGGTCAGCAGGAGTTTCATTAATTCATGATACTCAGCTTCATGAGATAATCTCAAACGCTGATGTTGAATCAACGGAATCAGCTGCCCTTTTAAAAATGCGTTGATCTCATCATGTTGATCTGCCGTCAAACCTTCTTTGGTCCCTACCCATGACTGGAATTCCTGATAACGGTCTAAAAAGTCCGGAGCCTGTAAATGCTGACCCAATGCTATCAATTTTTCTCTTACTTCTTTTTCCAAATCCAATCCATCCGCTTGCGCCTGCCATGCTGCCGTTACCATCCGCATTTGCATCTGAGCAACTTCTTTCGGAAGATAAAGCCCGGTCACTGTCACCACCGATGATAACCAGCCATACAAGGTGAAAAATGCAAGGAACGTGATTGGAATTGCATAAAATTGCCATGATACTGGCAATAGAAGCGCACCGATCCCGCCAACGAGCCCCATATAAATACGCTTATTCAGAAAATCCTTGGTTCCCCGGCTGACGGTTTGGTCATCCCAAACAACATATTTCGCAATGCTACTCCCGTCCGTAAACACCCGCCGGGCAAACGAAGCTTGAATGATTCCGGCATCCGTCAGTGCCCGCGCGTCTCCTGTTTCAAAACGATATCGCACCAACCGATAAATCTTGTCGGCAGTCAGGCGGTTTTGCCGCACACCATATTTCCACATCATTTTCGGAATGAAATTCACCAACAGGAAACTTTCCATCAAGTGATACGGTAGTGTAACCAGCTCTATCAACGCATCCAAAAATCCTTTTGTCGATGTAAATCGCGTCTTCGCCCAACTCCCGATCCCCGTTCCGATTGCTCTGACAAAACCAATCTTCTGACGCTGCTTCAGCGCCTCCATCACATGCGACTGCAACTTGCGTGATGCAGCCTTTTTCTGATGCAGCATTTGATGGTGTTCAATGTCAAGCGTCTCGTTCTGCTTTTCAACGTCCCTAACGATTTTCCACATGTTTTCCTTCGACACGTCAAAGATGGTTTCAAACCCGAATGAGTTTGCAATCTTATTCAATTCATCCAATTGAGCGCCGTGTTCGATGAGATAAGCGACCATATCTTCCCGGCTGGATACTGGCGACGGACGCGGGATCCTTTGGCCGCTCGATTTGCCGGTTTCCAACACGGTTCGGACACTCTCATCGTATGTCCCCGCGATGCGATGAATGGCTTGAATCGCTACTTCTGCAAAAGAAAAAATCATTTCGGCCAATCCCATCGACAAAATTAATAAGAAAAAATTCGTGGTGACAACCGCAAACATCGGATGAAGCAGTGAAAAAAGAAATATAGTCGACAGCACCGACGTAAAAACCGGTGCGATGAAAAAGAATAAAAACGCACTGATCCCCATAACCGAAAGCAAATGCCCCCATCGTTCAGCTTTTGACGGACCGCGATTCGGTTGTAATATGCCCGTTCCTGGTTTTTCGGGCGGTACGACAGGCGTTTGAATTTCCGGAACACCCGGCGCTTTGGCCCCCTCGCGAACAGAAACCGCGGCGGCTCTTGTCGGCGGTTGCGCGGGCACCTGCCCAATAGCTCGTGTCGGAGATTCAGGAATCGTCGCATCGTAATAGACATCACGAATTGCAGGTTTTCCACTGACAACAGTTTTTTCTCTTACTCTTTTATAGATTTTTCCGGCTGCCTTGTCTTGATCGGTCAAAACCGCATCAACATCAGTATGTGTGCGTGAGTTTAAGTAGCTACGGACCGTGGATAAACCAACGCGGGTCACACTTGCGCGCGCTCTATCAGAAATATCATAATAAGTGCCGCGTTCCTCATTTGTGATAATTCCTTTGAGCAATTTTTGAATCACTTTGTATTGGGGGCGCCCCATTTTCTCAACTTTGGCTTGATCGAGTTTCCCTAACACAAGAAAATCAACCATCACTTCATTCGCAAAACTTAATACCGCATAAACTTCTTTAATCGTGAAACCGTGTTTCCGCAGTGAAACGCCGTCAGGCAGAAGCGAATCCAGAATATTTTCTATTAACCGTTCGCGCTTATTGTGCAAATCACGGCGGAATTTTATTAAACGGTCTCTTGCCGTTTCTTTTCCTGCCGTCGGAACAACTTTTTGTATTCCTTTGCCCGGCATAATTTCCTCTGAAATCGTTTCCCGGACTTCGGAACGCATTCTCACTTGCGCCGCTCGCTTGGCGGCCCACGTTTCCGGCGAACCGGCAAGTTGAGCCGGAGATATCGGCGTACGAGGCCGAACAGTGGCTGCTTGCGTCGGTTGAGACGGTGGCGTTATTTTAGGATTGAAACCGGCAAGCCGGGCAAGATCAGCTGCCGTCAAAGTGGTCAATTCACCCTTCGCAAACTCTTCCCTGAATTTCAGCTGACTTGCTTCGAATTGGGCTTTCTCAACAATGGTTTGGTTGAAAGCCGCAGGTTCGGTTATCGTTTCCGCTAATCCAATCGCAAAATCACCTTTCGAATCATAATAGTAAACTCGTTTCACCGTTCCGCCGGATTTCACGGGCACATCCCGCGAAATCCGCTTGATCCCGATCGCTTCAAGTTCCTTCAAATCCCTCCGGATGGTTGAATCGCTCACCGCAAAATTAAATTGATCAGGCGTGGAAGATGCCTCTTGAAGTTCCTCTTTCCGTTTTCGCATGAGTTCCGTTAGCGAAGCAAAGGAAAGCCCGCCCCGCTGATTGATCATTTTGAGCACTTCACGCTGGCGTACTTGCTTGAGTGCACGACGCGGGTTTAACTTCTGGCCTTTTTTGGCAAGCCGTCCAAGACGCAGATCGTATGCTACTTCCTTCAAATTCTCGGGGTCTAACAAAGCATAAATTTTCCGCGCCGTATTCTGATCGTAAATATTCTGCCGGATGCTTTCAAGCACGTCATACAGAGCCGGATCTTCCGCCTTATTAGTAAAAACCATTTCTTCATAATGAGCACGCGCTTCGTTCAGCGCCGCCTCCGGTGCTTCGCCGGATGATGAAATTTTCGAAATTTCTAAAACGTATTCCTGCAAATCACTTTCAACTTGATGTAAGAACGGTGTTTTTCCGCGCAACTGTGCCAGAATTCTCAAAACCCTCAAAATCATTTCCTTAATTCCGCTCAGTGCCGTCATGCGCTGGTCTGGTTCTTTCATTTCTAAAGCTTGATCGATTTTCTCTGCGATATCACCGAGCAACATTCGATAGGGGCTGTTTCCTTTTACATTCGTAATCGCAAATTTATTTTCCGCTTGATTCCAAATGGCCCATAGTTCCCGCAAATCTTCGCTTTGCTCAATGACACTCGGGTCCTGAAATCCATCGCCCATGGAAGGGTGAAAATGAACCAGAATATAGCGGAAAGCATTCAAGTTATAAGTTGGGGGTTGTTGTAACCGAAAAAAATCGCGAACCCAAGGCATTTGCATGGCTTCTGAGTTTCCCTGGATTTCTTTCCACGACTTGAAAAATGGCCGCTTTGTTAGACTCATAGTCCCGATCACAAAGTCAATCACCGCCGCCTGCTCTTGAAGATTCAACTTTCCCCATTCCCGCTGAACCCCCAAAAACCGAAACATCCTGCTTAATCGTTGGGTTCGATCATCGCCTGTCGGCCCGGTCACAGGCTTTTGTGCAGGTTCAACTACCGCCGCATGTGCAACGGCAACTGCCCGGACTTCGGCGCGGGCGTTTTCTTTTTGTTCCTCACTCAAGTAACGGAGGTTCTGGCGAGGGGGGCGCTGCCATGACGTCGCGCGATAAAACTCCACATTCATACCCGGCAATGCCATTGTATCTCCTAACTCTGCACCTTTTTGCCTCATTTCACTTCTCGGCCGGATTTCCTTACCGTTTAAAACCGTCGGCACCAGTTCAATCACCAAACCATTCGCGGCGGTCTTTCTCATCTCACTTCTTTCAGCAATTTTTTCAGTCTGTAAATTCCTATCGTATTTTTGATTTGTCCTTTCGCCTAATGCCTCAAAACCGACATCCAAAAATCCTCCCCACCCATCATCAACATCAGCCGAATTCAAACCACCCAATGTTTGATAACGCCTTGCCATTTCCAAAAACATCGGTATTACTCGATCCAGTGTCACTTTCGATGCGGCCCAATTCTTGTCAGGATAACCACTGCGTACAAAATCTGATATTGTCATTGCCGTTACCTTCGGTTGTCCCAACTGGTATCTCGGATCGTTTAGAGTTGTTGACTTCGGGGGCATATAAACTTCCGCAAGCATTTTTTCAAGGCGCGTCGGCTCATTCTTCATCGCGGCTTCGTAAAGCTTTGATTCTTTTCGCTCGTCAATTGTTTTCGTAATTCTCGGAGCAATGACAAGATACGACGTATCTTTTTCTTTCAGATACCGTTCGATCCCGGGCGTGTGAAATCCGCCGGTTACAATAATCGATACTTGACCATTCGAATCCACCATTTTCCGGTACGCCCGGTCGATTAATTCATGGTCGCGTTTTAAAGCTGCTTGGTAGAATTTTTCTATTTTCGGAATGTCCTGATTAATTAAATCAACTTCTTTCGGAAGCATCAACGTCTGTTTTGCCTTCCGCGCTTCATCCTCGATGAAGGTTCTGAAATTTTCGACATTAATTTCATCGCGGTAGGAATAAAAATAATCCGCATCTTCTTTGGTGAGAGAAAAATCAAACAAATGTTCGAGGATATCCACGAACCTGTACAAGCGGTCAAGCGTCACTTCTGAGTCATTTCGGAAAAGTTTATTTTTTAAATCTTCCTCGAGCGTATCAATTTCCTGGAACAACTCGATTCCGATCGAATCGTAATGAGACATGTAAGTTAAGTAATTCAAAACATTCTCGTATTTCTTTTCCTGCTCGGGATAAGTCGACATCTTGTCTTTGAGGTAACCGTAATATTCCTTTCGGCTTATTTTTTCGAGACGGAATTGAATGGTGTTGGTCACAAACTTGGAAAGTTCTTCGCGATTCAGGATTTTTTTGAGGTCATCAATCAAGACGTCGATTTCTTTCTCTGCCTTTTCAAAATCAATTTTCCGTTCGAGCTCATTTAACCGGAGGAATGAATCGATCTGGCGGTATCGATAGCGCGATACTTTCAGCTCATCAGCAAGCTGTACCAAATAATTCACATAATGCCCGACGTAACTTTTTTGCTTTTGATATCCCGCATGTTCGCCGCGCAGCTTCCGCAGGGTATCGGAAAATACAAATCGCGAAACTTGATCGAGCCGGTGACGGATTTCCTCGACATTATCTTGGTCTTTGTCTTTGAACTTCAGGGCATCCAAAAAGGCTTTCCGGTTTTCCTCGTAAAGCTCTTTATCTTCCGCACCAAAAAGTTTCAGTTCGGCCTTTTTAGTAATGGCGAGATGCTCCGGCCCCGTCAATTTTCCTTCCTTCAAATAATAATCGGCGACGGCTTGCCGCGCTTTCTCATCGGGAAATGCCGCAAAAATCGCCGTATTCAAATCACCGCTCGCGCCTTCAACCGAAATAAGTTTCGCGCCGGTTTTATATTCGAGGAATTCAATGATGCGCCCGATGTTGCGCTGCGCTTCTTCGTTGACGTGCGCGTCTTGAATGTGAATCACTAACCGTTTTTGAAGACCCTGGTAGGATGATTTGATTTCACCGATTTCAAATGGAATGAATAATTGCTTAAGATTGGTCAGTGCTTCTTTTTCGCCGGGGATAATCGGGGAAGATTCTTGTGAGGTTTTTCGGGTGAGCGTCCCAATAATGCCACCCTGGCCATCAGCCCATGCGACTGTTGTCACAGTAAATGTAAAGACAACGATGGCGGATATTATTCTGAGAATTGGTCGGCACTTCTTACCTTGCCACATCTGCATGGTAAACTCGAGCACCCCCCTTTTTACTACATTCTTTAATTAAACATAAGAAATAAAAATGAATACTATTGCATTAATATATTGAAAAAGATAATTAAGCGCATAATATTATCTGTATAACCTTTTTTTATCCCCTAAGTAAGTATACACAGCATAAACTATCTTGTCAAAAATTTTACTTGTTTTTTTAGCCCCATAACCCGTTTGTTTAGAGTGGGTTATAGAAAATGTTCTCTACAAATGGACTTTCTTTTTGAGCAGATTTTTGAGATCTTCAAAATACAGGTAAAAATTAGGTACAATAAACAATGTCAGGAATGTGGATGAAATAATTCCGCCAATCATAGTTAATGCCAAAGGCGCCCAAAGTTCACTTGATTCACTTTGCGAAAACGCCATCGGCATAAAACCGATAATGGTCGATAAAGACGTAATCAGAATCGGCCGGAAGCGATCCCGGGCTGCTTTCACGAGCCGCTCTCGCACGTCCGGAATATCTTTTTTCAAATGATTGATCCGGTCAATTAAAATGATGGAACTATTAACAACATAGCCGACTAATATCACCATCCCGATGAAAACTTGCTCACTCAAATATTTTCGTGAAAATGCTAAAATGGCCCACACACCGATAACGCCCAAGGGAATTGCCATCATAATCATCATCGGTTGGGTATAGGATTGATAAAGTGAAGCCAGCACCATATACACCAAAACGATTGACATCAGGACGCCAAGTGCAAGTTTCGATTTTCCTTTCATCAAGTCTTCGTAAGCTCCGCCAAATCGCCAAAAATAATCTTTCGGAAATTTGATCCCCTTCAGGGTTTCTTTTAATTCCTTCGCAATCGCTTCCAGCGGACGCGTCACATCACCCTTCACATAAACATACCGGTATTTATCTTTTCGATCGATGGTCTGGGGGCCGCGTGACGGAACCAATCCGGCGATTTGCGAAATTCTCACTTGCGTCCCGTCTTTCGGCGAAACAATATAAATATTATTCAAGTCCTCAATTTTCTGCCTGTAAATCGGCTGGAGCCGTGTAATCGTTTCGATTTCGATCCCTTTTTTGAGTTCATGATATTTCGTCGGACGCATGCCCCGGACCTGCGCATGAATAGAATCCGCCACCTCCCGGACCGTCAGTCCATAAAACGCGGCTTTCGCCTTATCAATCACAACGCTGTATTCGGGGCGCTTCCGTAAATCCGTCATGACTAAATTCGTAAGTCCTTTAATCGAAGACATTTTTTGCGCCGCTTCATGCGCAAGCTTTTCAAGCGTGTCGTTTTCGAGCCCGAAAATATTCACGATCATTTTTTTCGACTCCTCGCTTGATGCGCCCTGATCTACGATCAGCGAATATTCATCGTGAATCTGTTTGATCATCTCTTCGCCTTTTTTCTTCACCTCATCCATAATTACTTCTTTGGCAACTTTCCGTTTTGCCCGCGGAACTAAACGGACGAAGAGGCGCAAATCATCCTTTTGAACGGTTGTGGAAATGAGCTCAACATCGGGATATTCATGCAAAAGTTCCTCGAGCTTGCGAGCCGCCTCATCATTCGCTTCCAGCTTAGCACCGGCCAAAGGAAACACAACCAATTGAAACTCATTTTCTTCTAACTGAGACGGCAAATCCATCGGGAGGATTAAAAGGCGCCAAAGAGAGAACACTAGCAAAAGCACTGTCGCAATCAACACGGGATATCTGATTTTAAAACTTTTCGACAGCAGATTCGAATATTTTTGCTGCGCACTGCGCTTTTTTTCTTTTCGTTGCCCTATCATAAAATTGATAAACTTCACTTTTCTCATTGCATTCAGTGTTTGTTGGTAATAACTTGAAAACGTCCCGAGAAGACCGGATTTCGCATCAAGTGCATTTGTTTTCAAGAGAAGCAACGGAACTAACATCACGGCACTCAACAACGCTATGATTAATGCGGAACAAACCGTAAAAATAAATCCCGCATAAGTTAAGCGAATCTGTTGATCGACAATCACAATGGGAACAAAAACACAAAGGCTACAGAAAAGTGACGCCAAAAGCGGGACAAACATTTCCTCGGCACCGTTCACGATCGCTTCTTCACGGGCAATTCCATCTTCTTGCTTCCTCACAATATTCTCAACTACTACGACAGCGCTATCGACCATAATTCCGATCGAGAGCGTAAGTCCGCTCAACGTCATCACATTGATGCTGAATCCCAGGCGATCCATAAAAAAGAAAGTCGCAACAATAGAAACCGGAATCGTAGAAGTTACAATCAGGGAAATTAAGGTACGCCGCAAGCTAACATAAATGATTGCGAAAACAAGAATAATGGCAATCAGGAGCGAATCACGAACATCATTAATGGCCCGTTTAATCAATTTGGCTTTATCGGAAATAATGATCGGGTGAAGATCCTCCTTCCGATCCATCATAAAACCCTGAATTGTTTTTTGCACTGCATCGCTGATTTGGATGGTATTCGCCGTGGATACTTTTTTGACATAGACAGAAACATTGGGACTCAAATTTAATCGCGCATAATCCTCCGGCTCCAGATATGCATCTTTAATCGTAGCAATTTCACTCAGGGGAATAATCGAACCTTGCCTCGTCGCCTTCACACCAATCGAACCTATTTCATCAATGCTCGTAAACATGCCCATCGTTCGAATCGCAAAATCATATCCGCCGCGCTCGTAACTTCCGGCGAGCAACGCAACGTTGCTTGCCCCTATCACATCCATCACCCGTTCGATTGAAATATTGTAGGCAAACATTTTGTCACGATCCAGTTCGACCAGAATTTTCCTTTCCCGCCCTCCATAGACCTCAACACTTGCAACCCCGTTGACACGATCAAGAACAGGTTTAAGTTCCTGATCTATCATCGAACGGATATCCTCCGGCGACATGGTCTCAGAAACGATCGCGACAATTAAAACGGCTGAATCAGAATCTTGATAATTGGCAATCACCGGTTTTTCAATTTCCGAAGGAAGGAGACCTTTAACGCGGGAAAATTTCTCGCGAACTTCAAGCGCCGCAAATTTCATATCCGTCCCGACCTCAAACTCAAGCGTCACCCTGCTTTCGCTTTCGCGGGAATTTGAATACATGGTTTTCAGGTGGGAAACCGTCGAAACAGACTCCTCCACAAGCCGCGTAATCATTCGTTCCATTTCAAGCGGCGGCAAACCACCGCGGGCACGAATAATGACGGAAATAATTCCGCGGCCGGAGCCTTGATATAATTCTATGGGAAGGAGATACAAGGAAATACATCCAAGCATCAGCAAGCAGGCGAAAATAACTGCCGTCAAAACCGGTTTCTTTGATGCGACTGTGGGTAATCCCATCTTCCGGACCTACTTACGTTTAAATTTTGTATTTGTTTAGCGTTTTGAAGTGGCGGACACGGCCACTCGTGTCATGCCCGCATGTTTTAAGCGGGCATCCATAGTTTCTGGATTCCCGCTTTCGCGGGAATGACAGAAAAGTGGGCAATCCTTAACAGATAATCACTTCAAAGCGCTAAATAGACACTTTAATTTTTTTGAAAACATTGGCTCATTACGCGCTATATTTGCTCCAGCTCCTGTTGTTCTTCAAAATAAAATAGCCTGTCGATTGCGCGTGTCAATAAAATGTAAAGTGAAGGAATAACGGTCAGGGTGCACACTGTGCCCCACGCATATCCGCCGATCATCGTCACAGCGAGAGGCGCCTGAAGTTCAGACCCTTCACCGATTCCGAGGGCCAAGGGAATCAATCCCACAACGGCAGTTAACATACTCATCGTAATGGCACGGAATCGGATGAACGACGCGTCCACACAAGCGCTCACTAATTCACTTCCTTCTCGGCGAGATTGATTAATAAAATCAATCAAAACAATGGCGCTGTTTGTTCCCGTTCCGACCAAAATCAGAACGCCGAGAAGCGCGATGATGTTAATCGTCGTGCCGGACATCCAAAGCGCCATCGCCACGCCGAAGAGAGAAAACGGAACCGTTAAAATAATGATAAACGGATGAAGGAAAGACTCGAATTGAGCTGCCATCAGCATATAATTCAGGATAATTGCAAGGGTGGTCGCAAAATTTACCCGCTGGAATGATTCTTTGATTTCCCGCGCTTTTCCCACCAATTCAACCGTATATTCTTGCGTTAATTCAAGCTCATCAATAGCCTTTTGCGCTTGTAATAAAACATCTTTTTCCTTAAAACCCTTTTCAACCGCTGCGCTAATAGTAATCGTCCTCATTTGGTCTTTCCGCCGGATTTCGCTCGGGCCAAAACCCTGCGTGATCGTTCCGATTTCTTTCAGCATAACCGGAACTTCAAGCGAATGGCTCCGAACCAGCATGTCTCCGAGTTTTGACACATCCTGCCTGTCGTTTAACCGTAAACGAACGCGGACATCGATTTCGCGACCGCCTTCTTTATACTCCGTAGCAACAGTCCCTTCAATCGCCGCTTTCGAAGTTAGCGCAACATCGCGCGCGGAAATCGCATAAAGAGCTGCTCGCTTGCGGTCAATTTCTACTTTGGTTTCAGGCGAAGGAGCTCCTAAATCACTCAGAACGTCCGCCGTTCCGGGAATCTCTCTGAGCATTTTTTCGACCCGATGTGAAAGGGTGGTTAATTTCCCCAAATCATAACCTTTCACTTCAATCATCACGGGTTTTCCGCCGCCTGCGGCAAATTCGAAATCGCTTTCCTGCAATACATATTCAATTTCTGCTTTTTCGATTCGATGGGCGTCAACAAGCTTCCGGAGTTCAGCAACAACGGCAGATGAGGGCCGCCTCCGCTCTTTCTTGAGCTTGATCATAATAAGCGCTTGATGAGACCGTAAACTCGAAACATTCACATCCCCAATCTTTGAAGATTGGGCAGATCCGATTGTGACTTGAATATTTTCCACCTCAGGAATTCGATTGACTTCCTGCTCAATAATCTTTGCCACTTCATCCGTTGTTTCGATCCGGCTTCCGACCGGCAGGTTCACCTTCACCATAAATTGCCCCTGGTCAACCCTTGGAACAATTTCGGTGTCCAATCCGCGTAAAATCAAAAGCGCTACAATGAAGAAACCGATTCCAATCCCGACGATTCCACGGAATAAACGGTTTTGTTTCTTACGATCAAGGTTTAAAATATAATTTTTGATTTTATTTTTGTCGATTTTGACCGGCATTTTGAGCGCTGAAGGCTTGGGCGGCGCAATAAACACGGAAAGCATCGGAACGAGCGTCATCGAGACCACAAACGCAATCACCGTCGTATAAATAACGGCCCATGATAAGTCCTGAAAAAGTTGACCAGCCACCCCCGGAACGAATAAAATCATCGGAAAGAAAACAGCAATGGTCGTCGCTGAACCTGTAAAAATGGGCCAAAAAAGGTCGCTCGCCCCTTCAACGGCTGCTTCGCGGGCATCCTTTCCCTGCTCTCGTAAACGGAAAATATTTTCAATGACGCAAATTCCGTTATCAATGACAGAACTTCCGCCGAGAGCCAATCCGAAAAGAGACATCATGTTAAGGGTAATGCCCTGGAGCTGAAAAAAGAAAAAGGTTCCGACCACCGAAATCGGAATCGAAACAGCAACAATAAGCGCGCACGTCCAGTCCCAAAAGAAAAGAAATAAAACAATGGCAGCAAGAATTCCTCCTTGAATAGAGGAATCGCGCACGTTCGCAATCGCCTGTTTAATGAATTTTGATTGGTCATAGACCATTTCAACGGTAATCCCGCGCGAATCTAAATCGTCTTGCAGGAATTCGAGTTCCTCTTTGACCCGATCCACCACTTGAACGGTGTTGGCGGACCCTTGTTTCTGAATCGTCAATGAAATATTCTCTTTACCGTTATAGCGTGAAATGGTTGTTTTTTCATGAAAGCCATCTACGATTTCTGCAATATCGCCGACCATCACAAGGCGTCTATCACCGGAGTTTTTAGACCGTTCCTCTCGCAAGGAATCAATGGTTGACCGGATTCCTTCATCGCCTTTTTCCATAAAGGTATCCGTCTGCCGCTGAAGTTTCTTTTGAACATCGGTTGTGATGACCGTATATGCAATCTCTCGAACCGAACGAAACTCTCCGACCGTTCGAATCAAAAACTCATAAAGACCTTTCTTAATCCCGCCTGCCGGATAGGAAACATTGGCATTATCAATGGCATCAATCACTTCCAAGATAGACACTTCCGCATTTCGCAGCCCGCCCTGATCCAATTCAACTTGAATTTCCCGGTCCAAACCGCCCGACACGCGGACAGAAGCGACCCCTTCCACCTTCTCCAAGTTTTCTTTTAAAATTTGATCGGCCATTTGTTTCAATTCGGAAGGCGCGGCTTTCCCGGTAATCGACAACATCATCACAGGCTTCGCGAGCGGATCAAACTTCAAAACAATCGGGTCTTCCGCTTCTTTTGGCAGACGTTCTTTGACAAGATCAATTTTTTCGCGGACAGCGAGCGCGGCGAAATCCACATTTTCGTTCCATCCAAACGTCGCAAAAATCGTGCTCACTCCTTCTTGCGACATCGATTCTAAGCGCCGTAGACCGCTCGTAGAACTGATCGCCTCTTCGAGCGGCCGTGTAATCAGAGTCTCAATTTCTTCCGGTGCCGCGTTCACATAATTGCTCACGACCGTGATTTGCGGAAATGAAATTTTGGGAAAAAGTTCCTGTGGCAGGGACGTAAGAGCAATAATTCCCATAAATACAATCGCCGCCATCAGCATGATGGTCGTCACCCTGCGGTCGATTGAAAATTGCGGGATATTCATTTCATGTCACTCCAAACTTTATTATTTAGCGTTTTGAAGTTACTAACAAATTCCCCTCACCCTAACCCTCTCCCTGAGGGAGAGGGTTAGGGTGAGGGGCGATAGTCAACTCCAGAATACTAAATAGATGCATCGCTTCTACGAAATACCGTGAGGATAGAGAAAATTGTTTTATTCTGCGGTAACAAATGGGTGGGAGGGGAAAACTATCATACATTAGAGCTCCGCCTCTTGAACTTCAATAATCTTGACCTTCGAACCCTCCTCCAGCCGCTCAAACCCTGACACAGCGATGATATCACCTTCTTGAAGGCCTGAATCAATCTGCGAATAAGCCGCTTGCGTATACCCCACCACCACGGGCGCTTTGTGCGCTACTTTTTCTTTGTCATCTATGATAAAAACAGACTGCTCGTTTTCTTTTCCTTGCAAAGCATCATTGGGAACCACAAGGGTATTTTTCTTTTGATAAAGGAGAATTTTAATACGCGCGAACATACCGGGAAGCAGCAAGTTTTCGGGATTTTCGATCCGGACTTTCACATCAGCCGTACGGGAAGTTCCCACGATCACCGGCGCAACATTTTCGACAATACCTTCAAACACCTTGTCGGGATAGGAATCGACAAACACCTTCGCTTTTTGCCCTAACGATATTTTGTTAATGTCGCGCTCCGTCACGCCAAACTGGGCCAATACACGCTCCGTCGACACATGAGAACCTATCAAGGTATTGGGCGTAACCGTTTCACCCTCTTCAATATTCAATTGTCCGATCGTGCCCGTACTGGGCGCATACAGATTGGATTTTTCCAGCATCGCTTCGTTGGCTTTCACTTCTAACGAATTGGATTCCGCCTCGTATTTTGCCTGATCCATTTCATATTTCACTTTATCGAGAGTCGATTGAGGAATCGCACCCAGTTTAAATAAAATTTCATGCTCTCTCGTCTTGTCTTGCGCGATTTTCAAAGCGGCTCCGGCTTTCTGAAATTGCGCTTGGGAACGTTGAAGGCGCAGCAAAATATCATCCTGGCGCAAAGACACCAACAGAGCTCCTTCCTCATATTTCTCTCCTTCGCGATAATTAATCGCGCTCACCACTCCGGGAATTTCAAAACTTAATTTGAATTCAACAGACCCTTTAATCGTTCCGAGAGCATTCAAAGAATCTTCAAAATTAAACCTGCCAACTTTGTACGCCGTAATCGCAATACGCTCTTCCTTTGCCCCCACCGCAACCGCATCTTCTTTGACTGCTTTCCCTTTTGGAAAAAATGCCTGCCGGATCACTACAAGGCCTACGATAATGACAACAATAATGATCAGCCACCGAAGGTGGCCATGTGAATGCCCTGGTTTTTGTTTTTTAGATAATTTGATGCCGATTTTATCCGGAGGTTTTATTCCACTTAATGGCGTTACCGGCTCTTTTTTCATCTCGTTTGGATCCATAACGACCTTCGTCCGACTGTTTTTTTCAGCTTTGGTACTGCTTATAAATAAATTATGACCTACGAAAACTATAATTGCAAACTTTATAAATGTTTTTTTAATGTTGAATTGATTATCTGCTTATAATGAAGATATTGGTATGTAATCTCTTAAGCCAATGGCCTTGTTTAATTTAGCCTTAGACAGGAAGAATTCAGAAAGGGCCTTATAAACCAACCCTCGCTCCTCCTTAAAACTCATTTCCGCCTGCAGATATTCTGATATTTGAATCTCATTGTTTTCAAGCCGATGCTTCGATACTTGGGCAAGGCGTTCCCGGTAATCCATCCTCTTATAAGATGACTCAACCTGAATGAGTGACTTATTAAAATTAAAAAAGGCTTCCTTCACATCGCGCAGCGCTTCTCTTTCCGCTTTCTCAAGTTCTACCACCTGTTCGAGTGAATTAATTTGAGCTTCCTTTAAATTGCTAAACGATTCCAAATCATCCAATATTCCGACTGAGAATGAATTGCTAATAATATGCGTGTAATTGCTCTGTTGGAACTGGCTCACAGATGGTGCACGCTCGTCATTATCGAAGGTATATTTAAATGTATTTCCCTCAAGCGGCCATGTCACTTCTATCCCAATCCTGGCTTCGGGATTCTTTATATGCTTTTTATCTTCACTCCTGTATGCCTCCCCTAATTTTCCATATTCAACAATCAAATCGGCTTGCGGCAATTTTTTGCCGAGAGTGACGCGATAGGCATAATGGGTGGCTTTCAATTTTGCGGCCTGAACCTGTAAATCAGGGCGATGTTCATACGCCAAATCCACGAACGTATCCAAACTTTTCTGGAAATCATCCGGTTTTGAAAGATTGGCTTTTTCTTTTTCCTTCTTGAACTCGTTTACATCCAAGGCATTAATATCATATAACGTTTTTACTTCGATCGGATCCGACATGGAAAGATCTAAGAACTTCTGTAATTCCAGCCGGGCGATTTCAATCTCTTGGTTCGCTGTTTCCAAGTCATACTGCCCCTGGCTATAAAGAGAATCAGTATTCAGCTTCTCAATTTCCGAGGTGAGTTTAGCTTCATACTTCTTGTCGGAAATATTCTTTTGTCCTTTGGCCAGTTCGAAAAGTTTCACACGGTCATATTTAACGTTGAGCGCTCTTTCGTATTCAAAATATGCCTGTGACACATCCGAAATCAAATCCGAAACTGCTTTATCGTATTCACGCTTTGCCACTTCAAGATTCGTCTGCTCGAGCATCAATGTATTCCAAATGACACCGCCCCGAAAAATGGGCTGCTTTAATTTCATCCGCCAGCTATCGGATGCATAATCCAAACCGGACAATGGGCCGTGTTTCATTTCCCCTTCCATACGGAGCTCCGGAAAAAAATCGCGGATGGCTTTCGCCATGCGGAACTTGGCGAGGCTGATTCGTTCACTCGCGATTTTAGCGGGAACGTGTACTTGAATCGCCCTGTCAACCACCTCGGCAAGGGTTTTGTCGCGTTCTTCAAGAAACTTCATCCGGGCAAGAACGGTGTCTTCGTTGATCATGTGTTTAATGTGGGTCCATGTCAGGTACTTAAACTGCGTTTTCCGCTCGCTTTGGAATCGTTTGACTTCGGCCTTAATTTGCGCTTTATCGGGAGAGATACCCACCACCTGCTTATTTTCCTGTGCGGCGAGTCTGGGATCGACGGCTTCCAATGCCTGCATTAATGCCTGTTCGCGCTGCTGTTCTATTTTGCGCTCATCATCGGAAGTTGAAAATCGAGGTTGAACCATTTGAGCAGAAACGCTTGTCATTTGAATGACGAAAAACAAAGTCACAAACAATGCTATGAGTTTTTTCACAGAGACCATCATTTCGTCAACAATATCGCTCCTGCATAGGATCGATGGTTTAATCATTTAAAAACTGAAAAATTATAAATAACTATTACCTTAAAGTCAACCAAACTAACATTTTATTATCGGCTTCCGGCCGCCAAAAATGAAGGGATGGTTATCAAGAGAAATGAGGTTTCTTTCATTTGCGAGTTATTGAACGAATACGGAAACTGCCCCTCGAAACACACATAATCCCCTTCTTTTACCACATACTCCTTTTTATCAAATTCAAGAATTAACTTCCCGATAATAGACTGCGCAAAACAATGGCCTTTCGTTGCCAAAAGTTTCCGCTCAATTTTCGCTCCCGGTCTGAGGAGCACCTTGCCGACAAAATAACCCGCTTCAATCGGTGTATAACAAATAATCCGGGCGCCGTTTTTCGGAAATTCAAGGACATGAACGCCTTTTTGATTACCGGTAAAAATGCGGTGGTCACGCCCTTCTTCAATTTCAGAAAACAGGCTGGCAACAGAAATCCCTAAGGCTTGCGCAATCGAACACAGGAAACTAACGGAAGGATTCTTGACCCGGCCTTTCTCAATGGCATCCAAAGTTCCCGGCTGAATTCCGGCCGCTTTGGCTAAATCAATTTCTCTTAATTCTAAAGCGAGCCTTCTTCTTCGAATGACGTCTCCGGGATTAATGACAGAAGTTGCATGCACACGAGCCGGATGAGGTGTTTTAGATTGGATTTTTTTAGCCATTCAATTCCTCCGCAAGAATCATAATATCTCCATATTTCTTTTACAAATCACACCGAAGGGAAAAATCAAAAAATCTATTGTGAATAGTTTTATCTATTTACAATAGATAAAACTATTATAACTATATCCTCAACAGATAAGAATTACAAGGCTTCCGCGTGTGGAATTGTCGTATCTATTTAGCGTTTTGAAGTGGTGAACACGCCAGTTCGTGTCATGCCCGCATGCTTTCCCTCAGTAAAGCGAGGGCCGGCCCTATATTTCCAGGGAAGCGGGCACCCATAGTTGCTGGATTCCCTCTTTCGCGGGAATGACAAAGCATTAAAACCTTTACAGATAATAACTTCAAAACGCTAAACAAATACGAATTGTTGTTTATGGAACAACGTGTCTGATTACCGCTTTGAAGAAATTAACAAATCCACCCTCACCCCCGCCCTCTCCCTCGGGGAGAGGGTTAGGGTGAGGGGCAATAGTCAACTTCAGAACACCAAATAAAATACCGTGCCTCAATCAGTCCCGAAGCAATTCCTGAACCTTGCCCAAAACTTCGCTGATTGGAACGACGAGGCTTTCTTGCGAAGCACGTTTCTTAATTTCTATTACTCCTTTAACCAAATTTCTTTCACCTACCACCACATGAAAAGGCGCTCCAACCAAGTCTGCGTCATTAAACTTCACACCGGCTCTTTCCTCACGGTCATCATAGAGACAGTCAATTCCGGCTTCGATGAGTTTTGAATAAAGCTGATCAGCGGCTTCGCGTGTACCGTCATGGCTGTGATTGACTGTAAGCAGTTCTACTTGAAATGGCGCGACAGCAACGGGCCATTTCATTCCCTTTGAGTCATTGTGCTGTTCAACAATCGCCGCCATGATTCGATTCACTCCCAAGCCATAGCATCCCATAATCACAAGTTTTTCCGCGCCCGAACTGTCTTTGTATTTAACATTCAAACATTCCGTATACCGCGTCCCGAGCTGAAAGACGTGCCCGACTTCCATCGCCGTAATGAGCAAAAGTTTATTTCCGCATTGCGCGCACAAATCCCCTTCCTGAACGAACCGGATATCTCCGGACTGGCTGTAATTAAAATCGCGCCCGACATTCACATGCTTCATATGTTTATCTTTTTGATTGGCACCCGTCACAAAATCCTGATCGAGCAACAGATCGGCATCAATGATAATCTTGACATCCCTAAGGCCGACCGGAGAAGCAAAACCAAGCGGAGCCCCTGTTACTTTTTCAATTTCTTTTGCGTTCGCAAGACACAGCTGTTTCGCGCCCAGCAAATTCCTGAGTTTCCCTTCATGCACTTCATGATCCCCCCGGACACAAGCAGCCACCGGATCACGGTCATTCATCATATAAATAATGGTTTTCATCAATTTCCGCGGCGCTATATGAAAATGTGTTGAAATATCATGAATTGTTTTCAGATTTGGCGTGTCAAAAATTTCAATTTTCGAACTCGTGGGCGGCGTTGTCTGTTTGGATAATTTTCTTGCCGCAATATCACGGCTCGTCACCATCTTGCACGTTTCGCAAACCGCTAAATGATCTTCGCCATATTCTGAACGGACCATAAACTCATGAGAAACTTTTCCGCCCATAATTCCAGGATCAGCCGTAACAATATCGAAAGAAAGCCCGAGCCGCGTCAATATTTTTTGATACGCGTGATACATGTTCTGATAACTTTTTTTAAGGCCTTCTTCATCCGCGTCAAAACTATACGCATCTTTCATGATAAATTCTTTCGTCCGGATAATCCCGAATCGCGGCCGAAGCTCGTCTCGGAATTTGGTCTGAATTTGATAAAGCGTCTTCGGCAGCGCATGTTGCGTTTGAAGATAGGCGCCGGCAAGTTCCGTAATCACTTCCTCGTGCGTAGGGCCTAATACATATTCCGTCCCCGTCCGGTTCTTGAATGAAATTTTGTCCTCGCCCAGGGCATCGTAACGGCCGGTTTGTTTCCAAATCTCCGCCGGCTGAAGCGCCGGCAACAGAAGTTCAACCGCACCCGCACTGTTCATTTCCTCGCGGATGATCCGGCAAATATTTTGAAGGACCCGAAAACCAAGCGGCAAATAGCTGTAAACGCCGGAAGAAAGCTTTCGAATATAGCCCGCTTTCAATAATAATTGATGACTTTTCGCTTCAGCTTCCTTGGGAATTTCGCGTAAAGTCGGTATTAAAATGGTTCCCCAACGCATTTTTTTCTCTCCATATAAAAATTTTTATCAAAAAATGTCATTCCCGAATGCTTTTATCGGGAATCTACAATTAATGGATTCCCGCTTTCGCGGGAATGACATCACATACCCTTATGACGGTTTCAGCATCATGAATAAGTGTTTAAGCTTCTCTACCACCCCGACATTGATCAGATCATTATAAAAAACTACCACCATGAGCACCATCAACAGATAAAACCCGTAGGTCGTAATCCGTTCCTGGACCGGAATGCTGACCGGTCGACGGAAAATCCATTCGATCAGAAGAAAAACCAAGTGCCCTCCGTCAAGCGCCGGGATCGGCAGCAAATTAATGACCGCAAGCGAAATACTCAGAAGCGCGGTAAATTGCAAAACCGCATCTACTCCCAGCTTCACCACATCGCCGGCCATTTTGACAATGACAATCGGGCCGCTCAGGGATTTGATCGACATTCGCCCCGTAAATAGCCGAAAGAGCGCTTCATAAGTCAGCCCTGCCAAATTCGCCGTTATTCTTGCCGCTTCAATCGTTGCCTGTGGAAATTTTAATTTCTCAATCGCAACACTTTCCGAAGACGGCAGAATCCCGACACGCGGCATCTGCTTCTTCGTTCCGAACATATCCGGCGCCTGTTCGTAAATGGGTTCAACCATAATGGTTTTGATTTCTTCGCTGCGGCGCACGGAAAATTCGATTTGCTTGGTATTAATTTTCGAAAGCTGAAAAGTCAAATCCTGCCAGTCCTTCACGGATTTGCCGTTCAACCGGGTCACCACATCGCCGAGCATTAATCCGCTTTTTTGCGCAGGATATCCATCGATCATTTTTCCGATTTTTGCCGAGGTAATCGACCTCCCCATACAAAGAACCATAACAAAAATCAGATAAGCGAATAAATAATTCATCGCGACACCCGAGACAACGATAAAAATCCTCCGCCAAACGATCGCGCTTAAATAATCTCCTTCTACTTCACCTTTTCCTCGAGTTTTAACATCTTCTTCCGTCTCTCCCTGAGGTTTAACAAAGCCGCCGATTGGAATAAGTGAAAGAGAATAACGGGTTCGCTTTCCCTGGAATGAGAAAAGCTCGGGCCCGAATCCGATCGAAAATTTCTGGACTCCGACACCCGACAACCGGCAGGCAATAAAATGCCCCAACTCATGGATCGCAATTAAAACGCCCAAAATCAATAAGGTCGGAACGATTTGTAAAAGAAAATGAATCAACCAACTTAACATAACGCCTCTGCTTTCTCGCGAGCCCAATGATCAATGCACAGAATTTCGTCAAGCGACGAATGTGCCACGCAACGGTGTTTGGCCATCACGCCTTCAATAATCTTGGGGATCACATCAAATGAAATCCGTTCGTTTAAAAACCACTGAACCGCCACTTCGTTTGCCGCATTTAAAACTATCGGCATTGTCCCGCCTTTCCGAATAGCTTCATAGCCCAGCCGGAGGCACGGAAATTTCTTTAGATCCGGTTTGTAAAAATGAAACGGTCCGGTGTTTGCCAAATCAAGCGACGGTAATAAATTCTGAAGCCGTTCCGGATAACTCATTGCATACTGGATCGGAAGGCGCATATCCGGTATCCCAAGCTGAGCAAGCTGTGCGCCGTCAACAAATTCAATCATGGCATGAATCATCGCTTCGGGATGAATAAGCACTTCAATCCGGTCCGGTGAAACACCGAAAAGATGTGCAGCTTCAATCACTTCGAGCCCTTTATTCATCATGGTAGCAGAATCAATTGTAATTTTGGGCCCCATTTTCCATTTCGGATGTTCAAGCGCTTTTTGCTTAGTCACTTTCCGAAAATCAACTTTTTTCCCAAAAAATGGCCCGCCGGATGCGGTTAAAATTAATTTCCGGACCGTTTTCGCGTCGCGTCCCTGCAAACACTGCCAAAGCCCCGAGTGTTCACTATCAATAGGAAGAACGGTCGCGCCGGATTTTTTCGCTTCTGCCATCAACAATCCACCCGCCATCACCAGCGGCTCTTTATTTGCAATCGCGACACGTTTTCCCGCCGAAACAGCTGCGAGCATCGGTTTTAATCCGACGGCACCGACTATAGAAAAGATGACCTGGTCAGCGCCCCGAAACGTGCTCGCTTCAATCAAGCCGCTTTCGCCCGTCACAACGCGGATATGAAGCGGCTTCAGTTTTCGCTCAAGCTCGAAAACAGTTTCATTTTCAAATAAACAAACGAGTTTCGGCCTGTATTTTTTCGCCTGTTCAAAAAGGAGTTCCGTATTTCGCCGCGCCGCAAGCACCGCTACTTTAAATTCTTTCGGGTGTTCATCAATCACACGAAGCGCATTCACTCCGATAGAACCTGTTGAACCCAATATCGCGATTTGTTTCATTTTATTTCACGGCAGAAAGGTCTAAAATAACCGTTAGGTAATAATATAAAACGGGAATGGTGAGTAACAGACTATCAATCACGTCCAATATTCCGCCGAGCCCGGGAATAATTCCCGAATCCTTGATGTTCGCGTCACGCTTCAAGAGGCTTTCCGCCAAATCTCCAAACTGGCCCAAAATTCCAAGAACAAATCCTAAAATGGCCAAATCCATAAAATGGATTTCGGGTAAATAAAATTTTGCCGTCAAAGAACAAAGCATCGTCATCACAAAACCGGCAATCGCCCCTTCAATTGATTTGTTCGGGCTGATATGAACGATATATTTATGGACTCCGTACTTCCGGCCGACAAAAAAAGCGGCCGCATCGCCCATTTTCAGCATAAACAGCAAGTAAAATATCCACCATGAACCGTCGGGAAGTGACCGAATCTGACTGATAAATGAGAAAAACCATCCCACATAAATAATTCCAAACAATGTCACGGCCGTGCTGACAAGCGCGTTCTCGCGGAGTTTTCGATGAAAATTAAAAATAAAAATACAAAGTACGGCTATCGTCAGAATCATCGTTTTTGTCGGAAGGGTCATCGGAAGCGAAAGCAGCGCCGCAAAAAAGACCCCCAGATACCGGTTGATCACAAGGCCTTTCCGTTCGGCTAAATTGAAATATTCAAGAAGCCCGATAACGATAATGACTTCCGTAACGGCCAAAAAAATCAAAGTGGAGGCGTAAAAAATCGCATACGAAGTAGCAATGATGATGAAAAGGGATGAGATGAGTCTTTTTTCAAGTTGCGTCATTTTTTCGAAAATCATACCGATTTACACCGTTCCGTCCGCCCGAACCGTCGCTCACGCCGCTGATAATCTTTTAACGCTTCGAGAAAATCTTCCTTTGTGAAATCTGGCCAAAATTTCGGACTGACATAAATTTCCGCATATGAAATCTGCCATAGAAGAAAATTGCTGACACGCATTTCTCCACTCGTACGAATCAATAGATCCGGATCGGGCAGATTCGCTGTATAAAGCGCGCGGGAAACGCAATCCTCATTGATCTCGCTGTAATTTAATTCATTCCGGACAACTTTTTCACACAATTTCTTGATCGCATCGATCATTTCCACACGGCTGGAATAACTTAACGCAAGCGTCAAAAGCAATCCCGGTTCATTTTTTGTGTCCTCAACCGTCTTCCGTATTTTCTCTTGAATTTGACCGGGGAGATCTTCGATTCTTCCGATGACATTAAAACGAACTCGATTTTTTCGCAATTCCTTAATTTCTAAATCTAAATATTGCGATAATAGATTCATCAAAAAACCGACTTCATCTTTTGGCCGATTCCAATTTTCTTTTGAAAAAGCATAAAGTGTTAAATATCGGACCCCCTGATCGCTTGCCGTCCGGACAATCTCGCGGATCGTATCGACACCTTTTTGATGCCCCATGATACGGGGCATCCCGCGCTGTTTGGCCCAGCGGCCGTTGCCGTCCATAATGATCGCAACATGTTTCGGAATCTCGTTTAAAATTTCCCGGTCATTTCCCATCGATAAATATGGTTTGTAAACGTTCGGATCCTATGGAAACGATTGAAATCCGTGTTTCAAGCATATCTTCAAGGCGTGTCAAATATGATTTCGCTTTTGCGGGCAATTTCTTCCATTCTCGAATGTGCGATGTTTGTTCGAGCCAGCCGGGACACTCAACATACACCGGCTTCGCATGCGCGAGGACCTCTTGATCCGCCGGAAAATTTCGAAATTGTTTTCCTTTATATTGATATGCCACACAAATTTTTATGGTCGGAAGCGTATCTAACACATCAAGTTTCGTCACAGCCATTTTGCTCAAGCCATTCACCAACACGGAATGTTTCACTAAAAGCGCATCAAACCAGCCGCAACGGCGAGGGCGTCCCGTCGTCGCCCCGAATTCCTCACCCAGCTCACGGACCATCGCCATTAAAGCCGGCGGAAATTCCGTCGGAAAAGGCCCTTCGCCGACGCGTGTCGTATACGCCTTTACAACACCGATCACTTCCTCAATATGGGCCGGACTCAAGCCCGTCCCGGTAATGGCTCCTCCGGCGGACGCGTTCGAAGATGTCACATACGGATAAGTCCCATGGTCAACATCAAGATGCGTTCCCTGCGCGCCTTCAAAAAGAATCCTCTTTTTTGCGCGATGCGCTTCGGCAAGTAACAGTTCGGTACTGCAGACAAACGGCGATAGACGATCGCGATAATGCGTATATTCTCTATGAATTTTCGAAAAAGAAAATGGCTGATGCCGATAAACCGCTTGGAGGATATGGTTCTGCTCTTTTAATACATAAGTAAGCCGGTCTCGAAACACTTTCGGATTCATCAAATCCGCAACGCGAATGCCTAAACGATCCGCTTTATCCGCATAACAAGGGCCTATTCCGCGTTTCGTCGTCCCGATTTTTCCGCTTCCTTTCTGCCCTTCCCTCAACTGATCCAGCAAACGGTGATACGGAAAAATTAAATGTGCGCGGTCACTCACAAACAACCGGTTCTTAACGAAAACATTGCTCTCCCGCAATATTTCAATCTCATGAAAAAATGCTTCAAGATCAATCACCACCCCATTTCCGATCACGCATTTCTTACCGGGATGTAGGATTCCGGAAGGAAGCAGATGAAGAATAAATTTTTTATCACCGTAACGCACCGTATGGCCGGCATTATTTCCGCCCTGATAACGGACAATGATATCGCTATTTTCCGTTAGTAAATCAATGATCTTCCCTTTTCCTTCATCACCCCATTGAGCGCCAACGAGAATCGTTGTCCGTTTCATGATGTTTTTAGGCATGAAAAACGTCCTTTGTGTAATTTATGTTTCAATTTAAATTTCAGTTCATTCTATGATCTTTTTCTAATCAAATCCGGACACAAACAACTCACGCCCGATTAAACCTTCAACCGGCCGTTCGTCTCTAATTAAAAATGAATCACTTTCGCATCTATAATTGGAGGAACCGCTTTGAGTTCATCCAAAACAGCGGCGGGAATATCCTGATCGGTGTTAATGACAGTCATTGCGTATGCCTTGCCTTTTTTTTCTACGCGTCCCAATGTCATTTCGGCAATATTAATTTTATTCTTACCGAGCACACTTCCAATCGTCCCCACGACACCCGGGAGATCTTCGTTATGAATGGAGAGCACCACGCCTCTCGGAATCATTTCAAGAAAAAACTCGTTAATCCGGACAATTCGGGGTTCGCGTTTTCCAAAAAGCGTTCCCATGACCGAATTCGTTTGCCCGTCCATTTTCACTTCCACCGTAATAAATGAGGAGAAGTCTTCAACTTGCGTTGTTTTGCTCTCACTAACAGCAATCCCACGCTCTTTTGCAATCGCCGGCGCATTCACAAAATTAACAATTCCGTCACAAACTTTTTCGAGCAGTCCCTTGAGAACCGCGATCGTCAGTGGCGCCATATTATAATTCGTAATCTCACCGCCATAACGAATGCTCACTTCTTGGAAACGCCCGCCGAAAAGCTGCGCCTGCATGAGGCCAAGACACTCAGCCAAACGAATCCATGGTTTAAGGACTCGGAGTGTTTCCTGGTCAACTGAAGGCATATTCACGGCATTGCGAATTCCGCGTTCTAAAAGCGCATCCGCAACCTGCTGAGCAACTGCAATCGCAACATTTTCCTGCGCTTCTTCGGTAGAGGCCCCAAGATGAGGAGTCGCGATAACGTGATCAAGTACCAAGAGAGGATTATTCTCGGGCGGCTCTTTTGCAAACACGTCTAAGGCCGCACCTTTGACTTGTCCCGATTGAATCGCATCACAAAGCGCTTGTTCATCGACCAGCCCGCCGCGTGCGCAATTGATAATCGAAACGCCTTTTTTCATTTTGGCAATCGATCCGGCATTAATGATATTTTTCGTGTCATCATTTTTGGGAACATGCAAAGTAATAAAATCTGCCTGACGGAACACCGTGTCTAAATCAACAACTTCAATCCCGAGCTGCCCGACATTTTCCGCTGAAATATAAGGGTCATACCCAATCACGCGCATTCCGAATGCAATCGCACGTTTCGCCACTTCCCGTCCGATTCGTCCCAATCCAATAACACCCAATGTTTTCTCATTGAGTTCCGTTCCCATAAATTGGGCCCGCTTCCATTCGCCTTTGTGAATACTTTCATTGGCTTGCGCAATGTTTCTCGCAAGCGCCATCAACATTGAAAACGAATGTTCCGCTGTTGAAATCGTATTTCCGTCCGGCGTATTCATCACCACAATTCCCTGCTTTGTCGCTGTAGGCATATCCACATTATCAACACCCACCCCTGCGCGCCCGACCAAAGTCAAACGCTTGGCAGCTTCAAGAATATCCTTCGTCATCTGAGTTCCGGAGCGAATCACAATCGCATCGTACTCGCCGATAATCGCTTTTAATTCTTCCGGCTTAAGACCCGGCTTATTATCCACCTGGAATTCCGGTTCTTTCTTGAGAATGTTTAAACCGCCTTCGCCAAGTTTATCACTGACTAAAATTTTAAATTGCTTCTTCTCGGTCATAGTCGTCATGGTTTCACACCTTCCTTTTTTACTCAACCTGACCGGTTTTTTGTCATTCCCGCAAGTTTTAAGCGGGAATCTAAGGTTGTAGATTCCCGACAACCCCGGAAAAGCTGGGGTCGGCCCTTTCTTTCCCAAGGGAAGCTTTCGGGAATGACACAGAATAAAGTATTGTAAACCGCTCAATCCAAAAAACCGGTCAACTTTAGTTTTTTATATCAAATGTCAAACTTTCACTGGCCCTTTCGCTTTCAATTCTTCAATCGTTTCCTTAATGACTTGCGTCACACCCGTAATATGTTCTTCGCTGACAATTCCAAAGTGACAAATTCTGAAAATTTTTCCGTCCATATCACCCTGTCCTCCGGCGAGCGTGTACCCTTTTTTGTCACGGATCGTCGAAACAAGCTTTTTCCCATCGACACCAGCGGGTACATTAATCGCCGTCACTGCATTCGACCAGTCTTTTGAAAAAAGCGTCAGCCCGATACTTTTCATTTGAGATCGCGTTAATTCCGCAAGACGCGCACAGCGTTTCCAAATAGTTTCGATTCCTTCAGAATTAATCATCTTCAACGTTTGCTTGAGCGCTAAAACGAGCGTCAGTGCCGGCGTCCATGGAGTATCCCAGTCCGCCAAGGATTTCCGGTATGCCCCCAAATCCGCATAATACCGTAGACATTTTGCAGTCTCGTTTAATTTCCACGCCTTTTGACTAATTGCAATAAACGCAAGACCGGGCGGAATCATCAATGCTTTTTGCGAGCCGGTCACAACAATATCAACTCCCCACTCATCCATTTCCAACCGGTCAGCGCCAAGGCCGCTAATCGAATCCACCACAAGAATCGCCGGCGTCCTGGAAGTCTCTTTCGCCATTCCTTCGATATCAAACAAAACACCCGTTGATGTTTCGCACAGGGTCGCAAAAACAGCTTTGGTATCCGGATTATCTTTCAGGGCTTTCTCAAGTTCTTTTGCAGGAACAACTTTCCCATACGGGGCTTTAAGCTGTACCAAATTCATCTGATAACGTTTCGCAAGCGCACTCCATCTTTCACCAAACTTCCCGGCCTCAACCACAATCACTTTATCTCCGGGCGAAAGGAAATTCACCACGCTTGCTTCCATCGCGAGCGTCCCGGAACCCGTCAGGGTATAAACATCCTGAGACGTACGGAAAACAAGTTTGAGATTTTCCGAAACTTCTTTAAACAATTCCCGGTACTGGGGCGTTCGATGATGGAAAATAGGCTCAGCCATTACATCTAATGCCTCTTGTGGTACCATCGTTGGACCCGGTGTCAATAGAATGTTCGCTTTTGTCATATCGTTACCTCTTTCCGTTTGATAATTAATTTTTAAACCACTTACTGACTGAACTCAATGACATGATCAACGATTCCGTAATCCTTTGCTTCCATTGCCGACATAAAATAATCGCGATCGGTATCTTTCTCAATCCTGTCAAGCGGCTGACTTGTATGCTTAGCTAAAATCTCATTCAACTGTTCTTTTAATTTCAAGATTTCTTTCGCTTGAATATGGATATCCGAAGCGCTTCCCTGCGCACCGCCCCACGGCTGATGAATCATCACACGCGCGTGCGGTAACGCAAACCGTTTTCCCTTAGTCCCTGCGCTCAAAAGAAGCGCCCCCATACTGGCTGCCTGCCCCACGCAATAAGTTGATACATTGCATTTCACAAACTGCATCGTATCGTAAATCGCAAGCCCGGCCGTCACACTTCCGCCCGGGGAATTGACATAAATATTGATGTCCTTATTAGGATCCTCCATTTGGAGAAATAAAATCTGCGCGATAATCAAATTCGCAATCGTGTCATCGATCGGCGTTCCGATAAACACAATCCGGTCTTTCAGCAAACGCGAGTAAATGTCATAAGACCGTTCACCGCGTCCGGTTGACTCAACTACAATAGGCACCAAATAACCGCTCATTTAGATCCTCCTGCGTTTAAGTAAAAGGTAAAAAGTGAAAAATCAAAACGTTATTTTTTACTTTTGCCTTTTTACTTTTTACATTCTGTTATGTTCGCCGTTCCCTTCAGCCATTCTATGACTTTTTCATTAAATATCTGCTGTTCAATCGAATCGAGCCTTTCCTGTTTTTCATGATAGAACGTCTTCACTTCATCAAACGAACGCCTGGCTCTTTCGGAGATTAATTTCAAACGCGTTTCAATATCGCTGGCCGTCACTTCGATTTTTTCCCGCTTTCCGATTTCATCCAGAAGAAACGAAAGGCGGACCTGACGGTCAGCTTCATCACGCAAGTCTTTTGCCATTTGTTCTCTTTGTTTCTCAACATCTTCTTCCTTCGCGCCCTGCATCCGTATCTGCTGAATCTGGTTTTCGACAAGTGCTTTCTGCCGCCGATCGACCATTCCCTGCGGAATATCAAACTTTGAAATTTTAATCAATTGAGTAAGCAACTCCCGCTCAAGTTCAGTTTCGGCTTGTTCCTGTTTCTGCTGGCTTAAATCCTTTTTCACCGCAGCCGTCAATTCGGCAAGTGTCTGATATTCACCGATTTCCTTGGCCAAATCATCATCCAGATTCGGTAATTTTCTCAATTTGTGTTCTTTGATGGTCACGGTAAAACAGCCGTCTTTTCCCACAAATTCCTTGTGGGCATAATCAGCCGGAAATTTAATCTTCACCTTGCAACTTTCACCCACATTTGCACCAAGAAGCTGTTTTGAGAAATTTTCAAGATAGTCTTTTTCCCGGATTTCAAACCATTCCCCGTTCCGTCGCTCGACTTCTTTCCCGTCAACTTCGAGCACATAATCTCCGATAATATAATCCCCGACCTGAATCTCGCGGTTTTCGACTGCTTCAAATTTGCTATGCGCCTCCTGATATCGTTTCAGAACATCCTGAATATCTTTCTGATCAACCTGTTCCACATATTTTTTTAATTTCAGGCCGGCATAATTTTCAATTTTAATTTCCGGACGAATTTCAACATGAGCATTGTATTTAAGTTTTTGGTCATTGAAATCGATCTCGTCAATTTTGGGTGTTCCGATTAAATTAATCCCTTTTTCTTTAACCGCTTCGCGAAAACTTCTAGACAAGAGTTGTTTCAGGACCTCGTCATGAGCCTCTTTTTTATAATGAAGTGCTACGATATTCTTTGGCGCGTGGCCGGGCCTAAATCCCGGGATTTTCGATCGCTTAGAAACGTATTCATAAAACTGATCAAATTCTTCCTGAATTAAATTCAGTGGGACATCAATGGTAAGAACTTTTTCGCAAGGACCAATATTTTTAATATCAACTTTCAATGGACACCTATCATTAAGTTCAAAATAAAAAGTCGAAAGTAAAAAAAGGAATTATTTAGGCAGTATTTCATGCTTTCGCGGGTAGCCAAACAAATACCCCTTAACAAACCTAAATCTTTTTACTTTTAACTTTTTACTTAAATTTTGGAGCGGGAGAAGGGATTTGAACCCTCGACATCAACCTTGGCAAGGTTGCGCTCTACCAACTGAGCTACTCCCGCTTGCTGTTTTCATGAACTAACTTTTGAATTTTCAATATGTTATAGCAATCGAATCTATTTCAAAGAAATCCGAAACGGATGTATTATATTGATTCCGAGAAAATCTTCAAGAATAAAGGGTGAATTTTAATGAATGGTGCAAAACCAAGCTTTTCTACAATTCAAGTGGATTTGCGAGTCCAAATAGATAAATATGTTTTTTGATCTTCCCGGAATGCTTGAATCGCCACGCTCGCTACGGATCGCGCATCCACCGGACTCATGCCACGCTCTACGAGCCGTTTAAAGATAGCGTCCGGATACAATGACAGATCCAACGACTGACGGCCTTTCCGCTCTTTCAGAAATTCAAGTCCCGAAACTTTGAATTTATTCAATAACCACCCCGGTTTTTCATTTTCCATATTAAAAAAATCATGCGGTTGCCCGTCATCGACAAACAAAACAACCGAAGCATGCTCATTCTCGCTAATCAACTTATCTAAATCAAACGAGTTTGCTATCATTCCGGAAAAATTCTGAAAATGGCTATTGCGCTTCGACATCCGGTCGAATTTATCACTGTTTCCGGCAATGCTTTTGAGTTTCAGCTTCCGCCCAAAATCCTTCCACTCATTATTCCGGTTTTTATTCTTCTCAAGCGAAATCAAAATATCGTACGCCAGCATTCCCGCATCGTCTTGCACAATAGTCACATCAAACGATACGGGTTCTTTCCTCCGGGGTAATTCTTCTCGATAAAGATCAAATAATTGATTACAGACCATAGCACCAAAAGCCGGGGCGATTAATTGATACGGCGCTTCTTTAAAACGATCCCGGATGGTTTCTGCTTCGCCAAAATTATCTTCAGGCAAGAGGAGGCTTGTAATAATAAAACAAAATAAAAATACAAACAAATATCGATGAGATATAAAAATTTTATTCAAATTGCTCTGCTCTTTATCAATTGATCGAGCGAACCCTGCCCAATTACTCTGCCAGGGTTCGCCTGAGCGTCAACCAATGACGATTTACTTCACGGTATTTGGCGAAATGCGAATGATTTTACCATTTTCCCATATCGATAGTGGTCGACCTGTTTTCTTATGACATTCAACGACTCCCCGCACCGCTTTTTTCAACGCCGCTTCAGCTTTATCCTGTAGAGACATTCTTTTTTTCATTTATTACCTCACGCTTCTTTGAACTATTTCGAACAAACCATCGTTAAGCACTTCTCTATGGCCGTTGCGTCTTTTCGCAATTAGTATGGGTTTTGCCTTAGAGTTATCAAATAACATCCAGGAGTCAAGTAACGACTCGTACAGAGTGAAGAAATTATTGATGCCGCGGGCAAATCGCCTACGAACATCTTCGGCAGGTACATGATGCCCACCTTCCCGAACTCTTTCTTTAATACGGGCTATTGCCAATTCTGCGATAGGAAGCCAGAGAAAGAAAAGATGCAGCGCATAACCTCTTGCCTTTAACTCAGTCAACAAGCCTACATAAGACTTACCGGATAAAGTCGTCTCAAAAGCAAAATCAACTCCATGTCCCGCATATTCATGAATTTGCTGTAGTACGAGCTTACCGGCTTTAATAGCCGCAGAGCGAGGCTCAAATGGAGATAGCCCCTTAGCGATAAGGTCAGCATTTACAAAATTAGGGCAATTCACATATTCGGGTAAAAACATCGTAGCAAATGTAGTCTTACCCGATCCGTTTGGCCCCGCAATAATATAAATTGCCTTACTTTTCATAACCTTCCTTATCCGCCCATCGAACCCTGACAATTACGCCTGCCATGGTTCGCCTGAGCGTCAACAATGGCGGGCAGAGGGGGATTTGAAGCCCCATGAGTTTCCTCATTGGATCCTAAGTCCAACGTGTCTGCCCTTGAGCTCCTTTATAAAATGTTTTTTGATAGTGGCTCAAGGACTGGTTTTAACTCCCTTATAAAATTACATATAGAAAGTCAAACCTGGCCGACTATCCATTAAATTTTTTGATAATTTTTTGCGGCGCGAGGGACTTGAACCCCCAACCCTTGCGGGACAAGATCCTAAGTCTTGCGCGTCTGCCAATTTCGCCAGCGCCGCAAGAAATTATCAAAAATCTATAATTTTCGGAAGTCGGCACTGTCCCAGCTTCCGATTGATATTCATTCTTCTATTTAAATGAACGCTGGGGCTGCCAATTTCGCCAGCGCCGCTAAAAATTCAACCGGAATCAAGTGCACGCATCGGACTACGGATTCCTTAGCCGCTGCCGATGCAGTATTTTTTCATCGGAAAAAGTGCACGCGTCGGGAGTGACTTCAATAGTCACCCCCGGCGCCGTACTTAATTCAACCGGAATTAAGTGCGCCCTGAAGGATTTGAACCTTCGACCCACTGATTAAGAGTCAGTTGCTCTACCAACTGAGCTAAGGGCGCATGTCGTTTATTTATACGCATTTACAAAAACAGATAAAAACACGAAAAATTCAGTTGACCACCAGTTGACCAAATACTATAATATGCATCGGTTGATGATCTAACTGTTCGGAGGTGTGATTTGCCTAAATTACGATTCATAAAAAAACATAACGAATTTCAAATTGATTATTATAACAACGGAAAACGTGTCCGCCGATATCTTGGACCCGATAAGAAGCACGCCGAGGCTGAGCTTAAACGGGTTGACGCTCTGATCAAAGCCAAAAAATTGGGCTTCGAATTAACGCAAGTCCGACCAGCGAGCGAGTATAATACATCAACTCCCCCTATTTCTGCAACTCCTGATATCAAATTTTCAGCGGCTGACGGTGCCCAGCATATCTCAATCGCCAAAGCCATCGATATATACTTAGAAAGATGCAAAGGCGCGACTCAATCCAGAAATATGGCAGAAAAAACTTACGAATCCAAGACCTCTCTCCTTAAGCGTAGATTTTCGGATTTCTTGCACAAAAAATTCCCGGAACTTAATTTTCTGGATGATATTCAAAAAGTACACATCGAAAGTTATCGGGCTTATCGGATCAATTCTCGACACAAGAACGCCCCAACAAGAAAAATCAAACCCACATCTTTTAATAATGATCTGCGCGAACTTATAGCTTTTTTCAATTACTGCATTGAAAATCCTAAGACTTTTTATATTTTCGTTAATCCTGCATCAAAAGTCGCCAAAGTCCAAAAAGCAGACCGAAATGAACGTCTCCCCTGTCTTTCCCCAGAGGAAATTACACAAGTGTTTAAAAAATGCAATGGCGACACTGAACTCAAAACGGTAATTGAAACATTCATTGAAACCGGCATGCGCTTCAATGAATTAAGAAACCTTCGCTGGGATGACGTTGATTTGTCGAAAAATGTGATGACGGTAAAGAGTCGCGACGAATTTATGACCAAAAGCAGAAAAAGCCGTACGATTCCAATTAGTCAAAGACTGCGCGAAATTCTTAAAGAGATCCCAAGGCGAAGTGAAAAAGTTTTTGAACTAAATAATGTCCAACGGATGAGCGCAAAAAAAGACAATCTTTGCAACATCCGCAAACGCTTTGACCGGATTAAAAAACACCTTCCCTTTTTAAGGACCGGCGAACGTTTTCATATCTTCCGCCACACGGCTATCACCTTGTGGGCCAATTCCGGCGTTCCGCTTCCTGTCGTTCAAAAGTGGGCAGGACATTCAAGCATTGAAATGACCATGAAATATGTTCACCCTTCTGAAGAGGAAAGTGCGAAATGGATGAAAAAGTTCTCAGACACACAGCTCAACTCTTAAAAACTCTTAGAATTTGCATTTGACAACATGTTACTTATAAGCTACAATTCTAAATGTCGGGAGTACCGATGAATTTTATTGAAATTCTTGTATATCGAACGGCTGACGGTAAAATACCGTATCAAAATTGGCTAGAATCCATCCGGGATGACCGGATGAGGACCCGCATACGGGTTCGGATTGATAGATTGCGGCTCGGTAATCTTGGTGATACTAAGAGCGTTGGACACGGTGTTCATGAATTAAGAATGCATTTTGGTCCAGGTTTTCGGGTTTATTTTGGATATGACGGCCAAACCATTGTTGTTTTATTATGTGGTGGTGACAAAAGCACTCAAAGCCGCGACATTGAAAATGCGTTACTTTATTGGAACGATTATAAATGGAGAAAATAAAAATGAAACCTTATGTAAGTTATCATGATCTTTTAATGAGAGACCTCAAAGATCCAAAAGAAGCTCAAGGATATCTCAACGCAGCTTTGGAAGAGGGCGATGAAAAGCTTTTTTTAGTCGCTTTGAAAAATGTTTTGGATGCACGAGGAGGCTTATCTAAATTCTCAAGACAAACGAAGCTTAACCGTGTAAGTCTGTACCGGATGTTATCGCGGCAAGGCAATCCGGAATGGGCGAGCATTATCTCTCTACTGCGCGCTTTGGGCATTCAATTTCGGTTAACTGGTAAAAAGCCGACTACGCTCCACAAAAAAGCAGCGTAACTCTTTTACGCTGCGCGAGCATACTCAATCAATCTTGCCGGAATCATTTCTTTGGTTTTAAGAAACGAGTGCAGCGCTTCCACGGAAATAAGAATTCTTTTTCCTACTCTGCACAGCGCTGGCCTGCTGCGATTAACCTTTCCGTGAATTAGAAAGCGTTCAGGCTCGTACCGCAAATATTTTCTGAGTGTTCCCTTGGGTATACTCGTAAAAATACTGGCGCCGTCGAGATCAAGATAGCCTTCGGGCGCAAAAATGAGTCTTCTTAAGATTTGTTTATGAATCATTCGGTTTAATTTTTGTCTCTAATCGAACCTCCTTTCGGTCTTAAATCCTGAACAATACCGGCAACGCCGAGATCATAATCCGACGACTTATATTTCACTTTGCTCATAAGCTCTTTTAAATTGAGCATGTCTTCCGCCTTATAACGCTTTTGCAATGGTTCATATTCCATTTGTCCCGGAGTTGTTGAAGGCGGATAAAATCTGCGAACCAGTGTTTCGTTTTTACTATTGAAAAATCCCGCTGCGGTTTTAAGCCGAAGTTCTGAAGCAATCGCTATCGCAGCCTCCACGGTTTCTTCGCCAAGAAGCGAACGGAAATCAATTCTTTGGTCCAAGCGATCACATTCCTCTTTCATTTTTCTTTTAAAAAATCCATCCTCCCATTCATGCAGGATTCCTTTCTCCACCTTGAAATCCGGGAGAAAGATCGTGTGCTGCATATCCCGGCGATCGGCAGCAAAATAAAATTGATTTGTAAAAATCCGGAGCGCTGTCTTTGGCGCTAAATTGCTGAGCTCAAGATTATCGAAATAATCAGAAAGTCTGTCAGGATAAAGAAGATAAAGCGCAAGGTTTTCAGAGCTGTGGTACTTGTAATTGACTCCTATTTCGTGGCAAAGTTGATATAGAAGATACATTGCCATAGGATGTTGTTCATATGGAAGTTCAATCAATAAGTGTTTTTTCCGGCTTTTTGCGATTTCTTCCACATCCAGCGGAAACGCTTTCGTAAGCGCATTATCATCGCAACCAAACACATCCGTAAATTGTTTCAATTTCACGACAAGCGCTTGCCTTTGTTTCCAAAGCATATCAAAATGAGGGAAATAATTCCCGTGAATAAGCCGCCGGTTCTCGCCGAGAGCAAGTAACGCTTTCTTATTCTGAAGCAGCACCAGGTAATCTTCAAGATCAAAAGGCTTATCCGTCATTTCAAGAATCGATCGAAGCTCTGTTAAAATATCTTTCTCTGCTTCAGTAAGCGAAAAAAGCCACTGGTGAAGACAATCGGCGTTCAATCTGTAAAAAGGCGAATAGCTCGCGGAAAGTTCGGGGCACTCCGGCGAATAGTAAAATAATGGTTTGATTTCATCCGGATTTTTTCGGTCTTTTAAAATCTTGTTTACCTCCCCGATCAGATTCGTCTCCCCCTCAGGGACAATGACAATCACCGCTTTATTTCGGGCCACGTCAGCGTCCATGAGCCGCAGCAGGAAATTCCTGATAAACGGTTCGTGCCCAAGGACTTCAAACGCATCATCATCGATATAAGTAGCCGTTTCCATTCCTTTACCCGTCACAAGATTGATTCCAACGATCGATGGATCCGGGTTTTGGTCCAGCCAGCATTTGGATTCCATGATTTTCTTTTTCTTCTTCTCAAAGGTAAGCCCTGCGACGAAAAGACAAATGAAGAAATAACCTAACCAGCTAAAACCGACAGTCGTCCCAAACCAAAAGAACGACAAATCGTAATCTCTCCAAAAAACATTTAGCCAGCACGTCAGAAGAGGACACCAAACCGAGTAAAGAAAAAAGGTTCTGCTTTCCTCTACCCACATCGCAATTTTTTGTGCTGTACGATATGGATAAATAAAGATGCCCTTAAATATCCCTCGGAAAAACGGCCTAAAATCAACGGGTTCAAAATCTGGTTCACCGTACATGTTGAAGCACCGCCTTCAGCTTGAATTTTCCTTTTAATGGAATCTGGATTCCGGATTCTTCCCCGAACTCCATCAAATCCTTAAAAAGAATAAAACAGTATTCTTTGGTAAGCAGGCTTTCTTTTTCCACGAGAGCCATCATTCTCCGTTTGAGGGAAATGTCGCCGCAGACATAGAAAATGTAATCCGTTTTGGAATCGTCCTTGTAGATGTCAAAAATTTTGCGGTAACCTTTGGCCTTTTTGGGGTGGAGCTCAAGCTCAACAGCGATTCCCCTTCCTTCCTTGGTGAAATAGCCGTCCGGCACTTTTCGCTCGCCTTTCGTTCCCATTTTAAGAAGCTTCTCGCTATGCCAGTTTTTGCAAAGTTTCATTCGCTCAAAAAGAAACCGGACTTGGGTAACTTTGACGTCATGCTCATAACAGGCAATTTCAATTTGATCTTGCGGCTCGGGAAACGTTCGTCCGGCGATGACGGAAGATCCCAGCCGCCCGACACAGACTCCGAGCTCCTTAAGCGCCTTTAAACCGGCCTTACCCAACAGATAACTTTCCGGCTCGCCAGGAAGTACTTGAATGGCTTTAATGTACTCAAAATTTTTAAGTTTCCGAATCCGGAATTCAGCGTAACTTTTCATTCCGTCAAAAACATAATCCATCACTTCACGCCTTCTCAAAAACTTCTGCTCTAAAATCAATTTAAACAACCGAATATCACGTTCCCTTAACTCAACATATTTCCAATGTGGTTTCCTATATTTTCTTCTTCTCATTGTAGAACACATCACCACACCTCCATCAAACAAACGATCTCCTCATCCCGCCAAGTACAGCCACCGAAGACTACCATCTCATCACTAATGGAAGAGAGAGGGTAGTCTTCGGGACCTTGCCCCATCGGGGCAAGTGGCGAAACGAGGCGGGATGAGGAGAAACGATGGAAAACACTTTTGAGGAGATACATACGGGAGCGGGCATATGTATCACAAAGTTGATTTTCTAAATTTAATTCAATTATTTTTGATTCGTTTTTCATTTTAGGCGGTCTCCTTCGCTAGACTTGAATCGCTGTCATGATGTAGCTCATTTGAAGAAATATTTTCCCGGCCGGCCGATGATTCAGTTTCCAGACTTTGAACTAATCCTTCTTTGGTGGCAAGACGCCTCACGCCGATTGCAAGTAATTCACATGCTTGATCGATTCGTTCTTCCGGCGTGAGGTGTGAAAAAATCATATGGGCCGTAGAGGTTTTAGGCATGACATATTTCCCCCTCTACACTCTGCATCTTTAAACGCTTCTTGGCTTCGTCAGAAAGATAGAGCAATTTTGGATTGCCGCGTTCAATAAAACCGCCTTCAATCAGTTTCCTGGTTCGCTGAAATCCGGCGTTTGCTTTTTTAGATTTTCCGTTCCAGAATCTCTCATGAATATCAGTCGCAGTTTTTGAACCTTCAGAGTGTATCCATTTCAGAATTTCAATATCTCTGGGTGTCAGACAAATAACCGGCCTTTCGGCAAATATGTTTTTCATGGTGTGTTACTCCCCTCAAAATAGCCTGCGGAAAAGTAAAGCGCAGCCCTTTTCTGTCAGGTTTCCAATAGTCGAAAAAATCGCTTTCATTTAACAGTAGACGTCACAGGGTAGACTATCTAACGAGAAGTTTTGGAGTAGCTGGGATTTTAAGGAGAAAATAATTTAAATGAGGCTGTTAGCCAATACCTACACAGCCAGTTTATCTTGTAGAATGAAGCCAGAGCGCTTTCAATTGCGAAAGCCCGGCCAGGAAACTCTTACTAAAAAAGGCGGCAAGAATGATCGCCGCGGCCAATAAAACCGCCGCCATCAGATATTGGGTGCTCCGGCTGATCCGAAATCCTTGATCGACTAAAGCTCTTTGAGCTTGGGTCGGAAAGAAGACAGTTGTTGGGTCGCCATACAAGAGATAGCTGGCCCAAACGATTGAACCGTCTCCAAATTCACCGGCAAGCGATTTTCGCGCAAGTTTTACTGCGTCACCAATGGAGGCGCCTTGAATGAGCTGTTTATAAAATTCCTTGGCAAATAAAAAGCCGGATTTATCCGCCACTTTCCAAAAGGTTCCGATATAGTGTTTCGTTCCTGCCAGAAGGAACGCATTCGCAAGGCCGTAGATTTTGTCTTCAAAACTCTTCTCCGTCTTCCATTCTTCCGTTTTGGCAGACTCGCAGGCATTGGAAAAAACAAGGGTCGGCAGCGGTGACGATCCTCCAAGTTGAACAATCTCCTTTGCGGTCAGCTTTCCTTCTTTAAAACGCCAACCGCTTTCTGACGGATTTTCGTCATAATCAGCGTGACCGGCGAAGTGAACGATATCATAATCATGGACATTCTTCTTGAAAAAGTGAACATCAAGTTCTGTGGCGTGCAAATCGACGTTGATTCTATTTTTTTGTTTATCGAGATCATTTCTAATTTCGACACCTTCCCGATAAGCCTCTTCAAGGTCTCCGGTTGGATCTGCAATAATCAACATTTTCCGGCAAGAAGCGGGCGGACGCTGCGATTGAATGGTGTGCGACTTTTGTTTGGTTCTGACCATTCTTCCGAGAGCATATTTAAGACAAAGAAACTCATCCCCGTCAAAGAGAAGTTCCCATGGAATTTGGACTAATTTTTCATCCGTAGAAAAAATGAGGTGATTGGGGCTGATTGTATGCAATTTTTCTTTCACTTCAATGGTAAGCAACTGATCAAACAAAAGCTGTCCGGTCTTTTTAAGTTCCGAAAGAAGATTTTGTTCGGCCATGCCTGCGTGACTCGCCTTGCCAAGTAACGCTGCAATGTCATTTGAAAGTTCCGTGATTTCTTTGTCTTGAATTTCAAGTTCGCTATAGTGTTTGAGCGTCAGGCTCGCCTGATCTATCTTGTCAATGGCGCTCATCTTTAATTTAGCGCCTTCACGGATGATTTCAACGATTAAGGTGTCAGTCATGGCTTTGAATTCACGGTCACGTAAACAATACTGGAAACGATTCCTTCTTTTGAGATCACAATTTTATACTGGCCAATTTTAACTTCTTCAAATTTGATCTTTCCTTTATCAGCCAATTTCGAGCAAATTTCACGTTCCCCTCTAAATAAGCTGATCCGAAAACCGGCTGGTTTTTTTCGTTTACCTTCTTCGGAAATACTTACGGAAATATCGGCTAAATCATGTCGCCGCTTTTCCACTTGAACCTCAAGCGCCAGATTCTTGAACGCTTTTGCAATTTTAATTTGGTTAGGCATGGCTTCGGCTTTTCCGTTGGTTCTTAAAACGGGAATGGGAACAGCTGTCTTTAAAACGTCACCGGTCGTTTTAACAAGTTGAATGGCATCTTGAGTAAAATTGAGAATGATATCGAGGATGTTGGGTTTTACTTTGCTTGAAACAAGCGCTTTTGCCATATCTTCCAGCTCCTGCGGTACCTCCAATAAAGGACTGGAATTAACATCCTCGGCAATGAGCAGATGATCTTTAAACTGATCCGCACAAGTCGCGCACGAAACGACATGCGCGCAGATAAGTTTTCGTTGCTTCCGGCTCAGCCGGTCGTCGAGAAAACAAGCGATATCCTGATCCGTCAGGCAGGCGCCTTGAGGTTTTGAATCTTTTCTGCTTTGCTTATAAATTGTTTTAAGTAGCTTTTCGATATCCATTATTCACCTCCGTCAACACAATAGACGGATACGATTTTAAAAACCAACATAATTTTTTAAATATCTCTTCAGTTTCTCCAAAACTCTTTTCTTCTGCATATAAACGGCATCCAGCGACTTCCCCATAAGCCGGGCCACAGCTTGATGGGAAAAATCGCGCGCTAATAGTAATTTAACAAAGACTTTGTCGTTCTCGTCAAGGGTTTCAATCGCTTTTTCCAGAAGTTCAACTTTTTCTTTTTGGGTTAAAGTCTCAAGTGCTGTTCCCGAATCATCTTTCAGGCGGTCAATCAAACGATATCCCTCTTCGGAGACAGCTCGACCGTCAAGAGATTCTGTTTTACTACTTCTTTTGGATTCCTTGCGGACAAAATCTATAACGCGGTTCCGGACAATCACGCCCAGCCATGTTGCAAATGAACAGCCATTTTCCCAGCCAAACTGTCTAATCTTTTCATAGTCATCTTCAAGAATAGCTTCAAAGGCTCCCTGATAAAGGTCTTTGACCAAATCAGGATCAGGCGTCCAGTTTTTCCATTTGAGCGCTCTATAAATCGAGCTGTAGATGAGTTTATTGTATTTTGTGATAAACTCACCCCAAGCCTGGCCATCACCCCTCAGGCATGCCGCAATCAATCTTTTTTCTTCTTCAATATTGGCTTTTTCTTTCATGGAAGTGCTTGATTTTATCTTTAAAGGCAGAAAAGCGGAAGATTTTTATTTTTCGGTCTTCTTTAATCATATTTTTGGTGTTTAAGGAACGCCAAAATTAAGAACTTTTAGAATAATGGAAATGAATTACGATTAAAAATGCGTAATGCAGATGAAAAAGCGCTTCAGTCAACGCGGCTTTGCGAAGCACTTAGGAATTGACCGCAGTTACTATGCAAAAGTGGAAAAGGGCAATGCCGATATCTCGTTTATCATGCTGCGTCGAATTTGCAGAGGACTCGGCATTAAGATGGGGAAACTATTCAAACGCATTGAAGATCATCTGAAATAATATCTTGAGGAATTAAATATCGCGGCCCCGGAATGAATAATCAACCCCCCTCTTTTTATAAAATAAAGAAAGCGACAATCGCTCCTACGAGCACGACATAAAGAATATCTATTTTCTTTAACAATGCCACCAGCGCGATCAAGCACAGCAACGCTTTCAGCGTGTTCCACGGCACTGCAAATGCAAATTTTACTGTAACAAAGCAAAGCAACCCCACGAATGAAGCGTAAATTGCTCTCGTTGCGCCTAAAAAATAAGGAGAACCCTTCAATTTATCGAAGAATGGCGTTACCAGAACGACCATCAAAAACGACGGTGTAAATATTGCAATCGTTGCGACGATTGCGCCCGGATATCCACCTATCAGATACCCTACAAAAGTTGTACTCATGGTAATTGGGCCGGGAGTAATTTGCCCAAGCGCAATGCCGTCCATGAAAGTTTTGCTGTCCATCCATCCCCTTACTCCCACAATTTCATGATGCATCAGCGGCAAAGCTCCGAATCCCCCCCAAAAGCAAAAAAATTAATTTTAAACATTAAAGCAGCCAGTCTAAAGAGATTCTTATCAAAAAAATAGAGTCCCAGCAAAAACAAAAAAGGAATCATGACCATCAACGATATTTGTTTGAATAGTTGATTTTCTTTTTTGACATCATTATAGGTCTTAGGAGTATCGCTTCTTTTGAAGAATACAATCCCTGCAAGAGCAGCCCCAAGAATTACGATGAATGGACTCATCCCTCTCCAAAAAAGGATCCCTGATATGACAGGGATAAAAAAATCCCGATAACTTTTTACCATACTCTTGCCGAAGGAAAAAGCTGCCTGAGCAACGATTGAAACAACAATGACTTGAAGACCGCTAAATAGCGAAACAACCTTGGGCATATTATGGGAACTGGCATAAAACACTGAAAGAATGAGCATTAAGATAAATGCAGGCAAGCCGAATCCAACGTAAGAAGCGAATGCTCCGAATATATTTCTCGCCCTTAATCCTACATAGGCAGCCGTTTGCATCGCCGTCGAACCCGGGATAGATTGGCAAAGGACAACACCATCCTTAAAGGTTGCTTCATCCAACCACTTATGTCTATCCACAGCCATTTTTTTTATGTAGGCAACCATAGCAGGCCCGCCAAAAGCTGTTAAACCCAACTTCAAGAATGATAAGAACAAATTTGAAATCGAAGGGCTATTGCGATTATTTTGGCTGATTTGAATTTCCATGACACTTTCTCTATTCGTCATATTTTAAAAACAGTTAATGTGAGTGCTCAGGAAGGTCATCATGAGAATGCTTATTCACCCGGTGTCTCTCCTCTCCCGACTTGTTTTCCGGATCTACGTGCACGATCGCGCTTCCAAAATGCGCGAGATGATGTTGGAGTTGGTGTCTTACCTCCTCCGCGATGTCATGACTTTCTGCCAGGGATGTATCCGACGCAACTGCAATATTGATTTCAACGTTCAGTTTGTGACCTATCCACCGTGCCCTCACGCCCCACACATCTTTAACCGTCTTGATATGGCGCGCAATATGATCGATGTCCTCAAGAATATGCGGATCGATCCCATCCAGCATCCGTGTAAATACTTCTTTCCCGGTCTGCCAGACAATAAAGAGGATGGAAATAGTTATAAGCAACCCCATCAACGGGTCTGCGGCCGGGAACCCGAAATATATTCCAAGAGCTCCCACCAAAACGGCGAGACTTGACCACCCATCGATGCGCGCATGATAACCATCAGCAACAAGTGCCGCACTTCCGATCTCTTTGCCTATCTTTATCCGAAAAATAGCAACCCCTTCGTTGACAAAAAAACTTAAGACCGATGCAACCGCCACCCAACCGATATGTCCAACTTTCTCCGGATGGATGAACCGCCGCACTGCCTCGTAACCAGCGAAACAACCGCTGGCGAGGATCAAGAAAACTACCGCAACTCCGGCTATATCCTCAACCCTGCCGTAGCCGTAGCTAAATTTCCGGTTGGGTTTCAATCTCGCGAACACGAAAGCGATCCCCAAAGGAATTGAAGTGGCGGCATCGCCAAAATTGTGAATCGTATCCGCCAGTAACGCAACGCTTTGGGACAAAAAGACAATGATCAGCTGCGCAAGACCGGTGCCAATAAGAATAACAAATGACCACTTGGCCGCCCAAAGACCACGTTCATGAGTAACGATCGATGGGTCTATGAAATGCGAATGATGATGTTGATGATGATCCATAATTTATCTCCGCTTAATTTTATAACACACGCAGGCCGATTTCAAAACCTGTTGGTCTCTTCCTTTAAATCCAGAACTAAAACGTAACAACTTTATCGCTTTCTTTGATGATCTCATACATATCCTTCATTGTGCTGATCGGGCACATTTCGCTGTCTGCCTGATTGCGGGACTTAATACATGTCCCGCAGGCGAATATTTTTCCTCCGGACTGGAGAAATTTCTCGGCCTGTTCAACCGTGTTGAATTTCTCATTACTTATCTTCTGATACTCAACGCCCTTACCCGTCAGAAATACCTTCACTTCGTCTTTTTGCACAAGACAGAAATTCGCATACCGCAAAGCGTTCCAAGAAGTTTCCGCATCATTGCTCGAAATAATGACTCCTATTTTCATAAAAAACCTCCCGCTATTTTGTTAAAACAATGCCGTAGTGATATGGCTTCAGGTCATATCTTTTCGGGGAGTGAAATCCTACTTGTTCCGCCCATCGGATGCAAGCCTTCGGTTTGGGACGTATCTCCATCGAAGGACCTCTTGGCGTTGACGGATCGTAATTCCAATGGATGATTCCCAGCTTTCCTCCGCTTCTCAATATCCGGTTAGCCTCTTTAAGCAATAGTTCAGGCGTCTCAAGATGCAGAATATTAAAAAGCATCACATAATCCACGCTTTCATCAGGAAGTCCAGTGCCATCAGCAATAATATCCCGCAAAACGGCATTCACATTATTCAGCTTGGCTTTTTCGGCTTCAGCTTGGGTGATGTGGATCATTTCCTCATCAATGTCATAAGCATGAATCTGGCCGCTAATCACCTTAGCAACAGAAATAGTGAAAGTGCCATAGCCGCATCCGACTTCAACCACATCACGGACTTGTGAATCCAATCCCATCTGTATTATAATTTTGCAGGGATCAAAAAACTTCTCCCACATACCCCGATCAGGCATTCCGCTTTCTCGAACTTTCATCGGATATCCTATGAGTTAATGACAGCTATGTTGCGCACAAGCATTATTAACGGTAATCTCATCAAGCCCGCCTTTGGTGAATTGGCTGACAATATCCGCAACTGTTCCCGGAATAACTTTATAAGCCTTGATCCCACCCGCATTGAGTTTTTGAACTGCCCGAGCGCCCATTCCTCCGGTAACCACAGCGTCAATCTTCTTCCCGACTAACGCACTCATCGGCTGACACATGCCGTGCGAATGATGCTGGTTAGCATTGTTAATGATTTCTACAGAATTTTTTTCTGTATCAACGATAGTGAAATACGGTGCACTTCCGAAATGACCGTAAACCTCCGCGCGCTTGCCTTCATTTGTTTCTGTTGGAATACAAATCTTCATATCCCCATCCTTTCTTTATGCTCCTAAAATGTTCTTATTCAAACTGCAACGCTTTAATCGGATCCAAAAGAGATGCCTTCCTCGCTGGATATACGCCGAAAAAAACACCAATAATAACCGTTGCTAAAAAGGACACTCCGACCGCGTCCATAGGAATAATAAGCGGCAACTTGGCAAAAATCGCTGTCAGAATCGATGCCACAACCCCCATCACTATGCCAATCATTCCGCCTCCGATGCTTAAGAGTAACGCCTCAGATAAAAACTGGATAAGAATATCTCTTCTTTTGGCTCCGACAGCCCTTCGTATACCGATTTCTTTTATCCGTTCCCTGATGGATATAAGCATCACTGCCAAGACCCCGATCCCACCGACCAAAAGAGAAAGCGCCGCGATACTTCCAATAAGCAAAGTAAATGTCCGGCTGCTCTCCTGTTGTGCCTCCAAAATAGCAGTCTGATTAAGAATGGTAAAATCATTATCTTTATCTTCCCGTATATGATGCCTTTCCCGCAAAACAGTGTCTATCTCCTCAGCCGCTTGTTTCATCGAAACGCCGTCTTTAACCTTTACGTAGATTGTATTGATATAGGTTAAATTAAAAAGCCTGCGCAGGGACGTCCTAACGGGAATAAATATCTGATCATCCTGATCCGCGCCGTAAAGATCCAGCCCCTTAGAAGAAAGAACTCCTATAATCTCAAAGGGAACCTTGCCGATATAAATTATCTCTCCGAGCGGATCCTGCTGGTCGAATATATTTTCAACTACAGTCTTTCCGATAATAGCTACCCTTCTCAGCCCCTTATCTTCATCTTCATCAAAAAACCTTCCTTCTGAAAGAGAATGGTTTTGAATTTCGACAATATCGGACGTCGTTCCGACAATATTCGTTTTCGTACTCAAATTGCCGTATTTGACCTGTAATTTTTTAACCTGCGCCGAAGCAATATATCTCAGACTTGAAACGCCTTCCGCAATGGAATCAGCGTCACTTAATTCAAGTGTCGTAACGATCTTCGCCTGCCGGGCCCTGCCTGCGATAATTTTGACCTGACCGGCGCTGACAAGAAGAAGATTGCTCCCCATCTTTGTTATTTGCGAGGTAACTTTCGCTTCCGTCCCTTTTCCCAGAGCTACCATCACGATAACCGCACAAACACCGACAATTATCCCTGAAAGTGAAAGAAGCGTCCTGACCTTGCGCTCAAGTAATATTTTCTTGGAGATTTCTATATTCTTTACAATCTTCATTTTTGGCTCAACGCACCCGCTGGATCAAGGGCTGCCGCTTTCCGAGCAGGATAAATCCCGAAAAAAAGCCCTATGACCGTTGAAAATAAAAACGCTGTGGCAAAAGGTTGCCACGTTATACTGATCGGCTTACCGGAAAAACTGATCAGGATGGCAATAATAACCCCGGCTGTCACGCCGAAAGCTCCGCCTGCGAAAGTCAACACAAGCGACTCAGCGAGAAATTGGAAAATTATATGTTTCTTTTTAGCTCCTACCGCTCTTCTTAGGCCTATTTCCCGCTTGCGTTCTGAAACAGCCATGAGCATGATATTCATTAGCACAATTCCTCCGACAAAAGGAGAGATAATCCCTACCAGCCATAAAAAGACATTGAGCGTTTGTGATGTGCTTTTAATCATCTTCGTTATTTCTTCAGGGCTGGTCATCTTAAAATCGTCTTCCTCTGTTTCCGCCAAGTGATGATTCGCGCGCAAAATTTCTTTTATCTTAGCTGTAACAGTTTTTATCTGCGAGGGATTAAAAACTACCGCTCTTGCCATAGCGATATATAGAGGCTGATTCATAAGCCTTCTTGATGCCGTAGTAAAAGGAATAAGTATGAGATTGTCAAAATCGGTTCCAACCGGAGACTGTCCTCTTTTTTCTAAAATCCCTATTACCCTGAAAGAAACGTTCTCAACCAGTATGTTTTCACCAATTGGATTGGCATCCCCGAACAAATCTTTGGCCGCAGTCTGGCCTATGACACATACCTTGGAAAGTTGTTCGTTGTCGGAATCAGAAATAAAATCGCCTTTAGAGGCACCTCTTTTCCACGCTTCCTGCCAGCTCGACTCAACTCCAAAGATCCATGAAGTTGTAAATTTATTGCCGTATTTTACCGGCATATCCAGCGACACCTGAAAAGGCGAAATTAATTTTACCCCTTCAATATCCTGAATATCGGCTATGTCTTTTTTAGTAAGATTGGCTTCCGAAGCTGTAGAAGGCCCGCGCATTTTGCCTCCGCCGGAATGAACCATAATCGCATCCGGGCCGAAATTATTTATCTGCTGTAAGATCTTCTTATTTGCCCCTTGAGTTAAGGCCACTATGACGGTAAGAGTAGCAATGCCGACTACAATAGCAAGCACAATAAGAAATGTCCGCACCTTATGTTTCATTACGGCATCCATGGAGACCCCGGCAATTCTCATTATTTTCATCTCAGCACCTCTTCTTTCTCCACTCTGCCGTCTTTCAAATATATAATCCTTTCGGCGCTACGCGCAATATTGATATCGTGCGTCACCACAAGGATTGTCCGTCCTTCTTTGTGCAGGGTCTTAAAAATTTCCATAATTTCTTTAGCGGAATTAGCATCTAAGTTTCCCGTCGGCTCGTCAGCCAAAATAACCGCAGGATCGTTGATAAGAGCGCGGGCTATGGCGACACGCTGTTGCTGGCCTCCAGAAAGTTCGCTCGGTTTATAATTTATTCTTTCTTTTAAACCCACAGACTCCAAGAATCGGCTGGCTTTCTTATCCGCATCTGCGGGATAAACATCTGCATAGACCAGCGGCAGGAGGACATTGTCGAGCGCGCTCGTTCTTTCTAAAAGATTAAATGTCTGAAAGACAAACCCGATCTTTTTATTTCTTATCTCGGAGAGCTGATCGTCGTTTAAAGTTTCGATGTCTTGGTCTTCAAATAGGTATGAACCACTTGATGCCTTCATTAGACACCCGAGAACATTCAATAAGGTGGTTTTGCCTGTTCCCGAAGGCGCCATAATTGCGGCAAATTCTCCTTTATTGACTTTAAAAGTAACCCCCCTAAGAACATCTGTCCGCACCGTCCCGCTGATAAAAAATTTAGTAATATCGTTAAATTCGATCATCACACACCTCCTGATATTTTCTTATTCTCGCTTAATACCGACACTCTCCCCTTCATTAAGTCCTGAAACCACCTCGACATCGCTTCCGCTTGTCATGCCGGTTTTAATCTCTTTTTTCTCAAAACTTCCGTTATTCTGTTTTACCAAAACAGATTTTCCGGCTCCTTCTTTTGTAACCGCCGCGCGCGGAATCACGAGGACCCCTTTTCTTTCTTCCTGATAAATGGTCACGCTGGTAGTCATGTCCGGCCGCAAAAGTTCAATATTCGGATCATCGATTTCTATAACGACGTCAAAATTAACCACATTCTCCTGAATAATCGCTTTCGGATAAATTGCCCTTACCTTACCGGCAAATTCTTTATCCGGATATGTATCAACGGTGAATATCGCCTTTTGTCCCACTTTGACTCTCCCGATATCAGTCTCATCCACAAAGGCATCGACTTGGAGTCTCGCAAGATCAATAATCGTAACGAATGTAGGAGCTGTAAGCCCTGCGGCAACGGTTTCCCCTTCCTGAGTACTTACAGAAGCAATCACTCCGGAAATAGGAGCCGTGATAGTGGCATAAGAAAGCTGAATCTTTGAATAATCAAGCGCCGCCCTAACGGCTTCCTTGGTTGCCTTCGACTGTTTGATCGTATATAAATCCTGACCGTTAAAAAGCGGCACGGTTACTTTTAATCCGGCGAAATTATCTCCTGTTTGCGGAAAATATGTCGTACCTTGCACGCCAAAATCTGTCTCGGCGTTTAAGGCCGGCCAAAATGATGCTTTAGACACGCCAATCCCCGCATCCGCCACTTTAAGATTAGCTTCTGCCTGAGTCACTTGAGCCTCTAAATCCTTCTTTTCTATCTCAGCGATAACCTGATCCTTTTCAACCCTGTCTCCTATGTTAGCGTAAAGATGTTCGACTTTACCGGAAATACGCGCCCCCACCTTCACCTCCGCTCCAATGATTGGTTTTACCGCTCCGGTTGCAAGAATTGAAGCGCTGATCGTCTTCCTTTTTGCCGCTACGGTTTCATAATCCTGGGGCTTTTCGGTTTTACCAATAGCTGGTAACCCGATCGCAAAAGCACCGCCTATTAATGCAGTGAAAATAAGCGCGGTAAAAATATTTTTTTTCATCTCCACCTCCCACCTCCGTTTCCTAATTTAGAAGAAAACGAGGTCTTTTTATTATTCTTAAAGCATTGTTTGTACTGCTTAAGGAATTTTTCCAAGACCTGTTTGCGCATTGCGATACCTTCCGCCCAAGCATGAAGCAAAGAAAATCCTTTAGAAGTTAATTCATAATTTCTTTTCGCGGGTCCAGTGCCCTTGGTGTCCCACTTTGAAATAACGCATTCTTCCTTCTCTAAAGAACGAAGCATCCTGTAAACCATCGCGGGATCAGGCTTGGCCTTTTGAAAACCAAATTGATTTAACTGATCCATTAATTCATAGCCATACGATGGCTTTTGAGATAAGAAAAACAAGAGACACGGTTCAACGAAACGGGTCATTTTTCCACTAGGGCATTCGCATTTCTTAAATTTATATTTTTTCGCCAACTTACTACCCTCAAACATATGATACGCCTCCGTGTTAAGATTTACATCTATATGATAATTACATATATATAACTTATCATATAGGTTTCAGTTGGTCAAATTATAATATTGACTTCTGCGGAGACAAGCGGTGCGAGCAGTAACATTAGGGTGCTTACGCTAAGACACTGCCCTTCACAAGCTAAGCACCATACTGATTGGAGCCATCTCTTGAACTTTCTTTCAATTTGATTGGCGGCTTCCCTAGTTTTAGCCAGCTTCTCTTCGAACAAACCTTTTAAAGCTGGAAGGTGCGGGTAAACTCCAATTCAATTTTTTTGCAATTCCGGTGAAAATCGGGCACCAATCGAAAGGATCTTTATGTTCATCTCATACGAATCGCTGTTAGCATATTAATGGCAATTATGCTGAATGCAGGCATTATTGACAGTCATCTCCTCAAGTCCGCCCTTAAGGAATTGATCCACGATATCCGCAACCGTTCCCGGAATAACTCTGTAGGCCCTGATGCCACCTGCATTCAGCTTCTCGACTGCCCGTGCGCCCATCCCGCCGGAAACGACCGCATCAATCTTTTTACCAGCCAATGCATTCATCGGCTGACACATGCCATGAGCGTGATGCTCATTTTTATTTTCAATAACATCCGAACTCTTTTCCTCTGTATCATAAATCAAAAAATAAGGCGCACTGCCAAAATGTCCAAACACTTTTGATGCAAGCCCTTTATTGTTTTCAATCGGAATACAAATTTTCATTTTTTAATCCTTTCGGTTGGCAATCAAATAGGTATGACAATTTTTCTTATAAACCCTGACAACAAAATGGTTGTCTTGGAGATGTTTCCGTATTCCCTTAAACGCTATCTTGGTTACGGGATGGTGATGATTTTCTTCCTGATGAACGCGTTCCATCATACGCTCACCTCTTTTATTGAGGTCTGCTATCACCAAAGTGTTTTGAGCTACCCGTATCATCTCCTTCAAACATCGACTTGGCGACTCTGCGTGATGAAAAAAATCAATAGAAACAACCGTATCAAAAGATCGATTTTTAAACCGCAGTTTTTCCGCATTCATCTTCACTAATGTTACAGATCGGTCGAGTTTCAATGCTTTCAGATGTCTTCGCGCAATAGACAATTGGCCTGAATCGGAATCAACGGACGTGATCGGCATTCCATTTTTTGCTATCTCAACCGCAAGATGCCCTTTTCCCGTCCCCACCTCCAAAATTGAACCTTTGTTGATCCCGGCTCGTTTGAGGAGAAATTTTCGGGAAGCAGGCAAATCGTAACCATATTGCTTGAATTGTTTTAGTCTTTTCCAGATTTGCCTTAAGACCTCTGACATTCGCGCCTCAGGCATTGACCGCTACCGGCGCCGCGTCCGCCTCTTCCCCGCCCTTTGTCCTTCTCTGAGCGACAAACATTCTTACTTTGGCACTTGGGACACGCTTCTGGCCTGCCTGTACCGAACGCAACACTCCACTCGTGTTTACAATCTGAACACACAAATTGTCTTTGCATCATTTGGACTACCCCTCCTTCAATTTTTAACGCTTTTCCATTAACCACCGCATCCGCAATCTTCCTGTGCGCCGTTTCAATGATATTGCCAAAAGTCTGCCGTGAAACGTTCATCTGCTTTGCGGCTTTCTCCTGATATTGGCCATCCAAGTCTGCAAGGCGGATTGCCTCAAACTCATCCATTCCGAGACAAACTTCCCCCAATGAGGTAACTGGAATACCCCGGGGCTTAAAGTAATTTGCTTCGGGAACTCCGCGAATACATCTGCAACGAATCGGCCTTGCCATCATACCTCCGTTATTGGCATATGCTAATAACAATTCGGCTTATTGTCAATCAATTCCTCATGATAAATAAACAAGCAACAACTCGCGACGTTCTATTTGTACGCTAACGTTTGAATCTACGAAAAACAGAAAGTAGAACCAAAATCACTCCAAAACTACACACCACAGTAGCGCCGGTAGGAAGATCGAGAAAGTAGGACAACGCAATTCCCATTAAACTACCGACAAAACCCATCGCCCAACCAATCAGCAGCCGAACCGATAACCGTTGCGAAAACAAAATAGCGGCGACAGATGGCACGATTAAGAAAGTAAATACCATAAGAACGCCTGCGATTTTGACGGAACTTGTAACCACCAAACCGAAAGTAAGATAAAACAACAAGTCCCAAAGCTTGACTGAAACATGGCGCTTGTAAGCAGTTTCGGGTTGAGTTGAAACGATCACGAATTGTCTTCTAAAAACCCAATGGACCAATCCTATCAATCCATAAAGGACGGCCATATATAAAATCTCAGGAGTCGTCACAAGGGAAACATTTCCGACCAGCATCTGGCGGATATGCTCATCTCCTTCGGCTGACCGGCTAAGAAGCAGTATTGCCAGAGCCGCCGAAACCGCGTAAACAATTCCGATGATCGCTTCATGAGGTACGGTTTCTTTTCGAGTCCGGGTCAGAGAAAAAATGACCGCACCGATAAACGTCGCCGAAAGAGAAAACCAATAGGCGGCCGGATCTGTCACATCAAAACCGAATAATAACGCAACGCAAGCTCCCAATGCCGCGATTTGGGCCAGTGCAAGGTCCACAAAAATGACCTTTCGCTCAATGACATGAACGCCCAGATAAGCATGCATTCCGGTCAGAATCATGCAAGCCAAAAGCGGCTTCCACATCAATATAACAAAATCATTCATGATTGACTCGCTTTCTTGGGAAATACAGCCTCTAATTCGCTGACGTTATGCTCCATCATGGAAATGTAATCCGGAGTGTCTTTCCGTTCACCCGGGGCCGTTTCCAATGTCACCACCGTAGCACCTGTTTCATTGGCCACTTTTCCAGGCGTGCGGCTTTCATTGTAAATTTCTTTGATGATTATTTTTGTATGATGTTCTTTCATTTCGTTTTCCACGGCCGCTATGTGCTTTGAGGTTGGAGGGATCCCGGGCTTTGGTTCTAACTGGTCAATGACGTTAAAGCCAAAATGCTTTGCAAAATAGGGCCAGCTCTTATGGTAAGCAACAAGAGTCTCACCCTTATATGGAGCCATTCGTTTGTCCCATTCGCCAATCTTTGTAGTTAATTTCTGTTTATATTGATCCGCATTTCTTCTAAATTCATCCGCGTCCTGAGGATATAATTCGCTCAAACCGGAAACAATATTATCAATCATAGTTAAAGCATTTTGCGGGTCTACCCAATAATGCGGATTGCCATAAACATGAATGTCACCCTCGCTGCGGGAAAACGACGTTGGAACCTCAAGCAAAACAACTTCTTTCGAAACATCAATCGAGGCTTTTCCATTGCCGAGAAAAGCCGTGTTTCCCGCCGCATTAAGCAACGGATCCCGCCAAGCCTCTAAATCCAATCCGCCGTGGATAAACACATCCGCTTTTTTTACTTTTAACACGTCCTTTGGCGTGGGTGAAATGAAATGAATGTTTTGCTTAGGCGGTGCTACGTAATGGATGTCCGCCTTTTCACCGACAACTTGTCTGGTTAAATCCGCAATCGTGCTCGTGGTTGTAACGATTCTGATTTTGTCAGCGGCAAAAGACAATTGAGCGGAAACAAATAATAAAGCGATCGAAAAAACTAGAGGTAATAATTTAAATTTATTCATTGAAGTCACTCCTTAAATTTGAGTTGTCATAATTTACTCGACCGGATGTTTATGGGCGCCGATTAAGAAATTCGTTTTTAGGAATAACTCATTATTGACTTTCCCGGTCGAATTCTCAGGTCCCGTATGTGAGTATTGCAAACGAAAATCGGCATATTCACTTTGCCAAAAAGTCAAATAGGGAGATATCGAAGTCGTTTCCCGAGGGTTTCCAAAAACATCCAACGGCTGAACATAATCAAATCGGACACCGGTGCTGAATTTTTCTGAAAACCGGTAATCGAGCAGCGTATAAAATCCCCACGGTTTATCATTGGGATGTACTCGATTTGTCCGGTTTTGAAAATATAGCTCATTCTGCCATTTCAGTTTCTTGCCTTCTGGAAGCGGCATATGGATTGTCAAATCCGCACCATACACTTTGACGCCATACCGCGTTTGGCCTTCCAGATGATGGATGACCACGGTATTCCCACTATCATCCACATAGATCGTATCCGGATTTTCATCGCCGAAAAGCGTCGTCCATCCCACTTCAGCATTTGCATCAGATGGAAGATCAAAATAAGTTTTCACATGTGAATTAAAAATTGGACGTCTTGAAATTCCTGAAAAACTGGTGCCGTTATTCCCTCTTAATATTTCTCCGGTAATTTCGATAGCCTGGTCCCATGGATTTGGAATCATATTACTGAGACGTGCCCCGGAAGAGGCTAAACCTTCTTCACCAAAAAAATCCCGAATGACGAGCGGATAATCAACTGTGTCCAATTGATGAGAATGAAGAAGATTTTGTTTTCCAATTTTGGATCGAAATTTTCCGATTTGGCCTGTGAACCCAAGCGGCAATCCCCATCGCGTATAATACGCCTCTTCAATGTTTGCGTTTTGATCTCCAATCGCATCGTTAAAACTAATCACCGCGTCTGCCCGGGAAAACGGATCAACCACATGACCCACATTAAGCTCAAGTTCTTTTAGCGCAATCGAATTATTTCCTTCTTGGTCTTCTTTGCTTTCCGTTAATTTACCAACCACGCTTCCGACCATGCCAATATCAGGATTAAAACCTTGTGAAATACCTCTCGTAGTTGATGCAGAAACAGGAACCACAGCTCCCGTTTGTTGAGGTGAAGTTTTAGATTGTTCCAAACCCGCTATTCTTATATTTTGCTGTTGCAAAACTTCATTTTGAGATTGAACTGTTAATTGCAATTGTTTGACCGTTTCTTGAAGTGATTTAACGGTTTGGCTTAATTCCGCCACCTGATTTTGAGAGTTTTGGACCATAGGGCCCTCAGCAAATACCGTCTGGCTGAGGAAAACGAAAAAAATAAAAAAAATGGATATAAATCGCATTTCTATCCTCCGATTTTAAATTTTCAAAATTAAAATTCAATTTTTATATTGAAAATATTTTTGTAAGGAGCCCAACAGGCTTTAGAGGAAAGTTAATTATGAACAAGCAGGAGGAGCTCGTCCGAAGAAAGTTGTAGGAAATTGTGAGGATAATAATCTTGTAAAATCCGGAACCCAAAAGCGTTCGCGAATTAATTTCAAAAACAAAAAAACGAAAAAGAAAAGAACAAATCCGATTTGTGAAGTGAATTTGCAAACAAGACATTGGTCTATATCATTATCATGATGCAGAAAATGGGCGCCAAAAACAGCAAAGCCCAGCAATAGCAGGAGTGCTATAAAACGCGATAATTTATTATCTCGAAATATCATCATAAATCAGTCCCGATGTGATGCCAGAAAGACTACACCTTCCAAACTAAACTATCAATAAATAAGTTCACACAATTGTTTGCCGATCTAATTGTTTTTATTTTGATTTCCTCGGTCTTTCTCCTCAATTTTAGAAATCTAAACAAAATAAAAACTCGACGATTCTCCGTTGACCAAATTTGACCGAATACAATTTAATGCAAGAAAATAATGATTAAAAATGAAAAATGGGTGCTTATTTGATTTTTTTGACTCATCAAACAAAAGCAAAGTGTCTGAAACAAGAAACTTAGAAAAATCACAATGGCGACTTGATTGTCAGAAGTTCTAAATGCCCGAATTTTGACCAAATTTTTCTCAACAATGAAAAACGATGATCAGCAACGATCATTTTTATTTTTTGTAAATGGTTGGCGGGTTTCGTAATGCGTTGATAACAAAAAACTTGCGAAAACATCAGTTGAAATCCGTAGTCAGACGTTCTATCCAATTGAACTACGGGCGCAAAACCACATCTAAAATAATACCATGTGCATATTTATCAAAGTTTTGTGCCAGTCCCAACCTCCTCAAACTATCAATCAAAGTTGGGGCGGGCGCAACCATTCGCCTACCTACAAACACTCTGGGCGCACTGTTGTGCCTAAATGGTGCCTATTTCAGTAGTAAAATAACGATTAAGAGGTGGGAATTATAACTAAAACTCAGGAAAAGTGTTAGTGGAAAATTTGTGGGCTGTCAATTTTACGATAAAGCAGGAAGCGCTCTAGTTTATCCAATTATCAATATTGAGTTGCTGCTGGACTGTATT